>CBFGMR010000017.1:0-82391 GCA_965650035.1 uncultured Pseudoxanthomonas sp.
TTGATGTATTGGTAGTGACGAACGCGCCGCAGCGCGCGGTGCAGGTGAACCGTAAAGGCTATTTGCGCTCCAACACCAATAGCGGATCGATGCGAACATCGAACCGCGCCCACGAAATATTGATGTATTGGTAGTGACGAACGCGCCGCAGCGCGCGGTGCAGGTGAACCGTAAGGCTATTTGCGCTCCAACACCAATAGCGGATCGATGCGAACATCGAACCAATTCATCCCCCAATGCAGATGCGGCCCCGTCGCGCGTCCGGTCGCACCGACCGCGGCGATGACTTGCCCCTGCTCCACGCGGTCGCCTACCTTCACGTCGATACGCGACAGGTGCAGAAAATTGGAACTGACGCCGAAGCCGTGATCCAGCAGTAGCGTACCGCCGGTGAGATAGAGATCGGGCGCGGCGAAGGTCACCACGCCCGCCGCAGGCGCTTTGACCGGCGTGCCGGCGGGCGCTGCGATATCCATGCCGGAATGTCCTGCGCCGGGCTGCCCGTTGTAGACGCGCGCATTGCCGAAACGGCCGCTGATGCGCCCTTGCACTGGCCACACGAAAGGTTTTGCGAAATCGGTACGGTCGTCGTCGCGAATCCGCGCCGCGGTCACCAGGGCTTGTTCGCGCTTGATCCGCTCGGCAATGGCCGGCGGCGGATTGACGGTCTTGGGCGGCACGCCGCTGACCTGCTCCAGCGGCCAGTCGCGGCGGGTCACCGCGATCAGCGTCGCCTCGCGAATTCCATCGGGCCGCTTGACCTCTACTTCCAGCGGCCCGCTTTCGTCCCGGCCCACGCCGAACACCACCGTGCCATAGCCGCTGACCCGCAGGTTGCGGCCGGCGTAACGCACCTCGCTGCCCGGCGGCACTTTGCCCAACACCAATCCACCCTGCGGCACATTGGCAGGAAATACCAGCTTGGCGTCCAGCGAAGGCGAATTCTGTTGCGCCGAAGCGAAAAGGGGCGATAGGGCAAGCCCCAGCAGCAACGCGAACGCTTTTTTCAACGATCGAACTCCAGCCGCTGTCCGTTCGGCGTGCCCACCAGCTGCTCGCCGTTCCAGACCATGCGTCCGTTGACCCAGGTCGCGCCGATGCGCGACTGGAAAGTGGTGCCTTCGAAAGGCGACCAACCGCACTTCGACAGCACATCCTCGCGGCGCACGGTGAACGGATCGTTTTCAACCAGCACCAGGTCTGCCCAGTAGCCTTCGCGCAGATAGCCGCGCTCCTTGACGTCGAACAACTGCGCCGGCGCATGCGAAACCTTGTTGACGATCTGCGCGGCGGTCGATTTCTTCTCGTGCACCAGTTCCAGTGCCGCCACCAGCGCGTACTGCACCAGCGGCAAACCGGAAGGCGCCTGCGAATAGGGCCTGGATTTCTCTTCCAGCGTATGCGGCGCGTGGTCGGTGGCCAGCACGTCGATGACGTTGTCGGCCAGCGCGCGGATCAACGCTTCGCGGTCGCTGGCGTCCTTGATGGCGGGGTTGCACTTGATCAGGTTGCCCAGGCGCCCGTAGTCGCTGCGGTCGAAGCGCAGGAAGTGGATGCAGGTTTCGGCGGTGATCCGCTTGCGTACGCCGTCGGCGCGGACCAACGGACCTGCCTGGAACAGCGCCAGCTCGTCGGCAGTGGAGATATGCAGCACATGCAGGCGGGTGTCGTGCTTGCGCGCCAGCGACAGCGCAAGCCGCGTGGACTTGATGCAGGCCTCGCGCGAACGGATGTCCGGGTGGCATTCCACCGGAATGTCCTCGCCATAGCGCACCTTGAACAGCGCCAGATTGGCCTCGATGGTCGGCGTGTCTTCGCAGTGGGTGATGATGGGTGTGGGCGCTTCGCGGAAGATGGCGTCCAGCGTGTCCGGATTATCGACCAGCATGTTGCCGGTGGAAGCCCCCATGAACACCTTGATGCCCGGCGCAGTCTTCGGGTCCAGTGTGCGCACCGCTTCCAGGTTGTCGTTGCTGGCGCCCAGGTAGAAGCCGAAGTTGCCCCAGGCGCGGCCTGCGGCGCTCTGGTACTTGGCTTGCAGTGCCTCGGCGTCCAGCGTCGGTGGAGTGGTGTTGGGCATGTCCATGAAAGTGGTCAGGCCGCCGGCCGCGGCCGCGCCCGATTCACTGGCGATATCGCCTTTATGGGTCAGGCCGGGTTCACGGAAATGCACCTGGTCGTCGATCATCCCGGGCAACAACCAGCGCCCGCCGGCTTCGATCACCTGGTCGCCGGGCTGCGCACTCAGCTGTCCACCCACGTGGGTGATGCGACCATTGGCGAAACGCAGGTCGCCGTCGAACTCGTGGCCTTCGTTGACCAGACGGGCGTTGACTATCAAGGTGCCGGGCATCAAGGGGTTCCTGTGGACGGGGAAGGGTGGGCGGGCTTTTCAGGTACCGGATCGTGCCCGCCCGGGTGGAAGGGATGGCAGCGGCCGACCCGCCTCACCGCCAGCCAACTGCCCTTCAGCGGACCGAAACGACCGATGGCTTGCATCGCATATTCCGAGCAACTGGGCGCAAAGCGGCAGCGCGGCCCCAATAGTGGACTGATGAAGCGCTTGTAAAACCGCAGGATGAGAATGAGGAAACGGCCGACCATGTACCGATGATATGCGAGTTGCGTGAACGCGTGGTTGCCGCACCTCGCCGGGTAGGCTATAAAGACGCCCCCTTCCCGGGCCCGGGAAGTTGAAGGAAGCGCTTTTCGTGGCTGCAAAGAAACCTGCGAAGAAGGCCGCCAAGCCGGCCAAGAAACCCGCCAAGCCCGTCGCCAAGAAGCCTGTCGCCAAGCCGGTTGCGGCCAAGAAGCCGGCGGCCAAGCCTGTTGCCAAGAAGGCACCGGCCAAGCCCGCCCCCAAGAAAGCCCCGGCCAAGCCCGTCGCCAAGAAGGCAGCCCCGGTCAAGAAGGTTGCAGCCAAAAAGGCGCCCGTCGCCAAGAAAGCCGCGCCGGCCAAAAAGCCGGTTGCGCAGAAACCCGCCCCCAAGCCCGCAGCCAAGGCTGCTGCGAAGTCCGCTGCCGTCAAACCGGCTGCTCCATCCAAGTCCTCCGTCAAATCCGTACCGAAGCCGGCCACCAAGCCGGTTACGGCCAAAGCGACTCCTGCCAAGACCGCCCCCCCGGCCGCTGGCCGTGCCGAAGCGCCAGTTCCCAAGGCTGCTGCAAACCCGGCACCGGCGCCAGCCGTCAAACCGACTCCCACAAAACCCGTGCCTGCCCCCAAAACTTCTAAAAACTCAAAATCCGCCGCCGCCGCTCCGGCTCCTGTCGCCAAGGCCCCTATCCCGCGTCCCGTGGGCAAGGTGGCTGTCGCTGTGGTTTCCAAGCCTTCGGCCACGCCCGCACCGCGCGGCAAGGTCAAGGTGGTGCCCTACAAGATCGATGAAGCCACCGGTCGTCCGATCATTCCCGATGGCTACAGGCCGGCGGCGGATGAGGAGTACATGAGCACTCTGCAGCTGGAATATTTCCGCCAGCGCCTGCTCACCTGGCGCGCCGATCTGGTGGAAGAATCCAAGCAGACCATCGAGAACCTGAAGGACGAGGTTCGCGACGTCGGCGATGAAGCCGAGCGCGCTACCCGCGAAACCGAGAACTCTCTGGAGCTGCGTACCCGCGACCGGTACCGCAAGCTGATCGGCAAGATCGACAGCACGCTGAAGCGTCTGGATGGCGGGGACTACGGTTATTGCGCGGACACGGGCGAGGAAATTGGCCTGGAGCGTCTGGAAGCGCGTCTGACCGCCGAGCGCACGATCGATGCGCAGGAGCGTTGGGAGCATCTGCAGAAGCAGCAAGGCGACTGATTACTGCGTCTGTCAAAATTTGTTGCAGAGTCTAGAAAAAGCCCCGCATCGCGGGGCTTTTTCATGCCGTCATCCAAGCGCGAGCTGGAAGTGCTTTTCAACAGCCGAATGGCTGGTCATCCATCTTGATCTTGATCTTGATCTTGATTTTGCTTCAGCTTCTGCCTCCTCCCTTGCGCGCAGCGCAGGGGAGGATTGAGGAGGGGTGCCCTTGATCTTGCTTTGCTCTCTTTAGTTCTTGCCTTGAAGCAAAAGCGTTGACCAGCCATTCGGCTGTTGAAAGCCGCGCTTTGCGCGAGTCACTTTTCTTTGAACGGCAAAGAAAAGTAACCAAAAGAAAGCCGCCCTAACAGCGCGCCCAACGATGAAGCTGTTGAGTTCGCAAGCAAGCCGGGAATTTCCGTAAGGCGCATCCTGCGCCTCCGGAAACGGCGCACATCCATGTGCGCCGCCCCTGCGGGGTTTATCCCGACTTGCTTGCCGCGCCTCACGGGGTGGTGGGTGGAGCAAAAGCAATGCCTGGCCCGCTACTTCCTACTTCGGCCTCTGGTTTCTAGGCGCCCTCAGCCTGAAAACCAACCTTCTTATGCGAACCATCGCAATAAGGTTTGTTCTGCGAATGACCGCAGCGGCAAAGCCAGGTTTCGCTGATGCGATTGATCGTGTGGCCCGTGCCGCTCACGATTTCCAGATTGCCGCTAACCTTCAGTGGCCCGTCGAGTTGCGGCGCCACTTCAAGCGTGCCCGCGCGTGCGGCCAATGCCTCGGAAGGCTTGATCGCCGGTTCGCCGGTCGCCACGAAAACGCCTTCGGCGTGGCTGTTGTCGCAGTATGGTTTGTTCTTCGACAAACCGCAGCGGCAAAGGGTCGCACGTAGACCCTGATCCTGGCCGCCGATACGCAGCGGCGCATTGAAGGCCAGCGGCCCGTCTTCGCGTATCCGCACCGTGTTGACCAGCGGCGCCGGCTCGCCGCTCTGCCCATCGAGGCGCTCGTAGCGGATCGCGCCGGAAGGACAGATACGGGCGGTGAGCGCCACTTCATCGGCGGAAACCGCGTCGGGATGGATCCATTCGCCCTCCACGTTGGGGACGAACACATCCGGATGGGTCAGCACGCAATTGCGCGAGTGGATGCAGCGCTCGCTGTCGAAATGGATGACGACCTGCTTGCCGCGAACGGTTTCGGTGCCCATGGCATGACTCCGCTTTGGGAAGGGAGTCAGTTTACGCCTGTGTCGGCGCCGGGCTACTGCAAGTCCTGCAGATCCAGCCGCCGCAGCTTCGGCGCCCTCCATGCGGTTGCGCCCACCACCACCAGGGTCATGCAGCCGCCGAATATCACCGAAGGCACCAACCCCAGCAGGCGCGCCGCCAGTCCGGATTCGAATGCACCCAGCTCGTTGGAGGACCCGATGAAGATGCCGTTGATCGAAGAAACACGGCCGCGCATTTCGTCCGGCGTGGCCAACTGCAGTATGGTCGAACGCAACACCACCGACACGCCATCGCACATGCCCGAAAGCGCCAGCATCAGCACAGACAGCCAGAAGTCCCGCGACAGTGCGAAACCGATGATGCACAGACCGAACCCGGCGACCGCATACAGCAACAGCCGTCCGGCATTGCGTTTGGGTGGGTGCCGGGCCAGCCATAGGCCCACCAGCACCGCGCCGGCGGCGGGTGCGGCGCGCAGGATGCCGAGCGCTTCGGGACCGTAATGCAGGATGTCGTGAATGAAGGCCGGCAGCAGCGCCACCGCGCCGCCGAACAGCACCGAGAACATATCCAGCGCCTGCGCGCCCAGTACGACCTGATTGTTGAACACGAAGCGCAGGCCTTCGCCGATGCTCTTGAAGATGGGCGCGCGTTCCGGCGGCGCGGGTGGCTCGGTGACGCGCAGGGAAACGATCGCGATCGCGGCGGCGGCGGCGAAACCGGCGGCAACCAGATAGGCCAGCGTGTTGCCGCCCCAGGCCACCAGCAGCCCGCCCATGGCCGGGCCCAGCACCAGACCGGTCTGCATCACCACGCTGCCTATGCCCGCGCCCCGTGCGTACTGCTCGCGCGGCAGCACGCGCGCGAACAGTGCCGTGTACACCGGCGCCAGGAAAGCCCGCACCACGCCGTTGACGGCGATGGCGGCGTAGATGGTGAGAGTGCCGAAGGAAGGAATGCGTCCGCTGGCCACGCCCGCCAGAGTCAGCGTGGTCAGCAACAGGCCCAGGCACGCGTACATGCCCAGCCTGCGCCGGCGCATGTGGTCGACCGCATAACCTGCGAACAGGGCGAAGCAGAAGTAGGGAACGACCTCGGTCAGGCCGATCAAGCCCAGCGCCAACGCGTCGCGGGTGATCTGATAGATATGCCAGCCTACGGTCACCGCCACGATCTGGTAGGACAGCATCGCCAGCAGGCGATAGACCAACAGGCCGATGAAGCCACGGTTGCGCAGGGGTGAGTCGTGCCCGGGCGAAGCGGGCATCGCGGCAGCGTCGCTCATGCGTGGTTTCGTGCGGTGTCCTGAATGAAAGCCAGAATCGCGGCCAATCCGTTGCTGCGCGTCGGCGACAGATGTTTGGCCAGTCCGATGTCGCCGATGTAATCCGGCTGCGTCGCGAGAATCTCGGTGGCCGAGCGGCCCGAATACACCCGCAGCGCCAGATAGATCAGGCCCGAGACGATGGCCGAATCGCTGATAGCGTTGAAATCCAGCCGCTCCGCGTCGCCTTGCGGCACGATCCAGACCAGCGACTGGCAACCCAGCAGGCGGTTTTCCTCGGTCTTCCACTCTTCAGGGAAGGCCGGCAGCTTGCGTCCCAGGTCGATCAGGTACTGGTAACGCTCCGACCAGTCGCCGAAGAAGCCGAATTCTTCCTTGATGGCGAGTTGGGCTTCGGTGGGCGTGGATTCGAGGGGGAAGATCGTGTCAGTCATCGGAAATCTAATAATCCAGTGGATCTAAGCCCCTCTCCCTTCGGGAGAGGGGTTGGGGTGAGGGTACGGCGTAGCGATGATGGTGGTTCGGACGTAGCTGGCTCCGACGTACCCTCATCCGGCGCTTCGCGCCACCTTCTCCCGACGGGAGAAGGGAGAGACATCAGGCCCGCTTCCAGCGTACGCCCTGCGCCGTGTCTTCCAGCAAAACGCCTTCGGCGGCCAGCTGGTCGCGGATGGCATCGGAGCGCGCGAAGTCGCGGTTCTTCTTGGCGTCGTTACGCTCGTCGATCAAGGCCTGGATGCGGATGTCGTCGTCGCCGGAGGCGCCGCGACCGAACCAGTCCGCCGCTTCCTGTTGCAGCAGTCCCAAGGCCAGGCCCGCACCCAGCAATTCGGACTTCAGACGCGCCTTGTCCACTGGCACGACCGCCTTGCGCGCCTCGCTGGCGATACGCGCCAACTCGGCCAGCGCTTGCGGGGTATTCAGATCGTCGTCCAGAGTGGCTTCCACGATGACCGGAATTTCGGCTTCAGCCTGGATCTCGGCCAGATCGCGCAACGTCCCATACAGCCGATCCAGCGTGCGCACCGATTGCTCGATCAAGCTATCGGACCATTCAAGCGGCTGCCGGTAATGCGCGGAAAGAAGCGCATAACGCAACGCTTCCGGCGGATGCCGCTTCAGCAGCTCATGCACGCGCTCCACGTTGCCCACCGATTTGGACATCTTGGCGCCGCCGAAATTCAGCATGCCGTTGTGCACCCAGAAACGGGCGAATACCTTTCCGCCATGCGCGCATTCGCTCTGCGCGATCTCGTTTTCGTGGTGCGGAAATTGCAGGTCCATGCCGCCGGCATGGATGTCGATGGTTTCGCCGAAGATCGCCTCGATCATCGCCGAGCATTCGATATGCCAGCCCGGTCGCCCACGGCCCCAGGGCGACTCCCAGCCCGGTAGATCGTCGGTGGAAGGCTTCCAAAGCACGAAATCGCCGGGATCGCGTTTGTAAGGAGCCACTTCCACCCGCGCACCTGCCAGCATTTCCTCCGGGTCTCGGCGCGAAAGCTTGCCGTAGTCGGCGAAGGTCGCCACCGCGAACAGCACGTGGCCTTCGGCGGCATAAGCATGGCCGGTTTCGATCAGGCGCTCGATCATGGAGATGATATGCGGAACGTGCGCCGTCGCTTCGGGCTGCAGGTCCTGCGGCACCACACCCAGGCCGGCCATGTCTTCCCGATAAGCAGCGGCGTACTTGTCGGTGATGGTGGAAATGGGCACGCCCAACTCCTTGGCCGCCGCGTTGATCTTGTCGTCTATGTCGGTGATGTTGCGGGCGTAGCGCAGGCCGCCGAAGCGGCGGCGGAGCAGGGCGGCCAGCACTCCGAACACCACCGGACCGCGCGCATTGCCGATGTGCACGTAGTTGTAGACCGTCGGGCCGCACAGATACATGGTGGGGCAGGTCGGATCCATGGGCACGAAGGTTTCGACCTGTCGTGTCAGGTTATTGTGCAGTCGCAGGGTCATCGATATTGGCACGGGTGGGGTAGCAGGACGATTCTACCGACCCGTCCCTGGCTTCGACAGCATCGATTCAGCCCCTCTCAAGGCACGCTCCCTGACACTGGAGCCCGGAATTCCAGTTAAGCGGCCTAATGCACCTGTATCGCTACACATTACTCGGGTTCTGCCTTTCCGCCTTTGCAGCTGCGCCGGCCGTGGCCCAGGATGCTGCCCCGATCACGGTGCTCCCGGTGGAAAACGTGCGCCTGGACTACGCCCAGGTGCTGGCGGTCGAGCCTGTCTACCAGACTCTGCGCGCCTCGCGCACCGAAATGCGCTGCGAAGAAATACAGGCCCCCAAGCCCGCGCCGCCCCAGGACGAAGGCCGCTGGTCGAAGATCATGGATTCGGTGAAGGGTGTGTTCACCCGCGACCCGGAGCCCGCGCCCAAGACCGAACCGGCCAAGCCCAGCTGCCGCATGGTGCCGGTGGAGCGCGAGTTCCGCCGCCCCATCGCCTACGACGTGGACTACGTCTACAAGGGTTTCAAATACCGTTCGCGCCTGTCCGAAGACCCCGGCAATCGGCTGCGTATCCGGGTTTCTGTGATGCCGTACATACCCGGCCAGAACCTCGCCACGCCTTGAGCCTTGCGCCAAGGCACCCTGCATGCGACGATGCGGGCCCATGAAGATGAACACCCACCTGCACGCAAGCGCCGCCCGGATGGCCTCGGGAATGACGTCTCGTGCTCGCCGACCGGAACCGCTTATCTAGCTGGGTCGCCGGACGTTACTGCTTGTTCAACCGGAACCCAGCCTGACGCTGGGTTTTTTCGTTTCTGGACCTTAGGAAGTCGCAATGAAGCCGGATGCAACCAAACATTTCTTGAATACGCAGGACTGGTCGCGTAGCGACCTGGACGCGCTGCTGACGCAGGCCGCACTGTACAAGCGGCACAAGCTGGGCGATGCGCTGAAAGGCAAATCGATCGCGCTGGTGTTCTTCAATCCCTCCATGCGCACCCGCACCAGTTTCGAGCTGGGCGCATTCCAGCTGGGCGGCCATGCCGTGGTGCTGCAGCCGGGCAAGGACGCGTGGCCGATCGAGTTCAACCTGGGCACGGTGATGGACGGCGACACCGAGGAGCATATCGCCGAGGTCGCCCGCGTGCTGGGCCGTTATGTGGACCTGATCGGCGTGCGCGCCTTCCCGAAATTCGTCGATTGGTCCTACGACCGCGAAGACATCGTGCTGAAGAGCTTCGCCAAGTATTCGCCGGTGCCGGTGATCAACATGGAGACCATCACCCATCCGTGCCAGGAGCTGGCGCACGTGCTGGCCCTGCAGGAGCATTTCGGCACTCACGATCTCCGCGGCAAGAAGTACGTGCTGACCTGGACCTACCACCCCAAGGCGTTGAATACCGCCGTGGCCAACTCGGCCCTGACCATTGCCACACGCATGGGCATGGACGTGACTCTGCTGTGCCCCACGCCGGAGTACGTGCTGGACGAGCGCTACATGGGCTGGGCCGAGCAGAACGTGGCCGAGAATGGGGGCTCGCTTCGCGTCAGCCATGACACCGACAACGCCTACGCGGGCGCCGATGTCGTCTACGCCAAGAGCTGGGGAGCGTTGCCTTACTTCGGCAACTGGGAACCGGAGAAGCCCATCCGCGACCAGTACAAGCACTTCATCGTCGATGAACGCAAGATGGCGCTGACCAACAACGGCGTCTTCAGCCATTGCCTGCCGCTGCGCCGGAACGTCAAGGCGACCGATGCCGTCATGGATTCGCCGCAATGCCTCGCTATCAATGAGGCGGAGAACCGCCTGCATGTGCAGAAGGCCATCATGGCTGCCTTGATCAAATAAGAATTCCAACCGCAACCCGGTGGGCCAAGGCCCACCCTACGAGACCAAAAAAAATGACTGCCTCCCCCAAAGACATCGTCCTCGCCTTCTCGGGCGGGTTGGACACCAGCTTCTGCGTTCCCTATCTGCAGGAACAAGGCTGGGCCGTGCACACCGTATTCGCCGATACCGGCGGCGTGGATGCCGAAGAACGCGCCTATATCGAACAGCGAGCCGCCGAACTGGGTGCCGCCAGCCACGTTACCGTCGATGGCGGTCCTGCGATCTGGGAAGGTTTCGTCAAGCCGTTCGTATGGGCGGGCGAGGGCTACCAGGGCCAGTATCCGTTGCTTGTGTCCGATCGTTATCTCATCGTCGACGCCGCGCTGGCGCGGGCCAAAGAGCTCGGTACCAACGCCATCGCCCACGGCTGTACCGGCATGGGCAACGATCAGGTGCGCTTCGATCTGGCGGTGAAGGCTTCCGGCGACTATCTGATCGTCGCGCCCATCCGCGAAATCCAGAAGGAACACACCCAGACCCGCGCCTACGAGCAGGAGTATCTGGAAGCGCGCGGTTTCGGCGTGCGCGCCAAGCAGAAGAGCTACACCATCAACGAGAACCTGTTGGGCGTGACCCTGTCCGGCGGCGAGATCGACAAGTGGGAAGCGCCGGGCGAAGGCGCGCGCGGCTGGTGCGCGCCGCGCAGCGAATGGCCGGAACAGGCGTTGAAGGTCGCGATCGGTTTCAAGAACGGCGAGGCGGTGACGCTCGACGGACAGGCGATGGAAGGCGCCAAGCTGCTGGCCAGGCTCAACGCATTGTTCGCGCCCTACGGTGTCGGTCGCGGCATGTACACCGGCGACACCACCATCGGCCTGAAGGGCCGCATCGTGTACGAAGCTCCTGGCCTGATCTCGCTGCTGGCCGCGCATCGGGCGCTGGAAGAGGCCGTGCTGACCAAGCAGCAGAACCGCTTCAAGCCAGATGTGGCGCGCAAATGGGTGGAAGTGGTGTACGAAGGTTTCTACCACGATCCCATCAAGACCGATCTGGAAGCGTTCCTGGCTTCATCGCAGGCCACAGTCAATGGCGAAGTGGTGCTGGAAACCCGCGGTGGCCGTGTCGATGCGGTGGCGGTGAAGTCGCCGCACCTGCTGCATGCCAAGGGCGCCACTTATGCGCAGTCGGCCGACTGGGGCGTGGAGGAGGCGGAGGGCTTCATCAAGCTGTTCGGGATGAGCAGCACGCTATGGGCTGAGATAAATCGTTGAGAAGGTTGCAGAACAAAACGTCGTCATTCCAGCGAACGCTGGAATCCATTTTGCTTTGGCTGCTGCGCCTCGATCTGGGTGCCAAAGCAAGACCAAAATGGACCCCGGCGTTCGCTGGGATGACGATCGATGGTTTATCGATGACAGGCGCAACTCCCGAATGCTGAACTCCGTCCTCAAACATCTCGAAGCACTGGTGTCCTACGACACCCGTAATCCGCCGCGTGCCATCACCACAGGCGGCATCTTCGACTACATCCGTGCGCAACTTCCGGACTTTCGTATCGAAGTGACCGACCACGGCGCCGGTGCGGTGTCGCTATTCGCCGTGCGCGGGCAACCGAAGCGCGTGTTCAACGTGCACCTGGATACCGTGCCGTCGTCGCCGGCGTGGACGGCCGACCCGCTGAAGTTGCGGGTGGCTCAGGATCGTGCCATCGGCCTGGGTGCCTGCGACATCAAGGGCGCTGCGGCGGGATTGATCGCCGCCGCGCAGAAGACGCAAGGCGATGCTGCCTTTCTGTTCAGCAGCGACGAAGAAGCCAACGATCCGCGTTGCATCGCCGCCTTCCTGGCGCGCGACCACGGCTTTACCGAAGCCATCATCGCCGAACCCACCCAAGGCCAGGCGGTATTGGCGCATCGCGGCATTAGCGCGGTTCGCATGGCGTTCAAAGGCCAGGCCGGGCATGCCTCGGCAGAAAACGCGCTGTCGCTCAGCGCCGTGCATAACGCCATGCGCTGGGGCACCTCGGCACTGGATTTCGTGCAGTCGCAGCACCATCTGCGCTTTGGCGGGCTGACTGGTTTGCGTTTCAACATCGGCCGGATCGAGGGCGGCATCAAGGCCAACATGATCGCGCCGAGCGCCGAAGTGCGCTTCGGCTTCCGTCCGCTGCCTTCGCAGGATATGGATGCCCTGCATGCGCAGTTCCGCGACTTCTCCAGTGTCGATGCACTGGCCGAGTACGAGGAAACCTTCCGCGGCCCATCGCTGCCGTCCGGCGATGTGGCGCGTGCCGAGGAGCGCCGGTTGGCCGCGCGCGACCTGGCCGACGAACTCGGCTTGCCCGTCGGCAACGCGGTGGATTTCTGGACCGAGGCTTCGCTGTTCTCGCAAGCGGGGCTGACCGCGCTGGTCTACGGTCCGGGCGATATCGCCCAGGCGCACACCGCCGACGAGTGGGTGTCGCTCGAGCAACTTCAACATTACGCCGCTACGGTGCAGCGCATTTTAGGAACCGACTAAAGAAATGGAATCGCACAAACAAACCCGGCAGACCATCATCCGCCTGCTGTCCAGCATGGCTAGCGCGAAAGAAATCTCACAGTACGTCAAGCGCTTTTCGCAGCTGGACGCCAAACGCTTTGCCGTAGTCAAGGTGGGCGGGGCGGTGCTGCGCGACGATCTGGAGGCGCTGACCTCATCGCTGTCGTTCCTGCAGGAAGTGGGCTTGACGCCCATCGTCGTGCACGGCGCCGGCCCGCAGCTGGACGAGGAAATGACCGCCGCCGGCATCGTCAAGCAGACCGTCGATGGCTTGCGTGTGACCACGCCGGAAGTGCTGGCCATCGTGCGCAAGGTATTCCTGCAGCAGAATCTGGCCCTGGTGGAAGCCTTGCAGGAATCGGGTGCGCGTGCGACTTCGATCGTTTCGGGCGTATTCGAAGCCGAGTACAAGGACCATCAGACCTTTGGCCTGGTCGGCGAAGTGAAGCGCATCAACCAGTCGCCGATAGAAGCCAGCTTGAAAGCGGGCTCGATTCCGGTCATCGCCAGTCTGGGCGAAACAGTGGGCGGACAGATCCTCAACATCAATGCCGACTTCGCCGCCAATGAACTGGTGCAGGTGCTGCAGCCGTACAAGATCATCTTCCTCACCGGCACCGGCGGATTGCTGGACGACAAGGGCGCGGTGATCGACTCGATCAACCTGTCCACCGAGTACGACGAACTGATGGCGCAGCCGTGGATCAACGGCGGCATGCGGGTAAAGATAGAGCAGATCAAGGATCTGCTGGACAAGCTGCCGCTGACTTCGTCGGTGTCGATCACCAAACCGGCGGAGCTGGCCAAGGAATTGTTCACCCATCGGGGTTCGGGGACCCTGGTACGCCGCGGCGAGCGCGTGTTGCGTTTCGATTCGTGGCAAGGGGTGGATCTGGAGCGCATGCGCGAGCTCATTGAATCCAGCTTCGGCCGCAAACTGGTTGCCGACTATTTCAAAAAAACCGTTCCCCATCGCATCTACATCAGCGAGAACTACCGCACCGCACTCATCCTTACCCGCGAAGAAGGCTTCGCTTACCTCGATAAATTCGCCGTGCTGGACGACGCCCAGGGCGAGGGCCTGGGACGTGCGGTCTGGCACGTGATGCGCGAGGAGAATCCGCAGCTGTTCTGGCGTTCGCGCCACAACAATCAAGTCAATATCTTCTACTACGCCGAGTCCGACGGATGCTACAAACAGGAGAAGTGGAAGGTGTTCTGGTACGGCATCGAGGATTTTGCCGACATCGAGCGCTGCGTGGCGCATTGCCGCACGCGCGTGCCCACGCTGGTGGATTGAGATGAGCCTGCAACCACTTCCCGTCAACTGGCAGGCGCCGCGCCTGCTAGGTCGTCACGTTTCCCTTGAAGCGCTGACTGTCGAACACATCGCCGGGCTGCAACTTGCCCTGCAAGGCGACGCGCTCTCGGAGCTCTGGTACACCAACGTCCCCAAATCAGCGGATGCGGAAGCCTGGTTCGGAACGGCGCTGCAGAAGCACGCACAAGGTTTGGAAGTGCCGTTCGTGGTCCGCGATGCGGAGGGTGCGGTCGTCGGCAGCACCCGCTTCTACGAGGTCGATCCGTCGGTGCCCAAGCTGAGCATCGGCTATACCTGGTATGCGCCGCGGGTGCAGCGCACCGGCCTGAATACCGAGGCCAAGCTGCTGCTGTTGACACATGCGTTCGAGAGCCTGGGCTGTGCCTCGGTGTATCTGGAGACGAGCTGGTTCAACCATGCCTCGCGTACCGCCATCGCGCGCCTTGGCGCCAAGCAGGACGGCGTGCTGCGCAACCACCGTCGCCATGCCGATGGCAGCCTGCGCGATACGGTGGTGTTCTCCATTCTCGGCAGCGAATGGCCGGGGGTGAAAAGCAACCTGCTCTACAAACTGGAAAAAGGGGACCGCCTGCATGGCCAGTAAGACCGTCGGCCTGGTCGGCGCGCGCGGGCATACCGGCGCCGAACTGACCCGCCTCATCGCCCGGCATCCGCAATTGGAGTTGGCGTTCGTGTCTTCGCGCGAACTGGCCGGGCAGCCTGTCCGTGCGCATATCGAAGGTTTCGCCGGCGAGCTTCGCTACGAAAGTCTGGGCCACGAACAAGTCGCCGAGCGCGGCGTGGATGCCGTGATCCTGGCGCTGCCCAACGGCAAGGCCGGCGACTTCGCCGCGGCGCTGGAGGCGCAGGCGACCGATACTCTGATCGTCGACCTCTCGGCCGACTACCGCTTCAGCGAAGACTGGTATTACGGGCTTCCCGAGCTCACCCGCGCGAACTATGCGGGGCAGAAACGCATCAGCAACCCGGGTTGCTATGCGACCGCCATGCAGCTTGCCATCGCGCCTTTGCTCGGCAGACTGGCGGGGCCGCCGCAATGTTTCGGCGTTTCCGGATATTCCGGAGCCGGCACCACGCCTTCGGACAAGAACGACACCGGCAAGCTGCGCGACAACCTGATGCCTTACGCGCTGGCCGATCACCTGCACGAGCGCGAGGTCTCCCGCCATCTGGGAGTGCCCGTGGAATTCATGCCGCACGTAGCCCCGCATTTCCGCGGCATCACCATGACGGTCAATCTGTGGCTGGACACGGCGATGAAAGTGGAGGAGGTCCGCGCGCTGTACCGTTCGCGTTACGCCGATGAGCCCTTGATCCGGATATTGGACGAAGCGCCCTGGGTCAGCAGGATCGCGGGCAAGCATGGAGTGGAGATCGGCGGTTTCACCGTGGCGCCGGGCGGCAAGCGGGTGGTGGTGGTGGCCACGCTCGACAACCTGCTCAAAGGCGCCGCAACGCAGGCCATGCAGAACCTGAATACCGCCTTCGGTTTCGACGAACTGACGTCGATACCGATGGAATAGTAGGGCGGGCATTGCCCGCCTGTTACCGAAGTCACCGAAGCGGCGGGCAGTGCCCGCCCTACCAATGGCGAAGCGGGCATACCCGTTGAGCAGGAAGGCTGGAGAAAACCGATGTCCGATTTGTTATGGCAAAAACCCGGTGTGAGCGTCGATGCCCGGATCCAGAAGTTCCTGGCTGGCGACGATGTGATTCTGGATCGCGAGTTCTTCCTGCACGATATCGCCGCCAGCAAGGCGCATGCCGAAGGCCTGCAGCGCATCGGCATTCTCTCGGCCGATGAGTTGTCCGGGTTGCAGCGCGAGCTGGACATGCTGGCCGACGATTTCCGCAGCGGGGTCTTCGTGTTGGACGATCGTTTTGAGGATTGCCATTCGGCCATCGAGTCGCGCTTGACCGAGCGTCTGGGCGACGCCGGCCGCAAGATCCACACCGGCCGCAGCCGCAACGATCAGATTCTGGTGGCGACGCGTCTATGGTTGAAAGAGAAACTCGCGCGGGTCTCGGGATTGAGCCGCCAGATCGCCAAAGTCGCGCTGGACCGTGCCGAAGCGGAAAAAAACCTTCCCCTCCCCGGTTACACGCACATCCAGCGCGCGGTGGTTTCCTCGGCGGGCATGTGGTGGGCGGGCTGGGCGGAAGCTTTTATCGACAATGCCATTCGCGCCAACGACACCCATCGCCTGATCGACGCCAATCCGTTGGGCACCGCCGCCGGCTATGGCGTCAACCTGCCGCTGGATCGCGACCACACCACGCGGGCACTGGATTTCGCACGTCTGCAGGTCAGTCCGATCTATGCGCAGCTTTCGCGCGGGAAGTTCGAGATGGCGGCGCTGGAGGCGCTGGGCAGCGCTACGCTGGACCTGCGCAGGCTCGCCTGGGACTTGTCGCTGTTCACCAGCGCCGAGTTCGGTTTCGTTTCGCTGCCCGCGCAGTACACCACCGGCAGTTCGATCATGCCGAACAAGCGCAACCCCGACGTGATCGAACTGATGCGTGCCACCCACGCCAGTGTGGCGGCGGCGCGGACCGAGATCGAGCAGCTGTTGTCGCTGCCGTCCGGCTACCACCGCGACCTGCAGGGCAGCAAAGGCGCGATATTCCATGGGTTCGGCCGCGGTCTGCCGGCGTTGGAACTGTTGCCGGACCTGCTGGCGAACCTGGAGTGGCGCGAGGATCGGATGCGGGCGGCGATGGATTCGGGCATGTACGCAACCGATGTGGCGGTGGAACAGGCCGCGGCGGGCGTGCCGTTCCGCGAAGCCTATCGCGCGGCGGCCGCATCGGCCGATCAGGCCGGCGCAGGCCGTACGCCCGAAGCCAGTCTGGCGGCACGGGTGTCGCCAGGCGCTGCCGCGGATCTGCGCCTGAATGAATTACGTGAACGCTGGAAATCCTTGAGCAAGCGGACGTAGGAGCGACGTAAGTCGCGAATACACGTTGTTGAAAGCATGGTTTGTACCGGTGTTTCAGTCGCGACTTACGTCGCTCCTACGTGGGGGATACCGATGTCTGACGGGTCGAAAACAAATCGCTATCTGGTGATGGCGATGCGCAAGCCGAACTTCAGCGAGGAGGTGGTGGCGCCGCATCTCGCCTTCCTGGACGACCTGCGTTCGGCAGGAAAGCTGGAAATGACCGGCGGCTTCAGCGACAAGAGCGGCGGCGCTTATCTGTTGAACGTGGCCTCGCTGACGGAGGCGCAAGCTATCGCCGCTGACGACCCTCTGGCCACCTCGGACTCCTCTTCCCTGACCGTCTACGAATGGAATGCCCGCTGAGCCCGATGACATGACTTCCGCCGAATCCGCCTTCGCCGAACAAACGCTGCCTGCCTGGCGCCGCGCCGTACTCAAAGTCGGCAGCAGTCTGCTGGCCGCGGACGGCGAGGGTCTCAGCCCGCGCCATGCGCTGGGCCTGTCGCAGTTCGTTTCGGCCAGCCTGGCGGCAGGCAAAGAAGTGGTGATCGTGTCTTCCGGCGCCGTTGCGGCGGGCAGGGCGGTGATCCATCGCAAGGCCGACGCGGGCGCGGCGATGGCCGAGCGCCAGGCGCTCGCCGCGCTGGGTCAGGCCCGGCTGATCGGCCTGTGGCAAAGTCTGTTCGACCGTCCGGTCGCACAGGTATTGCTGACCCACGACGACTTGCGCAATCGCCGCCGTTATCTCAATGCGCGCGCGACCTTGAACGAGCTGCTCTCGCTTGGCGCTCTGCCGGTGATCAACGAGAACGACACGGTCTCGGTCGACGAACTCAAGCTCGGCGACAACGACAACCTGGCCGCAGTGATCGCCGCGCTGGTGGACGCGGATGCGCTGTTCATCGCCACTGATATCGACGGCTTCTTCACCGCCAATCCGCGCACCCACGCCGATGCGACACCGATCCAGGACGTGGAAGCGCTGACGCCGGAGTTCTTCGCCATGGCGGGCGATGCCGGCAGCAGCAGCGGAACGGGCGGTATGCGCACCAAGCTGGAGGCGGCGGCGAAAGCGGCGGCGGCGGGCATCGAAACCTTTCTGTTCAACGGCACGCGGGCCGATGCGGTGGACGCGCTGGCGCAGGGTGGATTCCATGGAACCCGCTTCCGCCCGGCGCAGAACCGCGTGGCGGCGCGCAAATACTGGTTGCGCAATGTGCCGCTGGAGGCGGGCGGCGTGATCGTGGACGCGGGCGCGGCGCGCGCAATGGGCGAGAAGGGCGCCTCGCTGCTGCCGGGCGGCGTGGTTGCGGCCGAAGGCGATTTCCGCCGGGGCGATATGGTCGAAGTGCGCTTGCGCGACGAAAACGGCGACCGCGGCATCGCCCGTGGCGTCTGCCAGTACTCGGCCGTCGATATCCGCCGCATCGCCAAGCGGCACTCGCGCGACATCGAATCCATACTCGGCTACAACTACGGCGAGAACGTGATCCACCGGGACGACCTGGTGCTTTTGTAGGAGCTGCGTAAGCTGCGACCTTGGTTCATGAATTTCCGGATTTTTTCCGGAGGGCCGATTTCTCCGGGTCGCAGCTTACGCAGCTCCCACAAGAAAACGCCCGGATGGCCGGTAAAACAGGAATGCATGCATGAGCGACATCAGATCCCAAGCCGTAGCCTGCCGCGACGCCGCCCGGCACATCGCGCAGTTGCCTACTTCCGCGAAGAACGATCTGCTGCGCGCGATGGCCGCGGCCTTGGAAGCGGATGAAGCTCCGATCCTGCAAGCCAACCGCGAGGATCTGGAGGCCGCTACGGCCAAAGGTATCGGCGGCGCCATGTTCGACAGGCTCAAGCTGGACGCCAAGGGACTGACGGTCATTGCGGATGCATTGCGCGAGGTCGCCGAGCTTCCCGATCCGGTCGGACAGGTGACCCGCAGGGAAACCCGGCCCAATGGCATCGCCATCGAACGCGTGCGAACGCCGCTGGGCGTGATCGCGATGATCTACGAGGCGCGCCCCAACGTCACCGCCGACGCTGCGGCGCTCTGCCTGAAGGCCGGCAACGGCGTGATGCTGCGTGGGGGCTCCGAAGCCATTCATTCCAACACCGCCATCGCCGCCGCGCTGAAGCGCGCGCTGCGCGACGCGGGGTTGCCGGATGCGGCCTTGACCCTGGTCACCGACCTGCGCCGGGAAACCATGCTTGAGATGCTGCAGCTGACCGACATCATCGATCTGGCTATCCCACGCGGTGGCGAAGGTCTGATCCGTTTCGTCGCCGAACACGCGCGCGTGCCGGTCATCAAGCACTACAAAGGCGTTTGCCATTTGTTCGTGGATGCCAGCGCCGATCCGGACCTCGCCTTGCGCCTGCTGATCGACGGCAAGGTATCGCGCCCCAGCGCCTGCAACTCTCTGGAAACGCTGCTGGTGCACGCGGATATCGCCGGCGATTTCCTTCCCGCTGCCGCGGCGGCGCTGGCGGAACGGGGAGTGGAGGTGCGGGCCGACGCACGCAGCATTGGGTTCATGGAGGCAGCGAAACCGGTCACCGAAGAGGACTACGCCGCCGAATTCCTGGATCTGGTGATCGCCGTGCGGGTCGTTGACAGCCTGGATGAGGCCATTGCCCATATCCGCCGATACGGTTCGGACCATACCGAGGTCATCGCCACCCGGGACGAGGGCAATGCGGAACGTTTCGTGCAGTCGCTGCGTTCGGCGGTAGTGATGGTGAACGCTTCCTCGCGCTTTTCCGACGGCGGCGAGCTGGGACTGGGGGCCGAGATCGGCATTTCCACCACCCGCCTGCATGCCTATGGCCCGATGGGGCTGGAAGCGCTGACTGTGGAGCGTTTCGTGGTGCGCGGCAGCGGCCAGACCCGGAACCTGCCCTGAGGGCAACAAAAAACCGGCGCGGGGCCGGTTATTGGTCTTCTTGGTCGGGGAGACAGGATTCGAACCTGCGACCTCTACGTCCCGAACGTAGCGCTCTACCAGACTGAGCTACACCCCGATGAAGCCGCGTATTGTATTCAGTCGCCCCCCATCGGGGCAAGTAGCGCGCACGCGCCCGCCTGCTTCGGCCGTTCAGCCGCTAAAATGGCGGCTTGCCGTCATTGGCCGCTCCGCGGCCGCCATCCAGGAGTTTCCCGCTTGATCAAGCCGCGCACGCCGCCAGGGGTCATGGAGCTGTTGCCCCGCGACCAGATCGCCTTCCAGCGCATGCTGGACACGATCCGCCGCAACTACGAGCGGTTCGGCTTCCTGCCGGTGGAGACGCCGGTATTCGAGCTGTCCGAGGTGCTGCTGACCAAGTCGGGCGGGGAAACCGAGCGGCAGGTGTATTTCGCGCAGTCGACCGGTGCGCTCGAAAAGGCTGGAGAAGGATTGCCTGAGCTCGCGCTTCGCTTCGATCTGACCGTGCCGCTGGCGCGCTACGTGGCCGAACACGAGCACGAGTTGGCCTTCCCGTTCCGCCGATACCAGATCCAGCGCGTATACCGCGGCGAGCGCGCCCAGCGCGGCCGTTTTCGCGAGTTCTACCAGTGCGACATCGATGTGGTCGGCAAGGATGCGCTGAGCATCCGTTTCGATGCCGAGATACCGGCGGTGATACACAGCGTGTTTTCCGAGCTGGCGATCGGCGCGTTCACCATTCGACTCAATAATCGCAAGCTGCTGCGTGGGATCCTCGACGTGCTCGGCATCGTCGAATCCGATCTCCAGGCCGAGATTCTGCGCGAGGTCGACAAGACCGACAAGCGCGGCCGGAGCGCTACGAATCAGGCGCTTCTCGACCGGGGCATGTCACCGGAAGACGTAGCCCGATTGCTCTACGCGCTGTTCGATTCCTGCCGTCCTGAAGCGCGCCTCGAAGACCTGGATATCTGCGCCAGGAACCTGGCCCAGGGCTTGCCGCAATTGACGGCGGCTACCGATCCGGACCTGATGCTGTTGAAGAGCCTGGAAACCGTCTTCGACGGTCAATGGCCGGAGAGTTTGAAGCAGGGCGTGAACGAGCTGGCCGAGGTCATTGTGATGTTGAGCCAGCTGGGCATCGAACGGTCTCGTTATCAGGTCGACTTGTCGATCGCGCGCGGCCTCGATTATTACACCGGTACCGTTTACGAAACCTTCCTCGACGATTACCCGCAGATCGGTTCCATCTGTTCGGGCGGGCGCTATGAAGATCTCGCCAGCCACTACAGCAAATCGAAGCTGCCGGGTGTGGGTATTTCCATCGGCCTGACCCGCCTGTTCTGGCAGCTCCGCGAAGCGGGGCTGGTGGCGGGCGTGGACGAAAGTTCGGTGCAGGCGATGGTGGCCTTGATGGAAGAGAACCAACTTACCGAATCGCTGGACATAGCGCGGCGGCTGCGCGCGGGCGGTATCAATACGGAAGTGCAGATGGAACCGAAGAAGCTGGGCAAGCAGTTCCAGTACGCCTCGCGGGCGGGCATCCGTTTCGTGGTGCTTGCCGGTGAGGATGAATTGGCGCGCGGTGTGGTCACGGTGAAGGACCTGGCGCGCGAGCAGCAGTTCGAGACTACCCGCGATCAGCTCGCTTCCGCACTGCGCGTCGAGCTCGAGCAGACTCGCGCACTGGCGGGCCGCTGATGAAACCCATTCGTCTGGATGGACAATCCCTGACCCGCGACCAGCTGGTCGAAATCGCCTATGGCGCCAGCATCGGCCTGGACCCGCAAGCTTTGAAAGCGGTGGCGCGCGCCGCCGATTTCCTTGCCGAACAGGTGCGCCGCGAAGAACCCATTTACGGCGTCTCCACCGGCTTCGGCAGCAATGCCGACAAATTGCTGGGCGCCCATCCGCTGCGCGACGAATTGCCGGGCGCGGTGAAATCCGGTCGCTCTCTGCACGAAGAGCTGCAGCACAACCTGATCATCACCCATGCCGTGTGCGTGGGCGAGCCGATGGCGCCGGAAGTGGTGCGCGCCATGCTGGGCATCCGCATCAACACGTTGTTGCGCGGCCATTCCGGTATCCGCGTGCAGACACTGGAAGCGCTGACGGCGATGTTCAACGCCGGCATCGTGCCGGTGGTGCCGGAGCTGGGATCGGTCGGCGCCTCGGGCGACCTGGCGCCGCTCTCGCATCTGGCGCTGGTATTGCTGGGCGGCGGCGAAGCTTTTTTGGAAGGCGAACGCATGCCCGGCGCGCTGGCGCTGCAACGTGCGGGCCTGACGCCGGTGAAGCTTTCCTACAAGGAAGGCCTGGCATTGAACAACGGCACCGCGCAGATGCTGGCGATGGGCGTGCTGGCCGTGCACAAGCTCGACGCATTGCTGGATACCGCCGATCTTGCCGCAGCGATGACGCTGGATGCTTTCGCCGGCCGTCTGGGCGCCTTCGCCGAAGAAGTGCATGCCTTGCGTCCGCATCCGGGCCAGGTGCACGTGGCTTCGCGCCTGCGCGACCTGTTGTCCGGATCCACGCTGGCCGATATTCCTTACCATCTGGTGCCAAAGTTCAAGCAATGGCTGCCGCACAGCTGGGATACCGACGCCTCGCGCGCACTGCGTTTCGACATCGGCTGGGACTGGGTGCCTACCGATCAGCGCCATGGCCGCGAAAAGTTCTACCAGCGCTTCCGTCCCTTCCGCGGCGGCAAGAAGCATCAGCCGCAGGACAGTTATTCGCTGCGTTGCATCCCGCAGGTGCACGGCGCGGTGCGCGATGCGGTGGCGCAGGCCAAGCGCGTGCTGGAAATCGAACTGAACTCGGTGACCGACAATCCGCTGGTGTTTCCCGACAAGGCCGATGCCGCGCATGTGGAAGAACAGGTCATCTCGGCTGGCCACTTCCACGGCATGCCGCTGGCGCTGGCGATGAGTTACGTGAAAGCTTCCATCCCGGTGCTGGCATCGATCAGCGAACGCCGGCTCAACAAGCTGGTCGATCCGGCCACCAACGACGGCTTGCCGGCCTTCCTGATCGGCAACGAAGACGGCACCGAGTCGGGCCACATGATCGTGCAATACACCGCCGCGGCCATCGTCAACGACCTGGCCAGCCGCGCGCATCCGGCTTCGGTGTTCTCCATTCCCACCAGCGCCAACGCCGAAGACCACGTGTCGATGGGTGCCAACGAGGCGCGCCAGGTGCTGGCGATGACCCGCGAACTGACCAAGGTGCTGGCGCTGGAGCTGTACACCGCGGCGCAGGCATTGGATCTGCGTCGCGACATGATCAACGCGGCGCGGGATCTTTCCGCGCGCGCCGATGCGGCGGCTTTCGCGGTCAAGGTGCAAGGCGGCACGCCTGCGAACGACCCGGCTTTCCTGGACGAGGTCGAAGGCCTGCGTGCGGAGCTGGCGCATTCGGAAGAGTTCCATCCTGGGCACGCGGTGGCTGCGGCGCATGCGGTGCTGCGCGCGGAAATACCTTTCCTGGATCGCGATCGCGCGATGGACGGCGAAGTGGCCGCGATCGTGCGACTGGTCGAATCGGGAACCTTGCTGGACGCGGCAAGGCGCGTGATTTCCTGACTGGCTGCAGTCAGAGAAACGCGACGATCAAGGCGGCGACATACAGCGCGGTAGCGGCGAAAATGCCGCTATTGGGCGCGCTGAACCAATAGCGCTTGCCCACTAGAACGTATCCCATCAGCAATACCAGACCGGTTCCCAGCAGGAAGGGCGATGCGAACAGCATCGCCTGGTGGGCCAGTGCCAGATAGCCGTAGACCAATCCGTACAGGATTGCGCCCATGCTGTGGCTGGCGTTGAATCCCACCCAGGCGTTCCACATCGTGGTCCGCCGTGTCAGCACCGGATGGCCCTGCTTCATCGCTTCTTCCAGCGTGGGATCGCGCGGATGAAGCTTGCGTCCACGGAACGTATACAACAGGTGCACTACACCCAGGAACAGCAGGATCGCCGCGCTGATGGCTACCAGCCAGGCGGCGAGCCCGGGGCTCATGCGCGGAGTCGCGGGGTCATCGCGTGCTGGATCATCGCGTGTCGCTCATAGCGTACGCACGCAATCGCGCCCTTCGGCCTTGGCTGCGTACAAAGCCTGATCGGCGACCTGCAACGCAGATTCGACGCTGTTCCTGGCGGCGATATCGACCGAATGCACGCCGATGCTGGCCGACACCGGCACCACCAGATCGCCGCTTATGCAGGGCCGGTCGTGCAGGCTCTGGCGTAGCTCTTCGGCGACGATGCTGGCCTGGGCAAGGTCCATGCCGGGCAGGGCGGCGATGAATTCCTCACCGCCGAAACGGGCCAGCAGCGCGTCGTAAGGAGCCAACACGTCGGCCATGGTGTTGGAGGTGGAGCGCAAACAGTCGTCGCCGACCAGGTGCCCGTAGGTATCGTTGATCTTCTTGAAATGATCCAGGTCGATCATCAACAGCGAGATGGGATGGCGGCTGTTCCTGGCTTCCGACAGCAGGCGCTCGAAGGCTTCGCGGAAATGCGTACGGTTGTAGAGTTCGGTAAGACCGTCGTGGCGGCTGGATTCGCTCAACCGGTGATGCGCCTCTTCCAGCTGGCCCAGTGCGCGGCGCAGTTCCACGGTGCGCATTTCCACCTTATGCTCCAACTGGTCGCGCGCTTCACGCACGATGCGTTCGTTCTCGTTGCGCAATGCGGCGTAGCGATAGCCCAAAGCGACGGACAGCAGCAACATCTCCAGCGCCGAACCGATCTGCACGCCATACTCGGTGATGAAGTTCTTCGGCAGCAGATCGAAAGCGATAGCCGAGAACATGCCGGTGCCGAGCAGAAACAGGAACCACGCCAGCAGAAAAAGCTTCGCAGGCTTGTAGCCGCGACGCAGCACGACCACCGTTTCCACCAGAATCCAGCAAATGCTGGGAAATACCGCGGCCGAGGCCAACGGGACCACGGTGCGATAGGGAAGTTGCGTGGCCGCGATGCCCAGCAGGACGAAGAACACGATGATCCCCAGCGCCACACGGTCGCCGAATCGCCATCGTTGTTTCAGCTCCAGGAATATCCGCGCGAACTGCTGCATGCCGATCAACGCCAGGCAGATGGATAGCGGCACCATGTGGTCGGCCAGCCACGCAGACCTGGGCCATAGATATTCGAAGCCCAGCCCATTCAAGGTGAATAGCACCAGGCCGAAAGCGGTGATATGGAACAGGTACCAGAAATAGCTGGCGTCGCGCAGGGTCAGCCACAGCACCAGGTTGTAGGTGAACAACGCCAGCAGGATGCCGTAGTACAGGCCGATCGCGAACTGCGCATCGCGCGACTGTTCGATGAAGGCATCGGGCGAGTAGAGCGTCAGTGGCACCTGCATCGAGCTCTCGCTTTGCACGCGCACCAGCAGGTTCACCGACTGGCCCGGCTGCAGATTCAGCCAGAAGTTCGGTTGCCGGTAACGGATGTTGCGCTGGTCGAAGGGCAGGTGATCGCCTCCGGCGCCATGGACCACGCGGCCATCGCTGTATCGGGCGTAGACGTCGATGCGGTCGCTCAGCGCGTACTCCTGCACCAGCAGCCATTTGTCCTCGGGGTTGTTCCGGTTGGTGACTACGGCATGGAACCAGTACGCGCCGTCCTGGAAACCGAAGGTGGTGCCGTCGCCGCCCGGCAGTGGTTTGAATGCGCCTTGCCGCAGATGCGCAGTGGCGGCAGCCAGGTCATCGCCGCCTTTCGCGTCATGGTAGTAGCCGGTGTGCGGCGCCAGCGACAGGTGGGAGGAAGTACTGGTGATTTCCAACGCCGTTCGCGCGAACGCGTCCGCGGCCGTCAGAGCCATGAGCACCAAAAAGACCCGAATCAACCGGCTCCGCCAATACCGCATCCTGCCCGCTCCCATGCGCGTTTC
Source organism: uncultured Pseudoxanthomonas sp. (assembly GCA_965650035.1). GTDB lineage: Bacteria > Pseudomonadota > Gammaproteobacteria > Xanthomonadales > Xanthomonadaceae > Pseudoxanthomonas_A. The sequence goes on from CBFGMR010000017.1 coordinate 25,769, forward strand.
CGCGTGCTTGGCTCCCCATGAGAGCCGCTCCGGGAGTCTACTCTCGCCGGATTGGGCCACTCGTGGATTCCTTCTCATTTTCCGTTTCATCACTTCAACGCAATAAGCCGGTTGCCGGGGACAGGCCGGCGAACCTTCGGCATTGACGGGCCGTCCGGTCATGAGTTAATGTAATAGCACATTAATACATCAATACAAGCTGCGCCTATGAAACGCCGTCCCGCCGCCAACGAACAAGCCGCCTCCGCTTCGCTGCAGGCCTTGTCCCGAGCCTTGGCCGGCTTGGCCAAAGCGGAGGACGTAAGGGCCTTCCTGCAGGACTTGTGCACCCCCGCCGAACTCGAGGCCATGGCCGATCGCTGGCGCGTGGTGCCCTTGCTGCTCAAGGGAGTGCCTTACCGCGAGATCCACGATCTGACCGAAATCAGCGTGACCACCATCGGGCGCGTCGCCCGCACGCTGGAAAGCGGTACCGGCGGTTACGCCTCCGCCTTGCGGCGCCAGCAGTCCCGTTCTTCCGCCGTTTCCCAGTGATTCAACCTCAAGCGAGCCCGCCCTACATGAGCCCCATAGCCGCCAGCGCGACGCGCGATCGCCTGCGCATCGCCATCCAGAAGAGCGGACGTCTCGCCGAACCGGCGCGCGCGCTGCTGTCGGCCTGCGGCCTGAGCTGGCGGGAGAGCCGCGACAAGCTGTTCTGCTATGGCGAATCGCTGCCGGTGGATCTGCTGCTGGTGCGCGACGACGATATTCCGGGCCTGATCGCCGATGGAGTCTGCGATTTCGGCGTGGTGGGGCGCAACGAATTGAACGAACAGGCCGCGGCCCGTGCGCGGTTCGGCCTGACCGATGCCTACAGGGAAATGCATGCGCTGGGATTCGGCGGCTGCCGCCTGATGCTCGCCATTCCCGAAACCTGGGACTGGCAAGGTCCTGCGCAGCTGGAGGGCATGCGCATCGCCACCAGTTATCCCGCAATCCTGAGCGACTGGCTGGAGAAGCAGGGCGTACGCGCCAGTGTGGTCGAGCTGTCCGGCTCAGTGGAGATCGCCCCCAAGCTGGGCACGGCCGACCTGATCTGCGACCTGGTTTCCAGCGGCGCCACCTTGCTGGCCAACCAGCTCAAGCCGGTCGAGACCTTGTTGGAAAGCGAGGCGGTGTTGGCCGGGCCGGCACGCGAACTGGAAGACCAGCGCGCCGATCTGGCCGCGATGCTGCTGCGCCGGATGGAGGGCGTGCTCAAGCTCAAGGACAGCAAGTTGCTGATGTTCCGCGCCGATCGCGCCACTGTGCCTGCGTTGTTGCGTCTGCTGCCCGATGCCGATCCGCCCACCTATCTGCAGGCCAGCGCCGAGGGTCCGTTGTCCTTGCAGACCATGTGCCATGGGCTGGTGACGTGGCAGAGGCTGGAGGAACTCGAGCGTGCGGGCGCGCAGGGCCTGATGGTGCTGGCCGTGGAGAGGTCGCTGGCATGAGCGCGTCTGCCTCGAGCACGCCTGTCACGAGCGCGCCTGTCACGAGCGCGCCAGCCATGAATAGGCTCGAATGGGCTTCGCTGGACCCGCATTCGCGTCGTGCTGCCTTGTTGCGGCCAGTGCAGCAGGTATCGGCGGCCACGCGCGATGCGGTCGCCGGATTGCTGTCGGACGTTCGCGAACGCGGGGATGCGGCGTTGCGGGAAATAACCGCGCGATTCGACAAGGTCGCGTTGGAAAACTTCGAGGTGGGCAAGGAAGAATTCGCAGCTGCCGAATCCGCCGTGCCTGCGCAACTGAAATCCGCGATGCGCGAGGCCGCCGGACGTATCGAAGCCTTCCACCGCGCCGGCATGGCTCAGCCCTATGCGGTCGAAACCGCGCCGGGCGTGGTCTGCGAGCGCATGGTGCGGCCGGTACGGCGCGTAGGCCTTTACGTGCCGGCGGGAAGCGCGCCGCTGCCTTCCACCGCGCTCATGCTGGGAGTTCCCGCGCAATTGGCCGGCTGCAGCGAGGTGCTGCTGTGCACGCCTCCGCGCACCGATGGCAGCGCCGATCCGGCCGTGCTGGTCGCCGCGCGGCTGACCGGCGTATCGCGCGTGCTCAAGCTCGGCGGAGCCCAGGCGATTGCAGCCATGGCGTTCGGCACCGGCACGATCCGCAAATGCGACAAGATCTTCGGGCCCGGCAACAGTTACGTGACCGAAGCCAAGCAACAGGTCGCCCGCAGCGGCACCGTGGCCATCGACATGCCCGCTGGGCCGTCGGAGGTGCTGGTGATCGCCGATGCGGGCGCCAACCCCGCCTTCGTTGCGGCGGACCTGCTGTCGCAGGCCGAGCATGGCCCGGATTCGCAAGTATTGCTGTTGTCGGACGACGCTGGGTTGCTGTCGGCCGTCGAGCTGGAAATAGAATCGCAGCTCGCCTTGTTGCCGCGCGCGGCGATAGCGCGCGAGGCGCTGGGGGCATCGCGGCTGATCAAGGTTGAGTCGCTGGAACAGGCTTTCGCCATCAGTAACGAATACGCTCCGGAACACCTGATCCTCGCGCTGCGCGAACCGCGCGCATGGCTGAATAAAGTGGAGGCCGCAGGCTCGGTTTTCCTGGGCGATTTCACTCCTGAAGCGTTGGGCGACTACTGCAGCGGCACCAACCACGTGCTGCCCACCAGCGGCGCGGCCGCGGCCTACAGCGGTGTCAGCGTCTCCAGCTTCCAGAATTTCGTCAGCGTGCAATCGGCCAGCCGCTCGGGCATCGCCGGTATCGGTGCTTGCGCGGTGACGCTGGCCAAGGCGGAAGGGCTGGATGCGCACGCCAATGCGGTGGTGCTGAGGATGCGGGAGGCGACGGAGTGAGCGGGGTGCTGGAACTGGTGCGCGAAGACCTGCGCGATTTCGCGGGTTACAAGTCGGCACGCAGCGAAACGCTGCCAGGCGACATCTGGCTGAACGCCAATGAATCGGCCTGGGCCAACCCGGCCGACGCCAGAGCCACCAGCCGGCGTTATCCCGATCCGCAGCCCGCCGCGCTGCGCAGTGCCTTGGCCGGCCTGTACGCCTGCGAGGAATCGCAATTGCTGATCGGGCGGGGCAGCGACGAGGCCATCGACCTGCTGGTGCGCGCACTCTGCAATCCCGGGCGCGATGCGGTGCTCATCACGCCGCCGGTGTTCGGCATGTACGCCGTCTGCGCGCGCTTGCAGAACGCGCCGATCATCGAGGTTCCCTTGCGCGACGAGGCCGATGGCTTCGTGGCCGATCTCAACGCCATCGCCGCGATGGCGATCGAGAGCAACGCAAAACTGGTGTTCCTGTGTTCGCCTTCCAATCCTGCCGGGTCGGCGATTCCTCTTGCGGATATCGAGCGACTCGCCAAGCGTATCGAGGGCAAGGCGTTGTTGGTAGTCGATGAGGCTTATGGCGAGTTCTCCGACCTCCCCTCGGCCACGACGGTGGTGGCGCGCCAGGCAAACATCGCCGTGTTGCGCACGCTGTCCAAGGCGCATGCGTTGGCTGCCGCCCGCATCGGCGTGGTGATCGCCGATACGGCGTTGATCGACGTTTTGCGGCGCTGCCAGGCTCCCTATCCGGTTCCTACGCCCTGCGCGGAGTTAGCGCTGGCCGGCCTGTCGTCAGTTGCGCTGGTTGAAACGCGGCAACGCGTCGCACTGATCCGCTCCGAGCGCGCGCGGCTGGAGGCAGCGCTTGCCGGCATGGCCGAAGTGCGGCGGATCTATCCGTCCCAGGGAAATTATCTGCTGGTGCGTTTCCGCGACGCCGAATCCGCGTTCCGCTCGTTGCTTGCCGCAGGCGTGGTGGTGCGCGACCAACGCGCTGCGCCGCAGTTGGATGATGCCCTGCGCATCACGGTGGGGTCGCCTGTGCAGAATGACAGGGTGATTCAGGCATTGCGGAAGGTCGAGGTGGCGGCGTGAGTGATTTTGGAACTACGGAAAGCAAGTGCAGAAGCAAATCCCCCTCGATCCCCCTTTTTCAAAGGGGGAGGCCCTTGCGCTCCATTGCAATGAGTTTCCCGTTTCCCCCCTTTGAAAAAGGGGGGCAGGGGGGATTTGCTTTTCGCGATCAGGGTGAACGTCCATGACCCCCATCCTTTTCATCGACCGCGACGGCACCCTGATCGAGGAGCCGGCCGACTTCCAGATCGACGCCTACGAGAAAATCCGCTTCGTCGAGGATGTGGTGCCCGCGTTGCTCAAGCTACGCGATGCAGGCTATCAGTTCGTCATCGTGACCAACCAGGACGGGCTGGGCAGCGAAAGCTATCCGCAAGCGTCCTTCGACGGCCCCAACGATCTGATGCTGCAGATCTTCGAAAGCCAGGGCATCGTGTTCCGGGAAGTGCTGATCGACTGCAGCTGGCCGCAGGAAAACAAACCCACGCGCAAGCCGGGCATCGGGCTGGTGCTGCCTTACCTGCAGGACCGCAACATCGACTGGTCGCGCTCGGCCATGGTCGGCGATCGGGAAACCGACATCGCTTTCGCCGACAACCTGCGCATCCGCGGCTTTCAGTTGCGGACCGCGCAGTTCGGCGGCGAGTGGGATTGGTCCGGCATCGCCCACGAACTTGCAGACGCGCCGCGTCGCTCATCCGTGCAGCGCGATACCAAGGAAACGAAAATCCGGGTGGAAGTCGACCTGGATCGCGTCGCCGAGCCCGCCATCTCAACGGGTCTGCCGTTCTTCGACCACATGCTCGAACAGATCGGCAAGCATGGCGGCTTCGCGCTGAAAGTGAAGACCGATGGCGATCTGCATATCGACGAGCACCACACGGTTGAGGATACGGGGCTGGCGCTGGGGCAGGCCCTGAAAGAGGCGCTGGGCGACAAGCGCGGGATCGGCCGGTACGGATTCACCTTGCCGATGGACGAAACGCTGGCCAGCGCCGCGTTGGATTTCAGCGGCCGGCCGTACTTCGTGTTCTCCGGAGAATTCAAGCGCGAGCGGGTGGGCGACCTGCCTACCGAACTGGTGCCGCACTTCTTCCGCTCGGTCTGCGACGCCTCCGGCCTGAATCTCAATTTGCAGGTGCACGGAGAAAACGATCACCACAAGGTCGAAGCCTGCTTCAAGTCCTTCGCCCGCGCGTTGCGCCAGGCGATCAGGCGCGAAGGCGTCGAGTTGCCCAGCACCAAGGGGGCGCTCTGATGCGGGTGGCGCTGGTCGATGCCGGCGGTGCGAATATCGGCTCGGTACTGTTCGCGCTGCAACGGCTTGGCGTGGAAGCGACCTTGACCGGCGATGCCAGGCTCATCCGCGAGGCGGATCGCGTGATACTGCCAGGTGTCAGCACCGCGGCGATGGTGATGGGCCGGTTGCGCGAACTGGATCTTGTGGAAACCTTGCGTACGCTGGAGCGGCCTCTGCTGGGTGTTTGCGTGGGCATGCAATTGCTGTACGAACGCTCGGAAGAAGGCGATGTGGAATGCCTGGGCCTAATTCCCGGCAAAGTCGCCAAGCTGCCGGCGAGCAACGCTATCCGTGTACCGCACATGGGTTGGAACACCCTGCAGCCCTTGCGCGAAAGCTCGCTCAGCGGAGGAATAGAAGCGGGCGACCGCGCCTATTTCGTGCACAGCTACGCCGCGCCGGTGACTGCGGACTGTCTGTTCTCCAGCGACCATGGCGAGTCTTTCGCCGCGGTAGTGCAGCGCGGCCGTGTCGCCGGCGCGCAATTCCATCCGGAACGGTCGGCCAGGACCGGCGCGCGGTTGCTGCAGAACTTCCTCGAAGGCGGGCTGGCATGAACGCATTCACGGTCTACCCGGCCATCGATGTGCGCGAAGGGCGCGTAGTGCGGTTGGCGCAGGGCGACTACGCACGGGAAACCACCTACGGACACGATCCGCTCGACACCGCAAGCCGCTATGCGGCACAGGGCGCCGAGTGGCTGCACCTGGTCGACCTGGATGCCGCCAAAGCCGGGGGCTATACGCTTTCGCCGCTTTTGCGCGAGATCTGCGCATTCACCGGTTTGAAAGTGCAAACCGGCGGCGGCGTGCGTTCGCGCGAGGACGTGTACCGCATGCTCGCAGCGGGAGCGTCGCGTGTGGTGGTGGGATCGCTGGCGGTCCAGCAGCCGGAGCAGGTGTTGGAATGGGTCGCCGAATTCGGCGTCGAGCGGATCACCGTGGCGCTCGACGCGCGCCAGGACGAACAAGGCGTGTGGCGGCTGCCGGTCCACGGCTGGACCGAAACCGCCGAAGCCACTTTGGATGAGCTCGCCGTGCGCTATGCCAGTGGAGGTCTGCAACACCTTTTGAGCACGGACATCGCCCGCGACGGCATGCTTTCCGGGCCCAACGCCGCGCTCTACGCGCACCTTCAGGCAATCGCGCCTTCGCTGCAGGTGCAGGCCTCGGGTGGGGTTCGCGAAGTCGCCGATGTCGCGGCGGCGAAGCAGCAAGGTTGCGCGGGCATCGTGCTGGGGCGTGCCTTGTTGGAAGGCAAACTCGATCTGGCGGAGACGCTGGCATGCTGAGCCGCCGGATCATTCCCTGCCTGGACGTGCGCGACGGCCGCGTGGTCAAGGGCGTGCGCTTCCGCGACCACGTGGATATGGGCGACATCGCCGAACTGGCGCTGCGCTATCGCGATGAAGGCGCAGACGAACTGGTGTTCTACGACATAGGCGCCAGCCCGGAAGGACGTTCGGTGGACCGGACCTGGGTCAATCGTGTTTCCGCATTATTGGACATTCCGTTCTGCGTCGCGGGCGGCATCCGCGATGTGGAAACCGCACGCGCGGTGCTGTACGCGGGTGCGGACAAGATATCGATCAACAGTCCCGCGCTTGAGCGGCCCGCTTTGATCTCCGAGTTGGCCGACGCGTTCGGCGTGCAATGCATCGTCGTCGGCATCGATTCGGTCCGCGAAGCGGACGGTGAATGGCGGGTACGCAGCTACACGGGCGATCCGTCGAAAACACGGTCGTTACCGATACGTACGCTGGATTGGGTGGTCGAAGCGCAGCGCCTGGGCGCCGGCGAGATCGTGTTGAACTGCATGGATAGCGATGGAGTGCGGCGGGGCTACGATGTGGAGCAGCTCAGCGCGGCGCGTGCGCTCTGCTCGGTGCCGCTGGTGGCTTCCGGCGGCGCGGGCGAGCCGGAACACTTCGCCCAGGTTTTCCAGCAGGCCGATGCCGATGGCGCGTTGGCGGCCAGCGTTTTCCACAGCGGCCGGATCGCAATCCCGGAACTCAAGCGTTATTTGCGCTCGCAGAAAATAGAGGTGCGCGATGTCGGATGAAATAATGCCGGATGAAATACGGTCGCTGGATTGGGACAAGGGCGATGGCCTGCTGCCCGCGATCGTGCAGGATGCCGGCAACCTGCGCGTGCTGATGCTGGGTTATATGAATGCGGAGGCGCTGGCGGCCACACGAACCAGCGGCCACGTCACCTTCTACAGCCGCAGCAAGCAGCGCCTGTGGAAGAAGGGGGAAACCTCTGGTCATGTGCTGGAGCTCGTATCCCTCCAGGCCGACTGCGACAACGATACCCTGCTGGTCCTCGCACGTCCGCATGGGCCTACCTGCCATCTGCAGCGCGCCAGCTGTTTTCCCGATGCGCCGGCTTCGTTCCTTGCCGATCTGGATGCGCTGGTCGCGCAACGCGAGCGCGAGCGTCCTTCCGGAAGCTACACGACTACGTTGTTCGAGGAAGGCATACGACGGATCGCGCAGAAAGTAGGGGAAGAGGGGGTGGAGACCGCGCTGGCTGCGGTTGTCCAGGACGACAGCGCTTTGCTCGGCGAGTCCGCGGATCTGGTCTTCCATTTGTTGGTGTTGCTGCGGGCCAGGGGGCTGTCGTTGCAGGATGTGTCGTCCTTGTTACAGGAACGGCACAAGTAATGTGGGTCGGCCCTACGGGGCCGACATGCGGAGTGGTGACACATGGCGGTTGTCGGGGGCGTAGCCCCGACCTACTTTCGACGGCACAGTCCGGCCTACAATCGGGCACCTCGTCGGAACACCACCATGCGCTACCTCTGCTTGCTGCCCCTTCTGTTCGCCTTCGCCCTGCCTGCCAATGCTCAAGACAATGCCTGCACGACCGGCGGGGTTTGGTTGGACAACAACGGCAACGGCCAACGGGACAACGGCGAGAAAGGATTGCCCGGGGTGAAAGTCTCGGACGGGCAGCGCGTGGCAATTACCGATGCGCGCGGCCAATACGACTTGCCCTTGCTGGCGGGCGAGGGGCGCACGTTGTTCGTGATCAAACCGGCCGGTTACGATCTTCCTGCACGCAGAGATGGCCTGCCGTCGTTCTGGATCAACGATTCGCCCTTGCTGCAGCCGAAACTGAAATACGGCGGCATCCCGGTCTCGGCGCACAGCGTTCCGAGCTGCATGGGGTTTCCTTTGATTCGGCAGAAGACGCGTCGCAACAAGCATGAACTGGACGTGCTGCTCTTCGCCGACACCCAGACCAAAAGCGTCGCCGACATCGGCTACTACCGCCGCGACATCGTCGAACCCCTGGTTGGCAAACATCATGCGACGCTGGGACTGACCCTGGGCGATGTGGTCAACGACGACTTGTCGCTCTATCCCGCCTTGAACGAAGTCACACGGCAACTGGGCGTGCCCTGGCTGCATATCGCCGGCAACCACGACCTGGATTTCGACGCCACGCGCGACGAGGACTCGCTGCTGACCTTCCGCAACAACTTCGGGCCGGATACGTTCGCGTGGGAGGAAGCGCAAGCGGTGTTCATCGGACTGGACGACGTGGTGTACCTGCCGGGCCAGAAGCCCGCGTACATCGGCGGCCTGCGCGAGGACCAGTTCGCCTTCCTCGAAGCCTACCTGCCCACGGTGCCGAAGGATCGTCTGTTGGTGTTAGGCGTGCACATTCCGTTCTTCGACGCCAAATCCGGCACGGAAACCTTCCGTCATGCCGACCGCGCACGACTGTTCGCCTTGCTCAAGGACTTCCCGCACGTGCTGCTGCTCAGCGGCCACAGCCATACCCAGCAGCATGTCTATCACGGCGTCGCCGGCGACTGGCACGGCGCAGCGCCCTTGCACGAATACAACGTCGGCGCGGTGTGCGGGGCGTTCTGGTCGGGCGTGAAGGATGCGCAGGGCATTCCGGACGCCACCATGGCCGATGGCACGCCGAATGGATACGCCAGCCTGCAGGTGCGTGCGGCAGGCGCCTACTCGCTAGCCTGGCATCCTGCCCGCGATCCCGGCCGCGCTCTGTCCTTGTACGCACCCAAAGTACTGAGGAAGGGCGCTTATCCCGCGTTCGCGGTCTACGCCAATGTGTTCATGGGCCAGGACGACAGCACGGTGGAATACCGGGTCGATGCGGGTCAATGGAAACCGATGTCGCAAGTGCGCCAGCCCGATCCGGACCTGTTGGCGGAAAACGTCCGCGATGATGGTGCCGATGCACTGCGCGGCTACGATCGTTCCCCAGAAGCTGTTCCGTCGCGGCACCTCTGGCGCGGTGCCTTGCCTACCAACTTGGCCGCGGGCGAACATCGGGTCGAAGTACGCGTGCAGGATCAAGGGCGCGGCGAACAGACGGCCAACACCACTTATCGATTGCAGGAAGCTGCGGAGTAAAGCCATGCCCACGCCCAATGATCTGCCCATCCAGCATTTCGAGGACCAGAAAACCTGGGAAAGATGGCTGATCGCCAATGCGGGCGGGAAGGGGATCTGGCTGCAGATCGCCAAGAAGGATTCGGGCATCGCTTCGGTCAATTACGCCCAGGCCCTGGAAGTGGCGCTGTGCCATGGCTGGATCGACGGGCAAAAGCGCAGTTATGACGGGCAATTCTTCCTGCAGCGCTTCACTCCGCGCAGGCCGCGCAGCCTGTGGTCGAAGATCAACATCGACCACGCCGAAAGGCTGATCGCCGCAGGCCGTATGCAATCCGGTGGCCTGCGCGAGATCGAAGCCGCCAAGGCCGATGGCCGCTGGGAGGTCGCCTATCGCAGCTTCTCCAGCATGGAAGTACCCATCGAACTCGCCGCTGCGTTGAAGAAAAACAAGAAGGCGCAGGCGTTCTTCGACGGACTCGACAAGACCAATCGTTATTCGTTCTGCTGGCGCGTGCACACCGCCAAGAAGCCGGAAACGCGTCTGGCGCGCGCGGAGAAATTCGTCGGGATGCTCGCCAAGGGCGAGAAAATTCATTGAGGATCAACGCCAACATCAAGACTCGGAATGCCGATATGAAGATTCCGTTCGTGTTGAGCCTGTCGAACCACGCCTTTCACGGATTACTTCAGTCGTAGGCCGTTCACTGCGCTACGCGAGAAGCGTGGTTCGACAGGCTCACCACGAACGGAGTCAAGGGTTAGTGGGCTGTTGTCTGTCAGACCTGCGCAAGCTCAACCACGCCCCCAGCATCAGCAGGCCGATGGCGACCGCTTGCGACCAGTGCGGTTCGGCGCGTCCCGCCAGCACCAACAACAAAGTGGACAACAACGGGGCCAGGTAGGAAAGGCTGCCCAGCACCGCGATGTCGCCATGCTTGGTGCCGTGGTCCCACAGCAGGAATGCGGCGCCCACGGGGCCTATGCCCATTGCTGCAAGCACCAGCCATTGTTGGAAGCTCGGCGCGACGGTCCGTTCGAAGCCCAGGTGCGCCGACAAGCCGAACACCGCAACCATTGCGCAGGCCACGATGATCGCCTCGCTCGGAATCTGCGCGTGGCGGCGGTTGAGCACCGAGTAAGCGGCCCAGATCACCGCCGCACTCAAGGCGGCCAGGTATCCGGGCAGGTACTGCGATTGTATTTCGATGCCGCTGCCGCGGGTAACAAGCACAACCGCACCGACCAATCCCAACAGCGTGCCCACGATCTGTAGCGGACGTACGCGCACACCCGGCAAAAAGCCGGCAAAGGCGACGATCAACAGTGGCCACATATAGTTGAGCAGGTTGGCTTCCACTGCCGGCGCGTGTTTCAGCGCGATGAAGTAGAGCGCGTGGTAGCCGAACAGCGCGGCGGTGGTGAGCGCAAGCGCGGACCACGGCTGGCGCAGCTCCCGCCAGCCATCGCGACCGCGAAGCGAAGTGCGAATGAAGCCGAACAGGGCCGCGAAGCCAAAACCGAGCGCCAGAACCTGGAAGGGCGGCAGCCCGTCGGTCGCGATGGTCAGCAACGCCAGCGACGACCACAGCACGATGGCCAGCAGGCCACTCAGCGTCGCCGCTTTCACGGAAGCCGTCGGCGACGGATTCAAGCGGAAATCAGCAGGTCGGCGAAGCTGGTCACGCGCGGATGGTCATGCGCGGCCGCGCCTTCTCGCGGTTGCGGATAGTCTTCGCGCCGGTCTACCAACACGGTCTGCATGCCGGCGATCCGCGCGGCATCCAGTTCTTCCACCACATCGGAGAGGAACAGGATCTCCGAGGCCTCCATGCCTATGCGCTCGGTGATCGCCTCGTAGCTGCCAGCCTCGCGCTTGCCGCCCACTTCGGTGTCGAACCAGCCGGAAAACAGCGGAGTCAGATCGCCCGCGTCGCTATGGCCGAAGAACAGCTTCTGCGCCGGCACCGAACCGGACGAGTACACATACAGCGGCAGTCCCGAATCGTGCCAGCGGCGCAGAGCGGGTGCGGCATCGGCGTAGATGGGCGCGGTGAACTCGGCGTCGCGGTAGCCCGCTTCCCAGATCATGCCTTGCAAGGCCTTGAGCGCGGTGTGTTTGCGGTCCTGGTCTATCCAGCCCTGCAGCGTCTCCACGATCACTTCGTCGCTGCAGATGCTGCCGTGCTCTATCGCCACCGCATCCAGCCAGCGTCGCACGGATTCTTCCTTGCCGTGCCTGGCGACGAAACCGGGTAGGGCGTTGCGCGCGTACGGGAACAGCACGTCCTTGATGAAGGAGATGCTGCTGGTGGTGCCCTCGATATCGGTGAGGATGGCGCGTGGCGTGTTCAGGACGGTTTGCTCGGTTCGTAGCGGGGGAATTTCTTGGCGATTTCCTCGCCGGTGAAATGGCCTACCCAGCCGTCCGGCTCGGTGAAGAAGCGGATGGCGATGAAACTGGGTTCCTCGCCCATGTCGAACCAGTGCAGAGTGCTGTCGGGCACCGCGATCAGATCGTCCTGCACGCATTCCACTTCGTAGACCTTGCCGTTCACATGCAGAGTGAAGAGGCCCGAACCGGCGACGAAGAAACGCACTTCGTCTTCCTTGTGGTAGTGCTCGTCCAGGAATTTCGCGCGCATGGCTTCGCGCTGCGGATTGTCGGGCGCGATGCTGACCACGTCCACGGTTTTGAAGCCGCGTTCGGCAATCAGACGATCGATGTCGGTCTTGTAGGCCGCCATCACCTCTTCCGGGCTGGCACCGGGCGCGAGCGGATGCGCCGCTTTCCAGCGTTCGAAGGTGACGCCGATCTTGTACAGCTCGGTGGCGATGAAGTCGGGGTCGAAGCTGGCGAATTCCGGCGTGGCCGGGTTGTTTTCGTCGAAGATGCGCAGACGGCTCATGGCGGGGGCTCGAGTGTCGTGGGGTGGGTAAAGCGTAACAAACGAAGGGGAACCTCGAGCCCTTCTCCTGCGGTGGAAGGTGCCCCGAAGGGGCGGATGAGGGTACGGAGTACGGTAAATACCCTGCTCGCGCCGTACCCTCACCCCAACCCCTCTCCCGCCGGGAGAGGGGCTCTGAATCAGCCCCGACAGCCCAGCTTGCGCAGCTCCAGCTCGCAGTGGAACAGGAACTCGAAAGCTTCCAGGTGCCTGCGCGCCTCGGCCATGTCGCGGCCCCAGGCGTAGAGGCCGTGGCCGTCGATCAGGTAGCCCCACAAGGGCTTGCGGTCCAGCAGGGCGTCCACCTGCGCGGCCAGGGTGGGCATGTCCTGGGTGTTGGCGAATACGGGGACGTCGATCGAATCGTCGTGGGTGGTATTGCCGTGGAAAGCCTTCAGCAGTTCGTAACCTTCCAGGCGGATATGGCCGGCGCCCGCGTACAGGCGCGAGGCGATGGTCTGCACCGGGGAATGCGTATGCAATACGCAGCCGATTTCCGGATAGCGGCGGTAGAGCTGGGTGTGCAGCAGGGTTTCGGCGGAGGGACGGTGGTCGCTGCCCACGGCCTTGCCATCGAAGTCGACGACCATGATGTCCTGGACCGTAAGCCGGCCCTTGTCGCGCCCGGAAACAGTGATCGCCGCATGGCGGTCGTCCAGCCGTTCGGAGAAATTGCTGCTGGTGGCGGGTGTCCAGCCAGCCTGCGACAGCTCGCGCACGTTGGCGATGATGTCGCCGGCCAGCCGGCCCAGGAGTTCGACGTCGTAGGGGGCGGTTTTTTCGTCCATGCGCACAAGTGTACCGCGAGCATGAAAACAAGGCTCGTCAGTGGCCCCGCAAGCGGCTGTGACGGATGCCGTACAGGAAGTAGACCAGAAAGCCGATAGCGGTCCAGACGACCATCAGGAACCAATTGTGCGCAGTCATCGTGGACAGCAACGCAAAGCAACTGAAGATGCCTGCCAGGCAGATACCCCACGCGAACGGGATCTTGAATGGCCGCGGCAAATCGGGCTGGGTACGGCGCAGGATCAGTACGCCGGCGCAGACCGCGGCGAAGGCGATCAGGGTGCCCATCGAGGTCAACTCGCCCAGCACGTCCAGCGGGAACAGCGCCGCCAGCAGAGCGATGCCTATGCCGGTGATGACGGTGTTGATGTGCGGGGTGCGGTACACGGGATGGATCTTGGTGAACACCGGTGGCAGCAGCCCGTCGCGGCCCATGATCATGAAGATGCGCGGCTGGCCGATGATCATCACCAGGACCACCGAGGACAGGCCGATCAAGGCGCCTATTTCGACCACCACCCGCAACCAGCCCAGCTGCGGATGCGCCGCCACTGCGGTCACCACCGGTTCGTCGGTGCCTAGCTGGGTGTAGGGCACCAGACCGGTCATGATCGCGGCCATGGCGATGTAGAGCACGGTGCAGATCGCCAGCGAAAGCAGCATGCCGATCGGCAGGTCGCGCTGCGGTTTGTGCGATTCCTGCGCCGCCACCGATACCGCCTCGAAACCGATGTAGGCGAAGAACACCAGTGCCGCGCCGCGCAGAACGCCCTCGAATCCGTATTTGCCGGGTCCCTGGTTGTCCGGGATGAAGGGGTGCCAGTTGGCCGGGTCGATGTATTTCCAGCCCGCGAAAATCACCAGCAGAATCAGGCCGGTCTTGAGCGCCACCATGGCCATGTTCATCGCCGACGACTTGCGAATGCCGACGTAGCACAGCCAGGTCAGCAGCAGCACGATGCCGGCGGCGGGCAGGTTGGCGATCGCCCCGGTGGGCCGCAACTGGGCGTCCAACGGCGCGCTGACCAGGGCATGCGGCAGATGGATGTTGAAATGGTCGAGCAGGCTGAGGAAATAGCCGGTCCAGCTGACCGCGACCGCTGACGCGGACACGCCGTATTCCAGCACCAGCATCCAACCGATGAACCAGGCCGCCAATTCGCCGAGGGTCGCGTAGGTGTAGGAATAGGCGCTACCTGACACCGGCACCATCGCCGCGAATTCGGCGTAAGCCAGAGCGCAGAAGGTGCAGCAGACCGCCGCCAGCACGAACGAAAGCATGATCGCCGGACCTGCGTGATCGGCCGCGGCCTGGCCAGTGATGACGAAGATGCCGCCGCCGATGACCGCGCCGATGCCCAGCGCGGTGAGGCCCCACGGGCCGAGCGTGCGATGCAGGCTCAGGCTCTCGGCATCGTTGTGCGCTGCATGGGGGTGTTTGGTTGCCCAGAGTTGCTTGAACATCTGATTCATCCCGGTCCGGCGCGGTGTATCGCCGGGTCTGTGAAGACTGGTCTGGATAGAGAGAGGCCGGCGGGTAAGACCCGCCGGCCTTCATGGGTGACGCTCGAACCGCTTACGGACCCGGGTCCGGACCTTCATGGAAGGACGGTGCCGGTTCCAGATGCGGACCGCCGTGCTGCGGCTTGTGGCCAGGCGCCAATTGGCTACGGCGATAACCGTACAGCCGGTACAGGATCAGGCCGATTACCGCCCAGACCACGAATACGATCTTGGCCGTCATGGAGAGATTGACGAACAACAACAGGCAGCCCAGCACCGCCAGCGGACACACCAGCCATGCCATCGGCGTGCGGAAGGGGCGGGTGCGGCCGGGTTGTTGCTTGCGCAGGATCAATACGCCGATCGATACCATCGCGAATGCCAGCAGCGTTCCGGAATTCGACGTATCCGCCAACTTGCCGACGGGGAACAAAGCCGAGCACAGCGCCACCACGACGCCGGTGATGATGGTGATGACATGCGGCGTGTGGAAGCGCGGATGCACCCGGGACAGGACCTCGGGCAACAGACCGTCGCGCGACATGGTGAAGAAGATGCGGGTCTGGCCGAACATCATCATCAGGATCACCGACGGCAGCGCCAGGATTGCGGCGATACCGATCCAGTTGCCCAACATCGGGTGGCCGATCAGGCGCAGCACGTGCGCCAGCGGCTCTTTGCTGCAAACCAGCGCTTCGGAACCGACGCAAGCCGCCGCCATGGCCTCGCTGCCCGGGTCCAGCGGCATGCCGTTGGCGCCCAGCATCGGCTGCGCGCCGACCGCGCCCGCGGCGCCATAGCCGACCAGCAGATAGAAAACCGTGCAGATGCCGAGCGAGGCGATCAGCCCGATAGGGATATTGCGATTGGGATTCTTGGTTTCTTCAGCCGCGGTGGAGACCGCGTCGAAGCCGACATAGGCGAAGAAGATCGACGCCGCGGCGCCCAGCACACCCACGCCGCCGAGCGGGCTGCCCCAGCCACCGGGCAGGAACGGCTCGAAATTGGTGCTCTTCACCGCCGGCAGTGCGATGAAGACGAACATGGTCAACGCAAGGATCTTGATGGCAACCAGGACCGCGTTGACCTTCGCGCTTTTGGAAGTGCCGACGATCAGCAGCACGGTCACCGCGAACGAAATTAGGAAAGCCAGCAGATTGAAGCTGCCGCCCGCAAACGGCCCTGAGCGCAGGAACTCGGGCAACGCCAGTGCGCCGGGTTGGACCAGCCCGAACAAATCGCTGTGCGCCAGCAGGCCGTTCATGTAGCCGGACCAGCCCACCGAAACCACTGACGCGCCGACACCGTATTCCAACGCCAATGCCCAACCCACCACCCAGGCCATCAGTTCGCCGAACACGCCGTAGGTATAGGTATAAGCCGAGCCGGAGACCGGGATCATCGATGCAAGTTCGGCATAAGCCAGCGCGGCCAGCGCGCATACCACCGCGGCGATGACGAAGGCGATCATCAAGCCCGGCCCCGCCTTCTGGCCGGCTTCGGCAGTGAGCACAAAGATGCCGGTGCCGATGACGGCACCGACGCCTAACAGGGTGAGTTGCGTTGCGCCAAGCTGGCGTTTGAGCGATTTGCGCTCGGCGGTTTCAAGAATCTGGTCGAGCGGCTTGACGCGCCAAAAGAGCATTACGGTATCCCCATGATCGAAGCTGACTGGCTGGGCCGCGGCCGGCGGGACGGCGCGGACGGATTTGCCGAACCTTACCCGTCACCTCCTGGCCGCACAAGCGCCAGCACGGCCGCGACGGCGATAATGCGAGCCTGAATGGGGCCAGGGAGCAAGCGGGATGGGCGGTTATGAAGTGGATCAAACAACGGACTTGGCGGCGCAATTGGTTCGTTATCGGCAACGATGGCCGGGCGAAGGGAGGCTGGTGGAAGAGTTCCTGATCCTGTTGGATGACCCTTGCGAGCCTTTCGAACGCAGCCGCTTGGCCGGCCATTTCACTGCCGGGGCCTGGTTGGTGAGCGCAGACGGCGGCCGCATCCTGCTGACCCATCACCGCAAACTCGAGCGCTGGCTGCAACTGGGCGGGCATGCCGATGGCGACCGCGACATGGCCCAGGTGGCGCTGAAAGAGGCCCATGAGGAATCCGGTTTGCCAGGTTTGTCGGTCGACGCCGATGCGATCTTCGACCTGGACCGGCACTGGATTCCCGAGCGCAAGGACGTGCCGGGCCACTTGCATTACGACATGCGCTATGTGGTGCGCGCCGGCAGCGATGAGAATTATTCGATCAGCGACGAATCGCACGATCTGGCCTGGCGGCCGATTGCCGAAGTGGCGCAGGATCCTGACGAATCCCTGAGCCGCATGGCCAGGAAGTGGTTGAATAGGTTGTAGGAGCGACGCGAGTCGCGAAACTCGCGGCAATGAATTGTCCACTGCTTCGCGACTCGCGTCGCTCCTACAACGACAGATGCTCAATACAGGACGCGGGTGCGCAGGGTGCCGGGGATGGCCATCAGCGCTTCCTTCAGGTCTACCGCCTGCAGATCGGTGGCCGACACATCGATCACCACGTAGCCCACCTTCGCATCGGTGCGCAGGAACTGGCCGTCGATGTTGATGCCATGCTTGCCGAAGATATCGTTGATCTGCGACAGGATGCCCGGCACGTTGCGGTGGATGTGCAGCAGGCGGTGGCTGGCGGCGTGCTCGGGCAGGGTCACTTCCGGGAAATTGACTGCCGATAGCGTCGAACCGTTGTCGCTGTAGCGCACCAGTTTGGCCGCAACCTCTATTCCGATATTGTCCTGCGCTTCCAGCGTGCTGCCGCCCACGTGCGGGGTCAGGATCACGTTGTCCTTGCCGGCCAGCGGCGAGACGAAAGCATCGTCGTTGCCCTTGGGTTCGACCGGGAACACATCCACGGCCGCGCCGCCGATCTGCCCGGATTCCAGCGCCGCGCTCAGCGCGTCGATGTCCACCACGGTCCCGCGCGAGGCGTTGATCAGATGCGCGCCGCGCTTCATTTTCGCGATCTGCGCCACGCCGAACATGTCCTTGGTTGCCGGCGTTTCAGGTACGTGCAGGGTCACCACGTCCGAGCGTTCCAGCAGGTCGTTCAGGCTCAGCGAGGAACGCGCATTGCCCAGCGACAGCTTGGTCTCGATATCGTGGAAGATCACGTTCATGCCGATGGCCTCGGCCAGCACGCCCACCTGGGTGCCGATGTGGCCGTAGCCGACGATGCCCAGGGTCTTGCCGCGCGCCTCGTGGCTGCCGGCGGCGGACTTGGACCAGCCGCCGCGATGGCATTCGGCGCTTTTCTGCGGAATGCCGCGCATCAGCATGATCGCTTCGGCGATCACCAGTTCGGCCACGCTGCGGGTGTTGGAGTAGGGGGCGTTGAAGACCGGGATACCGGCCAGCTCCGCGGCGTCCACGTCGACCTGGTTGGTGCCGATGCAGAAGCAGCCGATGGCCATCAACCGGCGCGCGCTGCCCAGCACTTCTTCGGTCAGTTGCGTGCGCGAGCGGATGCCGACGATATGGGCGTCGGCGATGCGCAGTTTCAGCTCGTCCTCGGACAGCGACTTGGCGTGCAGCTCGATCTGCGAATAGCCCGCGGCCTTGAAGGTGTCGATGGCGGTCTGGCTGACGCCTTCCAACAGCAGAATGCGGATGTCCTGCTTGGGGTACGAGGTCTTCTTCTTCGACATGCGGCAGGCAGGCGTCCGGTGGCGGGGCGGTCACTATGCCAGAAGGGGCGGGGCTTTGCTGCACTGCGGCGATTGCGCTTGCCCCCTTTGAAAAAGGGGGCTACGGGGGATTTGCTTTTGATCTTCGAGAGAAGTTAAGAGTCAAGAGCAAATCCCCCTCAATCCCCCTTTTCCAAAAGGGGGAAGCCAAGCGACGTCAGGCTTCTGGACGCGCAACAGCATCACTGGCACGCTGGCACCCCCTCACGTTCCGGTTCCCCATGAGCGATCCGCGCCTCTCCGACCTGTTGCAAGCCGTGCCGGCGCTGCGCCTCAAAACCGACCCCGCCGACCTGGAGCACTACGGCCGCGACTGGACCCGGCGCTGGACGCCGGCGCCGCTGGCGATAGCGCTGCCGGGCTCGATCGAGGAAGTGCAAGCGATCGTCCGCTGGGCATACGAACATGGAGTGGCGGTAGTGCCTTCCGGCGGCCGTACCGGCCTGTCCGGCGGCGCGGTGGCGGCAAACGGGGAACTGGTGCTCAGCCTGGAACGCATGAACCGTGTGCTGGATTTCAACGCGGTGGACCGTACGCTCACCGTGCAGCCGGGTATCGCCCTGGAAGCCGTGCACAACGCGGCCCGCGAACATGGGCTGGAATATCCGGTGGACTTCGCCGCACGCGGGTCTTGTTCCATCGGTGGCAACATCGCCACCAATGCCGGCGGCATCCGCGTGATCCGCTACGGCAATACACGCGAATGGATCGCCGGCATGAAAGTGGTGACCGGCACCAGTGAGTTGCTGGACCTCAACCGCGGCCTGATCAAGAACTCCAGCGGCTACGACCTGCGGCATCTGATGATCGCTTCGGAAGGCACACTGGGCATCGTGGTGGAAGCGACTCTGCGGCTGACCGATCCGCCGCCGCCTTCCAACGTGATGCTGCTGGCGCTGCCTTCGTTCGAGGTGCTGATGCAGGTGTTCGCCGCGTTCCGCGAAAGATTGCAGCTGGAGGCGTTCGAGTTCTTCACCGACCGCGCGCTGCACCACGTGCTGGCGCATGGCGCGCAAAAGCCGTTCGAGGAAGTGCATCCCTATTACGTGGTGACCGAGTTCGCCTCTGGCGACGAAGCGCAGGAAGCGGCAGCGATGTCCGCGTTCGAGGCCTGCATGGACAACGGCTGGGTCAGCGACGGCGTGATCAGCCAGAGCGATGCGCAGGCCGCGCAGTTGTGGCGGTTGCGCGAAGGCATCACCGAAAGCCTGGCGAGATACAAGCCGTACAAGAACGACGTGTCGGTGCGCATTTCGGCGATGCCGGCGTTCCTGGAGGAAACCCAAAAGCTGCTGGGCGAGGCCTATCCGCATTTCGACGTGGTCTGGTTCGGCCACATCGGCGACGGCAATCTGCATATCAACGTGCTGAAGCCGGACGACCTGGGCGATGCGGAGTTCGTCGGCCAGTGCGAGCAGGTGACCAAGCTGCTGGCCGAGTCGTTGCGACGCCACCAGGGCAGCATTTCCGCCGAACACGGTATCGGCCTGGTGAAGAAGGGTTATCTGGAAAGTACGCGCAGTGCGGCCGAGATCGAGATGATGCGCGGCATCAAGCGGGTGCTGGATCCGAAGGGGCTGATGAATCCGGGCAAGCTGTTCGACAGCTGAGAAGGGTCATGCGGTCAGGCTTGGCACCACGGCTGTCGCTTTACCCCCTTTGAAAAAGGGGGCTACGGGGGATCTGCTTTTGATCTTGCTTCAAGCCAAGAGCAAATCCCCCTCAATCCCCCTTTTCCAAAGAGGGAGGCTGGAGCGCCGCTTTCTGAGGCGCCGAGTGATCGCTGGAGCGGTGCAACTTTGCGCTGTGTCGCAATCCAATAGTTCCGGATATCGATTCACCTGCGCGTCCATAGCGATTCAGCTTCCCCGGCACGCCTGCGGTTAATCTTGCGCAACTTGCATCGTCTCCGTTCTTCCCATGGAATCCCCGACATGATCCGAATTGCTTCTGCTTGCCTGCTGCTGGCGCTTTCCCTTCCGGCTTTGGCCTCCAGCTTCGCCGGCTCCTCTGCTGGTGCGTCCTCCGCCGGCTCCTCCGCTTCCTCCGGAAGCACCTCCGGCGACGACAAAGTAGTACGGCAGGCGCGCGATGACGCCGCCAGCTTCGTCGCCAGCGAGGGACGCATCCGCAGCGCCCGGCTGGAAGCGGCTCTGCGCCAACTGCGCGAGCGGGACCCGGCCGCGCGCGAAGCCAGTGACATGCAACTCGCGCAGGCCATCCTGGCTTTGTGAGCCCGCTTCGCGGGCCGGGGGGAAGACTGCTATGGAGCATGCTGACCCTGTGCATACTGGCTTGCGCGGGGAATGCGCGCGCCGGTTTGCAGCTGCAGCCTGAAACCGGATCGCTGACATCGGAAGAGACCGCGGCCACGCAACAACTGCTGGCTTCGGCAGTGGAGCGGTTGCCTCCGGCGTGGGTGGCCGCTTTGGGCCTTATTCCGGTGGCTTGGCGCGATGATCTTCCTGCGCAAGTCCACGGACGCGCGAAGGCGAAGCGGCTGCTGCTGAATCGCGTACTGCTTGACGACTGGATGGCGCGTCCGGCAGGCGCGGGAATCGACGAACCAGCCACACGCGCAGCGCTGTCGGCTGTGCTGCATGAACTTGCGCATTTTTACGACCGCACGCCGCAGGGCCGGTTGTCGCAGGCCCCACGTCTGCTGGATCTGGCCGGCTGGCAGGTGAGTCCAATGAGGTTGGGTTTGCGGACCCCGCGCAGTGCTTTCAGCGACCGCAGCCCGGACCCGTACGAGTTGAGCCGCGCGTCCGAGTTCGTTGCCGTCAACCTCGAGCATTTCCTGCTGGATCCGGATTACGCATGCAGGCGGCCGGCTCTGCATCGCTATTTCTCCGGGCATTTCGATTGGACGCCCGTTGGTGCCGGTTGTGCGCCGGGCCAGGTATTCCTGCAGGCGGATGCCGATGAGGGCGAATCGGCGCTGCTGCAACTGGAGCCGTCGCGGGTGTACGCGGTGGACTACCTGCTGGCCGAAGCCAACCAGCAACCGATGAGCCGTTGGGGCCACAGCATGCTGCGACTGGTGATCTGCGCCCCGGGCCGTCCGCCGGGGCCGGACTGCCGTCTGGATCTGCGCTATCACCGCGTGTTGTCGTTCCGCGCCTTCGTCGACGATGTGCAGATATCCAGTTGGCGCGGGCTCACCGGCTCTTATCCCTCGCGGCTGTTCCTGCTGCCGCTGGGGCAGGTGATAGACGAATACACCAAGGTCGAACTGCGCGGCCTGCAGTCGATTCCGCTGCGCCTGGGTCAAAGCGAAATCGCCGGTTTGCTGGAGCGTGCAGCGCAAACCCACTGGACCTACGATGGCCGCTATTACTTCCTCAGCAACAACTGCGCAGTAGAGACCTTCAAGCTGCTGCACGACGGCGTACCGCGCCTGGCCGCCGAGCCGCTCGCCAGCATCACTCCGATAGGGTTGTTGCGGCGATTGAAAAAGGCCGGCATCGCAGATACCTCGGTGCTCGACAACCCGGCGGAAGCCCTGCGCCTGGGTTATCGCTTCGAATCGGCGGGCGTGCATTACCAGGCCATGTTCGACGTGGCCCGCAGTGGATTGGGGCTGCCGCAACAAGGTGCGCAGGAATGGCTGCAGCTTCGCCCCGCCGAACGTGCGCCTTGGCTGGAGCGGGCCGATCTGCGCGCAAGCGCGGCGCTGCTGTTGCTTGAAGAAGCGGCCCTACGCCAACAGGAACTATTGGTGCGAGACGAACTCAAGCGTCGTTATCTGGGGCAGGGCGAGCGACAGGGCGCGGGCGGCTTCGATGGGGAGGCCGCGCTCCGCGATTTCCTGCGCGTGGAGGGCTTCCTCAGTCGTCCAGCGGCCTTGTTGCCGGATGGCGGCTATGGGTTGCCGCAAACGGACGAACGCAAGACATTGGAGCTGAAGGGAGAGCGGTATGCAGCGCAGCGTAAGCGACAGAGTGCCGCGTTGCGTATCGATGCGCGCAAGTGGATATCGTCCGAGCGCAGATCGATGCTGGAAGGAGTCGAAGCCAACATTGCCATGTTGGGCGGAAGACTGCGTCGACTACATGAAGAACAAGGCGGGCTGCAGTTGCGATAAGCACATGCTTTTCTCCTCTCCCCTTGTGGGAGAGGATGCCCGGAGGGCAGGAGAGGGGAGCGCGAGCGAAGCGATGCGTGCTTTTGGCTTCGCATCACTCGACGCTTATCAGTGATTGATTGCCGACGGCTCCGGCTCACCCTCTCCCGGCCTTCGGCCACCCTCTCCCATCAAGGGAGAGGGGGAGCGTGATCGGTCACCTCTTCAATCTTGCGTTTTCTTCGGGCGCTGTGGAGGCCATGACCAATAGCGCAGCCAGATCAATCCGCACGCCCGCCGAACTCGCCCGTTGTGGTGTTCACCAGTACGCGTTCGCCGTTGACGATGTACTCCGGCACCATGATCTCCAGGCCGGTGCTTAGTTTGGCCGGCTTGGGTCGTTTGGTGGCGCTGCCGCCCTTGAGCTCCGGCGGGGTTTCCACTACTTCCAGGGTCACGTGCTGCGGCAGCTGCAGCGCGACAGGCAGGTCGTCGATGATCTGCACGTAGCTGCCGGTCAGGCCGTCGGCGATGTAGCCGGCGTCATCGCCGATCACCTCGGCGTCGAAGGTATAGGGCGTGAAGTCCTCGTCATCCAGGAACACGAAGGCGTCGCCGTCCTTGTACGAGAACGTGGCCATGCGGCGACTGAGTTCGACTTCCTTCAGTTCATCGTCGCCGCCGACGCTGAGGTCGTACTTGATGCCGCCGGGCACGCTGTACATGGTGAAGCGGTATTTCACGTTGCCGCCACGGCCTTGCGGCGAGCTGCGCTCGATGTCGCGTACCTGGTACACGGTGCCGTTGTGGTCGACGACGTTGCCTTTCTTGATTTCGTGAGCTTTCATTGAGGAGCCGTGAGGTGAAGAGTAAAGGAAGCGGTCTTGTAGGAGCGGGCCCTGCCCGCGACAGGCATTACCGGTGAACCCTGTCGCGGGCAGGGCCCGCTCCTACAGGAATTATTTTGGCGCCAGTCGGACGGCGCCGTCGAGGCGGATGGTTTCGCCGTTGAGGTAGCGGCTCTGCATGATGAAAGCCACCGTTTCGGCGAATTCTTCCGGCTTGCCAAGGCGAGCGGGGAAGGGGATCGAGGCGCTGAGCGATTTCTGCACTTCCTCGCTCATGCCGTCGACCATGGGCGTCCAGAAGATGCCGGGCGCCACCGTCATCACGCGAATGCCGAAACGGGAAAGCTCGCGCGCCATCGGCAAGGTCATGCCGACCACACCGCCCTTGGACGCCGAATAGGCCGCTTGGCCGATCTGGCCCTCGTAGGCGGCCACACTGGCGGTATTGACGATGACGCCGCGTTCGCCGTCTTCGCCGGGCGCGTTGTGCTGCATCAGGTCGGCGGCGGCCTTGGCCACGTTGAAGCTGCCGACCAGATTCACAAGTACAGTGTTGCGGAAGTTGGACAGCGGCATTGGCCTGCTTTTACCCAGTTCGTCCTTACCCAGTACGCGTCCAGCGCCGAGGATGCCAGCGCAATTGACCGCCGCATTCAGGCCGCCCAGGAATTCGCTGGCCGCCGCGACATTGGCGGTCACTCCCGCCTCGTCGGTGACGTCGGTGCGGAAGTAACGAGCATTGCCTTCGCCCAAAGCCGCGACCGCCGCCGCGCCCTTGTCGTCGTTGACGTCGAACAGCGCGACTTTGCCGCCCTGGGCGACCAGGTGCTGGGCCACGGCCAGGCCCAGGCCGGAAACGCCGCCGGTGATGATGGCGCGGGTGTCGGAAAGCTGCATGCGGAAGTCCATCGCTTGGGATGGTATTTATTTTACGCGATGTCCGGACGTCCTTCTGTAGGAGCGGGCCCTGCCCGCGACGAAGCTTCGTCAGTAAGGCCCGTCGCGGGCAGGGCCCGCTCCTACAGCTTCAGGAGGTAGAAGGCATTGCAGCCGCCATGGCCAGTGGCGCCCAACGGCGCGTCGAGGCGCTGGAACCCCGTGCGTTCGTACAGACGCATGGCCGCGTCCATCCCGCACAGGGTTTCCAGGTAGCACTGGCTGAAACCGAATCCGCGTGCGGACTGCAGGCAGCGGGCCATCATCGCCGTGCCGGCGCCGATGCCGCGCGCTTCGGGCAGGAAATACATCTTGCGCAGCTCGCAGGTTCCGTCATCGCCGCCGACCAGCGGAGCGACCCCACCGCCGCCGATCACCTCGCCGTCGCGTTCGACGACGAAGTAGGCCGAGCGCGGTTCCGCATAGGCGCGGCTCATCCAGTCCACTTCGGGATCGTTGATGGCGAAGCCACTGCCGGAAGCACCGAATTCCGGCATCACCGTGCGGATGATCTGCGCCATCGCCATGTCGTCGCGCGTTTCGATAGAACGCAATAGATAGTTTTCTTCTGCAACTTCAGCCATTGGAAACGCGTTCCTCCGGCGAGCGCAAACGGCTGGCGAATTCATCCGGCGACAGCCCGGGTGCGAACAGGAATCCCTGGCCGACCGGCACACCGAGCTGCAACAGGAACTGGCGCTGCGCTTCCGACTCCACGCCTTCGGCCACCAGTCCCAGCCCCAGGCTGC
This sequence comes from uncultured Pseudoxanthomonas sp., assembly GCA_965650035.1. Lineage (GTDB taxonomy): Bacteria > Pseudomonadota > Gammaproteobacteria > Xanthomonadales > Xanthomonadaceae > Pseudoxanthomonas_A. The sequence goes on from CBFGMR010000017.1 coordinate 50,892, forward strand.
GCGCAATGGCGGAGACGGCCTGGCACACCGCCACGTCGGAACGGTTATTGGGCACGCCCTCGGTGAACAGCTGGCTGAGCTTGAGCCCATGGATGGGCAGGCGGCGCAGGTAGTTGAGTGCGCTGTAACCTTCGCCGAAATCGTCGATGGTCAGCACCACACCCAGCTCGCGCAGTTCGGCGAAGGTCTTGAGCGTGGCCGGGGCGTCCTCGATCAACACGCGTTCGGTGAATTCCAGTTCCAGCGCCGAGCCGGGAAGCTCGTATTCGGCCAGGACCGCGCGCACGTTTTCCGCCAGCTCGTCGCCGGCGAACTGGCGGTAGGAAACATTGACCGCCACGCGCACGATGCCCAATCCCTGGTCGTGCCATTCGCGAACCTGCCGGCAGGCCTCGCGCAGTACCCAGCTGCCGATGCGCACGATGTCGCCCGTGGTTTCGGCGTGGCTGATGAAAAGATCGGGGCGCAGTTCGCCCAGCTGGTGGTTCTGCCAACGGATCAGCGCTTCGGCGGCGACGATATGGCCGCGCCGCAGGTCGACCTGCGGTTGGTAGACCAGGCGGAATTCCTCGTTGTCCACCGCCCGCCGGAGCTGCGTCTCGATCTGCAGACGATCCTGTTGCCTGCGCGCGAGCTCCGGGGTGAAGGCCTGCCATGCGTTGCGCGCGCGATGCTTGCTGTCGTACATGGCGATGTCGGCGTTCTGTATGAGCTGCTGCGGGCGCAGCCCGTCTTCGGGGGCGCGCGCGATACCGATGCTGGTGGTGATGGCGAACTCGTCCTTGCCGAAGCAGAAGGATTCGGTGAAAGCCCCCAGCACCGCATCGGCCAAACGTTCGGGCTGCTCCGGATCGCCGCTGGCGTCGCAGATCACCAGGAACTCGTCGCCGCCGAAACGCGCCACCAGGCCTTCGGTGCCCACCGCGGCCAGGATGCGCGTGGCGGCCTGCATCAGCAGTTCGTCGCCGGCGCTGTGGCCCAGCACATCGTTGACGGTCTTGAAACGGTCCAGGTCGATGTACAGCACCGCGACTTGCGCATGCACCGGGTCGATCAGACGCGCCCCCAGTTCGTTGAGCACGGCATCGCGGTTCATCAGTCCGGTCAGCGGATCGGTACGTGCCTGGATGCGCAGGGTTTCCTCGGCGCGCTTGTCAAGCGAGATGTCCTGCAGCGTGCCGGTGATGCGGGAAGCGGTGGGATCGCTGGCTTCGGCTTCGCCGATGACGCGGATCCAGAAAGGATGCCCGTCCACCCGGCTGCCCTGCAGTTCCAGGTCGAACCCGCCGCCGGCCTGCACCACATTCTCCATCGCGGTGCGGAAGCGCCGCCGGTCCGGTTCGCGCAGGCTGGCCAGCATGGCTTCGACGTTGTCCGGCGTCTGCGCCGGCCCGAGGATGCGTACGGCTTCCTCGGTCAGGTAGACACGGTCGCGGCCGGCATCCCATTCCCATCCGCCGATATGAGCCAGCGACTGGGCGCGATCGAACAGCGCGCTGTCGCGCTTGAGCGCGGTCACGTCGCTGAAAAGCGAAGTGACCTGCGCCGGTTTGCTGCCGCCGGGCGCGAATTGCGGCACCGAGGTGACGGTGAGCCAGAGCAATTGTTTGTGCTCGCGGTGGTACAGCCCCAGCAGCATGCTTTCGATGACCTGGCCGGAGGCCAGGGCGCGGTGCGCCGGCAGCGCGTCGCTGGTCAGCTCTCGGCCGTTCTGGTCGACGATGCGCCAATGCGACAGATCGAGATCGTTGCTGCGCTTGCCTTCGCCCACCCCGAAAATACGCAGCGCCGCGCGGTTGGCGTAGATGACCTCGCGCGCCTCGTTCTGCACCACGATGCCTTTGTCGATGACCTCCATCAGTTCGCGATAGCGCAATTCGGCTTCGTGCCGCTTGCTCAGGTCGCGGGCCACCGCCACCAGGCTCTTGCGCCCGTCGAAGACGAAGTTGGCCGAATGCACTTCCACCGGGAAGCGGGTGCCGTCGCCGCGCATGTTGGTGACTTCGATCACGTAGCTGTCGCCGCGGTTGAGGCTTTCCCAAACCGGGTCCATGTGGTCGTGCGGCAACTCGGGATTGAGCACGTTGATGTTCTGGCCGACGATCTCTTCGCGCTGCCGTTTGTAAGCGGCCATACCCGCTTTGTTGAGATCCAGCACCGTGCCGTCCTCGGCCAGGATGCTGACCGGATCGGGGACCGCGTCGAACAAGGCGCGGTAACGCAGCAACGCCCAGTCCTTTTGCGTAGTGGTGGCGCGCAGCAGTTCGAGCGCCTGTTTCATCAGCTGGCGGGTTTCGTCGTCCAGCGAAGCATCGGTGCTCGCATCGCGCAAGGATTCCAGCAGCCTGGCCGCGTCCTCGTGCAGCGATTGCGCAGAAAAGCCCGTTGCGCCAGCGTCAGGCGAACCCCTATCCGCTGGCGGCTTCACGGTCATGCGGCCGACATAGCCCTCGCTACCTTGCTGCTTGTTTCGTGACCGAGCAGGGCCGATAGCCACAGTCCGGTTTCGCTCAGTTTTTCCAGATTTATGCCGGTTTCTATACCCAGGCCATGCAGCAGGTACACCACGTCTTCGCTGGCGACGTTGCCGCTGGCGCCCTTGGCGTAGGGACAGCCGCCGGTACCGGACACGGCCGAATCCACCACCGCCACGCCTTCTTCCAGGCACGCCAGGATATTGGCCAGCGCCTGTCCGTAGGTGTCGTGGAAATGCACCGCAAGCGCGGGCATCGGTACTTCGCCGGCGACGGCCTTGAGCATTGCGCGGGCCTTGTGGGGGGTGCCTACCCCGATGGTATCGCCCAGCGAGATTTCGTAACAGCCTAAGGCGTGCAGGCGCGCCGCAACCCGCACGACATCCGCCACCGGCACCTGCCCCTGGTAGGGACAGCCCAGCACCGTGGACACATATCCACGCACCTTGACCCCGTCGGCGCGGGCGCGTTCCAGCACGGGACGGAAACGTTCGATGGATTCGTCGATGCTGGCGTTGATGTTCTTCTGGTTGAAGGCTTCGGAAGCGGCGGTGAACACGGCCACTTCCTGCGCTCCGACTTCGAGCGCGCGCTCGTAGCCTTTTTCGTTGGGCACCAGCACCGGATAGGAAATGCCCGGTTTGCGGTCGATGGCGCTGAATACTTCGGCCGCGTCGGCCAGCTGCGGGATCCACTTCGGACTGACGAAGCTGGTGGCTTCGATGCTGCGCAGTCCGGTCCGCGACAGACGGTCGATCAGCTCCACCTTGTCGGCGGTGGCGATGATGGTCTTTTCGTTCTGCAGTCCGTCGCGCGGACCGACTTCGACGATGCGGACGGAATCGGTCATGGAGCAGGCTTCCCGGCGGCCTGCTCTGCAGCGGCGCGGCGCATCTTCATCGGCGGCGAACTGCTTTTCTCGAACAGCTCCGGGTGCGACAGCAGGACCTCGCGCAAGGTCGCTTCGTCGCCGGGGATCAGATAGTTGAACTGATCCAGCGCGGTTGCGCTGAGCCGCTTCTCTTCGATGAGCTTTTGGACTGTGTCGCCATCGATGGTGGCCATGGTCAGCAGGTCGCCCTCGATCCGATATCTGACCAAGGTGACCGCGCCGGCCGGCAGCTTCTTCTCCTGCGGCGCCTCCGCCGACAGGCCGCGCGCGAACAGGCGAGCCACGCTTTCTTCGTTGAGGGCGAAGTAGTGCTGGTCGCCGAGGGCGAAGCCGGGCACGTCTATCTCGACCTTGCTGGTCGGGTTGCCGCCGACTTGGCTCATGGAGACCGTGGCGTGGCAGCGGGAATCGACCAGGGCATAGTCGTCCTGAGTCAGCTTGGCCGCCTCGTCGGCGCTGTTGGCGATGGGCAGCCAGCGGCCTTCCAGACGCGTATCGCATGCGAGCGGAGCGGGAGGGCGTTCAAATACCACGCAGCCGCTCAGCCAGAGCGGCAGCAGCATCAACAGAGGGTGGAGGCGTTGGTTCATGGGGGTCGGCATGGTTCCTGACTGATGCGAACGTAAAAAGCCGGCGACCCAGGACTGCGGGCGAACGGTTTCGGACGGCGTCGCGGGGAAATGCTCCTTCATTGCGGTTCCAGTGTCGCCAGCACCGCATCGGCTTCCACGAAATCGCCCGCCACCGCACGCAGCTCGGCCATCACTCCGGCACGCGGCGATTTGATCGCCAGTTCCATCTTCATGGCTTCGATCACCAGCAATTCCTGGCCGGCGACGACCGCTTCGCCGGGTTTCGCCTTGACCACGACTACGCGGCCCGGCATCGGCGCCACGATGCGCCCGTCGTTGCCGGCAACCGAAGCATTCTTCGGCCGGTAGGCCGATACCCGCGTCAGATCCAGGCGCTTGTCGCCGTCGTGCACGGTGACTCTGTGCGGGTCGATGCGGACCAGGAACCGTCGCGCCAGCGATTGCAGGCGCAGGCTCAGTTCGCCGGCGCGCAGGCGCGCACCATCGACGGTATGGAGGGTGTCGCCGCCGTCGGTTTCGATGCTGTATTGGCCATTGGCACCGTGGGCGACCAGAGCCAGATCGTTCCCGCGATGCAGGAAGGCCAGAGGACGGCGACCCGCGTGCCCCAGGCGCCAGCCATCGGCGATCGCCCAGGGAGAACCGCTATCGGCAGAAAGCGCCGCTTGCTGGCGGGCGTCGGCTTCCTGCGTCAGCAAGGTCGCGGTCGCTGCGGCCAGCAGCAGAGAAGGGTCCACGGCATGGGCCGGCATGAATTCGTCGAGATGCCGGTCCAGATAGCCGGTATCGATGCTGCCCTCCACGACGGAGGGATGGCGCACCAGTTGTTCCAGGAATTCGATATTGGATTTCGGCCCTACGATCTCGCATTGAGCCAATGCATCGCGCAGGCGGGCGAGGGCGGCGGTGCGGTCCTGGTCCCACACGATCAGCTTGGCGATCATGGGATCGTAGAAAATGCTGACGGTATCGCCTTCCACCACGCCCGAATCGATACGTACCTGCGTCGAAGACGACGGCAGCGACAGCTTCTCCAGCTTGCCGGAGCCCGGCAGGAAACCGGCTTCCGGATCTTCCGCATACAGCCGCACTTCGATGGCATGGCCGTGTTGCGGCACTTGTTGCTGGGCGATCGGCAACGCGTCGCCGGCGGCGATGCGCAGTTGCCATTCCACCAGGTCCAGGCCGGTGGTCAGTTCGGTGACCGGATGCTCCACCTGCAGACGCGTGTTGATTTCCATGAAATAGAACGCGCCGGCGGAGTCGACGATGAATTCCACCGTTCCCGCATTCACGTAGTCGATGACATGCGCCGCCTTGACCGCTGCCTCGCCCATCGCCGCGCGCAGCTCCGGCGTCAGGAACGTGGAGGGCGATTCCTCCAGCACCTTCTGGTATCGACGCTGGGCGGAGCATTCGCGCTCGTTCAGATGGATGGCGTTGCCGTGCGCATCGCCGAAAATCTGGATTTCGATATGCCGCGGCGATTGCACGTAGCGTTCCAGCAGCACGCGATCGCGGCCGAAGGCGTTGCTGGCTTCGCGCCGGCAGCTTTCGAGCTGGGCGATGAATTCGTCCAGCCTGTGCACGATGCGCATGCCCTTGCCGCCGCCGCCATGGGCGGCCTTGATCATCAGCGGAAAGCCTATCCGCGCCGCTTCGCGCGACAAGCCGCTGGGCGACTGGTCTTCGCCGGTGTAGCCGGGTACCACCGGTACGCCGGCCGCCATCATCAAGTCTTTGGCGCCGGCCTTGCTGCCCATCTTGCGCATGGAAGCGGCTTTCGGCCCGATGAAGACGATGCCGGCGCTTTCCACGGCCTCGGCGAAGTCGGCGTTTTCCGACAGGAAACCGTAGCCGGGGTGGATAGCCTGCGCTCCGCTGCGTTTCGCGACTTCCAGGATCGCATCGCCGCGCAAGTAGCTTTCCGCGGGGCGGGGCCCGCCGATCGGATAAGCCTCGTCCGCCTGGCGTACATGCTGGGCATCGGCGTCGGCTTCCGAATAGACGGCGACGGTGCGGATACCCAGTTTGCGGCAGGTACGGATTACGCGGCAGGCGATCTCGCCGCGGTTGGCGATGAGGATTTTGGAGAACATGGCTCTTAGCCCTCCCCTTCAAGGGGAGGGTTGGGTGGGGATGGTTTGGCTCTCTGCGCCAGAGTATTCAGAATCACTTCGACCACTCCCTCAATATTCTCGAAAATTTCGTTGTTCCAGAACCTGAGCACCCGGTAGCCAGATTGTTCCAAGTAGCGGGTTCTAGCATTGTCGTACTGGACATTATCCGCATGTTGACCGCCATCCAGCTCTACGACGATTTTTCTTTCCAGACATGCGAAATCGAGGATGTAGTCTCCGAACGGATGCTGCCTTCTGAACTTGCATCCTTCCAGTTGCCGATTGCGCAAGTACTGCCACAGTCTGTGTTCGGCGTCGGTAGGAGCGTTTCGCAGCTTTCTTTGTAGTTTGTTGCCGATGATCTTGCGGTTTGTTTGTCCATCCATGGGGTATCACTCCTTGTAAACCATCCCTCCCAAGCCTCAAACCATCCCCACCCAACCCTCCCCTTGAAGGGGAGGGCTCTAAAAGCATCACTCGGGCAGATGGCACACCGCTTCCACGTTATGTCCGTCCGGATCGGTAATGAACGCACCATAGTAGTTGGCGTGGTAATGCGGGCGCAGACCCGGTGCGCCGTTGTCGCTGCCGCCGGCAGCAAGGCCGGCGGCGTGGAAGGCTTCCACCTTGGCGCGGGTGTCGGTGACGAAGGCGATATGGGTATGGGCGGCGACGCCGCGCGCGTCGCTTCCTATCCAGAAGCTGGGTTTGCCATCGCGGCCGAAACCTCCCGCCCAGCTGCCGTCCCCCGTCTGCTCAGGACCGACTTCCATCAACAGCGATGCGCCGATGGGGGCGAACAAACGTTCGTAGAAAGTTTTGCTGCGCGCGTAGTCCGAGACGGGAACGCCGGTATGGTCGATCATCGTTTTTCTCCCTTGTTCGCCCACGAAGGGCTTCGTTTGTCGAGGAAGGCCGAAAGGCCTTCCTGTCCTTCGGGCGACACGCGCAAACCTGCGATCAGCGTGGCGTTGGCCTGGTCTTGCGCTTGGCCGTCGGGCATGGCGGCGACGCGGGCGATCAGCGATTTCGCGCCCGCTGCCGCCAATGGGCCGGCTTTCAGCAGCAGGTCGATCTGGCGTTGCGCGGCCGCGTCCAATTCTTCCGCTGCGACCACTTCATGCAGCAGCCCGATCCGCAGCGCGGTCTGCGCATCGAATATTTCCGCAGTGGCGAACCAGCGCCGCGCCTGGCGCGCGCCGATCGCGGCGATGACATAAGGCGAGATCACCGCAGGCAGCAGGCCGAGTTTGCTTTCGGTCAGGCCGAACTTGGCCTCGGGCACGCCGATGGCGATATCGCAGCAGGCCACCAGGCCCACACCGCCGCCGAAGGCCGCGCCGTGTACGCGGGCGATGGTGGGTTTCGGCAATTCGTCCAGGGTGCGCATCAGACGGGCGAGGGCGAGCGAATCCTGGCGGTTGTCCGCCTCGCTGGCGGCAGCCATGCCGCGCATCCAGTTGAGATCGGCGCCGGCCGAGAACGAAGCCCCCGCGCCCTCCAGCACCACCACGCGAACCTCCGCATCGGCACCGGCCACCGCCACGGCTGCGGTCAGTTCGGCGATCAGTGCGGCATCGAAGGCATTGTGCAGGGCCGGCCTGTTCAATCGCAGGCGCAGGACGGCGCCTTCCCTTTGCTGTTCCAGTTCCGACATCACAACCCTTCCCGGCGGCGAGGCTGAATGATAGCCGGTCGGTCGGGCTGGGCGTTCGTGCGCCGTAGCGGTGGTAGAATGAGAACAATTCCTATTTGAGCGCGTTTTCGTGACGCTGAACGACCTGCCCCGACGCACCCCTGCCATCGTGGAATCCGTGGACGACCATAGCCCGAACGACAACATTGCCCGCCGCCTGCGCGAACTGGGTTTCGTGGCGGGCGAGCAGGTGGAAATCGTGGCGGCCGGTCCGCTGGGCGGTGAGCCGTTGCTGGTGCAGGTGGGTTTCACCCGTTTTGCGCTGCGCCGCACCGAAGCCTCGCGCGTGCAGCTGCGTAATGGGAAAGCAACGATATGAACGCGGCCGCTTCGCCTCTGCGTCTGGCCCTGATCGGCAACCCCAACTGCGGCAAGACCGCGCTGTTCAACCAGCTCACCGGCAGTCGTCAGAAAGTCGCCAACTACGCAGGCGTCACCGTCGAGCGCAAGGAAGGCCGCCTGCACAGCGCAAGCGGCCGCAGCTATGCGGTGCTGGATTTGCCGGGCGCGTACAGCCTGCATGCGGCCAGCCTGGACGAAGCCATCACCCGCGATCTCTGCCGCGGTTTCCTGCCGGGCGAGCCGGCGCCGGACGTGTTGGTCTGCGTGGTCGATGCCACCAACCTGCGCCTGCATCTGCGCTTCGCGCTGGAAGTGCGCGAGCTGGGCAAGCCGATGATCCTGGCGGTAAACATGGCCGACGTCGCGCGCCGGCGCGGCGTCACCATCGACCTGGAAGCGCTGGAGCGCGAGCTGGGCGTGCCGGTCGTGGAAACCGTGGCGGTTAAACGCAACGGTGCCAGGGCGCTGGTCGAACAGATCGACCGCCTGGCCGCCGAACCGCACGCGCCCAGCAAACAGTTGGCCGAAGGCGCGGATCTGCATCAGGAAACCCGCCGCCTTCTGTCCGTTGCCGTCAGCATGCCCAGCCGCACCGCCAAGGTCGACGACGCGCTGGACCGCTGGCTGCTGCATCCGGTGTTCGGCCTGCTGGCGCTGGCGGTGGTGATGTTCCTGATCTTCCAGGCGGTGTACGCCTGGGCCACGCCGATGATGGACGCCATCGAGGCGGCGACCGCTTGGCTGGGCGGAGTAGTGGGGGGCGCGTTGCCCGAAGGGCCGCTCAACAGCTTGCTGGTCAAAGGCATCATCGCCGGGCTGGGCGGGGTGATCGTGTTCCTGCCGCAGATCCTGATCCTGTTCGCTTTCATCCTGGCGCTGGAGGAGTCCGGCTATCTGCCACGCGCGGCCTTCCTGCTCGACAGGATGATGGCTTCGGCCGGTCTTTCGGGGCGTTCCTTCATCCCGCTACTGTCGAGCTTCGCCTGCGCCATTCCCGGCATCATGGCCACGCGCTCCATCCAGGATCCGCGCGATCGTTTGGCCACGATCCTGGTGGCGCCGCTGATGACCTGCTCGGCGCGCCTGCCGGTGTATGCGTTGCTGATCGGCGCATTCATCCCGCAGAAACAGGTCTGGGGCGTGTTCAATCAGCAGGGACTGGTGCTGTTCGGCCTGTATTTCGCCGGCGTGATCAGCGCGCTGATCGTGTCGTGGGTGATGAAGAAATGGCGCCGCGACAAGAGCGAGCATCCGCTGCTGCTGGAGCTGCCTTCCTACCGTATCCCGCATCCGCGCGATCTGCTGATAGGCTTGTGGGAGCGCGCCTGGATATTCCTGCGGCGGGTCGGCGGCATCATCCTGGCGTTGACCATCCTGTTGTGGTTCCTGCTGTCGTTCCCCGGCGCGCCCGCCGATGCGACGATGCCGGCGATCGATTACAGCTTCGCCGGACGCATCGGCCATGCGATGACCACGATCTTCGCGCCCATCGGCTTCAACTGGCAGATCTGCATCGCACTGATTCCCGGCATGGCCGCGCGCGAAGTGGCGGTGTCCTCGCTGGCGACGGTGTACGCCTTGTCCGCGGCCGACGACGCTGCCGCAGCGCAGGCGCTGACGCCGTTGATTTCCGACGGTTGGTCGCTGGCCACCGCGTTGTCGCTGCTGGTGTGGTTCATCTACGCGCCGATGTGCATTTCCACGCTGGCCACGATCAAACGCGAAACCAATTCGTGGAAGAAGATGTCTCTCGCCACGCTCTATCTGTTCGCGCTGGCGTATGGCGCCTCGTTCGTGACCTATCAGGTTGCCGTGTTGTTGGGGGCAGGCTGAGCGCATGAGCACTTGGCTGCTGCTGCAATACGTCGTCATCGCCCTGGCGGTGCTGCTCAGCGTCTGGGTGGTGGCGAAGAAGCAGTTTCCCGGCAGCGTGCGCAAGCTGCGGGTAGCGATAGCCCTGCCATTGTTGCGGGAAGGCAGAGCATCGTGGATGCGTTCTGTCGGATTCTGGATATCCCCGGTCGGCAGAGCTGAAACTTCTGCCTGCGGTGGTTGCGACAACTGCGGACCGAAATCGTAGGTCGGGGCTACGCCCCCGACGCTCTGGATCTCCCCGACTGCAAGATGTCGGGGGCGTAGCCCCGACCTACTCGGTCATGTCGCGGATGGATGCAGGCTCGGCGCTTCCCCAATCAGGCGGATAGACACCTCGCACTTGCCAGGCGACCAGACTGACCATTCCCAATCTTTCGCGTGGCCAACCAGTTCATGCTTCACCGGGTTGTAGTGCAAGTAATCGAGGTGCCTGGCGAAATCGGCTTCGTCACGGATGATGTGGTCGTAGTAGCGTCGTTGCCATACACGACCCGCAATGCTTCGCGGGAGGTGTCTCAGCCGGGCCAATGCGGCTTGTTTGAAGCTTCCGACGACCCTGGGAATCTGGACGCCGTGCGACAGGCCGATCAACAAGTGCAGGTGATCGTCGAGTAGCACGTGACCGTAATGACGAAACGGATGCAGCATCTGCGTCGCTCGCAACGCATCTTTGACTTGCCCCCTTGCATCCTGGGTCGATAACCAGGGCCGCCGTCCAGCGGTCACCAAAGTCAGAAACAAAGTCTGCTCTTGAGCGGAGAAATGGCGGCGGTAAGCAGGCATGTCTGCATGCTCGCAGCCAAGAACTGATTACGGTTATCAGCGAATACCCCGACCGAATGTCAGTCAACCCGTAGGTCGGGGCTACGCCCCCGACATCCTGCAGCCGATGAGATCCAGAGCGTCGGGGGCGTAGCCCCGACCTACGTTCAGTGGCTGCGGCCGCGCGGGCCTTTCAGGTCGTTGCGCGGCACCGCTTCCACGGCCAGGGTGAAGCTGCGTTCTTCGTTGGCCTGCATCGCGCCCACGCCGACCACGTGGCGCGCGATCTCGTCGCCACGGTCGTTCTTGATGGTCAGCACCACCGTGTATTCCCAGGCGGCGCCTTCGGCAGGGTGCCGCACCGTCCCCTGCACACGCAGAGGTACGATGGTTTCTGCCGCGCGCTTGGCGGTGACCGCCGCCTCATCGAAGCGCAAATGGTGCTTGCACGCCGGACAGACGCTGGCGCTTTCGAGGATGGTGGTCTTGCAATGCGGGCAACTGCGCGTCGCGCCCGCGGTGCCTGGGCGCGGTGTGCTCATGCAGCGGCGTCGTTCTTCTCGGCATCCTTCGAGCCGGACTTGGAAGCGACCTTGCCGTCGTCCCAGCCGAAGTCGGCCTGGCCGCGCATCCGCGATCCCGCGGCCACGGTCAGCGACCCTGCCTTGAGATCACCGATGATCACGCCTGAGCCCAGCAACTCGACTCGCGAAGCGGCTTCGATATTGCCTTCCAGCTCGCCGGCGATGGTGACCTTTTTGGCGCGCACGCCGCCATTCAACTTGGCGCCGGATTCTATGGTCAGGTCGCCCTGCACATTGACGTCGCCCTTGAACTTGCCGGCGATGCGCACATGGCCAGTGCCTTCGATCTTGCCTTCGATGGTCAGGTCGGCGGCGATCAGCGATTCCTTCGGCTCATTGGTCGCTGCGGGCACGGCGCGCGGAGGCGCGGTGGTCGTGGGGGAGAAGTCGGCGACGGCGGGCGCATCGCGTGCGGGTTCGGGCGGCAGCGGGATCGAATCCTTTCGGGCGGGGTTCTGATCCTTCCAAATAGACATCGGCGTGGTCTCCAGCAAGGTACGGGGGATTGGAGACTATCGCTGTCAAATGACGGTTTTGCTGTGATCGGGCTCACCAAAATGCCCGGCGATGCCCGCAGTTGGGTTCGACACCTCAGGTAAAGCCTGATATCTGAACGACTTATCTTCCGCCGGCCACATCGATGAATGCACCGGTGGTGTAGGAAGCCTCGTCGGACAGCAGCCACAGGATCGCTTGGGCGACTTCCTCGGGGCGGCCGCCACGCTTGAGCGGAACGAAGGCCTTCACCCGTTCGATCCGGTCGGGTTCGCCGCCGCTGGCGTGCATGTCGGTGTGGATGAAGCCCGGGCGCACCGCATTCACGCGGATGCCTTGTTCGGCCACTTCGGCGGCCAGGCCGCGGGTGAAGCTGTCGATGGCGCCCTTGCTGGCCGCGTAGTCCACGTATTCGTTGGGTGAACCGGTGCGTGCGGCGAGCGAGGACAGATTGACGATGGCTCCACCGTTGCCGCCGCTGTTGCGGGACATGCGCCTGACCGCTTCGCGCGCGCACAGGAAGCTGCCGATCACATTGGTGGCGAACACGCGTTGCAGGCGCGCAGCATCGATCATCCGCACCTGCGTCTGCCGCTCCAGCATGCCGGCGTTGTTGACCAACGCATCCAATCGGCCCAGCTGCCGGTCGATGGTTTCGTAAAGACGCGTCACTTCCGCTTCCGCCGAAACATCGGCCGCCACTGCGATGGCCTGGCCGCCGCCGCGCTCGATGTCGGCCACCACCGCCAGCGCCGCGTCGCGGTTATGCAGGTAGTTCACGCACACCGCGTAGCCGCGTTCGGCTGCAAGCCGGGCTGTGGCCGCGCCGATGCCGCGGCCGGCGCCGGTGACCAGCAGGACTTTCCGCATCCGCCTACATCCGGAACACGCCGAACTTCGCCGGCTCTATGGGCGCATTCAACGAGGCGGAGATCGCCAGCCCCAGCACGCGGCGCGTGTCGGCCGGGTCGATGATGCCGTCGTCCCACAGACGCGCAGTGGCGTACCACGGACTGCCCTGGGATTCGTACTGCTCGCGGATCGGCGCCTTGAAGGCCTCTTCCTGCTCGGCCGACCATTCCCTGCCGGACGCTTCGATGCCGTCGCGCTTGACCGTGGCCAGCACGCTGGCGGCCTGCTCGCCGCCCATTACGCTGATGCGCGCGTTGGGCCACATCCACAGGAAGCGGGCGCCGTAAGCGCGGCCGCACATGGCGTAATTGCCGGCGCCGAAGCTGCCGCCGATCACCACCGTGAACTTGGGCACCGACGAACAGGCCACCGCGGTGACCATCTTGGCCCCGTCCTTGGCGATACCGGCGTTTTCGTATTTCTTGCCGACCATGAAGCCGGTGATGTTCTGCAGGAACACCAGCGGAATGCCGCGCTGGTTGCACAGTTCTATGAAATGCGCGCCCTTCAGCGCGCTTTCGGCGAACAGGATGCCGTTGTTGGCGATGATGCCCACCGGGTAGCCGTGCAGATGGGCGAAGCCGGTGATCAGGGTCTTGCCGTAGCGCGCTTTGAACTCGTCGAAACGCGAACCGTCGACGATGCGCGCGATCACTTCGCGGATATCGAACGGACGCCGGGTGTCCTTCGGCACGATGCCGTACAGCTCCTGCGCCGCGAACAGCGGTTCCTGCGGCTCGCGCACCGCCAGCGGAAGGACTTTGCGGCGGTTGAGGTTGCCGACCAGGTTGCGCGCGATCTGCAGCGCATCGCGGTCGTCCTCGGCGAAATGATCCGCTACCCCTGACACGCTGGTGTGCACGTCGGCGCCGCCCAGAGCTTCCGCGTCGACCACCTCGCCGGTTGCGGCCTTCACCAGCGGCGGGCCGCCCAGGAAGATGGTGCCTTGTTCCTTGACGATGATGCTTTCGTCGCACATCGCCGGCACGTAGGCGCCGCCAGCGGTGCAGCTGCCCATGACCACGGCGATCTGCGGGATGTTCTCCGCGCTGAGCCGTGCCTGGTTGTAGAAGATGCGGCCGAAATGCTCGCGATCCGGGAAGACTTCGTCCTGCAGCGGCAGGAAGGCGCCGCCGGAGTCGACCAGGTAGATGCAGGGCAGGCGGTTCTCGCGCGCGACTTCCTGCGCGCGCAGATGCTTCTTTACCGTCATCGGGAAATAGGTGCCGCCCTTGACCGTGGCATCGTTGGCCACCACCACCACTTCCAGGCCCTGCACCCGGCCGATGCCGGCGACCATGCCGGCGCCCGGGGCCGCGTCGTCGTACATGCCTTCGGCGGCGAGCGGGGCAATTTCCAGAAAGGGAGAGCCCGGGTCGAGCAGGGCGGCGATGCGGTCGCGCGGCAGCAGTTTGCCGCGCTCGGTGTGCTTGTTGCGGGCCTTCTCGCCGCCGCCGTCGGCCGCGCGTGCCAGGCGGCGGTCCAGTTCTTCCACCAGGGCACGATGGTAGGCGACGTTGTCGGTGAATTCGGTGGAACGCGGATCGAGTTGCGAAGTCAGTACCGACATGCCGTCGACGCCTGCTGTAGAGAGTACACAAGGATACAACCCGTTCCCGCCAAAGCCCCAGATGCGACAAGGCCCGCAGAAGCGGGCCTTGTCGGTGTTGCTGTCGTTGGCCGAAGCCAGCGGGATTACTTCTTGGCGGCTTCTTCGGCCTTGTCGGCGACTTCAGCAGCCTTGTCGGCGGTGGCCTGGGCAGCGTCGGAAACCGCATCAGCGGTCTTTGCCGTTGCTTCCTGCGCAGCGTTTTCGGTGGTTTCGGCAGCGGAGCTGGTGGCAGCAGCGGCATCGGTCGCGGCTGCGGCGGTCGCATCGGCAGCAGCGGTAGCGGCGTCGCCAGCGGCGGTCGCGGCCTGGCCGGCCTCAGCAGCGGCCTGGTCGGCAGCGGCAGCGGCGTCGGTTGCAGCGGCGTCGGTCGATTCGCTCTTCTTGCAGGCGCTCAGGGCCAGAACGGAAGCAGCGAGCAGGATGATGAATTTGGTCTTCATGGTTTATCTCCGGAAGTGGATGGGTACAACAGATCGGCAATGCAGGCGGAGTCTGGTGAGCCATCCCCTCGGCCTGTTACTGAAAAAGGCCACCGGTATGCACCGGTGGCCTTTCGCATTTTACGCTAGGTTGAAGCGATACCTTTCGGTATTACTTCTTGGCTTCTTCCGTAGCGTCCTTAGCCTTCTCGGCCGTGTCGGCAGCGGCACCGGCCGTGTCGGCAGCGGCGTCGGCAGCAGCGGCGGTCGGAGCAGCAGCAGCGTCGGTAGCGGCGGTGGCAGCAGCGTCAGCAGCCTGAGCGGCGGCGTCAGCGGAGGTCTGGGCGGCATCGGCCGTGGCAGCGCCGGTAGCGGCGGCGGCGTCAGCAGCAGCCTGGGCTTCGGTAGCCGTGGCGGCAGCGTCGGTCGCGGCGTCAGCAGCCTGCTCTTTGTTGGAGCAAGCGGCCAGGGCCAGGCCCAGAGCCAGCGCGATCAGCGTCTTGTTGATGGTCATTTGTGAATTTCCTCGTCGTTTAGTTGGCAACGCGCTATTGCGCGCCGGTGACATGATGACAATCCGGATTGGGCTGTCAAGCGGTTGCGCAGTTATTTTTGTCAACGCCTCGTTAAACGTAACATAACGCCTTGTTTTCTTACAAGACTTCGATCGCGATGGCAGTCGCCTCGCCGCCGCCGATGCAGAGCGAGGCGATGCCCCGCTTGCCGCCGCGCTTGCGCAGGGCATGGACCAGGGTGACCACCAGCCGGGCCCCGGAGGCGCCGATGGGGTGGCCCAGCGCCGTGGCGCCACCGTTGACGTTGACCTTGGCGTGGGGAATGCCCAGCTCCTTGATCGGGGTCATGGCCACCACGGCGAAGGCTTCGTTGATTTCGAACAAGTCCACTTCATCTACCGTCCAACCCACCTGCTTCAGCAGCTTTTCGATGGCTCCGACCGGCGCGGTGGTGAACCACTGCGGTTCCTGGGAGAAGGTGCTGTGGCCGACGATGCGCGCCAGCGGGGCGATTCCGCGCTTGGCCGCTTCTTCGGCGCTCAGCAGCACGGTGGCTGCGGCACCGTCGGAGATGCTGGAGGAACTGGCGGCGGTCACGGTGCCGTTCTTGTTGAAGGCGGGCTTCAGGGTCGGGATCTTGCTGATGTCGGACTTGCCGGGCTGCTCGTCGGTGGCGTATTCCACTTCGCCCTTGCGGGTAACGACCTTCACCGGAACGATTTCGTCGTCGAACGCGCCGGACTTCTGCGCGGCCTGGGCGCGCGTGGCCGATTCGATGCTGTAGGCGTCCTGCGCCTCGCGGGTGAAGCCATGCTTTTCGGCGGTGGCGTCGGCGAATACGCCCATGGCCTGGCCGTCATAAGGATTGACCAGTCCATCCCAGGACATATGGTCCACGGCCTGGAAGTTGCCGAAGCGGTTGCCGGTGCGCGAGTTGGGAATCATGTGCGGGGCGTTGGTCATCGATTCCATGCCGCCTGCAATCACTATCATGGCCGAACCCGCCTTGATCAGATCGTGGCCCAGCATGATCGCCTTCATGCCCGAACCGCAGACCTTGTTGATGGTGGTGCAGCCGGTGGAAGTCGGCAGGCCGGCGGCCAGCGAGGCCTGGCGGGCGGGGGCCTGGCCCAGGTTGGCCGGCAGCACGCAGCCCATGATCACTTCGGAAACGTCCGCCGCCGGCACGCCGGATTGCTCCAGCGCGGCCTGGATCGCGGTGGCTCCCAGCGTGGGCGTGGGCACGCCAGTGAACTGGCCAAGGAAAGAACCTATCGCGGTGCGCTTGGCGGCGGCGATGACGATATCGGACATGGGAGGCTCCAGTGGGGTGAACGTTCAATTATGCGGGAAGCGGCGTAACCCCGCATGTCCATGGATGCCGGGCATGGACATCGTGCGCAAAAGAAAGGGCCCGGATTGCTCCGGGCCCTGAAGGGTGCCGCGTTGGTTCTGGATTACTGGTAGCTGCCCGTGAGCGTCGCGCCCGCGTAGGCGGTGAAGCCCGCGATCCGTACGTAATAGGTACCGGGCTTGGCCACCAGCGTGCAGGTCTCGTTGTTGGAGCCGGTTTCCGAGCCGCAGTCGATGGAGGAGGTCGGTGCTTCGCCCCACTTCACGTACAAATCGGCATCGCCGGTACCGCCCTGCATGACGAAGCTGACCTGGCTCGCCCCCGCCGGAACCACCAGGCTGTAGTACGTCTGGCTACCCGCGGTGCCGGACACGGCAGTCGGCACGCCATTGGCAAGCGGAATCGTCGAAGCCGGCGGCGGCGGCGGAACCCGCAGTGCGATCGGCATGTGCAGTGACGGCAGGGACAGGTTGCCATTGGCCGAGTTGCTTGGGGCGATCTCGATCGAGCCGAAGCGGAAACTGCCGTCCGCAGGTGCAGTGGTGTTTTTGATCGTGATCAGCACCTCGCGTGATTCACCCGGCTTCAAGGCCAGACTCGCCGGCTCGACGGTGCCGGAAAAGCCCTGCAGCTTCAGGCGCCACTGGTGCTTGTACGGCAGGGTGCTGCGGAACGTGCGCACGAAGAAGCAGGCATTGGTGCAGTTGGCCTTCTGGATCGCAGCCAGATTCAACGCCGACGCTTCTCCACCGGCTGCCGGATTGGCAGCGATGAACCGGGCCGTGGTCTCGTCGAGGACCAACCCTGCGCGTGCCGCAAGGTCGACTTGCAGTCGTCCCGAACCTGCCGCATGCGCGTCCGCCGGGGTGACCTGGTCTTCCAGCAGCACGCTGCGGGTAGCGGTCATGGTCAATGCCGACTTGATTTCCGGGACGGTCCAGGACGGATGCAACTGGCGCATCAGTGCAGCGGCGCCAGCGGTGTGCGGCGAGGCCATCGAAGTGCCGCTGATCGCAGCCGTCAAGTTCTCGAAGCCGGTGAGCGTCGAGCCGGCATACGCCGCCACCACATCGATGCCCGGCGCGCTGAGGTCCGGCTTCAACACATCGAACCCGCCCGGGCCGCGCGAGCTGAAGTCGGCAAGCGCATCGATGGCATTGGGCGCCACGTTGATGGCCGCGGTGGCGCCGCCGTTGGCTTGGGCAAAATCGCGAAGGGCATTGCCGACGGCCTGGGTCACGCCGAACGCCGGAATCGTGGTTCCGGGAACGCTGGGACTGATGCCTCCCGTTGTGTTGTTCGCGAGCACTACCGCCAGCGCGCCTGCGGCGGCCGCATTGTTGGTCTTGATCGAGAACGAGCAGGTGCCGCGGCGGATCACCGCGATCGCATTCTGGAACTGGCCGGCGGCATAAGGGCCGCAGCCGTCATTGGCGGCATTGAACAGGGGGCTGACGACCAGAGGAGTCGTTGCGGGCAACGGTGCCTGCAGGCCGACGCCACCGGAGCCAGGGCTGAGCAGGATCCGCTGCAGGTCCGCAGGCGGCGTGCCCGGCCCGCTGACGGTAAGCACCGAGGTGAACCCGCCCAGGCGATGGCGCGAGGCGGCCGAGGACAGGGTCCAGGGCTCGACATGGCCCAGTGTTGCGGCACCTGGTCCAGAGTTGCCTGCGGAAGTCGCAACGAACACGCCCGCATTGCTGGCGTTGAGGAACGCCAGCGAGACCGCGTCGTTCCACGGTGCCGCGCCGCCGCCGATGGAGAAGTTGATCACGTCAACGCCGTCGGCGATCGCCTGGTTCACGGCCGCTACCGAAGACACGTTGGGGCAAGACCCCTGACCGGTGGAAATGGTGGTGTAGCAGACGTCGTAGGCGATCAGATTGGCGCGCGGTGCGACGCCGGAAATAGTGACCTGACTTCCATTGAACGTCGTGGGACGGCTATCGCCTGCAGCGGTCGAGGCGGTGTGGCTGCCGTGACCGTTGGTATCGCCGAAGCCGGGTTCTTCGCGCAAGCCGGCGACGCCACAAGCGTTCGCCGGTGCGCCGACGCCGCAGATGAAATCGTAGCCGCCGATCAGCTTGTCGTTGCAGCGACCGGCATCCACGCCGCCCGGTGCGCAGGTGCCGAGGTAGTTGCCCGATCCGTTTGGATTGGTGTGCACGTAGCCGTCCACTGGATCCACCGCCGCGAACGACGGGCTGCCGAAGTTGATGCCGGTATCGATGATGCCGACCACCACGCCTTCGCCGCGCGTGCGATCCGGGCCGTCGCCCAATGGCAAGGAGATGCCGTTCCAGACCGTGGTCGCACCGATCAGTTGGGGACTGATATCGGTATCCAGCGCATATTCGCGATAGGCTTCGACCAGTTGCACTTCGGGCAGCCGGCCGATGGCCTCGGCCTCCAGCGGCGACATCGTGGTGACGATCGCATTGAGCGCGTGCTGCATGCGCTGGGTCACCTTCACTTGGCGGCCCAATGCCCGGTCGATACGACCCTCGTAGCCGCGCTGCTTGTCTTCCAGATGCTTCACATAGGCACGCGCCTGCGGGCTGGCGACATCGATCCGGCCGCGTCCGTTGCCCTTGCGGGCGGGTTTGGCGATGCCGGCAACGCTGCCTTGGTAGGTCGCCAATGGCGCATCGCGGAACACCACGATGTGCGTCCGTGGCCGATCGTCTACAGCGGTCAAAGCCGCGTCGCTACCTCCGATCGTATTGCCCGCAACAGCTGCGGAGAGGGCCGTGCCGTCGCCGGATCCGTCGGAAGTGGAAGTGCCGGTGAACGAACCGCCTGAGATCGAAATCGCCGCCCAGGCAGCGATACAGGCCAGTCCGGCCAACGCAGTCGCCAAGGCGATGCGTTTCTTGCGTAGAGAGAGGGACATCTTCATTCCTTGAGTGCCGGCCCACGAACAGCTCGGGGGAGAGCCTTGGGCGTAGAGGGAAAGTTCTGTCGTGCGCCTAGTCCGTAATTTCAACAACAGGGGCTGGAACCGTGACGGGCGACACGTAAAACGATGTCACGGAACAGGGGCCGACTCCAGTTGCATCGCACAAGCGAAAGCCAACTTACGGGTTGGTTTGGTTTGGGACGGAGGAGAGTGCGGCGCCTACTGACAGCCACGCCCAATGCCAGCAATGCTGACCGCCGAAGGCCTGGACCTGGACGCCGGCTTCGTTGGAGTAGGTACCCTGACTTTACCGTTTGTCGGAGGATGTATCTCCGGCCTATCTATCGCTCAGCCTCAATCGACGAAGCGCGCCAAGCTCGGCTAATCCGCGCGGCAGTGCCGCGTAAACAGGTCAGCCGCGCCCATCGAACAACTCGCGGCCTATCAGCATGCGGCGGATCTCGTTGGTGCCGGCGCCTATCGCGTACAGCTTGGCGTCGCGGAGCAGGCGGCCGGTGGGGTATTCGTTGATATAGCCGTTGCCGCCCAGCGCCTGGATGGCTTCCAGCGCCACCTGCACGCAAGCTTCCGATGCATGCAGCAGGCAGCCCGCGGCGGCGGCGCGGGAGACGTGGCCGGCGTCGTAGTCGCGGCCTACCTGGTAGGCGTAGGCGCGGCTGGACTGCAGCGCCGTGTACATGTCGGCGATCTTGCCCTGCATCAGGCCGAAGGTGCCGATAGCCGCATCGAATTGCCTGCGTTCGCGCACGTAGGGCAGGGCGGCATCCAGCGCTGCCTGCATGATGCCCAGCGGCCCGCCGCTGATTACCAGACGTTCGGTGTTGAGGCCGACCATCAGCACTTTGACGCCGTTATTGACCTGGCCCAGTACGTTTTCGGCTGGAATCTCGCAATCCTCGAACACCAGCTCGCAGGTATTGCTGCCGCGCATGCCCAGCTTGTCCAGTTTCTGCGCGGTGCGGAAACCTTTCATGCCCTTCTCGACGATGAAGGCGGTCATGCACTTCGAACCGCATTCCTTGCCCGCGGTGCGCATGTACACCACCAGCACATCGGCCTCGGGGCCGTTGGTGATCCACATCTTGTTGCCGTTGGCGATCCAGACATCGCCGCGAAGCTCCGCCCGGCAGCTCATAGAACCGACCACATCGGAACCTGCCCCCGGCTCGCTCATCGCCAGCGCGCCTTTCCACTCGCCGCTGCAGAGTTTTGGCAGGTATTTCTGGCGCTGCTCTTCCGTCCCGTTGGCGTACAGATTGGACACGCACAGGTTGGAATGGGCGACGTAGCTCAGGCCGACCGAGCCGGAAGCGCGCGAGATCTCCTCCATCGCCACCAGATGCGCCAGGTAGCCCATCTCGCTGCCGCCGTATTCGCCCGGCACGGTCAGGCCCAGCAGGCCCAGTTCGCCCAGCTTGGGCCACAGGTCCTGTGGAAAAACGTTCTCGTGGTCGATCGCTTCGGCGCGCGGCGCGATCTCGCTATCGGCGAAACGGCGTACCGCCTCGCGCAGGGCGTCGATCTCTTCGCCTAACGGAAAAGCGTGGATTGAAACGGGTCGCATCTGGTCCTCCCTCCTTTTGCGGCCTGTGCGGCTGGCGTCAGTGCTCGCCGCGCAGGTGTCCCATGAAACGTGGTGCGGTACGTCCCAGCGGCAGCTTCAGTTTGCCGATGGACGCGATGCGCGCTTCGGCGATGCGGTCGGCGGCGTACTGCGGCGCGATGCCTTCGCGTTCGGACAGTTCGAAGATATTGCCGACGTTGTGGTAGATGTTGCGCATCAGGCGCATCGCCCGTTCGCGGTTGTAGCCGTCGATCTCAAGCGATACGTTCATCACGCCGCCCGCGTTCACCGCGTAGTCCGGCGCGTACAGGATGCCGCGTTTGACGGCTTCGTCGCCGGTCACGTGCGACATCTGGTTGTTGGCGGTGCCGCAGATGATCTTGGCCTTGAGGCGCGGCAGGGTTTCGGCGTTGACCGCGTACTCCATCGCGCAGGGCGAGAATACGTCCACCGGCAGGTCGTAGATTTCGTCGGGCTTGACCGCTTCGGCGCCGTACTCTTCGACCGCACGCTCGACCAGGGCGGGATTCAGATCGGCCACGAAGAGTTTCGCGCCGCGTTCCTTCAGCAGTTTCAGGAACTCCATGCCGATATGGCCCAGGCCCTGCACGGCGTAGCTGTACTTGCCGATCTCTTCATTGCCGAACTTCTTGTTCAACGTGGCCATCAGGCCCTGCAGCGCGCCATAGGCGGTGAACGGAGCCGGATCGCCGGAACCGCCATGCACCTGATGCACGCCGACCACGTACTCGGTCTCGCGGTAGACGTTTTCCATGTCGTTGACGTCGGTGCCCATGTCTTCGGCGGTGATGTAGCGGCCGCCCAGCGAGTCGACGTAGCGGCCGAAGCCGCGGAACGCGGTTTCGGTCTTGTCCTTGGCCGGGTCGCCGATCAGGATCGCCTTGCCGCCGCCGACATTCAGACCGGCCAGCGCGTTCTTGTAGGTCATGGTGCGGCTGAGCCGCAGCGCGTCGGTCAGCGCGGCCTGGGTGTCTGCGTAAGGACGCATGCGCACGCCGCCCAGCGCGGGCCCCAGCACGGTGCTGTGGATGGCGATGATCGCCTTCAGCCCTGCGTCCTTGTTGTTGCAGAACACCACCTGTTCGTGGCCGGACGTGTCTAGGGTTTCGAAAATCATGGGGAGGGCTCCGAATTGCGCTGCCGGCTGGCTGCTGCAAGTTGTCAGGAACTGTGCCTAAAGGATTGACTGGAAACAAAAAAGCGACGTTGCCGAAAACGGGCAAGGGCGTCGCATGCGCACAGTCTAATCCAATCGCCGTGTGAGGGCCGTCAGGGTTTTGGCGCAGAAGGCTGGTTGGCTGCAGGGTGGTCAGACCGTAGGTCGGGGCTACGCCCCCGACGCGTGGAACTGACGGTCCGCGATGCGTCGGCCGCGTAGGGCCGACCTACGGATGTCGAAGAACTCTGCCGACCAACGGCATTGAATAATACGAACGGTCGTGCTATTTAGGTGACCATGACACCTGCCGCCACCACGTCCAAAGGCACCGCAACGCGCGAACTGATCGTCGAGCGCGCCTTCGGCATCGCCCGCCGCAATGGCTTGGAAGGCTTGTCCATCGGCGAGCTGGCCACTGCGGTCGGCATGTCCAAGAGCGGGGTGTTCGCCCATTTCGGCTCCCGCGAGGACCTGCAACTCAGTGTGCTGGAGTGGACCGCGCAGCGTTTCACCGAAATCGTGGTGCGCCCGGCGATCGCCAAACCACGTGGACTGCAGCGCCTGCGCGCCATCGTCTCGGGCTGGTTCGACTGGGTGCTGATGCATGAGGAAGGCTGCGTGATCCTGGCTGCCGCCGGCGAATACGACGGCCGGCCGGGCCCGATGCGCGACCGCATCGTCGGCTGGCTGAGCCAGTGGAACGCGCAGTTGGCCAAAGCCGTGAGCCACTGCATCGAATCCGGCGAGCTGGCCGCCGATACCGATCCCGAACTCATGGCCTTCGAGCTGGCTGCGCTTGCCGATGGCCTGCACAACACGCGCCTGATCGACCCGACCCGCGCCGAAGAAATGGCGCGTCGCTCGTTCGAACGTCTGATCCGTTCCTACTCCCCCAACTCCACCGACTGAACCCCACGGAGGTCACTGTCATGGCTGCCATCGCTAAACCTGGAAATAGCACGGTCGTTCTAAAATCACTGCTGACTTCACTGCGTTTGGCCGCGATGCGCGCCGGTTTCGCCATCGGCGGATGGCTGATGCCCAAGGCGACCCTGCACCGCGCGTTCCGCCTGTTCGGCACGCCCATGCCCGGCGCGCGGGAACGGGCGCTGGCCGCCGACACCCTGGGCGCACGCATCGAGCTGCTGGAACACGGCGAGCACCGTGTCGCCACCTATCTATGGGGCGATCCGGCGCATCAGCCGCTGGTGTTGCTGGCGCATGGCTGGTCCAGCTTCGGCCTGCGCTTCGCGCCCTGGATACGCGCGCTGCGCCAAGCCGGGTACGCGGTGGTCACCTTCGACCAGCTGGCGCATGGCCGCAGCAGCGGCCGCCGCGCCACGCTGCCTTCCTTCGCCGAAACCCTGTTCCAGATCGCCAAGCACTATGGCCCGCTTGCGGCGGTGGTCGGACATTCGCTGGGCGGCGCCGCGACCATGCTCGCCTTGTCCAAGGGCATGCAGGCAGAGCGCACCGTGCTGATCGCGCCGGCCGCCGACCCCATGGCCGCGGGAGATCGTTTCGGCCGCGCGGTGGGGCTGGCGCAATCGCTGCGCGACCACCTCTTCGACGAGTGGGAGAAGCGCTTCCAACTCCCGGTCGCCAGCCTGCAGGTACACGTCAACGCTCCCTTCATCGCGCGTCCGGCGCTGGTGGTGCACGACCTGGAGGACCGGGAAGTGCCCTGGGCCGAAGGCGAGCGTTACGCACGCTACTGGCCGCAGGCGCGCCTGCTCACCACCTCCGGACTGGGGCACCACCGCGTGGCAGCGGAGCCGGAAGTGATCGCTCAAGCGTTGCGTTTCCTCAAGGGCGAAACCGTCGGCGAACGCGTCGTTTCCTCGCCCAATCTGCCGTTTGGTGTCGCCTGAACCTCCTAGCAGGCGATGCATACGGGTGGGCATGGAAGCCCACCCAACTTTGACTAACGTGCGCGACGTTACAATTGCAACTTGTTCACTTGCACGTGAGGGCGCGCATGAGCACGCCGGCTTCGAATCTTCCTGCCACGCAGAGCGATAACACCCCCCTGCGCTTCGTCACCGCCGCCAGCCTGTTCGACGGGCACGACGCAGCGATCAACATCATGCGCCGCCTGATCCAGGGGCAGGGCGCCGAAGTGATCCACCTGGGCCACAACCGCAGCGTCGAGGACGTGGTGCGCGCCGCACTGCAGGAAGACGCCGACGCCATCGCACTGTCGTCCTACCAGGGCGGGCACGTCGAATACTTCAAATACATGGTCGACATGCTGGCCGAACGCGGCGCCAGCCACATCCGCGTGTTCGGCGGCGGCGGCGGCACCATCACGCCGGAGGAAATCCGCGAGCTGCAGGCCTATGGCGTGGAGCGCATCTACCACCCCAACGATGGCATGCACATGGGCCTGGTGCAGATGATCGAGGACGTGGTGGAACGCGCCAGCGACCATCGCCTGCCTACCGACAAGCCCGCGCACATCGCCATGGACGACGAAATCTCCATCGGCCGCATGCTCAGCGCCATCGAAGAAGGCGCGCTGGACGATTCCGAACTCGCCCGTTTGCGCAAGCAATGGCAACTGGCCGGCAGCAAGACTCCGGTGGTCGGCATCACCGGCACCGGCGGCGCCGGCAAATCCTCGGTCACCGACGAACTGTTGAACCGCTTCCTGGCCAGCTTCCCGCAGATGCGCATCGCGGTGATCTCGGTCGACCCCACCCGCCGCCGCACCGGCGGCGCGCTGCTGGGCGACCGCATCCGCATGAACTCGCTGCGCAGCCATCGCGTATACATGCGCTCCATGGCCACGCGCCGCCAGCACGCGGCCACCAATACGGTGCTGAAGGATTGCATCGGCTTCCTCAAGGGCCTGGGCTACGATCTGGTGATCGTGGAAACCGCCGGCATCGGCCAGAGCGATTCTGAAATCGTCGATCTGGTCGATTTCCCCATGTACGTGATGACCAGCGAGTACGGCGCCGCCAGCCAGCTGGAAAAAATCGACATGCTCGACTTCGCCGAACTGATCGTGCTCAACAAGTACGACAAGCGCGGCGCCGAAGACGCGCTACGCGACGTGCGCAAACAGTGGAAGCGCAATCGCGTCGCCTTCCAGACCGCCGACGAGGACGTACCGGCGTATCCCACCATCGCCAGCCAGTTCAACGACCCCGGCATCAGCTGGATGTTCGTCAATCTGTGCCGCCTGCTGCGCGAAAAACTCTCGTTGCCCGCACAGAAATGGACGCCGGAACTGGACACTTCGCTGAAGGAGCCGCGCGCTACCGTGTTGATTCCCGGTGCGCGGGTGCGTTATCTGGCGGAGATCGCCGAGCAGGGCCGCGGCATCAACAAGTCCGTCGAACAACAATCCGAAATCGCCAGCCGTGCGCAGCACCTGTGGGAATCGCTGCGGGAGATCGGCGACGAAAGATTGCCGAAGGCGCTAGAGCTCTATGCTTTTGATTCCCTTCTCCCCCCGGGAGAAGGTGCCCGTAGGGCGGATGAGGGAGTGCACTCTCTGCTCACGGGGAACGATCCGTCGATCGGAGACTCCATTCCCTCATCCGTCGCTTCGCGCCACCTTCTCCCAGAGGGAGAAGGGAAGCAAATCGACCGCTCCCTGCTCACCCTGCGCCAGCGCTACCAGGATGCAGTCCAATCCCTCACCAACGAAAACCTGAAACTCCTGCGCGACTGGCCGCAGCGCCTGAAATCCATCACCGACGAACACTTCACCTACGAAGTGCGCGGCAAGGCCGTCACCGGCGAAAACTACCGCCAATCCCTCAGCCACCAGCCCATCCCCAAGATCGCCGCGCCCACCTACAGATCCTGGGGCGAACTGCTGACTTTCCTGGGCAAGGAAAACCTGCCGGGCAGCTATCCGTTCACCGGCGGCGTGTATCCGTACCGCCGCACCGGCGAAGATCCCATCCGCATGTTCGCCGGCGAAGGTACACCAGAACGCACCAACCGCCGCTTCCATTACCTGTCCGTCGGCCAGCCGGCCGCGCGCTTGTCCACCGCTTTCGACAGCGTCACGCTGTACGGCGAAGACCCGGCGCCGCGTCCCGACATCTACGGCAAGATCGGCAACTCCGGCGTCAACATCCCGACTCTGGACGACATGAAGAAGCTGTATTCCGGCTTCGATCTTTGCTCGCCCACCACCAGCGTATCCATGACCATCAACGGCCCCGCGCCGATGATCCTGGCCATGTTCATGAACACCGCCATCGACCAGCAGGTGGAGCTGTACCTGAAGGAAGATCCGCAGCGCTGGGCCGAGGCGCAGAAAGCCATCGACAAGATTTTCGAAGGTCGCCAGCGTCCGCAATACCACGGCGAACTGCCCCCCACCAACAACGGTCTTGGCCTGGGCTTGCTGGGCATCACCGGCGAACAAGTGGTCGATGCGGAAACCTACGCGCGCATCAAGGCGCAGACACTCAAGACCGTACGCGGCACCGTGCAGGCCGATATCCTGAAAGAAGACCAGGCGCAGAACACCTGCATCTTCAGCACCGAATTCGCGCTGCGCATGATGGGCGATATCCAGCAGTATTTCGTCGACAACGGCGTGCGCAATTTCTATTCGGTGTCCATTTCCGGCTACCACATCGCCGAAGCCGGGGCCAACCCGATCTCGCAACTCGCCTTCACGCTGAGCAACGGCTTCACCATCGTCGAGTACTACCTGGCCCGCGGCATGAAAGTGGACGACTTCGCCGCCAATCTGTCGTTCTTCTTCAGCAACGGCATGGATCCGGAATACACGGTCATCGGCCGCGTCGCCCGCCGCATCTGGGCACGCGCCATGCGCGAGCGCTACGGCGCCAACGAACGCAGCCAGATGATGAAGTACCACATCCAGACCTCCGGCCGTTCGCTGCACGCGCAGGAAATCCAGTTCAACGACATCCGCACCACGCTGCAGGCGTTGTACGCGCTGTTCGACAACTGCAACTCGCTGCACACCAACGCCTACGACGAGGCCATCACTACGCCCACGGAAGAATCCGTGCGCCGCGCGGTGGCCATCCAGATGATCATCAACAAGGAGCTGGGGCTCAATTTCATCGAGAACCCGTGGCAGGGCAGCTTCGCCGTGGATTACCTGACCGACCTGGTGGAAGAGGCCGTGTACAAGGAATTCGAGGCGATCAGCGAGCGCGGCGGCGTGCTCGGCGCGATGGACACCATGTACCAGCGCGGCAAGATCCAGGAAGAGTCGCTGTACTACGAACACAAGAAGCACGATGGCAGCCTGCCGCTGGTGGGCGTCAACACCTTCCTGCCGCGCGAGCACGGCGGCGACATCGTCACCGAGATCGAACTGATCCGTTCCACCGAAGAAGAGAAGGGCCAGCAGATCGCCAACGTGCTGGGCTGGCAGCAGTCGCGCAACGCGCTGGCGCCCGATGGCGAGACCGAACATGGACATGTGGTGGAGTTGGAAGACGAGGGCGCTCTCGCTGAAAGCGGTCATGACGGCCACGGGCTGGGCTATCTGCAGGACACCGCCCGCCAGCGCCAGAACGTGTTCGCCGCGTTGATGGAGGCGGTCAAGACCCACTCGTTGGGTCAGATCAGCCACGCGTTGTACGACGTGGGCGGCGAATACCGCAGGAACATGTGACGCTGCGCCGCACCGCCCTGATTGCCGGTGCGGATACGCGAGCTTCGCGATCGCTCGCCTGGGTTGCTTGCAGGCGTTTCGAGGTCGGTCCTGGCTGCGGTGCTCTTGCGGAGGTTTACTCCGGTCTTTTTGCCGGTTAGTTTGTGGGCGGGGAATACGGTACTGGGGAAGGGAATGGGAATTCGCATGCGCGGTGGTTGCGCAAGGGCGCTGCTTGGATTGCTGGCTTTGCCGGGGTTGGCGCACGCCCAGACGCCGGCCCAGCAGACACAGGTCCAGCAGACGTCGGCCCAGCAGACACAAGCCCAGCAGACACAAGCCCAGCAAACGCAAGCCCAGCAGACGCAGGCCCCGCAGGCCCCGCAGACGCCGACGCCGCCGGCTCCGCCGGAAGCGCTGGTCGCCTATTTCGCGCAGGTGCGGCAGGCCGAGGCCATCCAGGATCCGGAACAGCAATGCCTGGCGTACCCGGACCTTCCCGACAACGCGTGGCCGGCCGGTGCCGCCCAGACGCGCTGCCTCCTGGTACGCGCCTCGCCGCTGCCGCTGGCGGAGATCGAATCCCGGCTCGCCGCGCCCGATGGCGGCGCATGGCTGGAACAGCGCCTCAACGCCATGCTCGACGCCAACGCCGAGCCGCGCGAGCGCGACCGGATCTCCAGCGTGTTCGACCCGTTCGACGGCGGCGAGCGCGCCGGCAGCGTCGCCACTCTCTGGTTGCGGCAGATGCCGGAAAGTCCGTTCGCACTCACCGCCATGGGCAAACACCGCGCCGCACAGGGCTGGACAGCGCGCGGCACCGAATACGCCTACAAGATCTCCGACGCGCAGCTGCAGCGCATGCGCCAGCTGTTCAGCGGCGCGTCGCTGCTATTGTCCGATGCGCTCAAGCGCGAGCCGCGGCTGACGTCGGCCTGCGTGGCGTTGGCCGAAATCGGGCGGCAATCATCCGATGCCCTGCAGCAGGAGTCGTTGGCGAAATGCCTGCGCGCCGATCCGATTTCCTACTTCGTCGTTTGGGAATGGATGAACGGCGCCATGCCCAAGTGGGGCGGCTCCATGGAGGCGATGAACATGGTCGCCGCCTACATCCGCCAGCACGGGCCGGAAAATCCCATGCTGTACTCGCTGCTGTCGCAGCCGCCCGGCTACGAGGCCGCGCAGATGGACAAGTACGCCGACGGCCAGGAAGGTTTCGTCGCTGCCTCGCGTGCAGGACCCGGCGCCTACATGATGAGCGGCGCGGGCCACGCCTATTGGGCGAAAGACGATCCCTGGATGGCAATGGTGTACTGGTCGCAGGCGCTGCGCTTCTGGCCGAAAGACACGGAGTTGCGCGGCTGGCGGGGCAGGGCTCTGTACAAGGTCCGCGACTACGAATGGGCATTGAAGGATCTGCTGCCTGCCACCGCCGCTGACGGCGGCGACCTGCAGCTGCAGTTCTTCACCGGCTCGACGCTCCTGGCGCTGGGCCGTTCGGTGGAGTCGCGGCCCTACTTGTTGCGTGCGCAGAAGCTGCCGGTTTTCCAGTTGGCCGCGCTGGAGCGCTATTGCTTCACCTGGGCCAACACGTGGGAAGGATTGAAGACCAGACAGGCACGCGATTGCACCGCCGCGCTGGTCAGGCAGGTTCCCACCCATGGCGGCTATTGGGCCTGGCGCTACTCGGTACTGTCGGCGTCGCGCGATGAAGGATGGGTGGAGGCGGCGGGGCAGTTCCTGCTGCATGCCGATCCCAAGGATCCACGACAGCAGTCGTTGAAGAAGGATCTGTTGGCCAGCGGTGTGCAACCGGCAAGATCCGGCGGCGCCAGGCAGGTGAAACCATGACAAGGAGGAATATCCTCGCGGCGCTGATGGCCCTGTTTTTGGCGGCAGTGAGCGCAATTGCAGCTGCGGCGCCTCCTGTCGCGCGCCCGGCGGGTTCGCCGGTGCTGCCACTGACCGCGCAGGTCGACGGCAAGGGTTACGCGCAATGGTCGGCGGCCTGGTGGCAGTGGGCGTTGTCGATGCCGGTGGAGCCCTATGTGGTTCCGGACGGTCGCTTCTGCGACCTGGGCCAGGAAGGACCCGTCTGGTTCCTGGCAGGGACGGACGGCAGCTTCGACGTCAAACGCGAGTGCAGGGTGCCAGCGGGCAAGCACCTGTTCCTGCCGGTGATCAATATGTTCCAGCAGACGCCGCTGGGAGTCGAAAAGGGCAAGAAGGTGATGTCGTGCAAGCAGTTGCAGACATCGGTGGCGATCAACAACGACTACCTGGTCAGTGCGGTGGTGTTGATCGACGGAGTACTGGTCAAGAACGTGGCGTCTTACCGGGTGCGCAGCGATGGCTGTTTCCCGACCTATCCGAACCTGCCGGAGGACGATCGCTACATCACCCCGACAGCGGCCAGCGACGGCTACTGGTTGATGATCGAACCCTTGCCCATTGGCCGGCACGTCATCACGGTGGGCGCCAATTACGGCGCACCGGAAGGCGGCTACCACCGCATGGTGCAGAATTTCGAATACGTGCTGCTGGTGGGCATGCAGGAAGGGTTCGTGGCGCGATGACGTTGCGCCGACCGAAGTATCTGCAGCGGTGGGCGTAGCGCACTATCATCCCCGGGTATTCCCGGTGCCCAGGTTTCGACTTCATGCGTAATCCCCTGCAGGAACAACTGCTCAAGGCCGGCCTGGTCAAGAAGTCCAAGGTCGCCGAAGTCGCGCGCGAGCAGGCCAGGCAACGCCACGGCAAGGCGCCGCCCGCGCCCAGTGCGGAGCAGGCCGAAGCCGAGCGCACGCGCCAGGAGAAAGCGGAACGCGACCGCGCGCTGGCCGCCGAGCGCAACGCGCAGGCGCGTCTGCACGAACAGCGCGCGCAGGTGCGCCAGATCGTCGAGCTGCACAAGCTCAAACCCGGTGGCGAGATCGCCTACGCCTTCACCGATGAAGGCGTCATCAGGAATGTGCTGGTCAACGAAGCGGTGCGCACGCAACTGGCCAGCGGCACTCTGGTCGTCGTCCGCCACGACCAGGGCTATGCCGTGATCCCACGCGCCGCAGCCGACAAGGTCTACGCCCGCGATGCGGCGATGGTGGTGCTGGACCACGGCAAGACCGACGGCAACTCCGCCGATGGCGCGGATGACGACCACTACAGCCAATTCAAAGTGCCGGACGATCTGATCTGGTAACCGGCGTGCTCTTGTAGGAGCGGCGCAAGCCGCGAAGCCCTGAAAAATCCAGCCCTCCGCGCATGCTGCAACCCGACACCCCGCGATGGGAAACGTTGAAGGTCCTGAAAGGCTGAGGGCTTCGCGACTCGCGTCGCTCCTACAACGCTTCTGCCGGCCTTCGTAGCATCCCACCATGGCTGTCGCCCCGCCCTTGTAGGAGCGGCGCAAGCCGCGAAGCTCTGAAAAATCCAGGTCCTCGCGCATGCGGCAACCTGAGAATCCGTGGCGGGATACGGTGAGGGATCTGAAGGGGTGGGGGCTTCGCGACTCGCGTCGCTCCTACAACGCTTCTACCGGCCTTCGTAGCATCCCACCATGGCTGTCGCCCCGCCCTTGTAGGAGCGGCGC
>CBFGMR010000018.1:0-79115 GCA_965650035.1 uncultured Pseudoxanthomonas sp.
TACCCGCCTACGCAGGGGCGACGAGTCAAGGCTTTCGGCTTTCGGCTTTCGGCTGTGGCTTGGGCTTTGGCTTTGGCTTTGGTTTTGGCTTTGGCCTAACCCTCCCGTGAGGCGCGGCAAGCAGGACGGGTAAACCCCGAAGGGGCGGCGCACAAGGATGTGCGCCGTTTCCGTAGACACAGGATGTGTCTTACGGAAATTCCCGGCCTGCTTGCGGACCCGGCGGCTTTATCGCCGGGCGCGGCGTTAGGGTGTGTTTCTTTGGTTACTTTCTTTGCACAAGCAAAGAAAGTAACTCGCGCAACGCGCGAAACGCTTTTGCTTCAAAGCAAAAGTAAAAGCCAGGGCAAGAGCAAGATGGATCCCAGCTTTCGCTGGGATGACGGCCTCAATTTTATCGCTTGTGCCAGGGTTCCAGGGTTACTTAGTCACGGCAAAGTCGCTGGGTTCCCGACTTCGCGGGGACGACAGGCCAGGGCTTACCTTTACTCGTGCGTAGTGCGGCGTTCAACAGAGACGCCGGTCAATTCTTGCTCTTCAGGTATTTACTCCAATGCTATCGGCAAGTCCCGCCCGCTACTGGCCACGTTGCCCATGTAGTCGACGGCGGTGATGCGCAGCGTGTAGTCGCCGACAGGCAGTTCGTCCGGCTGCCATAGGCCAGCAGCGAGTTCCCCATCGCGAACCGTGTTGCTCACCACGTACTTGAAATGGGTGGCGGCACTACCGTGCACGGTGATGCCGCTACCTGGCGCATACGCCACCTTCACTGCGTCCGGATCCGCGGGCATGCGGTTGAACTCGATGGTCATGTGCGGAATTTCGTAGCCTTGCCAAGGTGTGCCGTCGGCGCGCAGCAGCTGGTAGCCCAGTGCATGCAAGCCCAGTCTGCGCCTGGGCAGATTGCGGTCCACCTGGTCCCAGGCGTCCACCACGATCTGCACGCCCGTCCCGCGCGGCACCACCACGCGGCCATCGGTCCGCTTGACCAGCGGTTGTTCGCCGATGTCGAACAGCTCTATGCCGTCGATGCGCGGTGCGTAGTGGTCGGCATAGCCGGTGAACCCCAGCGCCACCGCATTGCGCTCGAAACCGCTCGCACCCACGCTGAGATGCACGTGCGCCATGCGGTTGATGGTGCCCAGCACCTCGCCCGCCTTGAAGCGCGTGCCGCGCGGCACGCGCACGCGTTCGGGCGCACCGGCTTCGTCGCGCAGCAGCTTGAAGCGCGATGGATCGGACACTTCATCGCGCGCATCGCGTCCCACCCGCATATGGATATAGCTGATGCCGTCGATCGCCATGCCTTCGCCCAGCTCGCCCAATCCCCAGGCACCGGACGGACTGCTGACCTTGCCGTCGGCGATCGCCAGCACCTGTGCGCCCACGTCGCCGCGGATGTCCAGCCCGCCATGCAGGTGGTCGCGGCTTTCGTTGTCGTAATTGCCGCGCACCTCGCCCAGCGTGCCGACTACTTCGTGCCAGCCGTCCTGCGGATGCAATGGCCAGCGTCCGCCGGTGTCGGGCAGCGGATCGCCCGGCGCCGGACCCACCGCGCCCAGCGTCGGCATGGCCGTGGCGGTCGCCGCGTCGACCGGTGCGATGCGGTGAAGGCGACGACTGCCGGCGTCGGTGACCAGCAGCGCGCCCGTGGCATCCAGGGCCAACCCCGCCGGACGCGAAAGCCGCTGCGCCAGGGTAGCGCCGGTCAACACATGCGGCCGGCCGTCGCGGGAAAGCTGGATCACCCGTCCTCCCGACATTTCGCCCACATAAAGCACGCCGTCATAGGTCAGCGCCAAGCTCATCGGCCGGTGCAGCGCGGGCACCGCTTCATCCTGCCCGGCGTAGTAGGGCGTAGTCACGGTGCCGTCGGGCGCGACGCGGCGGATGGCGTTGTTGCGGGTGTCGGCGACCCAGACGATGCCCTGCGCGTCCACCGCCAATGCGGTGGGCGTATCGAAGCGGGCCGCGGCGCCTACGCCGTCCAAGTTGCCCGGCCTGTCGCCAGCCAGCGTGCTGACCTGCCCTTGCGGATCGATCTTGCGGATGCGGTCGTTGTAGGTGTCGGCGACATAGACATTGCCGTGCGCGTCCACCGCCACGCCGATGGGGCCGTTGAACTGCGCCCGGGTTCGAGCGCCGTCGCGGAATCCTGCCACGCCGGTGCCGGCTAAGGTGCTGACCATGCCCAGCGGGGTGATCTTGCGGATCGCGTGGTTGCCGGTGTCGGCGACATACAGATTGCCCGCAAGGTCCAGGGCCAGACCGGAAGGCGTATTCAACCGCGCCGCGGTGCCTTCGCCATCGGCAAAGCCTTCTGCGAAGCCGGCCAGCGTAGTGACCGTACCTTCGGCGCTAATCCTGCGGATCCGGTTGTTGTCGCCCGCATCGGCCACGTACAGCGTGCCGTCTTCCGCTACCGCCGCGCCATAGGGATCGTCGAAGCGCGCCTGCGCGACCGGCCCGTTGCGCATCCCGCGCACGCCATCGCCCGCCGCCAGGCGCAGCTGCGCGGTCCAGCCGAACGGCGTGGGCGCGGGCGTGGGGAAGTCCGGAGTTCCCGGTGCGAAAAAGAACGTAGCGGCCAATGCGGCGGCAATCAAAATCGCTGCGGCCCACAGCCAGGGTTTACGGCTCATGCGGTCCTGCGGGCAAGAAGCGGAAAAGCACGATAGTCAATCGAAGGGAGCATGGGAAGGGAGTTCCAGCGCGTGCAGGAATGCGGTCTTCGAATAGCGCTGCCTGCGAAAGAGACAACGAAAAGGTACTCTGCCGTGGGTTTCAATCGCCGCAACGACCGGGAGCGCCTCCATGGACAGCAATGACCGCAAGCTCGACGAGTTGCGCGCTCGCATCCCCAGTTTCACCTGCATCGTGGGTTGTCACGATTGTTGCGGGCCGGTGACCGCGTCTTCCGAGGAGATGGCCAGGCTTCCGGTCAGGACCGAAGCCGAACATGAGGCCGCGTTGGCCGAGCTGAGTTGCCCGCACCTGGGCGAGCACGGATGCGAGGTCTACAGCGAACGTCCCCTCATCTGCCGGTTGTTCGGCACCACCCCCAGCCTGCTCTGCCCCAACGGCAAGCGGCCGGTGTACATGATCGACAGGCGCACCGAGGAAGAAATCCACCAGTTCCTGGCGCGCACCCGGCAAGTGCTGGTCTGATTCGTTTGCTGCGCCGCTAGGAATAGGAATCGCGGCCGGGGCCGCCCAAGGTGCGGGGCCCGCCCGGAGCTTTCGCTGTTGCGTCCTGCCCAGGCAAGGCGGTGACCCATCGCCGGGCCCTGCCCGCGGTGCACGTTCAGGCACCGCGGGCGCCGCGCGCTCACCCGCCCGTGTTGTGCAGGTGTAGGACGGCGTGGCGAAAAGCCCATGCATAGTTGTTGCCGGGCATGGCCGGTAGCAGATTGCGGTAGGCGCGGAAGCGGTCTTCGTTGCTGGGTGCAGCGGGCGTGCTGAAGCGCGCGGGATGCTGCAGGGAAAGGAAGGCCAGCGGTCCTGGTGCCGCCTGACGGATTGCGATGCCGTTGTTGTCGTTCATGGTGCGCACGCCTCCTGGGAAAGCAGGCATGCCCGCGGGCTTGCCTGCGGCCGAGTTCCCCGACAACCCACATCGACGACACGCTGAAGAACCCGCAGGCGGCCGGGGTGCTTGTTCCCTCTCCGCCGGATGCGTGAGGCGTGTCCCCCTGTTCGACCGCCTGCCAGCCGCATCCGGCGCCTTCATTCCAAAAAACGGATGCCTTTGCAGGAGGCGGCCATCTCGCAGCGGCAGCAGGTGGTTCACTCCGTAGACTGGCTTGGCTTCATCGCCACGGCATTTCCTGGTCTCAGGCCGAAGGCGCCGGGCTGGTCGAACCGGCCTACGGGCTACGGACCTTGATGCAGCCCCGCGGTATCGCGGGGTATAAATAGCGGGTCGCCCCCTTTGCCGATGCCGCAGAAGGTCCGGTTTTTTGATGACAGCCCGCACCGAAGAACAAACCGTACCGCTCGACGAACGGGAAATCCGGTTGCTGCGTTCCAAGCGATTGGGGCTGTTGTTTGCGCTGATGCTGATCGTCGATGCGGCAGTCGTCATCGGCGTGGTTTACGCAAGCATGACCACTCCCGATTTTCTGGATTTTTGGACGGTGGTCTGCCTGGTGCCGGTTGCGTTTGTATTGTTGGTGATCACTCTTGGCGCCGAAGCCGACTGGCATTCCGTGCGCAAGGACCTGCAGGCCGGCACGAAGTCCTGTCGCAACGGCCGCATCGGTTCGTTGCACAAACACGATGACGGCGAATCCGCCGCGACCTACAGCATTGGCGTCGTTGTCGACGGCCCCGAGTCGCCGCTGGTCTTTCCCGTACCGCTGGAGGTCCATGAGGCCGTGAAAGAAGGCCAGGCGGCATGGATCGCCTACGCCCCGCTCAGCTACACCTTGTTCGAGTTGAAGACCGGAACCTGCGCTTACCTCGCCATCGGCATGGAACACAGCAAGACAAAAACCCGACTCACCGCGCCAGGCGCTCCGCCGGGGCATTGAAAGGCGTGCTTCCACGCGGCGGCGGCTGAGCGGTCGCGGCGGAAAAACGTTGCTGTCGCGCGCGCCGGAGGTTGGCCGACACCTTGCTCTGCATAGCAGCCTGGGCTTGCGCCGACGGTGTGCCGCGCAAGGGTGGGCAGTAGTCGGGCGCGAAGCGTGTGGGTGGCGCGATTACCAGGGACTGGGTGGGTGCGGCGAAGATGTCGGTGCGATTGGTGGTGTTGGCGTTGTTGGCCTTGGCGAAGAACGGCACGAACACGCCGCTGCGGCTGGACAGGCCCTGGTAGTCGCCCAGGAAATAGCCGCCGTCGAAGGGTGCGCTGGTACGCGGCGCCATCGCCAAGTCGAACGGATCGGCGATACGGGTTTCGTTCCAGCTGATGCTGCCATCGGAGGAATACGCCAGCCAGGTGTCGGTGAGCAGCGTGGCCGCCGCGCCATCGCTGCGGAAGTCGTAATAGCTCACGCCAATCGCACCATCGCTGCGCACATGCACGGCCGGGTTGAACGCGGCCACGCCAGCGGCGGTACTCACCCGCGTCGGCGGCAGCCACTGCGCGCCGCCGTCGCTGGAATGGGAAATGACGATGGCATCGCGCACGCCGCCGTCGAAGCGGCTGTCCTGCCAGACCACGTAGATCCTGCCGGTGGGCGAGACCGCGATCGAGGGAATGATGGATTGGTCGCGCACAGGATTGCCGGTGGAAGGATCGCGCGTGCCCACCGATTGCAGGTTCGCCACCACGCTGGGCGCAGTCCAGGTGGCGCCCTTGTCGAACGAACGCACCACCGCGATGCGCGCGCTTTCCGCGTTGCCGTTCACGGCATAGTCGATCTGCACGAACATCGTCGCCAAGGTGCCGTCGGGCAGCACCACCAGTACGTTGCTGATGGTCTGGCTGTGCGGGCCCGGATCGTAGATGGGACGCGCCGGCAGCCAGCTGGCGCCGCCATCCAGGCTGCGCGCCAGATAAGTGGGGCCGCCGTTATCGCCGGCCACCAGCCGGTCCCATACCGCATACACGCGCAGCGGATCGGCCGGGTCGACGATGATCGCGTCTTTATCGTTGAAGAAACCGGGCGCATCGCTGATCAACGCGATGGGATTGCTCCAGGTGCGGCCGTCGTCCAGCGAACGGCTGGCGACGATGGCGTTGCGCGAACCGGTCTGGAAGATGACGCCGCTGCTGGCCAGGCCCACCGCATGCACCACACCGTTGCCGCCATAGGCCACCCAGGGATTGGACACGCGGGAGAAATTACCGCCGTTGGCTGCAGTGCCGCCGCCGCAACGCGAGAACGGAATCGGCCGCCGCGTCCAGGTCTGCCCGCCGTCGAGCGTGGTGGCGCTCATCACTCCGCGCGAAGAACCGTTCGACCAGCGGTCTTGTTGCCACACCCCGACCATGCGCTGGGGATCGGCGGGATGGATGGCCAAGTATGGTTCCACTTCGGCATTGACGTAGTTGGTGCCCGCCTGGACCTCGCCTTCGCAGCCAGCAGCGAAGGGAGAAGCGGCAGAAGCCAGGTACAGCGGATCGGCCACGGCGGCGGCCATCACCGGGGCGCTTGCGGTCAGCGTTATTGCCGGCGCCACCGGGCTGGCAGCCTGCAGCCGGGGAGCAGACGCTACCTCGGCCGGACGCTGGCAGGCAGCCAGCGACATGACCGCCAGCAATGCGGTTGCGCGTGCGATTGCTTGCATGAGCGCCCCCTCCCTGCCCCTTCCATGCTTCGCACGCTAGCGCAGTGCAGGACGCAGCGGAGATTTGCGCGCTATGCGCACTTTGGCGGGCGGCTGCCAACGAGTCGGCCTCATGCGAGAAGGCTTAGTCCTTCTCTTGAAGTTTGGCTATAAATAGGCCTTTATAGGCCGATACGGGTTGTTTATGAGCCTATAACTTGACATTCGACTATCTCATCACTATGTTTGTCCATAAATAATACTTAAAGGCCTGATATGGCCTATTTATAAACAAACCGCCAATGCCAAAACCCACCAGCCGTACCTACTCCCGCTATGGTCAAGAAGCAGTAAGACTGCTGGGCCTGACCATTCGCCAAGGCCGTATCGAACGCCGGCTCACGCTCGATGAGTTGGCCGAGCGTGCGGGTGTGTCGCGAGGTTTGGTCCAGCGCGTGGAGCGGGGCGACATGGGGTGCGCCATCGGCGCGGTTTTCGAAATGGCGACTATCGTAGGCGTGCAATTGTTCGGCGCCGACCAAGGCTTGTTGACCCTGCATGTCGCCGCTGCCGAAAAGACTCTGACTCTGCTGCCGCAGTCGTCGCGTTCGGTTTCGAAGAAGGTAAAGGATGACTTCTAAAAAGCCAGAAGAAGCGTTCGTGTGGGTCTGGCTTCCCGGCGCCGTTGCGCCGGTGGTGGCGGGACGGTTGGCGCCGGATGGCGAACGGCTGATATTCAACTACGGTCGAAGCTATCTTGATCGCGACAACGCGATCCCGCTCTATTTTCCGGAGCTGCCCATGAAAGCGGGCGCTATTCCGCCGATGCCCGGCTTGACTATCGCCGGCTGCATTCGCGACGCCGCGCCGGACGCCTGGGGGCGACGCGTAATCCTCAACCATCGCTATGGCAAGGAAGCGAAGGACATGGATACGGCACGCCTGGACGAGCTGTCGTATTTGCTCGAATCCGGATCGGACCGTATCGGCGGCCTCGATTTCCAAGCGTCGGCCACCGACTACTCGCCGCGGGTCGCCCAACAAGCGACGCTGGCCGAGTTGCTGGATGCCGCTGCCAAAGTGGATGCAGGCATTCCCCTCACTCCCGAGCTCGACCAAGCGATCCATCACGGCAGCTCGCTCGGCGGCGCCCGGCCCAAGGCGATGATCGAGACCGATCGACACAAGTGGATCGCCAAATTCTCTTCGGGCGCCGACACCTACAGCATCGTCAAAAGCGAATACATCGCGATGCGGTTGGCGGCACTGTCGGGCCTGGACGCAGCGCCGGTGCAACTGGAGCGCAGCGCAGGCAAGGATGTCCTGCTGGTGCGCCGGTTCGATCGCGAAAGAACGCCGGACGGCTATCGGCGCAGGATCATCGTCTCGGCCCTGACGATGCTGGGGCTGGACGAAATGATGGCCCGCTATGCCAGTTACCAAGATCTGGCCGAAATCGTGCGCCACCGCTTCGAGCAGCCAAAGGCGACGTTGCGGGAACTGTATGGCCGGCTGGTCTTCAATGTCTTGTGCGGCAACACGGACGACCACGCCCGCAACCACGCCGCATTCTGGGATGGGCAGACGCTTGTGCTCACGCCTGCCTACGACATCTGCCCACAGGCGCGCGCCGGCAACGAGGCCAGCCAGGCGATGCTGATTTCAGGCCAGCAGCGCAGCAGCAACCTTTCGCTCTGCCTCAGAGCCTCCATTCATTTCCTGTTGAACGAGAAGGAGGCCATCGCGCTGATCAACCACCAACTGGAGGCCGTACACCAACACTTCGAAAGCGTTTGCGACGAGGCAGCCCTGAGCGCCGTCGATCGCAACTTGCTGCGGCGGCGACAGTTCTTGAATCCTTCCATCTTCGATGGATCACCGGCGACGGTGCAGCCGCGGGCGTTCTGACCCGCGGTCTTCCGGCAACTCCACCGCGACTTATGCGAAGCCTATCCAGCGGCCCGCGACCAGCGTTGCAATCCACAGCAGCGCGGAGGTGCCTGCCAGTATGCGTACGCGCACGGGCAACACGCCCACCGCTTCGGGCAACCCGAGCGAGCGCCACTGCCGGTGCTGGACTACGACGTTGAGCAACGCCAGCGAAAGCAGCAACAGCTTCCAGCGGAAGGCCGTGTTCTGCAGGTAGTCGCCGGGACTCACCGAGAACAGCCATGCGCCGGTGAGCAAGGCCAGCCCCAGGCCGGTGGCGGCGGTGCGTATCGCCACCGGTGCCAGCACGGACAAGACAGGCTGTTGCGCGCGTCCCAGCACCAGACGTAAATCCAGCGGCAGCATTGCCCCCAGCAGCAAGCCCACGCCGAGAATATGCGCGGCATTGACGAACAGGTAGGCGGTGCCCGATTGCTGAAGCCAGCGCGCGCCCGGCCAGTTGCCGATCCAGTCCACCACCGTCAGGCCGATAATCGCGCCCGTGCTCACGGCATGTCGGCCAACCGCTCGGGATACAGGTCGTAGTTGCGGCCTTCGATGGTGATGCGCACCGCTTTCATGTGCCGCTTGCCCGGCTCCTTGTTGCGGTTGCCCAGCACCGTGACCCGGTCGCCGGCGTTGGCGCTCTTCGCGGTGAAGCCGGACCGTTCCGTCTGTGCAGGATTCGCCAGATCGATCTGCCAACGACTGCCGTCGTCAGCTTCGACCTGCAGTTGCGGGTGCGGCGGCGTCATCGACACCGACATGATCTTTCCTTCCAGGGTGGTCTGCTTCTCTTCCGCCCAGGACCAGCCGTGATGCGCCAGCGCTGACGCAGCGGCCAGGGCCAGCAGCAGGCCCGTCGCCATGCCGCGCAGCCGGCGATTCGCTTTCGTTGCCTTGGTCTTCATCGTCATGTTCGTCTCCTCGTTCGCGTCGGCCGCCGTGGACGCGGGCGATGCCCGCGATACCGGCGGCGCTACCACCTTGGCGCAAGGCGAAAGGGCGGCAGGTGAAGCGTCTTGGCAGGCTCAAGGACCCGGATTGACAGGCGGATCCTTGCTGCGGGTCCGGGACACTGCGGTGACGATGCCGATGCCCAGCAACACGATCGCACCTACGCCGATCCATTGCGGGGCCAGACCTGCCAAATGCGCGCCATAGGCCAAACCGCCGATCAACACCACCGTACCCAAGATATAGATCGCTAACGATGACATGAGCGTGCCTCCTGTCTGTGGACGGCGCGATTGTAGGCGGCGTCCGTGCTTAGCCGGCGTGAGGATCATAGGGTGGGCCCCGGCCCACCATTGCCATGCCCCAGGCGCGTCGGTTACGGAACGGGGAGCGGTGGGCTTGAGCCCACCCTATGGGCATCTGAGCGATTTTTTGCAGCGCGTCATCGCTGATCCAGTTCGTGATGGATCAATACCACGCACTGCGATGCAAACAGCATTTTGGATCCCAATGTAATTTTCTTCGCACCCAGGCGCTCCAGGCTGTGGAAGGTTTTTTTCGGCATCGGGATATGGTCGGTCAGCAGGAAACAGGGATTGCCTTCGAACGCCTGCTCACGCATCGGCGTGCCCTTCCTGTCCATCACGAACAGTTGATGATCTTCGGCAAGCGTCTGCACCAGCCGCTCGAAGCTCAGCGTTTGCACGGTAACGCCCGATTCCACCGGTCGTGTTTCTTCTTTGCCCATGCCCCTGGAAGCATCCAGCGCCTTGGCGACCTTGCCCAGCAGCGCGCGCTCGTCGAAGCCGCCGATCTCGTGCATGGCGTTGGCTTCGAAGCGGATCGTGCGGGAGAAGTCCTGGGTGCTTTCCAGCACCAGGTAGACGGTCACGTCGGCGCGATGCGACTGTGCCACGAAGATCGCGTTCATCAGCGTATGCGCCAGGATTTCGGTATGGGCCTCCTTGCCGACGGACGCCAATAGTTTCTGGCTGTCGGTAGGCGCCGCCCGTGCTCTCAGTACAAAGGTTCGCATGTGTGTGATGACCGATGGGTTGCCCGTACGGCACAGGGCATGCCGTCCGCTCATTGTCCACGTGAACGGCATCGGAGACCAACCCGAAACGGACATAGGGTGGGCCCCGGCCCACCATTGCCATGCGTCAGGTGCGTTGGCGTCGGAGTGAAGAGGAGGCTTGAGCCAACCTTACGCAGCCTGAGTCGAGACAGGCATCATCCGGCTCCCGGCCCCGGGAACGAGATTAGACTGTCCGCCGTTGATCACCACCCGGCTCGAAAACCGACAGGGACAATGATGGCCTTCAATCGCACCGAGTTTTACGACGCCGAACTGAAGCGGCACGACGAGCGCTTCCGTGACGTGCTCAAGATCGGCCCCCGGGATCGCGTGCTCGATATCGGCTGCGGTGCAGGGCAATCCACCCGGGAAGCCGCCCGGGCTGCGAGTGAGGGAAGCGCGGTTGGCGTGGATACCTCCGAAGAGATGCTGCAGGTAGCCCGTCGGCGCAGTGCGGAAGAGGGACTGCGGAATGTCGCGTTCGAGTTGGCCGATGCGCAGAACCACGCGTTTCCGGCCGCGCATTTCGACCTGTGCATCAGCCGCTTCGGCGTGATGTTCTTTGCCGATCCGGTCGCCGCCTTCACCAATATCGCCCGAGCGATGCGCCCTGATGCTCGCCTTGTGCTGATGGTGTGGCAGGGTCAGGAGCGAAACGAATGGTCTACCGCCATCCAACGCGCGTTGGCTGCGGAGGACGCCCCAACCGCAAATGTACCCGCGGCGTTCTCGCTCGGCGATCGCGCGACCACTACGCGCCTTCTGACCGCAACCGGCTTTGCTTCGATCGACTTCTCGGAAGTGCATGAGCCCGCTTTCTACGGCGCGGACGTCGATGCGGCGCATGACGCCATCGTTGCGTTGTTCCTTGCGAAAGACGGGCTTGTCGATACGAATCCGACGGCAGAGCAGACGCTTCACCGGTTGCGCGTCCTGCTGCAGGCGCACCTGACCGCGGAGGGCGTGTTCTTCGACTCCCGTGCCTGGATCGTGACCGCACGCAGAACCGGCGAGTGGCCGACAAGCCCATGACCCATAGGGTGGGCCCCGGCCCACCATTGCCATGCGTCAGGTGCATTGGCGTCGGAACGAAGAGCGGTGGGCTTGAGCCCACCCTATTTTTTGCACGGCATCAGCCCGCGATGTAACCCACCAAAAGGTCGGCCAACTCTTTCGGGTGAC
The DNA here is from genome assembly GCA_965650035.1 of uncultured Pseudoxanthomonas sp. Classification (GTDB taxonomy): domain Bacteria; phylum Pseudomonadota; class Gammaproteobacteria; order Xanthomonadales; family Xanthomonadaceae; genus Pseudoxanthomonas_A. Next base: position 11,363 of record CBFGMR010000018.1, read on the forward strand.
TGAGCGCAACGCAGTGGCAGCCGGGGATCTCGTCGGGAGTGATGTCCAGGCGCTCCGCTGCAAGCCGGCGCAAGAAGTCGGGCGGAAAAAGGTGGTCGTCCTTGCACAGCACAAATTTCGTCGGCACGTCCGGCCACGCGTCCAGCGGCCACGGCGTACGCCAGGCTGTCGACGACTCTTCGCGTGCCCGGTGCAAGGCCTCCTCGGCCAAGGCGCGTGGCACACCGTTGTAATAGCTGACGAGCGGATCTTCGCTGCCGGTCTTGCCGCCATCGCGCTCGCCCTGTTCCCGCGCAGCCTGACTGTAGCCGGTGTTGGTCCACCAGTCCTCCGGGGTTTCCCCCGGGGACGGAATCATCGCGGCCAGCAGAACCAGCACGTCGACCGGCAGCCGATCGGCCACCAGCGGTGCGGTGAAGCCGCCATACGATTGGCCCACGACCACCAGATCCCTGCGGTCGCCGACAGCCTCGACCACGGCGTCCGCATATTCACCCAGCCCCGCGGAGTCGTCGTCGCACGGCAGGTCGGGAGCGACCACATCGTATCCACGCGAACGCAACTCCGCCTCCAGCAGGTGCCAGTACCAGCCGACGTCTCCGCCGCCGTGGATCAACACGAAGGTCGTCATGTCCGCCACTCCCTGCACTCGAGGTCGTTATTCGGCAGAGGGTATCAGGAACAATTTGCCCCGTCAGAAGTTGACCTGACCCCTTTTCCCATAGTCGTCACCGGTCCATTTGCCTTCATCCCCTTTGGTCCGCTTTGGACGCCAAGGGCAAGGGGCAGGCCGGCTTCGCAGTTGAAATGGGCTACTCTCGAACTATCGTGCCGGGCCTCATGTTGAAAGATCCCGATCGATTGAATCCACAATCCACAGCAGACGTTTGCTGGCGATCCAATGCGTATAGACGGCCTCCCGTGCGGGAAGCACCAATGCACGATCTGCGGGCCCGCGATATCGCCGCACTCCCCGGTGTCTCCTATGCAAAGTCCGATTGACGATTCTCCCGCGCCGCACCCACAATCTGCGCCACACCCCACCTTGGGGATCCAATCGTAGTTTGGATGCCATGGAAAATTTTCGGATAACCACGGAAACAGCCGAGCTTGATCTCCCGGTCATCCACCGGTTCCTCTCTGAGCAAACCTATTGGGCCAAAGGCATTCCATTTTCCCAAGTGCAGCGATCCATTGACCACTCGCTCTGCTTCGGCGGCTTTCTCGGCAAGTCCCAAATCGCGTTCGCCCGTGTCATTTCCGACTACACGACTTTCGCCAACCTCGTGGACGTCTTCGTCCTTCCCGAGCAACGCGGCAAAGGTTATGGCAAGGCGCTCATGGACGCCGTCTTTGCACACCCGCAGCTTCAAGGGCTACGGCGGTTTACCCTGGCCACAGGGGATGCACATGGATTGTATGCTCAGTATGGGTTTACGGCACCGCTGTATCCGCAGTCGCTCATGGAGCGCTACTTCCCGGATATATACGCAGCCGCGCCCTAGCAGTTCATTCAAGCCAAGCCCCTTTGCAGCTCGGCTGTGTCAGGCGTCAGGGCCTGCCCGCTTGTCCGCTGCCGTTCCACTTGAACGTTTTGCGTATTCGAACAGCTCGACGACATTCCCCGAGGGATCCTGAAGCAGGATTTGCCGTCCTGCGCCAGCTTCGGCCACCTCACCGCGGAAACTCGCCCCGGCTTCACGCAGTTCGCCGATCATTCCGTCGAGGTCATCCGTTACGACCATGAACCTGCTCCACCCGCCTGGCTGTGGATTTCCTCCTGCTTTCCCCGCGCTGCCCGCTCCGGGCGCATTGAGGAAAAGATGCAGATCCTCAAGCGTCATTTCCGCGAACTTTCCCGGGTTGTGCTTTTCGACCTCGAAGCCCAGGCGGTCACGGTAAAAATCCACGGATTTGTCGATATCGTTCGCAATGTACCTGACAGATGCCATGCTGCTGTCTCCTCTGGATCATCATGCGAGCGCACTCGCAACCTGCGTTTGCGACCCTTGCACAGTGCCGGTTAAAACCAGGCGCAGGATCTGTGAGGAAGGTTGAATTCGGGTGTCGGACTCCGGGATCAAGGAAGGCCATAGGGTGGGCCCCGGCCCACCATTACCACGCGTCAGGGTTCGTTGGCGCCGGAACGGAGTGCGGTGGGCTTGAGCCCACCCTATGGGCCTGCGAGACCCGATAAACGGACCTGCGCCCTTTTTTGCGGAGCCAATCTGCCTGTACAGTTGTTCTACCGTGTGACCAGAGGTCTCATCAACCGCCATGACAACGGATCATCTTCGTCGCAACTTCCTGCAGAAGCTGATGGCTTCGGCCGTGGTAGTGCCGCTGCTGTCGTCGCATCGGGCACTCGCCCAAGCGGAACCCACTCGCACCGGCAGCCAACAGGGGCCGACCTTGCGCGTAGCGCTCATGGGACTGGGCAGCTATGCCGCCCGGGTGGCGGAAGCCATGCAGTCCTGCAAGCGCGCCAAAGTGGCCGGGCTCATCAGTGGAACGCCTTCCAAACTCCAGGAATGGGGAACGAAGTTCGACGTGCCGGAAAAGAACCGGTACGACTACGGGAATTTCGACCGCATCAAGGACAATCCCGACATCGATGCGGTTTACATCATCACGCCCAACGCGCTGCATCGGGATCAGGCGATCCGCATCGCCAAGGCAGGAAAGCATGTCATCTGTGAAAAGCCGATGGCGGTCAACGCCAAGGAAGGGCGAGAGATGGTCGATGCCTGCAACGCCGCCGGCGTGAAGCTGCTGGTGGGTTATCGGATGCATTTCGAGCCCAAGACGCTGGAAGTGGTCCGCATGCGCAAGGCAGGCGATTTCGGAAACATTCTGTTCTTCCAGGGCCTGTGCGGTTTCGACATCGGCGATCCCGGCCAGTGGCGGCTCGACAAGGCGCTGGCAGGCGGCGGAGCAATGATGGACATCGGCATCTACGCCATCAACGGCGCCCGCTACATGGTGGGCGAAGACCCGGTATGGGTGACCGCGCAGCAAACCAGAACCGACCCGATCAAGTTCAAGGAAGGCGTGGACGAAACCATCCAGTTCCAGCTCGGCTTCCCCAGCGGAGCGGTGGCTTCCTGTCTGTCCACCTACCAGATGAACCATCTGGACCGCTTTTTCATGACCGGCGAACAGGGATTCGCCGAGCTGCTGCCTGCCACAGGCTATGGCCCCATCCAGGGACGTACCCACAAAGGCGAACTCACGCAGCCGCACGCCATGCACCAGACCATTCAGATGGACGAGATGGCCGGCATCCTGCTTGACGGCAACACACCCGTGGTCCCCGTCGATGGCGAAGAAGGCCTGAAAGACCTGAAAATCGTCGATGCCATCTATGCCGCCTGTAAAACCGGCGGCAGGCAGGCGCTGCGCCTGGGCTGAAGGGAAGTGATGTAGCCCGGGTAGCGCGCAGCGAAACCCGGGACGCCAACATCGGAATGCCACCGTCCCAGCGATGCCTGTCGAAATGGGCTGGTTGCATGAGCACGGTAGGCTGGGTTGGTTTTCATCAACCCAGCATCTCGCGGTCGCAGGCTGAAAGTGCTGGGTTGGTGAAGCTAACCCAGCCTACGGCTCTATTGGGCCTGGGCCTGGTTGCTTTTCCTTACTCTGCCAACGCCTTGACCAGGTCGAACAGGTAATCGCGGCCGACGTAGACAGAACGCACCTCAAGACGTTCGTTGAGGCCATGGGCGCCGTTGCCGTCGGGGTCGCCCCACATGCCTGGCGCGCCGTAGGTTGGAATTCCCACCGCCGACAGGTAAAGCCCGTCGGTCGCACCGGTCGAGAGCGACGGGATCACCGGCACGCCGGGGAAGTACTTCGCGCTCAGCGCCTCCATCGGGCCGATGATGGCCGGATCGAGGGGAGGCGACTTGGCCAGTGGCTTGTCCTTGCGCGCCAGCTCGATCGAGATGTCCGGATTGCCGATGATGCCGGCCAACTGGTCCTTGATCTCGGCCGGCGTATGGCCGGGAAAGATGCGGCAGTTGACGTTGGCTTTCACCCGCTGCGGCAGCGCGTTGACCGCGTGGCCGCCTTCGATCATGGTGGCCACGCAGGTCGTGCGCAGCATCGAATGAAAACCCTTGTCGGTGTTGACCACCGCGGCTGCGTCGGCGTCGCCCGGATTCTTCGCCAGTGCCGCCATCGCCGTTCCCATGGCGCCCTTGCGCGCGGCACCGGCACGCTCGAAGAAGACGCGGGTGGTGGCATTGAACTCGGCGGGGAACTCGTGCTCGCGGATCTTCAGCAGCGCGTCGGACATGGCGTAGATCGCGTTGCCGCGCACCGGCTGGGAGCTGTGTCCTCCCGGGTTGGTTGCGACAAGCTTGTAGTCCTGGTAGATCTTCTCGCCGACCTGGATCGACTGCGCCACGATGTGGCCCTTGCCGTCGGTGTCGCCGCCGCCGCCTTCGTTGAGCGCGAAGGCCGCATCGATCAGGTCGCGCTTGTTGTTGGCGAGATACTGCGCGCCATTGAACGCGGTGTCGGTCTCCTCGCCGCAGGTCAGGGCCATCTTGACGGTACGCGCCGGCTTGTAGCCGTCCTGCCTGAAGCGGATCAGGGCGTCGGCCCAGGTCGCTGCCATCATCTTGTCGTCGGCGATGCCGCGGGCGTAGTAGTAGCCGTTCTCCTCGATCAGCTTGAACGGATCACGCTCCCAGTCGGCGCGGTTGGCCGCCACCACGTCGATATGTGCCAGCAGCAGGATCGGCTTGAGCGTGGCCGACGTGCCGGGATAGATCGCCACTATCCCGCCCTCCTTCGGATGTTCGGGCACGGAGAACAGGGTGATCTGGTCGTCAGCGAAGCCGGCCGCCTTCAATCGCGCCGCGATCTGCCCCGCGGCCTGGGTGCAGCTACCGTTGGCGACCGTGGTGTCGGTCTCGACCAGTTCCTTGTAGAGCGCGAAGAATTGCTTCTGGTCCGGACGCAGTTCCCCCATCTTGCCGGTCGACACCTGTGCCGCCACCGGACACGCCACGAGCGCAGCGGCAGCGAGCGCAATCAACGTCTTCATCGACTTCTCCTTCGGTAGTGTCCGGACACGCGGGTGAGCGTCGATTTCGCCGGCGCCAGTGAGCAGGGCCCGCAAGCGGGGTGTCCGATACTACCGCAACGCCACAGCGTCGCAGGTATCGATGTCGAGTGCCCGTGCATGGAAGTGGTAACGGGGTAATGGGGTCATGGCACCGGCAGTGCGGGTTCCCGCCCGACTGGCTACGCTCTGAAGTCGAGGCAGGGACAGCAAACTCGACATGAACGCGAGAAACGCGTCTCGCTATCCGGCATCGTCCCGCACACGCTGCACGCGCGTGCGATACGCACTTGCGTTGTCGCCGGAGATGCTCGTCGCCTGCGTCCCGTTGTTCTCGCCGATTTTCTCGTCCGAGCCCGTCACCGGCTGCGCCTCGACAGCCGTTTCGCGTTCGAAGGCGTGCGATTTGTCGGTGTTGCGGTAGTACCGGTACAACGCCCAGTACAGCGCGGTCGCGCCGGCCGGGCCGATCGCGAGTAACCAGAGTCCACTGTCGTCGCTCATGACGTGCCCACCATGATCCAGAGTGCGATGCCTTCAAGGAACGTGCCCACCGTGAGCGCGGTAGTGATCAGCTTCCACTGCTGAACCGGCACGCTGCCCATGGTTTCGCCGGTGCGGCCGTTCACCGCGATGTAATGCAGCATGCCGCCGTTGGAACCGGGCTGGTGATACGAGTACAGCCAGACCGGCAGGTACATCGACACCCAGCGTGTGCCGTGGACGCTGAGGCGTTCCTGTTCCCAGCGCACGCCGCGGTCGTAGCGACTCACCGATTTTTCGACCTGCGCGCGGCCGACCGACAGCAATTGATCCTCCAGGCGAGGCCGCAGGCGCTCCACGTCCGTGTTGCGCTTCTCCGAAGTGAAGCCGGCCAGGTAGGACGCGTTCCACTTCACCGCGTTCTTGGTGTCGAACGGCAGGATGGTGTTGATGATGTTGTTGGTATTGGTTTTCGTATCCAGGTTGCCGCGCTCGGTGGAGGATTCCAGCGGCAGGTCGTCCACGGTGAAATCCACTTGTCGCTCGACCTGGTACACGTCGGCGTCGTAGTAGGTCTTCTTCTTGTCGCCGCTGCCGCGCGTGTACTCGCGCGTCTGTATCTCGCCCTGGCCGGCGACCTCCACGCTGACGTTGCCATCGACGATCATGTAAGGCAGGTAGACGCCGACGACGTTCTCGGGCGTGAACTGTTCCTTGAATTCCTTCAGCGCGAACAAGCGCCGCTTGTCCACGAACTGGCGGATGCGTGCCACTGCGTCGTCCTTCCTGATGTGGAAGGGCAGCACCGCGTCGGGTACCGCGCCATTGGCCACCTGTTCGTTCACGCCAAGGACGTGCCGGCACCAGTGGCAGCGCGCCGTCATCGCGTTGTCGGTGTTGACCGTCACTTCGGCGCCGCAGCCGGTGCACTTGAAACTCATCAGGCTGGCGGCGTCGGCGGCGATATCGCGCGCGCCGGAGGCGATGACCGTGCCCTTGAGTTGGGCGATGCCCTCGCCGAATCCGAATTCCTCCTCGACCCGTGCGCCGTCCCATTCGTTGCGGCAGTACAGGCAGACCAGCAGGTCGCTGCCGGGCTTGTGCCGGATGTCGGTAGCGCCGCATTTCGGGCAACGGTTGAGGCCGTCCTTCAGCTCGGCGGCGGAGGTGTCGATGGCGACCGGATCGGGCGCCAGCAATTCCTCGCGGATCGGTTCGGGCAGCGTGGCCGGGTCGACCGGCAGGCTGCCCGGCAGGGGTGGCACGTCCTGCGGCGATCCGGGGCCGGTGCGCTCCAACGGGGGCTGGGGTGGCAACTGCGGCGGCAACGGGGGAGGACTATTGGCGTTCGACATAAGCGTTGGGCGGTTCCCGGGTTTACAGGCCCAGCGCCTTGGCCTTGAGCGCGTCGTAGTCGTCCTGGGTGATCAGGCCGAGATCCAGCATTTCCTTGGCCTTCTTCAATTTGGCGACCGGGTCGTCTGCGGCCGGTGCCGCAGGCGTGGCCGGCTGCTGAATGTTGCCGATGCCGCCGAGCATGCCCGAGGCCATGCCCACACCGACCAGTCCCGCGGCACCGCCGTTTTCGCCCGCCGACTGGATGCCCTGGGCCACGCTGGCCTGCAGGTTGGAGTTGCCGCGCGAACCGGCCAGCGCGTCGGCGCGCTGCACGGTCTTGAGCAGTTCACGCGTGTTGGCGTCGTACTCGATCGACACGATGGCGGTCTTGACGATGGCCAGGCCGCGGTCGGATTTCCACTGGTAGCCGTTTTCCACCGCATCGGACAGGCTCTTGGCGAAACCCAGCGAATCCTGCTGCAGCTTGGTGATGCGATTGCCTTTGGCCGGATCGTTGGAGTACAGGCTGAAGGCCGGCGCCAGCGAGCCGACGACTTCGTTGAAGAGCTGGCCGGCGGCGGCGTTTTCCATGTCGGTGAAGTCGAAGACCTGGCCGGGCTGCAAATAGCTGGCGGGCACGAAGTTCTTCACGAACAGGATAGGGTCGACGATCTTCAGCGTGTAGGAGCCGCGGGTGACCGCACCGACCTGGGTGTTGAGGAAGCCGTCGTCCCAGTAGATTTCCGATTGCGTGCCGAAGCGGTTTTCAGGCAGTTCCTTCAGCGAGACGAAGAAGGCCGCCTGCTGCGAACCGGGCTGGCCGCCGAACTTGAAGCGTTCCCAGCTCTGCTTGATCAGTGGGCCGACCAGTCCATCGCCCGCGAAGATCGATTGCGAGTTGACGTCGTCCGAGCGCCATTCGTAGCCGCCCGGCTCGGCGGCGAAACCGGTGATCTTGCCGTCCTGGAACAGCAGCAGTCCGTAGCCCTCGGGCACCACGATCCTGGAGCCGTTGGTGATGATGTTGGAGGAGCCGTGCGTGTTGGAGCCGCGTCCGGCGTTGGTGCCGCGCGGCACGGCAGCGAACAGTGCTGCCGTCGGCGGCAGGCCGTCCGGTACTGTGTAGAAGTCCTTCCACTGGTCGCCGAGCATGCCACCGACCGCACCCGTCACCGCTTGAACAAGACCCATGACATCTCTCCGTGATTCGTGGCCGGGCAAGGTACCCGCCATAGCTGGCCTACTATACATTCCTGGACGGCGGGCCCAATGCATGCAAGAAGTCATGTAATGACCAACTATCGACGCACTCACGTCTCCGGCGTCACTTGTTTTTTTACCGTTAACCTCGCCGAGCGGCGCTCGCGATTGTGACCGGCCGGTTGAATCCGCAACCCACAATGGACGTTCGCCAGTGATTCGAGGGGCATTGAACGGCTTCCGTGCCGGTAAGCACACGATGTTGTATGTCCTGCCGACCCACGATATCGCCGTAATCCCTTGCGTCGTGCAGGCAAGTCCGATTGACGGGCCTCCCGGGCCACACACACAATCGGCGCCACACCCCACTTTGGGGTCTGGTCGTAGTTAGCGCGCATGGGCCCAGTCAGCTATGCATTTGGCTTTCTTTTCATCGCCGGAATCGTCGGCCAGATCTCACTGTCCAATCGCCTTAGGTTTCTGCCAGCGGATAGGAACATCGATCATCCGTCCAAGACCTGGCGAAGGTTCTATCGCCTAATGGCAATTTTCATGTGCGCATTCTGGTCATTTGTCCTGACTTGCGCACTGCTCGGCACCTTGCCGATCGAGGACCCGCTACACCTTGTCCGCGACAGCTCCGAGTTCACTAAAGCTGCATTTGTTCTCTTGGTGCCTCTACCCCTATTGCCAGTGCTCTACACGCTGTATGCAAAACTTGTGCGCTGGGCAGCGGGTCGAGAGAATGCGCGCTAGCAATTCATTCAAGCCGAACCCGCTTGGCGGGTCGGCTTAATCCGGACGTTAGGCTGCGAAAGACTATGCCGCAATTGTCAGAGCCAGAAGCGATTCAACTTGTTCACATAAGTGTGCCCAACCTTCGCCGCCTTGCCGCCTCTGAGTTGGTGGAGCTCGAAGCGCTGCAAGTGCCTGAGGGTTCGTTACCACCGCCCAAGACTGTCGCTCGTGCGTTGGCGCAGCTGGACCTCGGCACGCCCATTTTCTGGTGCGTTCCGTTCCTGATTGTTTCCACCTCGCGCTCAACGGTACTTGGCGCATGCGGGTTTAAAACGGCGCCTGTCAGGGGCAGTGTGGAGATCAGTTATGGTGTTGCCCGCGCAGAGCGGGGTCGCGGCGTTGCAACGCTGGCTATTGGTCGTCTCCTTCAACTGGCAGCATCGAGCGGCCTGGTCCGAGAGGTCGTCGCTCATATACTTCCGGCCAATGCCGCCTCTTTCAAGGTAGTCAAGCGCCTCGGCTTCGCACCCGAGGGACTAGTTTCCGATACGGATGGAGAGCGGGTTATGCATTGTGTCTGGCGGGTCGTAACCTGACAGTTCATTCAAGCCGAAGCCGCTTCGCGGCTCGGCTTAATCCGAGCTTGAGCCTGCCATGCAGCCGAAGCGACCCAGGCGCCGCCTTATAATCCCGGCGCCCGCGCCCGCCGACCCCGCGCATGAAAGACCACGCATGAAATACGACGACGCCGAATATTATTTTCTGGATTTCGAAACCGACCTGCCGAACGAGAACGGCGGCCGGCACATCGGCTTGTTCCTGGAATGGGCTGTTCTGCGCGGCCTGGCCAGCGATGAGTTGATGACGCGATCGGAGGCGTTGCGCCGCGGGGAAACCACCGGGCTCGAACTGCTGTTCGATCATTGCGACGGCAAGTTGTGGGACAACGATCTCAACGACGAAGGCAACGCGTTCGCCGCAGACGCGTACGAGCGCTTGGGCATGGTCGACTTCATCGACGCGATGAATTGCACGGCGGAGTCTTCCGGCGACGAAATTTTCGGCGCCGAGATCACGCCGCAGCGGCACGACCGCGTGCTGTGGCAGTGGGATCGCCGCTATTCGGACTGGCTGCGGCAGTTCGGACTGCCGGACAAGGATGCGCTGTTGGAGCGGCTGCTGGTCGCGATCCAGCCGGTGGCCGAGGCCGCGGGCTTTCCGCGCGTGCCGAACAATGCCTGGGGGACGCACCAGGTCTGCGCGACCTTCGAATGCGCGGCTCCGTGGGGATATCGGAGTCTCGAAATGTGGGCCGTGGACTCCCCGGAGTGTTTCTACGGGGTGCGGGTGCGGTTGCGCATGCATCACGAACAGGTCTACGACGCGATCTACACCGAAAAGCAACTGGATCTGGGACAGGGGGCGGTGTCTTCGCTACAGGACTGCGCGGAGATCTCGTTCGCGAGTCTCGCCGAAGGCTGGGACGGCCCGCGACACGATTACCTGATGCGGGACTGCGGTTTCTGGATCTTCCGCGATGCGCAGATCGAGCCGCTCGCGTCGTGGCTAGCCGGGCGCTTGCGTTCGTTCGCGTTGCCGGTGCTGCGCGACCTCGACGGCATCGACAGCCTGGCATTGGCGTATGGCACGCGGCCGATGTCGGCATCGCCGATCCACGACCCGCGCGATCCCTACGCGGCACTGCTGTCGGCGGAGATGGCCCGGCACCCGCGCCTGGCGCAGATGCTCGAGGAAACGGAAGCCGTCATCCGTGCGGCCGAATTGCCCCAGTTGTCTTGGGACCAGAGAGGCGCGCTGGGCCTGATCGAACGGATTCGCGAGCGAAGCAGGGTCTGGTTGAGCTGACCTGACGCAGCCGGAATGCGGCTTGGGTCCCGGCACTGCCGTAGGATGGGTTGGATGATGCACGCACTTTTGATGTAGTGCGTGTCGCCGGCCTGGCCGCCGTGCCGGCCCACTACTGGAATGAAACCGGAGGAACACCATGCGTACGATATTGATCTGCTTCGCACTGTGCGCTGGCTTGTCGGTCGCCGGTGCGGCCCAGGCCCAGACGGCGGCGGCGGCTGGGGCGTGCAAGTCGACGGCCAACGGCGATCTGCATGTGCATGTGTTGAAGAGCGGGATCTTCGGCAATGAGCGGAAGGTGCGTGTGTTGTTGCCGGCGGGGTACGGCGATGCCGCCAACAAGGATCGCCGCTATCCGGTGCTGTACCTGCTGGATGGACAGAATGTGTTCGATGCGTGCCTGAGCGAGGTCAGCCATCACGAGTGGAGCGCTGATGAAGCGGTGCGGCAGTTGGTGGCGGACAAGAAGATCCCGCCGCTGATCGTGGTGGGTGTGGATCACGCGGGCAAGGACCGTGCGCGCGAATATCTGCCGTACAAGGATTTCGTCGGCAACCCCGACATGGACGAGCCGGCTGGCAAGCAGTTTCCCGACTTCATGACCAAGGAGGTCATGCCGTTGGTCGACAGCAACTACCGCACACTGACAGGCGCACCCAACACCGGCATTGGTGGTTCGTCCTACGGCGGCGTCGCCAGCCTGTACGCTTTGCTGGCCAAGCCGAACGCGTTCGGTTATGGCCTGATAGAAAGTCCGGTGCTGTGGGTGGGCATGGGCCAGTTGGTGCGCGATACCAGTCCGCTGGCGGCCATGCCCAGGAAGGTATTCGTGGCGTTCGGCGGAAAGGAGGCGTCCGATCCGTACATCAGCCAGAAGATGATCGGGTTCGTGCGTCAGGTCGAATCGAACTTCCACGCCGCCGGTTACGACGAAACGAATTTCCGAGTGGTCATTGAGCCGGATGCCGAGCACACCGAAGCCGCGTGGGAAAAGCGACTGCCCGATGCGCTGATTTTCCTGTTCGGCGACTGGAAGCCGGCGCCACCGCCGCAGCACTGAATCGAGCGTCGGATCGCTGCGGCCTCTACAAACAAATCGGCGTCCACAAGGGACGCCGAGAATTGTGGGAGTCGGGGACAGGCGATGCGTTGCCCGTCCCGAACTTTTTCGCCAGCCGTCAGGGCAAGGTATTCAACGTCGCCCGCACCGGCCGCGAGAAGTTGAACCCGTCGCGCCGGTCCCAGTTGATCGACCAGGTCATGACGCCGCGGAAAGTGGGATAGGCCTGCTGCGGCCGGATCGTTCCGCAACTTTGCAGCCGCGTCAGGCAGTTCAAGGCATTGGCGATCGTGGCCGACGACGCCTGCCCGCTGTTGGCGGACGAGGGTCCTGAAGGCAGTCCGAAGGCCACCTGGTCCGGCCGCAGGCCATTGAACACGACGCCGGTGTTGTTGTTGGTCCTGAAACCCTCGATCAGCATCAGGCTGGCGCCGACCAGCATGTCCACCGAACCCTCGGCCAGACCGTTCTGGCTATACGGCGAATACAGCGCGCCGTTGTTGTAGTACTGCACGTGGATCAGGTCCAACTCCTGGCGCAGTCCATCGATGATCGGCAGGTAAGCGCCCCAGATGCCGCTGTATGCGGCAAAGCCGCCCTGGACATAAGGGTGCTCGGGCGCCATCGACAGGTAGAACGACGGGCCGATGCGCGTATTGAGCTGCTTGATGGCGGTGACCAGGTTGGTCTGTACGGGCGCACCGTGGGAGACGCCCGCGCCGCTTTCCAGGTCGATGTCCACGCCGTCGAAGCCGTAGTAGCGGATCAGGTCTTCCATGCTGTTGACGAAGTTGGCGACCTGCGTCGAATTGTTCAGGGTCACCGTGCCGTTCTGGCCGCCCAGCGACAGCACTACTTTCTTGCCGCGCGAACGCGCCGCGGCCACGTCGGCGATGAACTGCGCTTCGCTGCCAGCGCCCGGGTCGACGATGAAGCTGACGCCGCCGTTACCCGCATCGTCGCCGAAGGCGACCACGATGACGTCGAAGTCGTTGGAGACCTGGCTGATCGGGAACGTGGCGCCGGACGGATTACTGAAGTTGTGCCAGTACCCCACCAACGCGTGGCGCGGCAGGTCGTTGGAACCGCCACCGGCGCTGGTAGTCGCGGTGATCTGCGACCCTTGCGCCGAGGCGTTGCCGGCGTTGTCGCGGGCGCGCACGCGGAAGTTGTAGGCCGTTGAGGCGGCAAGACCGGTGTTGCTGAAGGAAGTGCCGGCGGGCGAGCCGACCAGCGTGCCATTGCGGTAGACGTCGTAGCCGGCGACGCCGCTGCCGCCCGCGTTGTCGGTGGACGCGTTCCAGCTGAGGTTGACGCTGGAGGAAGTCACCGACGTCGCGGCCAGTCCGGCAGGCACGCTGGGTGCGGTGGTGTCGGGCGTGCCCACGGTATTGACGGTGATGTTGGCCGTGGCGGAAGTGCCGGTGGCGCCCGCGTTGTCGGTGGCGACGGCAGTGATGGCGTAATTGCCTGCGGCCGCATTGGTCCAGGTCACGCTGTAGGGAGAGGTGGTATCGATTCCCAATGAAGTGGTGCCACGGAAGAACTGCACCTGGGTGACCGTACCGTTGGCATCGGCGGCGTTCGCCGACACCGTGATGTTGGCGCCTGCGTTGAAGGTGGCGCCATTGGCCGGTGCGGTCAGGGTCGCGGTTGGCGGCTGGTTGCTGCCGGTGCCGCAGACGCCCAGGTCCTGATACCAGCCGCAGCTGGGGCAGTGCGTGGGCGGTGCATTCCAGATGGTGATGGTCGCCTGGTACAGGCGGCCCTGGTAGACGAGCTTGCTGCCGGCGTTATAGATGGTGGACGCGTTCCATTCGGCGATCCCCGTGCAGCTGACGCTCTGCGCCTGCGCGGGCGACATCCATGCTGCGAGCAGGAAGCCGCACAGCAAACCCTTCGTCAATCTGATGCTCATGAGTGTGTTCTCCAGGTGCCTGGTGGATAAGGACAGGGGCGCGCGCGGAGGCGCGGGCCGTTCACGCGACGCACGGCAAAGCGGCGGCGGCGCGGTTGTTCCCTCAGGCAAGAACGACAAGAGCGTTGCGGTCTGTTGCGGGTCCGTGGAGTGCGCTGCATTCGTGTGCAGCGCTATCGGCGCCGCCGACTGTGGTGCGCGACCACCCGCGCGTCAAGCGGTGTATTTCGGAAAATGCTGTGGTCGTCACGCTACGAGAAAATGCTGTCCTGCATCGAAGTCCGCGTGGTTCTGCAATCGTGTCATGCCCATGTCTCGCGATGACCGATTCTGTCTTTCCAAAACAGCTGGAAGTCTCGCGCATGCCTCACGTAGTGAGTAGGCTGGGTTGGCTCCATCAACCCAGCACCCCCTCTCATTCGGATTCCGGCAGACCACCGATAGGTGCGACGGCCCAATCCAACGGGCAAACCCCGCGCTCCAGCCAGTACCGAAAGCTGGAATGCGGCCAATCCAGCGCACGGCTGACATGGCCGTGCTTGATCGGGTTGTAGTGGATGTAATCAAGGCGGCGTAGGAAGTGCGCTTCGTTACGAACGAGTTGTTCTCAATACCGGCGTTGCCAAATACCGCGCTCGTTCTTGTCTTGCCGGCTTTCCGAGCGTCGCTCGACATTGGGCAAGCTGCGCGAGAACCGCGACTTGATCAAACGCCAACGTGTCGGGAAATCGTCATCACCTGGCGGCATCCTCCACAGGCAATGAAAGTGTTCCGGCAGAACCACGAACGCGGGCATTGTGAAAGGATGGTCCTGCCGGGTGCGGCCGAACGCATCTTTCAACGCATCTATGTGATCCACCAGCAAGGTATTGCCGTGCCGCTCGGCCAAATTGACGGTGAAGAAATAGATGCCGCCTTGCACCCGTGCACGCACATAAGTCCGCATGCCAGCATCCTTGCCAGTGAGATCAGCCGCAAGCGTACAACGTAGGCTGGATTGGTTCCCCATCAACCCAGCAACTCGCGGTCTTTGGGTGAAGGCGCTGGGTTGATGGAGCTAACCCAGCCTACGGCCCTACCTCCGTCCCCTATAGCGGGTTGAAGGGCGTGCCGGCCGCACGGAACTGCGTTGGCGGTAAAGCAGCGGCGTCGGGGCCCCCTTGCGGCCAGCTTGTCGGATAGGTTGACGCCTCCAGGAACCTGGGAACGGGTAACCTGATCCTCTTTCGAAACGGGGTCGTGGTGATGTGGGGAATGTACAGGGGATTGAGAACCGCGGCGTTGTTGCTGGCTCTGGCGGTGGTGCCCGCCTGGGCAGCCGACGACGACGCCGCAGCGGACCATGGCAACGACACGATCGCGGCCGAACGTGCCGAGCGATTGCAGGGCCTCGCGAACCAGGCCTTCGGGCCCGAAGCGGCGACGGACCAGAGCAAGGCCGACGCCGCGTTCCAGAAGCTGGTCGACGACCCCGCATTCGTGCAACTGCCGCAGGAGGCGCAAGCCGCCGTCTACGGGCTGGCCGGCGACGCGGCGCTACAGCGCAAGGCACATGCACGGGCCCGCGACCTGTACCTGCAGGCGATCACCGCCAATTCCACCAACAGCGACGCCTGGGCCAACCTGAGTTGGGCCGAGTACCAACTGCAGGAGCACGATGCCGCGGGCGCGCACATGGCCGAGTTGGCGCGCCGCTGGCCCGAGGCGCTGGACGGCTTGCACGATTCGTTCCTGTACGGCCTGCTGGACGCACTCCAGCCGACAGCGCCGGTACGCCTGGACCTGCTGCAATCCCTGGCCTCGTCCGGATGGAAGCAAGAAGGCGCGGGTGCGGACATGCTGTGGTTCGAGCTAGCCCTGCTGCGCGTGCAACGCGGCGAAGGCGATCTCGCCCGCATCGCCATCGACCGCATCAGCGCGCCGTACGAACTCATCCAGTTGCGCAGCGACCGGCGCTTCGATGGTTTGTACGACACGCGGTCGCCGCGCTTCGACGTGGCCCGAGTTGCGAAGGAGCGCGTGGACCGACTGGCTGCGCGGTCCGCCGCCGCCCCCGACGATCTGGAACGCCTCCTCGACGTGACGGGCGCGCTGCGGGTCGTCGGCGAGCACGGTCGCATCGTTGAAGTGGTGGACACAATCCTGCAGCGCGACTCGAAACAGTTCGCCAGCCCCGAATCGAAGGTATGGCTGCTCAACAGCAAGTCCAACGCGCTGGGCCAGTTGGGTCGCTGGGACGACAGCCTGGCGACCATGCGGTTGGCGAGCACGCTGGCCGAGGAAGGCAATTCCAATGTGAGTCAGAAGATCAATCTGGGCGAAATGTACTGCGCGCGCGGCAACGGCAAGCAGGCACTGGCCGTATTGGCAGGAGTGGGTGACATGTCCGACTACGGCCAGATGGCGTTGCAGTCGGTGCAGCATTGCGCACGGCTGCTGCAGGGCGACCGCACCGGCGCGGACAAGGCAATGGCCTACCTGGAGAAACACCGATCTCTGTCGACGCCGCTGTACCTGAGCGCCCTACTGCGCGAAGGACGGATGGACGCGGCGGCGGAGGCGCTGGTCGCGGCACTAGCGTCGGAGGAAGAGCGCGCCGCTGTCCTCGTCATGGTCCAAGACTATCTGCCGCCGCGCCTGTTGCCGGCGGAGGAAGAGAGCTACGCCCGATGGGACGTACTGATGCAGCGTGAAGACGTGCGCACGGCGATTGAACAGGTCGGTCGGCGCCAGTACTACGATATCCATCAGCCCTGAGGCGAGCTTGTAGGATGTGACGAGCGTAGCGAACCGCATCAATCGCGAGCACCACCACGCCTACGGCTTACGGCTAAAAAGGGGACGGCTAAAAGTGGACGGAGGAAATTAAGTTGCGTTAATTGCCTCCGTCCCCTTTAGTCTTGCCAGTGAGATCAGCCGCAAGCGTACAACGTAGGCTGGGTTGGTTCCATCAACCCAGCAACTCGCGGTCTTTGGGTGAAGGCGCTGGGTTGATGGAGCTAACCCAGCCTACGACCCTTAATTACTCCTGTCCCATTTGATCAGCTTTTGGTAACGATACTGGGGCTATAGTGGGCTTATTCAGGCTAGAAATCGGTTCCAGCCGTAGGAGTCAAGATGCCCGCCAAGACGCCCGCCAAGAAAGCAAGGAAGCGTTCGGTGAAGGTCGACGTAAAGGAAGCCTCAATTTTCCGCGGAGCACTCGAAAAAGCAGGACAACTGCAAGAAGAAGGCCGTGAACTCGGCCCGGGAATGACTCATGTCCGCAAAAAGAAACCCGACGGAGAGGAAGTGCTGGTCCGCAGACGATTTTCCGCAGTCTCACCCAAGCGCTAGCGGACTACCAGCAACTGCGATTACGGCGTCCGGCTATCGTAATGAGCAGTACAACGACAGGAAAAGCGAATTCGCTGCAAAGTTACCCCGCTTCCCTCTTGAGCAAGACGCAATTCGTGGGTGACACCGGGTGCTGGGCCTGGATGAGCAATCACTTCTGCACCACCGGCTCCGGTTGTTGATGTGCCCAAGGCGGTCTTGCGCGCACGAGGCCCACGTCTTAAGGCGTTCAAGCCCGTGATGTCCTGAATCTGTCCTCTCTGTGCCAGACCGTCTACAAAATCCAGCACTTCTTTCTCGATAGATTTTGAATCTGGCAAGGCGCTCATGAGTGCCAAGCTTCGACGGGTTTTGATTTTGTCCGAGCTGTAGCCCACCAAAACTGCCTCGGGAACATAGGTACGAGCACCTTCCGGTATTCTCGGTAGCGATCCGATATTGATGCTCCGTGGATAGATGGCTTCTGCCACCACTTGTTTTCCCAGGCGAACAGGACGAACCCGAAATTCGGTGATGCTATCGCCTCCCATGCGGGACCTGAGATCCTCAAGGGCGTCGTCGCTGAGGGACCAGCGGCGTGCGGTACGTCTGCCGGCAATACCGGCCAGCCGGGCTTTGTCAGAAGTCATCACCGCGCTACCCAGCTTTATGCCATGACCTTCGAATGCTTTGGTGACCAGCGCCGACAGCGGCGTGCCTTTACCCGCCTCGAGAGCCATGGCGCGACCGATGGCCTGGAAAAATCGCGGGACCGGCGGCGCTGCATGAGAGGCCGCGAACAGGAGTTTTGCGGTCGCCTTGGTCGCCTGCCATAGCCCGAGTTCAGTCTTGTTCTTTCCTGCATCGAATCTTGCGCGAATAACATCGTAGAAGCAGCCGGTGAAACTCCGACTGAAATCATGAGGCTCATCTCCGGGCGTAGGAAGAGACCATTTGAGCTTGTTGAGAGCTTGACGCGCGGGCGGATTGTTTGAGCATAACCAAGCAAGATGCTCCCCAATGGTTTCGACGTAGTTCTGCCGTCCCAGCCTCTTGTTAGTTACCAGATCCTTGCGAATTTTCTGATCCGCAAGAGCAGTTATAAGGGCCATGCAGTCTCCGAACGCCTCGTGGAACGCAGCGACTTCAAGGTATTCGATGTCCCACAAATCGGGACGAATCGCGTCAAGAATCGCATGCCCCACCTCATGAGAAACGATATCCGTACTTGCACCGGTAAAATGGACCACACTGCGATGGACTACCTGATAGAACGCGATCTCGTCGCCAGAGTAGTAAGCGTTGATATCATTTACTTTGTTGTACTCAACATTGAGCACTTTTCGTCGAACGGATCTGGCCCACTGGGTCAGTGGCCCATCGATCTGTTCAAATACCTTGAGGGTGGTGAGCGCCGCTTCACGAATCTGCCACCTTACAAATCCCAGGTTATTGGGCTTGTATGGTTGCTGTTTCCCTAGTGAAGGGAAATAGAAGCCAGTCTGATTGGCCTTGCGGGAGGCAATCGCACGCTTGGTTCGCATTGGGCAATGCCGGGTGGCGCGAAAATCATTTGGGTAGTAGTTGATAGTCATACAACCTCCCGTTTTTCCGGACACGCGTGGACGTACTTACTTATTCAAACGACCGAACCTTATCAGCGTTCACGGCACCTTGGCTTTGGCAATCATGCCGGCGAACTTCGTGCTCACGGCGCTGAATCCCTTCTTGGTGGGATGCAGCTCGTTGGCCCAGGAGTCTTTGTAGGTACTCGGCCCTGTTTGCAAAGTTCCTCGCAGGTCAACGTAATGCACGTGGGAAAACGCGGCATGTGCAGCAACGTTCTTTAGCATCGCGTTGAAGCTATCGATCAGCTCCCTGACCAATGCCTTGCACCGTGTAATATCCTGATATCCCTTCTGGCGCAGTCCCGGTTCAAGCCATGGGCCCGGCAGTCGCCAGAATCCTCCCATGAAGCCACGACCGTCAGGAACGGCGTAGTCGTAACCGTGGATGAGAATCGGGACTTTCTGGCCAAGCGTGGTCTGACAGATTGCCGTCACCGAACTCAGAATAGTAGCGTAGGCGTCATAGAGGCGCTGATTGACAATGCCGTCTACGACCTGCGGGTTCAGGCCATGCCTACCTGACGCGGCGTGATTGAGGAGCATCCCGAACTCGACCTCACCCGCAATATCATTGCCGCCACCGGAAAGCAGGATTGCCCTGGGTATATCGCCGCGTCGCAGTACTTTCTCGATGCGGCGAACGAACTCATCGAGCTGCCCATCGGAATACGCCATGTCCTCGACTCGGTCCCCGGCGTGAGCCACGGACTCCACGTCGTAGCCGAAGTCGTCTTCCAGATCCTTCAGGATGTCGTTGAAGGGATAGTCGAACCAGGAATCTCCTTCGGCAATTAAGGTGCCGACACTCCTGCCTGCGCGTACCGAGGCCGAAACTGCGCTCAGACGATCCTTTTCTTGAACTCGGGCGATGGCGGCCTTGCGTGTACGGGCGGCAGTTTTACGACGTTTGAGGGCAGCCTTGGCTAGATCCTCTCCAATGCCTCTGGGCTCAATAATGCTTCGTTTTCTGCTCGCCATTTTCAAACTCCTCTCATGAAGTATTCGAAGACTGCCATCAGTCTAGGTCTCAACTGCGCTTACGTGCTCCCATTAAGGATGCTCAAGATAACCGCCATGGGTTACCCCAAAGCACAAAGCGCTTCGTTTGGCCGTTAAAAGCGTTCCGAAGAAAGGAGTCCCCATCACTCCGGCGCAACGGATTTCATGCCAGCTTGAACCGTCATTCTGAGCACCGTTTTAGCCGCCATACAACGTAAATACTTCACACCGCACAGGCTAGTTCTATGAGACGGAGTAGGTTTGGCTGATGATCGTTTTCACGATGGTGTGGAGCTAGCTCAACCTACAACCCTACCCCCGTTCGCAAGTCGGCGATGCGGGTGGCGACTTGAGGGTGGTCGCGGTAGCGCGTAGGCTCACGGCCTTTGGGTAAAGGCGCTGGGTTGAGGGAACCAACCCAGCCTATGGCCCTCCACTGCCAGCTGATATCCTGGCACTGCCATGGCGTCACTTACACTTGCCAACGATCTACCCTATGAAGTCGGTGCGCTTTATAACCGGCAACAGGAGATTCATGGCCGTTATGGCGGACAGACTCAGGGTGGCATCTCGACGCCGGCAGAAAGTCCATTTGTAATTCTGTTCACCGGCGAGGCCGGGCCACAACATGGTTACTTAGACCATTGGGAATATGAAGACGGAGAGAACATCCTCCATTACTTTGGTGAAGGCCAGGAAGGCGACATGCAGGACACGCGTGGCAATCGGGCCATTCGTCAGCATTTACAAAAAAATAAGCGGCTACTCATTTTCCAAAGTATGGGCAAGAGTCGGCCCAATCGGTTCCTGGGCGAGTTCCGCTTTATCTATGCTTACGAGCAACCGGGAGTACCGGACACTAAAGGTAATCTACGTAAATCCATAGTGTTCAAACTGAAACCAGTAGAAAAGGATTTCAGTCCATTTCAGAACATCATCGCAGACAAGGCACAGCCTATTATCGATCTGTCTGAAACTACAGTTTTGCGTATGACGGAGACAAGATCGAAGCAATCGCTTTTCAAGCGTCGACTGCTTACGGTTGAGAAGGAGTGTCGCCTTAGCGGCATTTCTGACTTAAGGTTCCTACGCGCCAGTCACGTAAAGCCGTGGTCAGAATGCGTGGACGGAACGGAACGTATCGATGGAAACAATGGCCTTCTGCTTGGCCCTCACGCTGATTTTCTTTTCGATCGCGGCTGGATAACGTTTGAAGACAATGGCTCTTTAGTGCGTTCGGATCGCTTACCTACTGACGTCATTGATCGGATAGGCTTAGACCTTAAGCAAGGAAGAAAATGTGGTGAGTTCTTCGACAAGCAAAAGGTCTATCTTGAGTACCATCGCAACGCGGTCTTCGAGAAGTATTTCTTGAAAGTCGAGGACCCTCTATCTGAGCTCTTATCTACAACCATTCCCTAGGTTCGCGCAGCAGGCCTCGGTGCATAGGATGGATATCGCTACGCTCAATCCATCCTACGCGGCGTGCGAAACCGCGATACGGCTCGCGACTTGTGGGTGGTCGCGGTAGTAGGCGGCGTTGTCGGCGAGGGTGTGCCAGCGTTGGTGGTCTTGCAGTAGGTGGGTGATGTGCTGGGCCATGGTCGTGAGTTCGCTGGGGTCGGGTGGGCAGCCGTTCTGCAAGGCGTGCTCCATGAGCCGCAGGAGCAGGAAGGCGCGGTCCAGGCAGGCTTCGCTCTCTTCCTGGGCGTTGCCGGACATGGCACTTAGGCGGTCTGGCGACAGACGGGCAATGCCGGTGTCGGCCAGGGTGGCGTTTGTGCTGTCCGATAGAAGGCAGATAAGCCTATCTAGTGGTGTGTGCGTATCGGCGAACGTAAAGGTGTCGGTGTTTTGTGCAGCCGAGTCGGCTTCTTCAGACGAGGTCTGGCAATTCAGGGACTGATTCATACGAAACCTCCATGGCATGACTGCAAGCACACTTGGCTACCCGCAAGTGCGATCTCATTGTGCTTCCTGGCACCATGCGGAGAACACCAAATGAGATGTATACACAGTAGATTTATAATCTGTAGATTGTCAAGCAGTAGTGCGTGACTCTGGGCCATGGCCAAGAAGTCACAATCCGCACCACCCGCCGCCACTGCGCGAGAGCGCATTTCGGCCAACCTCAGCCGCATGCGCAAGGCACGCGGCCTGAGTCAGGAGCAGCTGGCAGAACTGGCTGAGTTTCATCGCACCTACGTCTCTCAGCTTGAACGCTGCGTCACCAATATCTCGATTGATGGATTGGAGCGCTTGGCGCAGGCCTTGGACGTCGACGTCATCGACCTGTTGAGGAAGTGAAACACGGGTAGACCTCGGTCGCCCATCATTCTCATGCACCGAGGTGCACCGCTCCGTAACGATGAGTAGTGAGCTTAGGCCCACCCTACGGGCTCACGCATATAGGAAACGTACGTCAGCTCCGCCGCCTCCAAATTTTGCCGAGCGTCGCATCACCCTTGACCCGATTTACTTTCAGAACATGCGCAGCAATATCAGGAACTGCGTAATCAGCTACTAACTCAACCACTTCCTTGACTGGATTACCTCTAGTATTAACTGGGTAGTCAGATAAGCGCTTGAAGATATCGGTGTCACGCCGATGTGGAATCGGCCAAGTGTTGCCGGAATTCATGTGGCAAAGCCACACGTTAGACTCATGAGAACCGAGAAGGCTCGCTGTATCAATCGTGATTACATCATGTTCAAATTCGCCGTAGGAGCGTAACAGGCGCCCAAGGCGCTCCTCGCTTACCCAAAAGAATACCTTACCGTTAATCAATCGATACCACTCTTCAGGTGTGACGTGTGAAGGAAGTGCGTGGAGCAATCTATTGGGAGGCATTGG
Source organism: uncultured Pseudoxanthomonas sp. (assembly GCA_965650035.1). Classification (GTDB taxonomy): domain Bacteria; phylum Pseudomonadota; class Gammaproteobacteria; order Xanthomonadales; family Xanthomonadaceae; genus Pseudoxanthomonas_A. The sequence continues at coordinate 33,836 of CBFGMR010000018.1, forward strand.
CTTCTGATCCCTAAGAACGATGTCATCGGGCATGCCTGGCCGGAGCGAAAGCATTCCGGATCGATGGCCGCTTTCAAATGGATCTCGTTGAGCACCTTGAATTCTCAGCGCATCAAGAGCTGCTGTGGTTGAAAGAAGTCCGCGCTGCCGAATGCTCGGCCACGCGCCAGCCTGCGCCATGTGATAAACACGGGGGTATTGCTTAACAAATTTACTTAGTAGCACATGGTCACCAAGAGCGCGAACGCGCCGTCCAGTTGCGTCGGTCAATGATGGAACGCAGATCCTTGAAATCGCCTTCCTTTAGAGGAAACCTCGTATTAATCAGAGATACTGGCGCCTGCGCCACTCGTTCTAGTTCTTCGATAAACTTGATGGTATCAGGATCTAATTGTTCGAACCGTCTTGCCTTCTGATTCGTTGCCTTTAGATAATCCACAAAAGTCAGCACAATGTCCGTTGGTGCATTGAGATTGCAAGCCCGTCTGAACTGGCTCCATTCGAACCATCCTACTCGTCGCTTACGATTGGTCGTTGAAGTTTTCTCTGCTGTCTCAACCTCGTCAGGGTCAAGTCCCGCACGCTCGGCTATGAATCGGAAGGTTGTTTCCTTCTTCAAATGACCTGATGTATGACCGTCAGTTCCGTCAGGGTCGGCTACGCGGATCGGCGTCGTTCGCACAACCATAAGGATTCTTCGCACTCGACTCGGAGAAATTCCAGCCTCCGCTAAGCAGCCTGCAACGTTAGTGTCTCTGGATGTTACGTATGGGTACTCGCCGTGATAAAGGCTTAGAGCACTGCCCTGAGTTCCTTCGAGGAGCACGGAATGGCCGTGTCTGTATGCAAGTTCCAAGTGCTCCACAGTCGACCCAAGGTATTGTTTAAGTTCGGGTATATGCATTGCTAGTCGCATAGGTTTGTCAGGCTTTCCGCGATTTCGAATTCGGCGGGCCTTTGCTTCGCCACTTCCGCTGCCTGTCGAAGCAATGGACCCCACAACCCCTCCTTGTTCCTCCGCGATGTCTTCTTCTTCGATGATAGTTGCCTGCGGATCGATAAACAGTCGATCTGGGCCGACCCGTGATTTCACAATTTCCTTCAGCAGGCTGGCGACGTTGAGAGTGATGCCAGGACCCAACAGGATTTTTGCTGTAGAAAAAAGGGTGCCAGACGGCAGCTGATGATGAACAACTTTTCCATCAGAGTTGGCGACGGTATGGCCAGCATTTGGCCCGCCCACACGTACCAACACGTCATACTCGCTGGCTAGAAATGCCACGATATTGCCCTTACCTTCACTTCCATACTGTCCACCTACCAGCACATCCACGCAGCGAAGGTCCGGTGGAGTAAGCAGATGCAATTGAGCGGCGACACGGACTAACGTGTCCTCGTTGTCTGTGCGATCAGTAAAGATCCGAACATCGGCATCATCTTTCAGGTTCTGCACGGCCTCATCCGTGAGATGATCTATTTCTTCATAAGGTAGCGATTCATGCTGATTCTCCGTCTCGGAGTATCGCTTTAGTAGGGTTTCTCGGGTCGCATATAGGTGCACGTGGACCAATTGACTTCCAAAGCATTCGCGGAACTGCCTAACTTGATCCGCAGTGCTAACGTGATCGACCACTATGCCCGGCTCGTCAGTTAGAGCATCAAACCTCGGCTTTACTCCTTCCAGAATCCAGCGCGAGTTGCTTTTCTCGTCTTGACTGCGTGCTTCTTCTATAAGAGCCGGCCGACTGTCTCGTCCGCCAAGCTCTAGCTGAGAATTCAGAATGTCGCGAGTAGCCACAATCTCGAATCCGTAATGATCCTTTAGCGCCGTAGCCAATCCCGTCTTACCTGAGCAAGTCTTACCGCTGATGATGACAACCTGATGCTTACGCATGTCACTCCTCCCCCGACGCGATCAGTCGCGCAATTTGCTGCGGCGTGTACAAAGTGGTGTCCACCACCAAATTAGCGAATTGACCCATTGAGCGCGCCGCAATCTCATTTGGGTGGCTGATGTCTCGACTGTATTCAACATCCGAAAGTTGGCTACGCGCTTTCAGCGTGACCTCCGGGGCTGTCAAGTGGATGTGAGTTACTGCATCAGGAAAGCGGGCACGGAAGTGTTCAACTTGCCGAGGTTTTCTGACGGCATCAAATAGCCAGTTTTTGTTCTCAGGGAAATCTGCGATCGCGTTGACGGTTACTGGATCAACGACCCAGCCGTAGTCAGTATCGGCATCAAGTTGGTCGCCCTTTTCCTGCAGCGGAAGACGTGAGGCGGCCTCACCCATATGTTCAATGCCTGGTACGAGCTGGCGTAAATAGCCACTTGAACTAATCTTCCGAAAGCCAAAATGCTCGATCAATTCTTTAGTAAGAGTGGTCTTACCGACCTTGAATGGCCCACTAAGTAACACGATGCGTAGATTCCCCATCCGCGCGCCCCTGCGTCAGAGTAACGGCCTTAAAGACTAGCCAAACTGTTTATCCCCAAGCCGATACTGCACCCAATGGGTGTGTATGTGCAATGTTGAATCCAGCCGTTCTAGTCCTGGCCAATAGTAAATATTTCACACCAACGGGCCTTGGTGCTGACGCTTAACTTTTCTGGTTGAACATTTCTCGCGGCCTGGCAACCGGCTTTCGCAGCGAAATGGCTCGCGATTGGTAGCGAACAGTTGGCGTATAGTGGATCGCAGTTCGACGCCCCCTGCGGCACAGCGTTCTCTGCCGAACAACTGCGATTTCACTTTTCTGGAGCGTCTATGGCACAGCTACCTGAGGTTTACTCGCTCGGAGAACTGCAGAGGTATGTGCAAGAAGTTGAAAAAGAACGCGGATTCGACGAAGAAAGTGCGCTGCAGAAATGCTTGCTGTTAGGGGAGGAGGTTGGCGAGCTATTTAAGGCGGTGCGTCGCGCGTCTGCGCTGAAGACAGATCCCGCATCTGAGGTTCGCGACGTGGGCGAAGAGCTGTCCGACGTTCTCAACTATATTCTTGCGATAGCGAACAGATTCAATATCGATCTAAGTGAGCAATATGCGAGAAAGGAGTCCATAAATAGAACTCGTTCTTGGAGCTGATAAGAAAATAAGATAATTCTAAGGAAGTTGCGGGGCATCGCCGACAAATATTTTGGGCACCAATTTGTGGGTGGGGTCAAGAAAATAGATTGGAAGTTTCAAATATTCGAGCATCCATTGCTTGCTATCGGAAGTGTTGCTGTCGCGCTTCTGGCTCTCGTGCTTGCCATTAGGACCTTAGAGGCTGTCCGGCTAAGCGCCGCGTCCATGTGACAGGACCGTGGCTGCGCTGGTTCTATTAACCCTGCCTCCCGTTGTCTCACGCCAAAGGCGCCGGGTTGGTGGAGCTAACCCAGCCTACGGCCATAACGAGCATCCCAAGAATCCTGAAAAGCAGGATCTTTACGATAAACCATACTTATCCACAGGTTGTGCCATCGCGAGCACACGGCCGAACGGAATAGCTTGTCCGCTATAACCTACATAAAGGACTAGACGTGCCAAGAATAACTCTCACCGACCTGATCGATGTAGTGGCAAAACTCGGCTCACCGAAAGCGACGAAAGTAGCTCAAATAAAGAATCGCCCGGCCTATGAACCAGCAGCTGATTTCTACAAGATATTTCGCAATGGCGTCATTGAGTTACATAAAAAAGGGGACGACAAGGCGGCGCTAAAGGCGATAAGCACCAAAACATCTGATCCAAAACGTACAACTCACTATGCTGCAATGATTTCCGGATACACAAAATGGTGGGGGCGAAAGTCAATTACTTGGTTCGCACCACCTTCAACTGTCTACTCAAACTCAGGAATAGAAGTCTCTATCAATCCCGAGCTTGGGCTTCATATTAGCGAGCAATCCTACATCGTAAAGCTCTATATGAAATCAGATGCATTGACAAAAACACGTGCAGATCTGATTACCGCGCTCATGGAATCTACCTTGCGTGACAAAACGAAAATGCCGGCAGCCATGGCAGTTCTGGACGTAAAGAATGGCAAGCTTTTTGAGTTCTCCACTTCCGACAAGAAATTCAAGCCGATGATTGATGCTGAGCTTGCTTACATTGCCAATATTTGGCCTCACCTTTAGCGCTGTAACGAAAAAATGGCCAAAGCAAATGTCCAATTTAAACAGATATGTACTCTTACCCCTTTTTCTGATTGAAGATGGGGCGGTTAGCGCTGAAGACTGCCGGTATGTGCGGAATCAGTTGAATCAAATGCTGCGGTAGGCAGGGGTCCTAGAGGTTCTGTGATGAGGCTGGCAGTCGCTATTCCGGAAGCAGGTAGTACACGGGTCTATAGCCTGCCCCACCCATAAAAAAGTACCGGCCGTTGTTCAGTTCCAATCTGAGTTCCGACATGGCCGCTAGCATTTCTGCCCAGGGCATAACGCTACAGCCAAGCTCAACTATCTTCAAAATACCCAGCTGATCGAGATCTTCAACTACGCCGACGTTGCTGTTCAGCCCCTCGATACCTGAGGTCTTACTTAGAACGCGATCTTCAGGTTCACCAGCCAGTGGTACCCAGTAAACCAGCGCAGTCTGCAGTTCGAGAAGTGACGACGCGAGGGGCAAGGCAGCAATTGCGACAATTCCTTTAGCGTTTGCCGATTTTGAGTAGCTGTAGAGTTCATGATTGATCTTCCAATGGGTAGTGTGTCCATTTTTAATGTCTATCTTGGGCCGCCGTGGAAATACTGCCAGCAGGCGCCCTCGTACAGACGCATTGACGTGCCGAGACAATCGACTGCCTTCGCGGGAGGCCCAGTAGTAGAGTGGAATAGCGAGTAGCCCCGCACTTTCCAGTTGTGCGCTCAAAGCTCTGACAACAGTAAATTCTGCTGTGTGCTCGCTCATAAAACTCTCGAGTCCAACGCCTTTTCTGATATGCACTAACACGCGACTCCCAAGCTTGGATCGGTTCTGAGGGCATGCTTACGCCGTACTGGCCTCGTAGTTCTAGTCAGAATCTTGCCAAGAGTGAGGGTAAAATTCCAATGTCGTTGCACGTAGCAATCATCTTAGGTCAGCTTGATGTGACAAGTAACGCTTAGCTTCAGGCGAACTAGCAAATAACGACCAGCTTCATGCGAAGCTGCGCAAAGCTTACAATGTGATCCAATCTGACATTAGCGTGTAGGTTGTGCCAGTACCGCGAGCTGGGTTGACTCTAACGCCAGCTATCACGAGACCATGTCGGATACTCTGAGTCGGTGGAGCAAACTTAGCCAGAACTCATCGACTTTGGGCGCGTACGAAGTGCCATACTGAGGAAAATGAAGCACATCCCATGACCTACGCGCGCGACGAGGCAATTCGATTGATACAGTGGATTCTCGGATCGTTAAGCGATTCAGAATCCCTATGCGTAGAACTTCCATTTCGCGACGTCAAACGAAAGGCGGATTTGGCAATCCTCTCAGAAGAACGTCTTTCGGCCATCGAGATCAAGAGCGCTCGCGACAATACCTACTCTCTTCTTAAGCAGATAGAAGATTATCGAGAAATGTTCCTGGATGTGACGATTGCTACAGCACCCCGACACTTGGATCGAGTACGTAGCATGCTGCCGCGTGAGGTCGGCATCATTCTGCTTGCGACGGATTCAATCGAACTTCTCCGAAAGCCAATTCGGCGAACAAGTCTTTCGAAGCAGGCGGCGAGTGCATGGCTTGGAAGACAAGATCTCGACTTGCTTCTTGGCAGGTCGGCAGTGAGATCGCTGGGCGTTACAGCAGCGCGCGAGTTCGCAGCCAATAATATCTCAAGAGATAAACTAAGCAGCTTCGCATTAAGTGCTTTGTCAAATCGAAACGCCGAACGCTTCGCCGCCTTTCAACGCGAGAGGAGCGATCGCATCGATTTAGACGACTTACACATGCTGGCGTTACAGAACAAGATTAGGCGATAGCTTCTTGGCTTGCCGAGTGATGTGATAATTAACACGCGCACTGATCCAAAATGCGGGACTCCTACCCGGCGGATTACCATGCGCTGCTTCTCCAACGCAATTATCAGCCCAGCAATTTAACTTGTCGTATTTTGGGTTATCTACCGCTCGCCTGGCTGCCAAAGCATAACCACCTACATCACGACGATAGCGATGATAGTAGCCTTCATTGTCTAATGGGATATCTATGCGCGGCACCCAGTTCGTTACGACGCCGTCGAAATCATCCGGATGTATAAGGGCGTAATCCCCGTGAATAACCTCTGCGCCGGCCAATCCAAAAAGCTTAATTTCTTCGGACACATTCACTTCTTCGAGAGCGAAGCAACCATAAGCATCGCCGCCCCCGAATGACGGGATGGTGACACTACTGGGAAAGCTACTTGTGAGAGGCGCTACAACGTCTACCTTGCCACTAAAATGGTCAAGCACCGCACGGCATCTTGTTGCCGATGCGCTTGCTCCGCGTTGTTGCACGAATCCGTCATCCGCAAAAACCAGTAGCTGTCCTCCTCCTCGTTGCTCTTTGCTCAACAATGTTGCGGCAACTTGAGCCGTATAAGGATAATCTGTTGGAATTCGAATGGCCACGGCATGAGAATGAAGCCAAAGCCCGTTAATTTGAGTGGCCAACTCCTGTTGATCGAAGGGGTCACTTAGATGCACTACAGGAATGCAAGTTGACGGAAGCGTCTGCACAAATCGACGCCAGTTACCGTATGCTTCCGCAGGATCTAACAGTGCAGCCGTACCCGCATTTCCTTGCGACTCAAGTGAAGTTACATCAGCAATAAATGGTCTGTCGCTAACGGCCTCTAAGAGGCGCTTCATCGTGAGCGCAATTGAGCCGTCCGGATTGGATTTTGATCTTCGCGATTTAGTTATTTCAAAGATTGGAAGCAGCACATCTTTTACCGGATTACTAAGATTCTCGTAGCCTTTTAGCTCCGAGTCACGGGTCCTTAGTGCAGGAATATATACACGCCCCCCCAGCGATATCATTTCCTAACTCACCTTATAGCCGAGGTTTAGTAATCGATACTTCATCGCCAAGCCGGAGACTTGGTAGCGCTCAGCAAGAATATGAACGTTGGTAATTCCTCCACGCACATCTGCAACTAGAGCTTCTGTTGGCATCAGCAGCTGCGCTGCAAATGCATCCGCCTCTCGCTCCATCTGATTACGCTCCATCGATCGGCGCGTAAATATCATGTCACGGAACTCTTCTTGTAGATTTCGATGCAAAACGAAGTGCGCTAGCTCATGCGCAATGGTAAATCGCTGTCTAACGCCGCTGTGATGTGCATTAACCCCGGCTACCCACTCACCACTACGCTTCTCTAAGTAGCCGGACATCTCGTCGGCCATCGGCTCGTATTGAATGCGTACGCCAAGCGCTGCAGCCGCACGACGAACATCTACCGGAATATCTGAAATTCCAGCTCCTAACAGAACCTTTCTTGTTGTCTCCAGATCGGAGATCAGCGCTGCAACCGGGGTTGGCTCAGGCTTTCTCTTCACAACGGCCATGTCTGCACCTATTTGCCTTCATTCTTCTTTGATGGGGCCTTCGTAACCTTCTTCGTCGCCTTCTTAGTAGCTTTGCTAGCTACCTTCGTAGCCTGAGGTTTTGACCCGACGGCTTGATCGGGGTTTTGCACAGCCATATCAAGAGGGACTGAAAACTCTTCAAGCTTTGCGTTCACTTCTTCCATTCGAAGTTCAACAGCATTATCAACGACCTCAGCAAGTCTTTCTCGGAAGCCATCATGATTGCCGAGAATCCGTGCAGCGGCTTCGGTTGCAGTCTCCTCGGCCTGCGCCCTTGTCACGACCTTTATGGTCCAAAACGCGAGGCCGGCAACCATCGCCAACACGGTCAGAAGGATACTAATGACGGTTTCGTAGAAACTCGTCAAAACATCGAGCTCCTTACCAAAGTCGCGCGCTTCTCGCAGAGATCGGTCGCCTGCGGCACTGGCAGCTGCGGCGCGCTTATTTTCCTCCGCTACCAGAGCCCGTTCCCACCGCTGGTCGTGTGGTTTTCGGACCATGTCGTACAGCGGCTTTGAACATGCAACCAATATCAGCAACCCGCCGATAGCTATGGTCACATTCCGCAAAATCCTTTTGTAGCCCTGTTGCGATGCCGATGAATCACTTTCTGCCATGGGCTTCCCCCTTACCCTGCCAAGCAACTGTCGCACAAACTGCGACCGGCGCGTGATTCCATCAGGTCAGTGCAAAAATGACCAAGCAGCATGCCACATATGAAGTACGGCAACTATTTGATTTTGCTCAGTTTTATCACATATATGAAACGAGCGGCATTCAGCCGCTCGTGTGTGAAATATTTACAGTCCGAAATGTCTACCGGCATTACACCCCAACCGGATTGACCTTCTCCACATCAATCTTGTACTGCTTGATAGCCCTGGCCACATCCTTGCCAGTCATCTTGCCGTCCGCCGCCAGCGCCGCAATGGCCGCATGCGCGATGTAGTACCGGTCGACCTCGAAGAACCGCCGCAGGTTGGCGCGCGTATCCGAACGCCCAAACCCATCCGTGCCCAGCACCGTATAAGTCTGCGGCACGAACGCGCGAATCTGGTCCGCATAAGCGCGCACATAATCTGTAGCGGCGATGGCCGGGCCCTGGCGGCCTTCCAACAACGTGGTCACGTACGCCTTGCGCGGCGCCTTGGCTTCCGGATTCAACCGGTTCCAACGCTCCACATCGAAACCATCCCGACGCAGCTCATTGAAGCTGGGGCAAGACCAGATATCCGCGCTGACGCCGAAATCCTTGTCCAGCAATTCCGCCGCCGCAATCGCCTCGCGCAGGATGGTGCCGCTGCCCAGCAACTGCACCCGCAGCTCGCCCTTCTTCGGCTTGCCCGCATCCTTCAACAGATACATGCCCTTGATGATGCCCTCGGCCGCACCCTCCGGCATGTCCGGGTGGGTGTAGTTTTCGTTCATCAGGGTCAGGTAGTAATACTCGTCCACCTGCTCCTGCATCATCTTCTGCATGCCGTGCTGCAAGACCACCGTGACTTCGAAACCGAAAGTCGGGTCGTAGCTGCGGCAATTGGGAATGGAACCGGCGATCAGATGGCTGAAGCCATCCTCATGCTGCAAGCCCTCGCCATTGAGCGTAGTGCGCCCGGCCGTACCGCCCAACAAGAAGCCGCGCGTGCGCATGTCCGCCGCCTGCCAGGCGATGTCGCCCACGCGCTGGAAACCGAACATGGAGTAGTAGATGTAGAACGGCAGCATGGGCACGTTGCTGACCGAATAACTGGTGCCGGCGGCCATCCACGAAGAAATCGCGCCCGGCTCGCTGATGCCCTGCTGCAGCACCTGACCGCTCTGGTCCTCGCGGTAGTACATCAGCTGGTCGGCATCGACCGGCTTGTACTTCTGACCGAACGGCGCATAGATGCCGATCTGGCGGAACATGCCTTCCATGCCGAAAGTGCGCGCTTCATCCGCAACAATCGGCACGATGCGCGGCCCCAGCTGCTTGTCGCGCAGGGCGATGTTGAGCGTCTGCACGAACGCCATGGTGGTGGAGATTTCGCGCTCGCCGGACGACTTCAGCAAACGGTCGAAGACTTCCAACTTGGGCGTCTCGAACGACTCGTCCGCCTTGCGACGGCGCTGCGGCAGATAACCGCCCAACGAAGCGCGACGCTCCTTGAGGTACTGCACTTCCACCGAGTCTTCGCCCGGGTGGTAGAACGGAATCTGCCCGTCGGCCAGCTGCGCGTCGGTGACCGGAATATTGAACCGGTCGCGGAAGATCCTGATGGTCTCGTCGTCCAGCTTCTTGGTCTGGTGGGTGGGGTTGAGCGACTCGCCCGCCGCGCCCATGCCGTAGCCCTTCACCGTCTTGGCCAGGATCACCGTGGGCATGCCCTTGGTGTTGACCGCCTGATGGTAGGCCGCGTAGACCTTGTGCGGATCGTGGCCGCCGCGGTTGAGGCGCCAGATGTCGTCGTCGGAAAGATTGGCCACCATGGCCGCGGTTTCCGGATACTTGTTGAAGAAATTCTCGCGCGTGTACTTGCCGCCGAACGCCTTGCAGTTCTGGTACTCGCCGTCGACGGTTTCCATCATCAGCTTCTTCAGCACGCCGTCGGTGTCGCGGGCCAGGAGCGGATCCCAGTAGCTGCCCCACAGCAGCTTGATCACGTTCCAGCCGCCGCCGCGGAACACGCCTTCCAGCTCCTGGATGATCTTGCCGTTGCCGCGCACCGGACCGTCCAGGCGCTGCAGGTTGCAGTTGACCACGAACACCAGGTTGTCCAGGCCTTCGCGACCGGCCAGCGCAATGGCGCCCAGGCTTTCGGGTTCGTCCGACTCGCCGTCGCCCATGAAGCACCAGACCTTGCGGTCGGACTTCTCGATCAGGCCGCGGTGCTCCAGGTACTTCATGAATTGCGCCTGGTAGATCGCCGCCAGCGGACCCAGGCCCATCGACACGGTGGGGGTCTGCCAGTAATCGGGCATCAGCCAGGGATGCGGATAGGAAGAGATGCCGTGGCCGTCGACTTCCATGCGGAAGTTGTCCAGCTGCGCTTCGCTGATGCGGCCTTCCAGGAACGAACGCGCGTAGATGCCGGGGGAGGAGTGGCCCTGCACGAACAGCAGATCGCCGGGGTGGTTTTCCGACGGGGCGCGCCAGAAGTGGTTGAAGCCCACGTCATACAAGGTGGCGCTGGAGGCGAAGCTGGCGATGTGGCCGCCCAGATCGCCCGGCTTGCGGTTGGCCCGGACCACGGTGGCCATGGCGTTCCAGCGGATGATCGAGCGCAGGCGCCATTCGATGGCGGCGTCGCCCGGGGATTTGGCTTCCAGGGCGGGCGCAATGGTGTTGACGTATTCGGTGGTGGGCGAGAACGGCAGGAACGCGCCGGAACGCCGGGTCAGCTCCACCATGCCTTCCAGCAGCTGGTGCGCCCGCAGCGGGCCTTCGGCGTCGATCACCGCCTTGATGGAATCGACCCACTCGCGGGTTTCCTGCGGGTCCGGATCGCTCTGCAACATGTCGTTCAACCAGTTCATTACCACTCCCGTGGGGGCCATGCCGGGCATGGCGTAGTCGTTTTTTTGTGAGCTCACGAGTGTAACGCAGGCACTGTAAAACGGCCTCGCTACGCCTGCGTATGGAAACGGCCCGGACCCCGGCACGCTTGGCTCGGGACATGTCCACAAGCCATTTGGGAAACGCCCGGCCCCGTCTCACATTGGTCGCGACTGCAGGCATATGATCCGCTTGGGGGATTCACGGGATACCGGCATGTCCGGAGCTGATTCACAGCAGCGCAGCAGCACGGCGCCTGCCGACGCTGTGCGTTGGCGCGGCAGCCTGCGCACGAAAATCGCCCTGTGGTCCGGTGCGCTCAATGTGGTGCTGCTGTTGCTGGTGACCGTGGCCATCGCCTGGCTGGCCCGCGACATGATCCTGGACGACGCCAAACGCAACACCACCGCCAGCGCCCAGGAAGCAGCGCAGCGCCTGGGCGTGCAGATGCGTTCGGTGGCCATCACCACCACCGGCCTGACCGACCTGGTGGCCGCTTCCACCCTGGACCCTGACGAACTGAACGCCACGCTGCGGGCAATGGTCAGGGCCACCCCCGGCGCCAACGGTGCGCTGCTGGTGCTGGATCCGGTGCATGGGCAACCGGAACTGGGGTACGCGCGCTACATCGCGGCCAACGGCAAAGACCGCGACCTGCTGGCCGATGGCTACGACTACCGCAGCCAGAAGTGGTATCAGCGCACCCTGGCTGCGACTGGCGGCTGGTGGTCCGAGCCGTACCGCAACCAAACTGCGGGCGACGTATGGATGGTCACCTACAACCTGCCCTTGCGCCCGACCGCCCGCGGCGGCAGCGCCCGCGGCATGGTCAGCCTGGACCTGCCGCTGACCACGCTGACCGACCACTTCGAATCGCTGGCCAACCTGCCCGGCTGGCGGGTGTCGCTGGTGGCGCCGGGCGGCACCCTGGCCGCCAATCCCGAACCCGGAGTGGCGCTGAGCACGACCCTGGACCAATACATCCAGCGCAGCGGTCGCTCCGACCTGGCCGCCGCCGCCGAAGCGGTGCGCCTGCGCCGGGCGGCGCAGTTCAGCCATCAGGACACGCGCAACGGCGAATGGCGCTACACCGTGGTCGAACCGATCGGCGACAGCGGCTGGTCGCTGCTGGTGGCGCAATCCTATGAGCTGATCGTGGCCCGCTTGAACCAGGCCCTGTGGCAGCTGGCTGCGGTGGGTTTGCTGCTGGCGCTGGTCTCCATGCTGGTGGTGCGGCGCCTGGCCAAGCGCATCAGCCGGCCGGTGGAGCACTTGGCCGTCTCCACCACCCGCCTGGCCCATGGCGATTACGACTGGCCGGTGCCGCATACCGGGCGCAGCGATGAAGTCGGGCTGATGGCACGCACCCTGGAGCATGCGCGCACTTCCATCCAGCGACAGCTGGTGGAAATAGGCGAGATGGGCGCGGCGCGGCAGAAACTCGAGAGCGAGCTCTCCATCGCGCGCGACATCCAGCTGGCGATGCTGCCGCCCGCACGCACGATCGAACGCGGCGGCGCGCGCCTGGAGGCGTACGCAATGCTGGAAGCGGCCAAGGCGGTGGGCGGGGATTTCTACAGTTTCATCGAACGCGACGACGGCGAACTGTGGTTCGCGATCGGCGATGTCTCCGACAAGGGCGTGCCGGCGGCGCTGTTCATGGCCCGCACCATGACCGTGCTGGAAGTGGCGGCGCGCTCGGCGTCTTCGCCGGAGCAGGTGCTGGCCGAAGCCTCGCGGCGCCTGGTGGAGGGCAACGACACCTGCATGTTCGCCACCGTGCTGTGCGGCCGCATCGACCTGCGCGACGGCCAATGCACGCTGGCCAGCGCGGGCCACGAATCGCCGCTGCTGCTGCATGCCGATGGCCGCGTGGAAACCATCGCCTTCGAAACCGGACCGCCGCTGGGTTTCGAAGTCAGCAGCCGCTTCCCGCTATGGCAGGGAAAACTGGAACCCGGCGCCAGCCTGGTCGCCTACACCGACGGCGTCACGGAGGCCTTCGATGCGGACAACCAGGCCTACGGCAGCGACCGCCTGCTGGCCGCGCTGCGTCCCGGTTACAGTGCACAGGACAATTGCCGACACCTGATCGCCGAAGTGCACCGCTTCGCCGACGCTGCGCCGCAATCGGATGACATCACCGTGCTGGCGATACGCTTGAGCCAGCAGACGGAAGTGCTGGGAACGGAAGTACCAGGAACAGAAGTACTAGGAACAGAAGTACTGAAAACGGAAGTACTGGAAACGATGTCGGAAACCAGGCAATCCATCGAGGAGCGCGCGCATGCTGATACGTCTGATCGTCCCGGGTGAGCACGCCCGCGTGGAAGACCTCAACACCTCGCTGGAAGCGGTGCTGACCCGGCACGGCATCGATGCGGGCGTGCGCGGCGACGTGCGCCTGATCGTGGAAGAGCTGGCCAGCAACGCGATCGCTTACGGCGGCGCCGACGGCACCGACGTGGGTCAGCACGAGCTGTCGGTCAACATCGCCATCGCCGGCGGCCTGCTGACTTTGGAATTCCGCGATGAGGGCGCGCCGTTCGATCCGCTGTCCGCCGCCACTCCCGACCTGGAGGCCGACATCATGGACCGCCCCATCGGTGGGCTGGGCCTGTACCTGATCCGGCAGATCGCCGAGGAAACCCACTACCGCCGCCTCGACGGCGCCAACCTGCTGCGCGTCAGCCTGCGCATTCCCGCCACGGAGACATCGTCATGAGCCTGGACATCCAGATCCTTCCCCCCGGCAACGGCATCCAGCGCGTGGCCCTGGCCGGGCGCCTGGATACGCATACCTATGAGGAACTGGACCAGAAGTTGGCGCCGTTGCTGACCGGCAACCTGCAATCGCTGGTGCTGGATCTGGAGGGGCTGGAATACATCAGCAGCGCCGGCATCCGCTCCCTCTTCAAGGCGCGCAAGGCCCTGGGCGCGCATGGCGGCAAGGTGCTGGTGGTCAATCCGCAGGCGCAGATCCAGAAGGTGTTCGACGTGGTCAAGGCGGTGCCGATGAGCGAGATCTTTTCTTCCACCGCCGAAGCCGACGCCTATCTGGACGCGATGCAGCGCAAGGTGCTGCAGGGCGATGAGGAAGACTGATGCGCATTCTCCCGGTCGGGCATGTGGGAATGGACGCGGCATGAGTCTGGAAATCGAAATCTATCCGCCGGTCAACGGCAACCAGTACGTGGTGCTGAGCGGCCGCCTGGACACCAATACCTACGAACAATTGGACGATGCGCTGGAGCCGTTGCTGGTTTCGGCCAAGCCCACGATGGTGCTGGTGATGGATCTGGCGCGTCTGGAATACATCAGCAGCGCGGGCATCCGCTGCATCCTGCAAGCGCGCAAGACTTTGGCCCCCGGCGGCAAGGTACTGGCGGTCAATCCGCAGGCGCAGATACGCAAGGTGCTGGACATGGTGCAGGCGCTGCCGCTGGGCGAGATTTTCGCCACTACTGCTGAAGCCGATGCGTATATCGACAAGTTGCAGCGGGAGATGCTGCATGGAAGCGATGAAGGCTGATTTTGCTTCCCTTCTCCTTCGGGAGAAGGTGGCGCGCAGCGCCGGATGAGGGAATGGAAATTACTAAGCCTTCCAACTTTTCCTACAAGCGGACGATCCATGCCCTCATCCGCCCTTCGGGCACCTTCTCCCGGAGGAGAAGGGAAGCAGTGCTACTTCTGCTGCGCCCTAATCTGCGCATCCACCGCCGCAATGGCGGTCATGTTCACCACCCGCCGCGGCGTCGCCGAGCTGGTGAGGATATGCACCGGCTTGGAGATGCCCATCAGGATCGGGCCGATGGCCACGCCGTCGGTCATCACCCGCACCATGTTGTAGGTGATGTTGGCCGCGTCGATATTGGGCAGCACGAACAGATTGGCACGCCCGGTCAGCGTGGTGTTGGGCATCATGCGCTTGCGCAGCACCTCGTCCCAGGCAGTGTCGCCCTGCATCTCGCCGTCCATTTCCAGCTTGGGCATGCGCTCGCGCAGCAGCGCGCGTACCTTGCGCATCTTCTGCGCACCGGGGGTGTCGTGGCTGCCGAAGTTGGAGTGCGACAGCAGCGCCACCTTCGGTTCGATGCCGAACAGCTTCAAACGGTAGGTCGCCTGCAGGGTGGCTTCGGCGATCTGCTCGGCGGTCGGGTCGTCCTGCACGTGGGTGTCCAGGAAGAAGTACGCGCCCTGGTTGTTGATCACGCCGGTCATGGCCGAAGTCGATTGCACGCCCGGGTCCAGCGGAATGACGCTGCGCACGTAGCCCAGCTTCTTGTGGAAGCGGCCCACCATGCCGCTGACCAGCGCATCGGCTTCACCGCGCGCCACCATCACCGCCGCGATCAGGGTCGGGCGCGAGCGCATCAGGTTCTTGGCCGCCGCCGGGGTGACGCCGCGGCGTTCGGTGAGCGCGTGGTAGTACTGCCAGTAGTCGTTGAAGCGCGGATCGTCGTCCTGATTGGTGAGTTCGAAATCCACGCCTTCGCGCATGCGCAGGCCCAGGCGATCGATGCGGGTCTGGATCACGTCCGGGCGGCCGATCAGGATCGGGAAGGCCAGGCCTTCGTCGATCACGGTCTGCACTGCGCGCAGCACCACTTCTTCTTCGCCTTCGGCATAGACCACGCGCTGCTTGTCGGCGCGTGCGCGGTCGTAGACCGGCTTCATCATCAGGCTGGTGCGGTAGACGAACTGGCCCAGTTTTTCTCGGTACGCGGCCATGTCCGCGATGGGACGCAGGGCCACGCCCGAATCCATCGCCGCTTGCGCCACCGCGCCGGCCAGTTCCACCAGCAGGCGCGGGTCGAACGGACGCGGGATCAGGTATTCGGGGCCGAAGCAGGGAATCTCATCGCCATAAGCGGCGCCCAGGTCCGAAGCTTCGCGCCTTGCGAGCGCGGCGATGGCCTTCACGCAGGCGGTCTTCATCGCTTCGTTGATGACGGTAGCGCCGACATCCAGCGCGCCGCGGAAGATGTAGGGGAAGCACAGCGCGTTGTTGACCTGGTTCGGATAATCCGAACGGCCGGTGGCGATGATGCAGTCCGGGCGCACGGCCTTGGCGTCCTCCGGCAGGATCTCCGGGTTGGGGTTGGCCAGGGCCAGGATGATCGGCTTGTCGGCCATGGTCGCCACCATCTCCGGCTTCAGCACGCCGGCCGCGGACAGGCCCAGGAAGATGTCGGCACCGGCGACGATGTCGGCCAGGGTGCGCTTGTCGGTGTCGCGCGCGTAGCGGGACTTGTCCGGATCCAGATGGTTGCGACCGGTGTAGAGCACGCCGTCGCGGTCCACGGCCAGGATGTTCTCGGGCTTAAGGCCCAGCGCCACCAGCATGTCCAGGCAGGCGATGCCGGCCGCGCCGGCGCCACTGGTGGCCAGTTTCACTTCCGCGATGTTCTTGCCCACCACTTCCAGCGCGTTGTAGATCGCCGCGCCGACGATGATGGCGGTGCCGTGCTGGTCGTCGTGGAAGACCGGGATCTTCATCCGCTCGCGCAGCTTGCGCTCGACGATGAAGCATTCCGGCGCCTTGATGTCCTCGAGGTTGATGCCGCCGAAGGTCGGCTCCATCGCGGCGATGATGTCGACCAACTTGTCGGGGTCGCGCTCGTTCAACTCGATGTCGAACACGTCGATGCCGGCGAACTTCTGGAACAGCACGCCCTTGCCTTCCATCACCGGCTTGCCCGCCAGCGGGCCGATGTTGCCCAGGCCCAGCACCGCGGTGCCATTGGTGACCACGGCGACCAGATTGCCGCGCGCGGTCATCTCGCTGGCCATGTTGGGATCTTCGACGATCGCCTCGCAGGCGTAGGCCACGCCCGGCGAGTACGCCAGCGCCAGGTCGCGCTGGGTCACCATGGGCTTGGTCGGCGAGATCTTGATCTTGCCCGGCGGCGATACGCGGTGGTACTCCAGGGCGGCCTGTTTCAGTTCTTCGTTCGACATCGACACATCATCCGTGGGCTGGACCAGGATTCTACGGGATCGCACGCAATGCGGCCGTGGCCGCATTGCTGCAAGGTTCAGTCCGCGTCGCCCAGCACGGCCTGGCCGGGTCCGGCGAAAGCGCCTGACAATGCCGGCTCCGGCATTTCGATCAGGCCGCCCGGCCCCGAATCCAGTTCGCTGCGCAGCCGCGCCACGTCCAGTTCGCCTTCCCACTTCGACACCACCAGCGTGGCCACGCCGTTGCCGATCAGATTGGTGATGGCGCGCGCCTCGCTCATGAAACGGTCGATGCCCACGATCAGGGCCAGCCCCGCCACCGGCACGGTAGGCACCACCGCGAGAGTGGCCGCCAGGGTGATGAACCCGGCGCCAGTCACACCCGAAGCGCCCTTGGAGGTCAACATGGCGACCAGCAGCAGGGCGATCTGGTCGCGCACGCTCAAGTCGATGTTCAAGGCCTGGGCGATGAAGATGGCGGCCATGGTCAGGTAGATGTTGGTGCCGTCCAGATTGAACGAATAGCCGCTGGGCACCACCAGGCCGACCACCGATTTGGGACAGCCCAACTTCTCCAGCCTCTGCATCAGCGGCACCAATGCCGATTCGGACGAGGACGTGCCCAGCACCAGCAGCAACTCGCCGCGGATATAAGCCAGGAACTTGAAGATGGAGAACCCGGTGAAACGCGCGATCAGGCCCAGCACCACCAGCACGAACAACGCGCAGCTGACATAGAACCCGCCCATCAGCTTGAGCAGTGGCCCCAGGCTGTCCACGCCGTACTTGCCGATAGTGAAAGCCATGGCCGCGCCCGCGCCGATCGGCGCCAGCCGCATGATCATGCCCATCATGCGGAAGAACACCTGGGAGATGGCATCGAAGAATTTCAGTATCGGCCGCCCCTTCTCGCCCACCGCCATCAGCGCGAAGCCGAACAGGCATGCCAGCAGCAGCACTTGCAACAGGTCGCCACCGCCGGTGAAGGCGTCGGTGAAGGTCTTGGGAATGATGTGCAGGAGGAAATCGGCGGTAGTTTGCTCGTGCGCCTTTTCCGCGTACTCCGCTACCTTGGCCAGATCCTTGGCGTCCATCGTACTGGTCAGCGTGGCCGGGTCGACGTTGAAGCCCGCGCCGGGCTTCCACAGATTGACCACCAGCAAGCCGATACCCAGAGCGAAAGTGGAAACGATCTCGAAGTAGAGAATGGCCTTGACGCCGACCCGGCCTACCTTCTTCACGCTGGCCACGCCGGCGATACCCATGACCACGGTGAGGAAGATGATCGGCCCGATCAGCATCTTGATCAGATTGATGAAGCCGTCGCTCACCGGTTTCAGGGAAGCACCGGTGGCCGGCGCGAAATGGCCGATCAAGCCACCGATCACGATGGCGCAAAGGACCCACAGATACAGCCGCGAGGATTTGGCAGGCATGGCGGAGCGCTCCGGTGGCGATGACGACGCCGACAATGGCAGCGTCCGGGTCCGGCACCAATAACGCATTGGTACTAGTCGGTTTTCCTTCTCCCCCTGGGAGAAGGTGCCCGGAGGGCGGATGAGGGAATGGGAAATCAGTTTGTACTGAATACTCCGTAGCAAGTCATTCTCCCTCCCTCATCCGTCGCTAGACGCCACCTTCTCCCGGAGGGAGAAGGAAAGAGCCGCCGCTGGAGAAAAATAGCTCCGCACGTGAAGATGCCCGTCATGCTCTCTCCTCTCCGCCCCCGTTTACGCCAGTTGCTGGCCGGGTTGGCCATCGCCCTGGCGATCGGCCTGCTGAGCGCGCTGGCAGCGTGGCAGGCCGAACAGCGCAGCTTGCGCACCAGCGCCGAACAGGCTCGCGAGCAACTGCGCCTGCACCGCGACACTCTGGACGCCATCGTCGAACGCTATCGCATGCTGCCGGCGGTGCTGGCGCTGGACCCGGAAGTGCGCGATGGGCTGGCCGGCGATGTCAGCGACGCTGCCGTGGTCGAACGGCTCAATCGCAAGCTGGAACAAGTCAACGGCGTGGCCACCACTTCCACCCTGACCTTGCTGGACCGCAACGGCAAGGCGGTAGCCGCCAGCAACTGGCGCACGCCCAACAGCAACGTCGGCACCGACTACGGCTTCCGTCCGTACTTCCAGCAGGCCATGACCCGCGGCACCGGCGATTTTTATGCGCTGGGCTATACCACGGGCGTACCGGGCTACTTCCTTTCGCAAGCGGTGCGCGATGCGCAGGGCCGGCCGTTGGGCGTGCTGGTGGTGAAACTGGTGTTCAACGAACTGGAAGCGGCCTGGCGCACCCTGCCCGATCCGGTCTTCGTCAGCGATGCGCACGGAGTGATCTTCCTGTCGGGACGCGACCGTTGGCGTTATCTCGACTTGCGTCCCCTGCGCGAAAACGAGCGCAGCGAACTGGCGCGCACCCGCCAATACGGCGAGGTGCCGCAGCGCCTGTTGCAATACCGCGAGCTGCAGGCGTTCGCGCCCGGCGTGCGCCGCGTGCGCCTGCCCGGCCAGGGCGAACATCTCTGGCTCTCGCGGGCGATGCCGGAACAAGGCTGGACGCTGCACCTGTTGCACAGCACCCGATCCTCTGCGGTCGCCGCGCGCACGGTCGCCATCGCGGTGGCGGCCGGTCTGCTGGCGGCCACGTTCC
Organism: uncultured Pseudoxanthomonas sp.; assembly: GCA_965650035.1. Classification (GTDB taxonomy): domain Bacteria; phylum Pseudomonadota; class Gammaproteobacteria; order Xanthomonadales; family Xanthomonadaceae; genus Pseudoxanthomonas_A. The sequence goes on from CBFGMR010000018.1 coordinate 53,520, forward strand.
TGCTGCTGTTCGTCCACCAGCGCCGGCGGCTGGCGCGATTGCGCGAACGCAGCCGGGTGGAGCTGCAGCAGCTGGTCGAACAGCACGCGATCGAATTGCGCACCGCCCAGGACGGCCTGGTGCAGGCCGCCGGTGGCGCCGACTACGGGGAAAGCCCCAGCCTGCAGCATCTGCCGCAAGGCGTGTCGGTGATCGACGCCGAGCTGCGACTGGTGGCCTGGAACCGCCGCTACATCGATCTGTTCAAATTCCCCGCCGGCTTCATCCATGTCGGGCTGCCGATCGAGGATGTATTCCGCCACAACGCGCGCCGCGGCCTGTTGGGTCCGGGACCCATCGAGGAAGCCATCGCGCGCCGGCTGGAGCACCTGCGTTCCGGCAAGCCGCACATGCACGAACGCGAACGCAACGACGGCACGGTGATCGAAATCCGCGGCAACCCGTTGCCCGACGGCGGTTTCGTCACCAGCTATGCCGACATAACCGCCTACAAACAAGCCGCGCGCGACCTGCGTTCGTTGGCCGACGCACTGGAGCACCGCATCGGCGAGCGCACCCGCGATCTGGCCGTGGCCAAAAGCGAAGCGGAGAACGCCAACCGCTCCAAGACCCGTTTCGTCGCCGCCGCCGTGCACGACCTGCTGCAACCGCTGAACGCTGCGCGCATGTTCGTTTCGGCGATGCGCGACAAACTGCAGGAACCGCAGACGCAGCAGCTGGCCGACAACGTGGAGGACGCGCTGGCCGCGCAGGACGCCATTCTCAACAGCCTGCTGGATATTTCCCGGTTGGAGTCGGGCGCGCTGGAAACCCGCGTGCGGGATTTCGCGCTGGCGCCGCTGCTGGAAACGCTGGCGCGCGAGTTCGGCATGCTCGCGCACGCCCGCGGACTGCGCCTGGACTGGGTGCCGACGCAGGCCGTGGTGCGCAGCGACGAAGCGCTGTTGCGGCGCATCCTGCAGAACTTCCTTTCCAACGCGCTGCGCTACACGCCGAAGGGCCGCATCTTGCTGGGCTGCCGGCGCGTGGAGGGCGGTTTGCGTATCGAAGTGCACGATACCGGTCCGGGCATTCCCGAAGGTCGCCAGGAGGAGATCTTCGAAGAATTCCGGCGCCTGGACGACGGCACGGCCGATGATCGCGGCGCCGGTCTGGGGCTGGCCATCGTGGAACGTATTGCCCGCCTGCTGGGGCATCGGGTGGACCTGCATTCGACGGTCGGCTGCGGAAGCATGTTCAGTGTTCTGGTACCGCTGGGAGACCGTGCCGCCGTCGCCCCCGCGTCGCTCATCGAGGCGGTTGCGGACGACGACGATCAGGATCTGCGCGACTGCACAGTCTGGTGCATAGACGATGATCCGCGAGTCTGCGAAGCGAGTCGTGCTTTGCTGCAACGCTGGTTCTGCCGGGTGGAACTTGCCGCAGGCGCAGGCGAGGCATTGGCGGCCGCACAGCCCGGCACGGCCCCGCGCCTGTTGTTGCTGGATATGCGCATGGGCGACATCACCGGGCCCGAGTTGTACGCGCAATTGGCGGAACGCTGGGGCAGCGAACCCATCGTGATCCTGGTGACCGCCGAACAGGACGACAGCGTGCGCGCCATCGCCCGGCAACACGATTGGGGCTTCCTGCCCAAGCCGGTCCGCCCGGCGGCGTTGCGCGCGCTGATCATGCAGAGGCTACTGCGCGAGCAGGCTGAACGTGCGTCGGGGGCGTAGCCCCGACCTACGGTAGGTCGGGGCTACGCCCCCGACAGCGCGAAGGTTACGACTACGGATCGATTCCGCCTTCCTGTTCCAGCGCCTTCACCAGCACCGCCGCCTGCGTGCGGCTGTTGCATTCCAGCTTCTTCAGAATGGCGGTCACGTGCACTTTCACCGTGTTTTCCGCCAGGCCCAGCTCGTAGGCAATCTGCTTGTTCAACAAACCGTCGGCGATGCACAGCAGTACCCGAAATTGCTGCGGCGTCAGCTGCGCCAGCCGGGCCGCCAAACGCGCATCGGATTCCGATCTTTCCGCGGTGATCGGCGGAAACCAGGTGCCGCCTTCGAGCACCGTGCGCACCGCGGTGCGGATGGTTTCCACCGGCGAGGACTTGGGAATGAAACCGGCGGCGCCGAACTGCTGCGCGCGGCGGATCACCGGCGGATGGTCGTTGGAAGAAATCACGATTACCGGAAGCTCCGGCCGCTCGCCGCGCAGATAGACCAGCGAAGAGAATCCGCGCGCGCCGGGCATGGTCAGATCCAGCAGCACCAGCTGCAGATCGGGATGCTCGGCCAGCAGCGTAGTCAGCGTGGAGGCACTGGAAGCTTCTACCGTCGAAAGGTTTTCCACCGCTCCCTGCAGCGCGTGCAGCACCGCCGCGCGGAACAGCGGGTGGTCGTCGGCTACCAGGATTTTGGTGGCGGTCATGGGGCAAGTCTCGCATGAACCCGGGGGCTAAGAGGCTGCTTCCCTTCTCCCACCGGGAGAAGGTGGCGCGTAGCGACGGACGCCGCGAAGCAAGCACCCTTGGGGTGTGAGGGCGTGACAATGACTCGCCATCCAGCTTTCACTACAAGCTGACAATTCATTCCCTCATCCGCCCTTCGGGCACCTTCTCCCGATGGGAGAAGGAAAACCCTAATACCAATGCGCTATTGGTGCAGCACGCTGCCGCTGCCATCGTGCGGACTACCGACCACCGCCGGACCGCATCCGATGACATTGCCACGCCTGCTTCCCGCCATGCTGCTGCTCGCCTGCGCCACCAGCGCACAGGCCGCCGACACGGAGACGGAAGACAACGTCACCGCCAAACTCGGCGGACGTCTGCACTGGGATATCGCCGACTTCGACAACGATACGCGCGGCGCGCCCAACGCCAACGATTCGGATCTGCGTGCGCTCTGGCTGGATCTGTCCGGCAAGTTCTACGGATTCAACTACAAACTGGAAGCCGATTTCTCCGGCGATGAAGTACTGGCCAAAGATGCGTACGTCAGCAAGAAATTCGCCGCCGGCACGCTGACGGTCGGACAGTTCAAGCAGTACTTCAGCCTGGACGACCGCATCAGCTCCAACCACATGACCTTCATCGAGCGCAGCTACCTGGTCCAGAACCTGGCCCCCACCTACCGGCTGGGCGCGGCCTGGCTGACGGCGCGCGACGGCTACACCGTGGGCGGCAGCGTCTACAACCTGGAAAGCATCGATGTCTGGCAGACCAAAGGGCTGGCCGTCGCCGCACGCGGCACTTACGCACCGTGGCGCGAAGAAGGAAAAGTGCTGCATCTGGGCCTGTCGCTGGCGCATGAAGACTACGATCACCCTGGCGGCGATGGCGCCACTGCGCTGCGCATCCGCCCGCGACCGGCTGGGATTTTTTCCGATAACAGCCGGGTGACGTTGGCCGATTTCAGCCAGGGCCGCGACACGCGAGTGGACAAGTATTCGCTTGAGCTGGCCGCAGTGAAAGGCGCCTGGACGTTCCAGGGCGAGGCCGGCGGCGCGCGTTTCGACGATGGCGAACAGGAAGCGCGGCTTTCCACCGGTTATGCGCAGGTCGCCTGGATGCTGACCGGCGAAGTGCGTCCGTACGACGCCAAGGCCGGCCGCTTCGGCCGCATCAATCCGCAGGGTCGAGTAGGCGCCTGGGAACTGGCGTTGCGTTACGACACTCTCTCGGGCCGTCAACAACGCGACGGCGAACCGTTGCTGCGCGATGTGCGGGTAAGTTCGCTGACCGCTGGCGTGAACTGGTACCCGCGCCCGCATCTGCGGCTGATGCTGAACTGGATCGACAGCCGCAACCGCGACCGTCTGCAGGACGCCACCCTGGACCGCACCCGCGCTTTGGTGGGACGCGTGCAAATCGATTTCTGATCGAAGCAGTAGGGAATAGAACCGCTAGTTTCCTTCTTCCGTTTCCGATATCTGATCCAGACGGATACGGTTGGCGAACAGCGAGAACGCCAGCACGCCCGCCAGCCCGTTGGCGCGGCTGACCCAGTGCGGCAGCCAGCGCGGTGTGGCCAGAACGCCGCTTTCGAACAGCGGCTCGAAGGCCTTCACGTCGCCCAGGGTCATCTTGCCGGCAAACAAACGGCGGCACAGGCGCAATCGGTCCTGCTGCAACGAGCGGCGGAAAAAAGTGTGCACGCCCACCAGGCCGCGCAGATACACCGTGTCTTTGGTGAACGCCGCGCCGCCGCCGGTAGGTACGCCGCGGAATACGCGTTGCGCGGAGGAAAAGCTTTCGGTCGGGTTCTGCCCCGCCTCGATGAAATAGCCGAACACCTGGATGAAGTCGGCGCCGTCCAGCGCCATCGCCACCGCTTCGATACGAAGGCTGATGCGCTTCATGCGTTCGATGTCGATGCTGCCGGTGATCTGTTCGGCGAAAGTGGCCAGGCCTTCCTGGGTGGCGGTGACGCGCGGCGAAGACAGGGCCAGGCTGGGCAGGTGGACCTGTTCGCGCCCGTTCAAGGCCGTCAGCGAATGCACCAGCGCTTCGTGCTGCAGCAATTGGCGGCGATCGTAGTCGCTGAACGCGGCCCCCTGGCGTAAACGGATGCGGGTGGCCCCGGCGGCAGCCTTGGCGATCAGGTCCGGGTCCAACTCTACGGCGATCACGCGGCTGCCGAAAAAATCGTCCAGATCGCCCTGGAGCTGCAACTGCAAGGCGGTGGCGGACACAGGAATCTGCTCTTCCGGTGCCAGCAGTTCGTGATCCAGATCGTTGGCGATGTCGATGAAATGCCGCGCCGCCTCGCGCGCGGTGGGTCCGTTGCCGGGCAAGGTCTCGTCGGGTTGGCCGAACAACGCGATGGAGTGGGTGGTAACCGCGGGCGAACCCAGCGATTCAAGCAATTGCGCGGCGATGTCCCAGCTCTGCACCGATTCGCGCAGGTAGACGCCCAACGGGTGCGAAGCATCGGCGGCGGCGGCGATCTGCGCCAACTCGCGCCGAGCTTCGGCGAAATCCAATTTGGGGTAGTCGATCTGCGGCAACACCGGCTGTCCGCGCGCATAGCTTTCCAGGAACGGCGCCTGCGCTGCCGCCGGCCAACTCGCCAGACCCAGCAACTTGATCCCGCGCACCGCCTTGACCATGCGCGCATCGAGCGTGGCGTGATGGGCGATGTCGGGAGTTGGGTCGATCATGTCGGCTACCTTGCTTCTGATTTTGCTGTTGCTGTTGCAGTTGCCAAAAAAGTCCCGTGAGGCGCGGCAAGCGGGTCGGGTAAACCCCGCAGGGGCGGCGCACAAGGATGTGCGCCGTTTCCGGAGGCGCAGGATGCGCCTTACGGAAATTCCCGACCCGCTTGCGGACCCAGCGGCTTCATCGCTGGGCGCGCCGTTAGGGTGTGCTTTCTTTGGTTACTTTCTTTGCACAAGCAAAGAAAGTGACTCGCGCAACGCGCGAAACGCTCTTAGCTCTAGTTCGGATAGATCTCGCCAAGAGCGCCCCCATCCGCCTTCGGCACCTTCCCCCGCAAGCGGGGGAAGGGTTCTTTCTGAAAGATCTGCGCCTTCTGAATGAAACGCGCCTTATCGATGCTCCTAACGCTTCCCGTATTTATCATCCAACCGCTTATTCAACGCCTTGCCCTGCACCCTGGCTTCGGATTTCTGCGCCAACCGCGCCGCCAACTTGTCCGCCGCCGCCGCCACCTCATCCCGCAGCTTCAGATAATTGATGAAACGCTCCTCATCGATATCGCCCCGCTCGATCGCCGCACGCACCGCGCATCCCGGCTCGGTCTGATGCGAACAATCGCGGAACTTGCACTGCTCGGCCAACGCCTCGATATCGGCGAAACCGCTTTCCGACAGCTCCTCCTCGCCTGTCGGCTTCAACTCGCGCATGCCGGGCGTGTCGATCAGGCACGCGCCCGAGGGAAGAGGAATCAGCGCGCGGTGAGTGGTGGTGTGGCGCCCGCGCGAATCGTTTTCGCGCACCGCTGCCGTTTTCATCCTGTCGATGCCCAGCAGCGTGTTGGTCAGAGTCGACTTGCCCGCACCCGAGGAACCCACCAGCACCGCCGTCTTGCCCGCCCCCAGCCACCCGTGCAACGACGCCACACTTTGCGGATCCTTGGCGTTGACCGCACATACGGTGATGTCCTGAGCAGCGAGTTCGGCCAACGTCTCGACCGCCTCGGGCGCGTAATCGGTCTGGTCGGCCTTGGTCAGCACCACCACCGGTTCAGCGCCGCCTCCCCCGACCAGCATCAGATAACGCTCGATGCGGCGCGGATTGAAGTCGTCGTCCAGTCCGCAGACGATGAACACCGTATCCACGTTGGCCGCGATCACCTGCTGATGGTAGTGCTCGCCGGCCGCGCCGCGTTTGATCGAGGTATGCCGGGGCAGCAGGGCCACGATCTTCTTGCCTTCCATCAGCACCCAGTCGCCGACCGCGGCGCGCTCATGGGAAGGAAACCGCGGCTTCTGCCATTCGGGCAGGGATTCGGCCTTGAGCGCCGCTTCCGGCCCATCGGCCACCACATACCCTGACCGGTGCTGCTCGCTGACCCGGGCCGGTTTGGCATTGGGGTGCGCGGCAAAAGCTGCGGCCCAGGCAGGGTCATCCGGCAGGCCGGCATAGGGCCAGCCGATCAGGCGCAGGGGGGTGAAATCCACGGGATTTTCAGGCATGGGGGCCATTGTAGGCCGTAGGTCGGGGCTACGCCCCCGACGCGCTGGTGCTGATGGGCTACGCGTGTCGGGGGCGTAGCCCCGACCTACGGCTCGAGCATTCACCGCATTTCGCGGCAATTCCGCTAAGATTTCTTACTTTCCGCCGTCAGACTGCGCCAATGTCCACCCCGTCCAGCAAAACCCCAGGCAGCCACGTGCTGGCCACCCGCGAGCGACTGTCCGAAGTCCGCTACGAGATCCGGGGCGAACTGGCGCGGCGCGCGCGCGATCTGGAAGCCCAGGGCCGCAAGCTGATCAAGTTGAACATCGGCAATCCCGGCGCCTTCGGTTTTCGCGCACCTGAACATCTGCAGCACGCGATCACCGGCGACATCGACCACACCGACCCCTACACCCACCAGCAAGGCCTGCCGGCCGCGCGCGAAGCCGTCGCCGCCGCCTACCAGCGCCGCGGCACGCCCAACGCGCATCCGGACCGCGTGTTCATGGGCAATGGCGTCAGCGAACTGATCGACCTGTCGTTGCGCGCGCTGCTCAACCCGGGCGACGAAGTGCTGGTGCCTTCGCCCGACTATCCGTTGTGGTCGGCCGCCACCATCCTCAACGATGGCCGCCCGGTGTACTACCGCTGCGATCCGGAGAACGATTTTCTGCCCGACCCGGTGGAGATCGAGACGCTGGTGTCCTCGCGCACCCGCGCCATCGTGCTGATCAATCCCAACAATCCCACCGGCGCGACTTATCCGCGCGAGCTGCTGGAGCGCATCGTCGCCGTGGCGGCCAAGCACAAGCTGCTGCTGCTGGTCGATGAGATCTACGACCAGGTGCTGTACGACCAGGCGAAGTTCCAGCCGGTCGCACCGCTGGCCGGCGATGTGCCGTGCCTGACCTTCAGCGGCCTGAGCAAGGTGCACCGCGCCTGCGGCTGGCGCGTGGGCTGGGCGGTGCTGTCGGGCGACGGCGAAGCGGTCGGCAACTTCCACCATGCGATGGACCTGCTGGGCGCGCTGCGCCTGTGCGCCAACGTGCCGGGGCAGTACGCGGTCGAAGCGGCGGTCAACGGTCCCGACACGATTTCCGCGCTGTGCGCACCGGGCGGACGCTTGTACGAAACGCGCCGCGCCGTGATCGAAGCCTGCGCAGCCAGCGAGCATCTGGAACTTGTTGCGCCCGCCGGCGCGCTGTACGCGTTCCCGGCCGTGGTCGGTGCCGCGGCCAAGGGTTTCGACGATCATGATTTCGCCCTGGAGCTGATGGAAACCGAAGGCGTGCTGGTGGTGCCGGGTTCCAGCTTCAACGTGCCCTACCGCAACCATTTCCGCGTGACCCTGTTGCCGGAAGCCGAAACGATGCGCGAAGTGTTCGCCCGCATCGAGCGCGTGCTGGCGCGGCGTGCCGAGGCGGTGACCAAGGTGGTGCCGATTACGGCAAGCAAGGCGAAGTCGCGGCCTGCGGCGGCGTGATTGTTTTGCCGTCATCCCAGCGCAAGCTGGGATCCATCTTGATCTTGCCGTTGCTCGTCCGTCCGGCCATCAAAAACAAAGTCAAAATGGATTCCAGCGTTCGCTGGGATGACGACAAGAATGGTTGAGCTTTTCCGCACCAAGACCGAAGCCGCAGCCACTGAGCTGCGCTACCTGGCCCTCGGTGATTCCTACACCATCGGCGAAGGCGTGCCCGAATCCGGCCGCTGGCCCGTGCAGTTGGCGCACGCGCTGCGTGCAGACAGTATCCCGTTGGCCGACCCGCGCATCATCGCCCAGACCGGCTGGACCACCGACGAATTGGATGCGGCCATCGATGCGGTGCACCCGTTGGCCGAGTACGACCTGGTCAGCCTGCTGATCGGGGTCAACAACCAGTACCGGAGCCGCGAAGTGACCGAGTACCGCACGCAGTTTTCCCAACTGCTGGAGCGTGCCACGGGTTTCGCGCAGTGGCGGCGCGAGCGGGTCATGGTGCTGTCCATTCCCGATTGGGGAATCACTCCGTTCGCGGTCGGCGATGCGCGGGGCGCCGTGCGTATCGGCGCGGAGATCGACGCCTTCAACTTTGCCGCCCGCGAGGTGTGCCGGGAACGTGGAATCGCCTTCGTCGACGTCACCCCAGTCAGCCGCGAGCACGGTGCCGAAGTGGCGATGCTGGTCGATGACGGCCTCCATCCTTCGGCTGCGATGTACGCACAGTGGACCCGCCTCGCATTACCCGTCGCCCGCCAACTGTTGGCCGCTTCTTGAACGCCTCCACGCGACCCTTCGATCGCGCCGCCGCCACGCGCATCGCGCGCGCCTTCCTGCCGCGGCATCCGCTGGGAAATCGCTGGGACTACTACTACACGCGCTCCAAGCTCAGCAGCGACCCGCTGTATCCGGGCGTGCTGCAGGCTTTGCGGGGCAGCAACGCGCCGGTGCTGGACCTGGGCTGTGGCCTGGGGCTGTTGGCCCATGCCTTGCGCCTGGACGGACAGGCCATGGCCTATCGTGGCGTGGACAACGACGCTGCCAAGATCGCGCGTGCGGCCAGGGTGGCGCAGAGAAATGGATTGCGTGAAGTGGCCTTCGACGTGGTCGATCTTGCGCTGGGTCCGCCTGTGCATTCGGGCAGCGTCGCGATCCTGGACGTGTTGCAGTACCTCAGCGCCGACGAACAAGCCACCCTGATCGCCGATGCCATCGCCATGCTCACCCCTGGCGCACGCCTGGTGATCCGCACCGCACTGGGCGACGACAGCCACCGCGGCCGCACCAGTCGCCTGACCGACCGCCTGGCCAACCTGATCGGCTGGATGCAGTTCCGGCCGAAGTGCTATCCCGACGCCGATGAGCTGCGCATGCAACTGGATACGGCCGGACTGCAAGTAAGCTTCGCACCGCTCTATGGCAACACGCCCTTCAACAACTGGCTGATCGTGGCCAACCGTACGTCAGCGGCGTAGAACGTCGTAGGAGCGACGTGAGTCGCGACTGATACCGCGCGGTTTACGTTTCGCGACTCACGTCGCTCCTACGCATATGCGCATCCGGGAAGGCATCGAAGGGGCCTACATATTCTCGGGCAACACGGCGGTGTATTCCCGTTCGCGCATGGCCTTCAGCACGCCCTCGATGATGGCCAGGTTGTTGCCATGCGGCGCGCCTTCATGCAGCAGCACGATCGCGCCGGGCCCCAACGCGCCAACGATGCGCGCCACCACGCTGTCCGGCTCGCCCCGCACGCCATCGAATCCGCGCGCGCTCCAGGCCACGCGCGCCAGCCCGTTCTTCTTCAATGACGCCGATACGAACGGATTGGCCATGCCGACCACCGCGCGGAACCAGCGCGGCGTCTGCCCGGTGACATCGCGCAAAGTCGCTTGCGCCTGGTCTATCTCCGCTGCCATGCGGCGCGGCCCCAATGCCCAGAACCAGGCTTGCGGATGCGTACTGCTGTGGTTGCCGATGCCGTGGCCGCGCCGCAGGATCTCGCGCGCCAGTTCGGGCTGCGCCGCCGCGCGGTCGGCCACCAGGAAGAACGTAGCCCTGGCGCCGTGGCGATCCAGCAGGTCCAGCAAGGCCTGCGTCTCATGCGACGGGCCGTCGTCCACGGTCAGCCAGACCGCTTTCCGCTCGGTCGGCAAGCGACTCAGCACGGGGCTGAAGAGCCGCGATTGCGGCCGCATCGTTCCCCATAGGAACAGCATGTGGGTAGCGAACAGGCTCGCCAGGCCAAACGCCCAGCCCCAGCACCACCAGACCGCGATCACAGCCAGATGCAGGGCGATCGCGATCCAGATCCACGCATGCGGCCTTCGGGGGACACGATGCAGTGCGCTATTCAGCGTGCTACTCAGTGTTTTAGGCATGGTCATGCCGCAATCATGCCATGCAGCGTAAAATCGGCGGTCCCGAAAGCCGGTATGTCCCCGATGTCCCTCGACCCCGCCCTGCGTTCCCGTATCGAATCCCTGCTGCAGTCCAACCGCGTCGTGCTGTTCATGAAAGGCCAGCCGAACATGCCGCAGTGCGGGTTCTCCGCCAAAGCAGTGGGCGCGCTGTCCACGCTGGGCGTCGACTACGCGCACGTCAACGTGCTCGCCGACCAGGACATCCGCGAAGGCATCAAGGCTTATGGCGATTGGCCGACCATCCCGCAGCTGTATATCGACGGCGAACTGGTGGGCGGCAGCGACATCATCGAACAGATGAGCAACTCCGGCGAATTGGCCTCGCTGCTCGGCGTCGCCGCGCCCGACCGCACGCCGCCGAAGATCACCATCACCCCGGCTGCAGCCGAGATGTTGTCCAACGCGGCGGCCGATGCCGGCCCGGGCGGCGCGCTGGCGCTTTCGATCAACGCGCAGTTCCAGCCCAACTTCCAGCTGGCGCAGTTCGACGCCAACGCCGTCGCCGCCGAATCCAACGGCGTGCGCATCCAGTTCGACCTGGCCAGCGCGCGCCGCGCCGAGGGCATCACCATCGACTGGGTGGACGATATCCGCGGCAAAGGCCTGGCCATCGACAATCCGAACGCGCCCAAACCGGTGCAGACGCTCTCGCCGGCGGAAGCCGATGTGCGCGTGGCTGCTGGTGAAGTACTGCTGGTGGACGTACGCCCTGCCGAAGAGCGCGCAATCGCCGCGGTGAAGTTGCCGTTCAAGACGTTTGACGGCAACGGCCGCGCCGAACTGGAAGCTTTGCCGAAAGACACCGCCATCGCCTTCCTGTGCCGCAGCGGCGGACGCAGCCAGCAGGCCGCAGAAGAATTCCGTGCGCTGGGTTTCTCCAACGTCTACAACGTAGTCGGCGGCACCAATGCCTGGGCTGACGAGATGGATTCGGGGCTCACTAAGTATTGATTGAATCTTGAGCCCCTCTCCCACCGGGAGAGGGGTTGGGGTGAGGGTACGGAGCATCCGATTGCTGGCGCTCGCGCCGTACCCTCGTCCGTCGCTTCGCGCCACCTTCTCCCGGAGGGAGAAGGGAAAAGCGTCTAGCCGCTGAATCCACCACTGGCCAGATAGTCCAACTCTTCCCGCGTCGATTCCCGCCCCAACGCCTTGTTCCGATGCGGAAACCGCCCAAATCGCGCAATCAGATCCCGATGCAGCACCGCATACTTCATCAGCTCCGCATCGCCGATCCTGCCGAACAACTCCATTGCGTAATCCTGATCGGCCATTGCTTCGGAATGCTCGAACGGCAGATAGAAGAACATCCGCAGCGCTGCGTCCACCCGAACATCGAAACCCGCATCGATCGCCCGTCGCGCGTAATGCCGCGCCAATCCATCGGTCGCATAGGAATGCGCGCTACCGCGAAAACAATTGCGCGGAAACTGGTCCAACAGCAACGTCAGCGCCAGCGCCCCTTCGGCACTGTCCATCCAGCTTTCCAGTTCGCGGCGGGCGGCGGCGAAATGCGCGTCGTCGAACCCATCGGCGAATGCGGCATCGAATGCGGCGTCGCGCACGAACCATTTCTCGGCGCCGGCGGTCCGCCAGAAATCCAGCAAGGCATTCGGTTCCATGCGGTTACTCGTTTGCCGGCGTGTATTTGACCGTATCCAGGATCAGGGCGAATGCCTTGCCCGCCATGGGTTCGTTGACCTGCAGGTTTTGCGTATAGGCATAGCACGTCCATCCATCGGCGCAGGCTGCGCTGCCCAGCATCACCAGATGCCGGCTGTACAAAGGCCCGATCTGCTCGACCTTGTCCCGATAATGCGCCGCGAACAACTCGTGCTTGCCGTATTTGCGCGGAACAACTTCGGTCCGGTCATATTCGCCGCCGTCGCTCGTCTGCGTGGCGGTGACCAGGTAGTCGACATACTCTTGCGGGTCCGTCGCATCTTCGTTTCGACAGGCGATGACGTGGGCATCCAGGTTGAGTACTTCGAATTCGGTTTTATCGGCTTCCAGGTAGACGTTGTAGCAACTGCTGCCCTCGACTTCCTCATGGCTGATTTCGCTCCAGTTGCCCGGATATTCGAACGCCAGTCCTTTGGCGGAGAAAGTTTTTGGCGAGTCTATCTGCGGGGCATCGGCCGGACGCGCCTGCTGGGCCATGGCCGTGGAAGCAAGCAGAAACAGTGCCGGGACGAGGGCGGGAATACGGTGGTCCATACGGTTTTCTTCCTTATGTTTTCGATTGTCGATCGTTATTCGTCGAATCGAAGATGCCGCACCGATTTTCCGTTGCGTCGGATCAGTTTCAACGCTTCGATGCCTATGTTGATGTGATCCAGCACGAATTGCGAGCTGACTTTGGCGTCGGAGGCTTCGGTCTTGACCCCTTCCGGCACCATCGGCTGGTCGCTTACCAGCAGCAACGCGCCGCACGGAATGCGGTTGGCGAATCCGGCGGCGAAGATGGTGGCCGTTTCCATGTCGATGGCCATGCAGCGCACCTTGCGCAGATATTCCTTGAATTCCACATCGTGTTCCCACACCCGGCGGTTGGTGGTGTAGACGGTACCGGTCCAGTAGTCGTGGCCCAGGTCGCGGATCATGGTGGAGACCGCGCGCTGCAGGGCGAAGGCCGGCAGCGCGGGCACTTCCGGCAGCAGGTAATCGTTGCTGGTGCCTTCGCCGCGGATCGCCGCGATCGGCAGCACCAGGTCGCCGAGCTGGTTCTTGCGCTTCAATCCGCCGCATTTGCCCAGGAACAGCACCGCCTTGGGCATGATCGCCGACAGCAGATCCATCATGGTCGCGGCGTTGGGGCTGCCCATGCCGAAATTGATCATGGTGATACCGTCGATGGTGGCGCTGGCCATCGGCCGATCCAGACCGACCACCGGCGCGCCGGTCAGCTCCGAAAACGCGTGCAGATAGCCGCCGAAATTGGTCAGCAGGATATGCTCGCCGAACTGGTCCAGGGGCACACCGGTATAGCGCGGCAGCCAGTTGTCGACGATTTCGGTCTTTTCTTTCATCGCACGCTCTCTTTTCCCGTTTAGTCCCGCCAATTGTGGCATGGGCTTGCGCCATAGCACTTGGCAAGCATGGGCCGCGCCGGTTAGGTTTCGGTTGCTGGCCTTCGACCGGCATTCTTTCGACCAGTATTCTCGGGGAACCACCATGCGCTTCGCCCTCTTGGCCATGATCGGCCTGGTTTCCGTGTGCGGAAATGCCACTGCCGCCACCGCGACATCCCGTTTCACCCAGGACCCTTATCCCAGCACTTATCGCAGCATCGCCTCCGGTCCGGTGTTGATCCAGCATGCCACCGTGCTGACCGGCACCGGCGAACGCCTGGACGATGCCGACGTACTGCTGAGCGACGGCAAAGTGGTTTCGGTGGGCCGCGGACTGACCGCGCCCGCGGATGCGACGCTCGTCAACGGCAGCGGCCGATGGGTCACCCCCGGCATCATCGATGTGCATTCCCACTTGGGCGTGTACCCCAGCCCCGGCATGAGCGCGCACAGCGACGGCAACGAAGCCACCGCACCGGTGACCGCCAACGTCTGGGCCGAACACTCCATCTGGCCGCAGGATCCCGGTTTCCTGACCGCGCTTGCCGGCGGCATCACCTCGCTGCAGATCCTGCCCGGCTCGGCCAATCTGGTCGGCGGACGCGGCGTGACCCTGAAGAATGTGCCGGCCACGACCTACCAGGCGATGAAATTCCCCGACGCGCCCTGGGGTCTGAAAATGGCATGCGGCGAGAATCCCAAGCGCGTCTATGGGCAGAAGGGCGGACCGTCCACGCGCATGGGCAATATCGCCGGTTATCGCGCGGCCTTCATCGACGCCAGCGAATACCTGAAGAAAAACCAGAAAAAGAACGAGGCGCCCAAGAAGAAGCGCTGGTGGCAACGCGCCAGCGGCGGCGGCGATGCCGACAGCGCCGGCGACAGCGGCGGCAAACGCGATCTGAAACTGGACACGCTGGCCGCTGCCATCGAAGGCGATATCCGCGTGCACATCCATTGCTATCGCGCCGATGAAATGGCCACGATGCTGGACCTGGCCAAGGAATTCGGTTTCAAGATCGCCGCCTTCCATCACGGCGTGGAGGCCTACAAGATCGCCGACCGCCTGGCCGCCGAGGATGTTTGCGGCGCGCTGTGGGCCGATTGGTGGGGCTTCAAGATGGAAGCGTTCGATGGCATCCAGGAGAACATCGCCCTGGTCGACCGTCCGGCCAACGGCTGCGCCATCGTGCATTCGGATTCGGACGAAGGCATCCAGCGATTGAATCAGGAAGCGGCCAAGGTGATGGCCAACGCGCATCGCGTGGGCATCGACATTCCACCCGAACGCGCGATCCGCTGGATCACCCGGAATCCCGCAAAGTCCATGGGCATCCTGGACAAGACCGGCACGCTGGAGCCTGGCAAGATGGCCGATGTGGTGGTGTGGAACCAGAACCCCTTCAGCGTGTACGCGCATGCCGAGCAGGTCTATATAGACGGCGCGCGCATCTACGACCGCAACGATCCGGCGCGGCAGCCGAAGTCGGATTTCATGCTGGGACAGAGCCTGCCCTGGACTCGATCCGGGGATGCGGCGATGGGGGGTGCGGAATGAAGACGCTCATTAATTTGCAGCCGTCATCCCGGCGAAAGCCGGGACCCAACTACCCGTCATTGCCGTCCTCCTGCGTTCCGATTGCACGCGTATCAAGTTGGGTCCCGGCTTTCGCCGGGATGACGACCCGTAGGTTGGTGGCCGCTCTGCTTGTGCTGACTTCATTGGCAACAACTGTAGCCTCGGCCCAGGACGTCCTCATCCGCCATGCCACCGTGCATACCGCCGGCGCGCAAGGCACGTTGCAGAACGCCGACGTGCTGGTGCAGGCCGGCGTGATTCGCGCAGTCGGCTCCAATCTGCAGGCGCCGGCTTCGGTCAGCGTGGTCGAGGCCGGCGGCAAGCCGCTGACGCCCGCCTTCTTCGGCGGCATCACCGAAATCGGCATCGAGGAAGTGTCGGGCGAAGCCGAGACCGTGGACAGCGCGGTGACTCTGGCCACCGATCAGCCGATGCGGCCTGAATTCGACGTGACCCTGGCCTACAACCCCGAGTCGGTGCTGATTCCCGTCGCGCGCATGGAGGGTCTGGGCTTCACTCTGCTGGGCGCCAACACGGGCGGTTCCTTCATCGCCGGACAAGGCGGAGTGATGCGCCTGGATGGCAGCGCCGATCCTATCGGGCCGCGCGTGCTGTTCGTGAAACTGGGCAGCGACGTGCTGGGCAAGAGCGGCAGTTCGCGGGCGGCGCAGTGGATGCTGCTGGACCAGATGGTGGGCGAAGCCCGCGGCCGCATCGCCGCTGATTCGCCGCATGCGCTGCTTACTCCCACAGGACGTGCGGTGCTGGCGCGTTACCTGGCCGGCAATGGGCGCATCGTGGTCAACGTGAATCGCGCCGCCGATATCCGCCAGCTGCTGCGCTGGGCGCAACGCGAGAAGGTGCGCGTCGCCATCGCCAGCGGCGTGGAAGCGTGGAAGTTGGCGCCGGAGATCGCGCGCGCCAAAGTGCCGGTATTCGTCGATGCGCTGGCCGACCTGCCAGGAGACTTCGACCAGATCGGCGCGACCCTGCAGAACGCGGCCCGTTTGCAGGCGGCCGGGGTGGAGGTGAGCTTCGCCCAGTTCGGCGATGCCTCGCACAACGCGCGCAAGATCCGCCAGTACGCAGGCAATGCGGTGGCCAATGGCTTGCCCTGGGAAGCTGGACTGGAAGGCCTGACCCGGGTGCCGGCGCAGGTGTTGGGCGTGGACGACAAGCTGGGCACGATCGCCCCGGGCAAACTGGCCGATCTGGTGCTGTGGACCGGCGATCCGCTGGATGTGGCCAACGTCGCCAGCCAGTTGTGGCTGGGCGGACGTGCGATCCCCATGCGTTCTCGGCAGACCGAATTACGGGATCGTTACCTGCGTGCGGCAGGGGCGTTGCCGCGCGCGTATTCGCCTTGATCTTCGAACTCGACTTTCGCTCAGCGACCTGCGTAGTCTGATCTCTCGCAACACCGCTGTTGCCTCCCCCTTTGAAAAAGGGGGATCGAGGGGGATTTGCTCTTGGCGCCAACGCAGGATCAAGAGCAAAAAGCAAATCCCCCGTAGCCCCCTTTTTAAAAGGGGGCAAAGCAAGAGCGCTGCTCTGTCCGAATCACCGTTCGCCATCAGGCAACCGCGAGGCTCAGACCGCCGCAGCTTCCAACGTAGCCACCCGATTGCGCCCACCATGTTTGGCGATGTACATCGCCTTGTCGGCGCGCTTGATCAGCGTCGCCACCGTGTCGGTGGCGTTGCATTGGGTGACGCCGATGCTCACCGTGACCGCAACCGGCACGCCTTCCACTTGCTCGCACTGGGCCTGGATCTTCAGGCGCAGATGTTCGGCCATGGCGATGGCGCGCGCACTGTCGGCGCCCGGCAGCCCCAGCACGAATTCCTCGCCGCCCAAACGCCCCAGATGGTCTCCGTACTGCAGCTCTTCGCTGACCAGACGCACCACCGCGCGCAAACAGGCATCGCCCAGGGCATGACCGAAACAGTCGTTGACCTGCTTGAAATTATCCAGGTCCAGGAACAGCAGCGATAACGGCATGCCTTCGCGACGGGTGTTGAGCACCGCCCAATCCAGGCGATGCTCGATGCCGCCGCGGTTGAGCACGCCGGTCAGCCAATCGCGTTCGGCGTGCTGCTGGGCGGTATCGCGTTCGCGGCGGAAGGTAAGCATGCGGTCCGCCAGCCCCAGCGCCAGTACCACCGCAGTGAAAGCGAGCACCAGCGGCAAGCCGTATTGCAGCCACGGTTCGACGGGAATGCCCATGCTGAGCTGGATTGCACGCGCGGTGCTGAAGAACACCAGCGGAACCCAGGCGATCAGTATGAAGCCCGCGTGCCGCCCTCCCCGGCGCCATGCCTTGTACAAGGCGATGATCGCCAGCAGATTGGTAAGCAGGAACAGCGCGTTGCCCACATTCGGAAACCATTCCTTGCGCGCAGGCCAGGGCGATACCAGCAACAGCAGCACCAGCGCGGGAATATAGATGCCCACCCAGCGCATGGCCCGGCTCAGGCGCGGCACCCGCGCACGCAGGCCGGCATAGTCCTGCAGCATCCACACCGCGGCCATGGTCGACAGCGTGGCGATGAACCAGATGCCCGGCGCGCCGAACACCGCCAGCACACGCAACCCCGGCAGCGCGTAGGCCTCTCCATACGAGCACAGCAGGAACAGCATCTGCAGCGCCATGGTCGCCGCGTAGAGCAGATACACCCGCTCGCGCAGCATCGCCCAGAACAGCAGCACGGTCAGCGATACGCCCACCAGCACTCCCACCGACAACAGCAGGATGCGCACCTGGGTCAGGTCGTGGGCGATATGGCGGGTACGCGGGACCACGGCCACCTGCAAGGGATAACGCGCGCCTTCCACCTTGATATCGACGGCGGCGTCGCTCCGCAAAGGAAACACCAGGGCGTGCCGCGAGTACTGCGGATCCAGATCGCGATCGAACAGGGTCTGGGTGACCGGTGCGGCCACGCCCGGGCCTTGTACACTGACCCGCGCGCTGTAAGGGTGGTAGACGAGCAGCAGCGGCTGATCGATTCCGGCGGCCGGCTGCAATCGCCATCGACCATTGCCGATAACCGAAGGCTTGTTGGGATCGGCGATGAAATCGCGTTCCTCGAAAATGCCCGCGTGCTGTTCGGCAGTGGCGGAATCGCCATTGGCGGCAAGAGGATCGATACGCACGATGCCGCCTGCATGGGCATGGGCGGAGGAAAGCATCGCCAGGCACCACGTCCCCATCAGCAGCCAGCACTTGCTCATCTCGCCCCTTGCTTGCCTGCCGCCAGTGTCGACCTCAAGGACAGTCATAAACAAGCGTCACTCACACATAAATGTGACGTATATCACATTTTATCCAAGGCTCTATTTCCTCCGATGCCCTGTCCTGGAGGGTTGCGCGAGGTGAGTGCCGCCTGACACCGCCAGAACGCGATAGTGTGCACAACCGCACACTTTTTCAGCGCAGCGGGTTGCAGATTTACGTTACGTTGCCGGCTCATTTGCGATGCATGCCGGGAGGGGCTTCATGCGCATAGGAATAGTGGTGGACTCCGCCTGCGATTTGCCGCAGGACTTCATCCAGAAGAACGACATCGTGCTGCTGCCCATCACCGTGCGCATCGGCGATGCGGTGCTGGAAGATCATCGGGACGAGGAAGCCACCTTGAGCTTCCTGCACGCGCACGTGGCCGAGCGCGGCCACGAAGCGGAAACGACTCCGTTCACGGTGAACCAGATCCGCGACCTGTTCCTGAGCCGGCTGGTGATCGACTACGACCACGTCTATTGCATGACCATCACCAAGACGCGCAGCCCGATCCACGAGAACGCGATGCAGGCCAGCTTCGCCATCCTCAATGACTACAAACCGGTGCGTCAGGCCGCGGGCCACAACTCGCCGTTCGCGTTGCGGGTGATCGATACCCAGACTTTATTCGCCGCGCAAGGTGTCACTGCGGTGGAAGCGGTTCGCATGCGCGCCGCCGGTTCCAACGTGCAGCACATGCGCACCAAGCTGGAGTACCTGGCCGCCAACAGCCACGGCTACATGATCCCGCGCGATCTCTACTACCTGCGCGCACGTGCGCGCACCAAGGGCGACCGCAGCGTGGGCCTGCTCAGCGTGGCGTTGGGCAGCGCGCTGGACATCAAGCCGGTGCTGCACGGCCATGCCGGCAAAACCGAGCCGGTGGCCAAGATCAAGGGTTTCGATAATGCGGTGGAACAGATGTTCAAGTTCGCCGGCAACCGCGTGATTTCCGGTCTGCTGACGCCGACCGTGTGCCTGAGCTACGGCGGCGAACTGAGCGAGATGCGCGCGCTGCCCGGCTACACGCGCCTGCGTGATATCTGCGCCAACAACAACGTGGAGGTCTTCGAAAGCGTGATGAGCCTGACCGGCATGGTCAACGTGGGCAAGGGCGCGGTGGTGGTCGGATTCGCCGCCGAACCGCATGCCTTCAGCGTCTCCTAACGCACGGATAACGCGGTATCGCTAGGCTGCCTCTCTTCATAGACTGTTCTCTTCAATGGAGCGACCGCATGGCGACCCGCTACTACATCAGCCTCAAGGATCCGACCAAGGCGCGCGGCAGCGATTCCGCTTTCAGCTTCAGCGCCAATGGCGCCGATGCGTTCGCCTCGCAGCTGCAGGAAGCATTGCGCAGCGACGGCTTGTTCCAGCGCTGGCGCGATGCGCAACCCGATCCCGACGGAGTGGACGCCTCGCTGGGCGCGACCGATCCGGGCGCAACGGTCAAGGGTGAGCCGCACGATCTGCAGATCGATCTGATCGTGGTTACCTCCATTCCCGGCAGCGTGTTCAAGCATCGGTTGCGCCTGCTTGCCGGCAGTGCCTGGGAGTTGCGCGACGTTTCCAGCGTCTGACGCCGTGCTGCTGTCGTGGAGCGGAGGCAAGGATGCGGCGTGGACGCTGCATCGTTTGCGCCAGTCGGGGACAGAAGTATCCGGATTGATCACTACAGTCACCGCCGGCCATGAGCGTGTTTCCATGCAGGGCATCCGACGCACGATCCTGCATGCGCAGGCTGTGGCGACCGGATTGCCGCTGATCGAAGTGATGATTCCGCCGGCTTGCGACAATGCGGTTTACGAGGAGGCCTTCGCGGCCGGATTGCATTCCGCGCGCGAACGTTGGCCCGGCATTCGGGAAATCGCCTTCGGCGATCTTTTTCTGCAGGACATCCGCGACTACCGCGTGGCGATGTGTTCGCGGCATGGATGGAGCGTGCAGACGCCGCTGTTCGGCGGCGACACCGCATTGCTGGCGCGCGAGATGCAGACGGGTGGGTTGCTTGCCGCGCTGTGTTGCGTGGACACGCAGCAACTGTCGGCCGAGTTCGCAGGACGCGACTTCGATGCTGCGCTATTGCGCCAATTCCCCGATGGCATCGACCCCTGCGGCGAGAACGGCGAATTCCACACCTGCGTGCATGCAGGCCCGATGTTCTCGCACGCGCTGGCCATCGAGCGCGGCGAGACCGTTCTGCGCGAAGGACGTTTCGCCTACACCGATTTCGAGCTGCAGGCGGGCCTGCCCTTGTAGGAGCGACGCGAGTCGCGAAGCTGGTGATGGTTCGGACCTAACTAGCTTCGCGACTCGCGTCGCTCCTACAACGCTCAGGCTTTCAGGGCCGCCGCGTGGTGGGCGATGTGCTCGCCGATGAAGCTCTCGATGAAGTAGTAGCTGTGATCGTAGCCGGGTTGAAGATGGAGCGTCAGCGGATGGCCGACCGCTTGGCAGGCCACCTCCAGCAATTCCGGCTTGAGCTGGTTGGCCAGGAATTCATCGGCCCCACCTTGGTCGATGAGCAGCGGCAGCCTTTCCGATGCGCCGGTGACGAGTGCCGTGGCGTCCCATGCTTTCCAGGCTTCGCGGTCCTCGCCGAGATACGCGGCGAATGCCTTCTCCCCCCAAGGCGCTTGCGACGGCGCCACGATCGGCGAGAACGCCGACACGCTGCGGTAGCGGCCGGGATTCTTCAACGCCACGATCAGCGCGCCGTGTCCGCCCATCGAGTGTCCGCTGATGGCGCGGGCGTCGGTGACCTGGAAGCTCGCCTCGATCAGCGCCGGCAGCTCCAACACTACGTAGTCGTACATCCGGTAATGCTTTGACCACGGAGTCTGGGTGGCGTTGACGTAGAAGCCGGCGCCTTTGCCCAGGTCGTAACCGTCGGCATCGGCCACGTCATCGCCGCGCGGGCTGGTGTCGGGCGCGACCAGGATCACGCCATGCTCGGCGGCGTAGCGCTGCGCGCCGGCCTTGGTGATGAAGTTCTGCTCGCTGCAGGTCAGGCCGGAAAGCCAGTACAGCACCGGCAGTTTCCGCGTTTCCGCCTGCGGTGGCAGGTAGACCGCGAAATTCATCTCGCAATCCAGCACCTCGGAACGATGCCGGTAGACCTCCTGCCAGCCGCCGAAGCAGGCGCGGTGTTCGATGCGTTCAAGAGTCATGTGTTTTCCGTTGGCTCCTTCTTCCCGGGAAGAAGGAACTGGTTGAGCGCTTACGCGGGTTCACGCGGCCAGCACGCCGCGCAATTTGGCTACCTGGGTGGAGAGCGCGTCCATGAGCGCCGGCGACAGGCAGTCGTACGGCTCCAGGCCCAGTTCGCGCAAGCGCGCGCGCACTGCTGCCATCTGTGCCGGCGGGGTTCCGGTTTCGATGATCGACGACACGAACGCGGCGAAACCCGGCGCCGACCAGCCGCTTTGCGGCGACAGTTCGGTGTGGATGAAGTCCAACCCGTAGAACGCATGGTCCTTGTTCTCGATGCGGCCGAACATATGCACGCCGCAGTCGCTGCAGGCATGGCGCTGGATGGTGGCGGTGTCGTCGACGATCTTCAGCTTCTGCCCATTGGCGGTGACGGTCACTTTGTCCCGCGGCACCACTGCGACCACCGAGAACGTGGCGCCGGGCGGCTTCCAGCATTTGCTGCAGCCGCAGGCGTGGTTGTGCGCGGTTTGCGCTTCGACCTTGACGCCGACCTGGTCCTGGGCGCAATGGCAGGCCAGCGTACCGCCTGCGAAACCTTCGTCGCCCGCCTTGATGCCATTGTCTACCGATGGATGAATCTTGACTGTGCTCATGGTGACCCTCCGGTGCGGAAACCACCGATTCAGCGGATGCGCGGAACGCCCGCGCGACGCCCCTGTAGCAACGCGTCAGTAGTGGATCACCGTGCGGATCGACTTGCCTTCGTGCATCAGGTCGAAAGCTTCGTTTATCCCGTCCAGCGGTAAAGTGTGGGTGACGAAGGGCGCCAATTGAATGTCGCCGCGCATCGCGTCTTCGACCATGCCCGGCAGCTGGGTGCGGCCCTTCACTCCGCCGAAAGCCGTGCCCATCCACTTGCGTCCGGTAACCAGTTGAAACGGACGCGTTGAGATTTCCTGCCCCGCGCCGGCCACGCCGATGATCACCGACTGGCCCCAGCCGCGGTGCGCGCATTCCAGCGCCGCGCGCATCACGTTGACGTTACCGATGCACTCGAACGAATGGTCCACGCCCCAGCCGGTCATTTCCACGATGACCTGCTGGATGGGTTTGTCGTGGTCCTTCGGATTGACGCAATCGGTGGCGCCCATCTCCTGCGCCATGGCGAACTTGCCGGCATTGGTGTCGATGGCGATGATGCGGCCGGCCTTGGCCTGGCGCGCGCCCTGGATCACCGCCAGGCCGATACCGCCCAAGCCGAACACCGCTACCGAATCGCCCGCCTGCACCTTGGCGGTATTGTGCACGGCGCCTATCCCGGTGGTGACGCCGCAGCCGAGCAGGCAGACCTGTTCGTGATTGGCTTGCGGATTGATCTTGGCCAGCGAGACCTCGGCCACGACCGTGTATTCGCTGAAGGTGGAACAGCCCATGTAGTGGTAGATCGGCTGGCCGTTGTAGGAGAAGCGCGTGGTGCCGTCGGGCATCACGCCCTTGCCCTGCGTTGCGCGCACCGCCACGCACAGATTGGTCTTGCCGGATTTGCAGAACTCGCACTCGCGGCATTCGGCCGTGTACAGCGGGATCACGTGATCGCCGGGCGCGACGCTGGTAACGCCTTCGCCGACTTCGACCACCACGCCAGCGCCCTCGTGACCGAGCACTGCGGGGAAGATGCCTTCAGGATCGTCGCCGGACAAGGTGAACGCATCGGTGTGGCAGACGCCGGTATGGGTGATCTTGACCAGTACCTCGCCTTTCTGCGGCGGCGCGACGTCGATCTCGACGATCTGCAAGGGTTCGCCTGCGGCGAAGGCAACGGCGGCGCGTGATTTCATCTGCAACTCCTGCGAAGTCTTGCGAGTGCCCGCGGGGCGGACGGCAGCGGCTATTTTACCTGCTTGCCGTGTTTGACCACGATGTCCACGCGCTGCAGCAGGGCGACCTGCTTCAGTACGTCGCCCTTGACCGCGATGATGTCGGCGTACTTGCCTTCGGTGACGCTACCGTAATCCTTGTCGACCTTCATGGCTACCGCGGGCCAGTAGGTCGCGGCGCGGATGGCGTCGATGGCCGGCACGTCCAGCTGGTTGACCCACACGTCCAGCTCGTTCCAGGTGCTGCCGCTGTGGAACTTCATCGGAATGCCCGAATCGGTGCCTACCAGCAGCATGGCGCCGTTCTCGCGCAGCTGCTGGAACTTGCGCTTCAGCGTGGGCCAGCGCTGCGGAGTCTGCTGGAAGTAGCTGATCCGCTCGGGATGCTCCAGCGACTTCCTGATGTCGGCCACGATTTCCGGCGTCAGCCCTTCGTGCCAGGCGTCGTCGTCGATGAATTCGTGATTCTTCACCGTGTAGGGGAAGTTGTAGAGGCCTTCGATGGTGGGCGTCCAGAACAGCGGCCCGGCCGACATGTTGGCAGTGCGCTCGCGCAGGGCCTTGATGACGTCTTCCGGATATTCCGGTGCAGCGGCCAGACCGGTGTGCTCGAAACAATCCACGCCCGCTTTCAGGCCGCGGCGGATCTCTTCGGGGCGATGCGCGTGCGCGACCACCGGCAAGCCGTGTTTGTGCGCCTCATCGACGATGGCGGCGATTTCCGCCTCGCTCATCTGGTCCTGATCGATCAGCTTGACCACGTCGACGCCGGCGTCGGCCAACCTGCGCACCTTGGCGCGCGCATCGGCGGGAGAATCCACGCCCCAGCGGAACTGCTCGGTGCCCGGGTAGGGTTTCTTCTGGATGAAGGGACCCGACACGAAAAGCGTCGGCCCTGGAAGTTTTCCCTGGTTGATCGCATCACGCACTGCGATGCTTTCTTCCAGCGGCCCGCCGAGATCGCGCGCGCCGGTCACGCCGGCCATCAGCAACTGTTTGGCCGAGGCCGGCATGATCACGCTGCCGAATTGCGGGGGATAGGTTTTGTCCCAGTACGCGTAGTCGGAGTGCCCGTTGAGCATCAGGTGCACATGCATGTCCCACAACCCGGGCAGCACGGTCATACCCTCGGTCGAGATCACCTTGGCGTCTGCCGGAACCGGCAGGCTGCCCACCGTGCCGACGGCGACGATGCGCTCGTCCTCGATCAGGATCACGCTGTTGCGGATCGGGTCGCTGAGCGTGCCATCGACCAAGGTGCCGCCGACCAGCGCAGTGCGTTCGACCGCCTGCACTGCCGGGACGAAGACGAGCAGAACCAACAAGCAAAAGCCGGCGAATCGCATCATCGTTGGACTCCCAGGAAAGGAATCCAGATTACAGCAGCAGGATCAGTATGCGAACTCTTTGAACACGCGGTCGATGTCGCCGTTCCATGCGCCATGGAAGAGGGCCAGTTTGCGTTCGGCCGGGGTTTCGTTGGCTTCGGCGAACTCGACCAGCGGATCGAGGAAGCCCGATTCGTCGCTGCCTTTGCTGCTGAGCACGGCGCGGCGCTGCAAACCCTGCACCGCGATCTTCAATGCCTGCATGGACAGATCACGCACGGTGCCGCCGCGGAACGGCAGCTTGAGTGCGTGTTTCGGCACACCGTCGCGCAATGCATTGCGTTCTTCCAGGCTGAAGTCCTTGACCAGGTCCCAGGCCGCATCCAGTGCGGTCTGGTCGTAGAGCAGACCCACCCAGAACGCGGGCAACGCGCACAGCCTTCCCCAGGGACCGCCATCGGCACCGCGCATCTCCAGGAATTTCTTCATGCGCACTTCCGGGAACGCGGTGGTCATGTGATCGGACCAGTCGGTCATGGTGGGCAATGCGCCCGGCAACGCGGGCAGCTTGCCGGCCATGAAGTCGCGGAAGCTCTGGCCCGAGCAATCGATGTACTCGCCGTTGCGGTAGCTGAAATACATGGGCACATCGAGCAGGTAGTCGACATAGCGCTCATAGCCGAAGCCGTCTTCGAACACGAAGTCGAGCATGCCGGTGCGATCCGGATCGGTGTCGGTCCAGATGTGCGAGCGATAGCTCTGGTAGCCGTTGGGCTT
>CBFGMR010000019.1:0-78245 GCA_965650035.1 uncultured Pseudoxanthomonas sp.
CCGGATCGGTGTCGGTCCAGATGTGCGAGCGATAGCTCTGGTAGCCGTTGGGCTTGCCTTCGGTGAACGGCGAATCGGCGAACAGCGCGGTGGCGATGGGCTGCAAGGCGAGCGAGACGCGGAACTTCTTCACCATGTCCGCTTCGCTGGAGAAATCCAGGTTGACCTGCACGGTGCAGGTGCGTTTCATCATGTCCAAACCCAGCTTGCCGACCTTGGGCATGTAGTTGCGCATGATCTGGTAGCGGCCCTTGGGCATCCACGGCATCTCGTCGCGCGTCCACTTGGGTTGGAAACCCATGCCCAGGAAACCGAGCTGCAGTTCGTCGGCAACCGTCTTCACTTCCTTCAGATGGGTGCCGACTTCGCTGCACGTCTGGTGGATGTTCTCCAGCATGCCGCCGGACAATTCCAGTTGGCCGGCCGGCTCCAGCGTGACCGAAGCACCGTCGCGCGACAGGGCGATGACGTGGCCGTGCTCTTCGACCGGCTGCCAGCCGAAACGGGTCAGGCCTTTCAACAGCGCTTCTATGCCGCGTTCGCCTTCGAAGGTAGGTGGACGCAGATCATCTAGCCGGAAACCGAACTTCTCGTGCTCCGTACCGATGCGCCAGTCGGCTTTCGGCTTTTCGCCCGAAGCGATGTAAGCGGCCAGTTGGTCGCGGTCGGTGATGGGCGTATCCGCAACATGGCTGGGACTGGACAAGGGCGGATACTCTGCGTCGGAGACTAGGGGATGTTGGGCCGCTGCCCTGACATCGCAAGGCCCGCACTATATCCTGAGCCGATGCGCCCGATCGTTGCCGCCCTGCTGCTTCTGTGTTCCGCCAATGCCATGGCGCAGACCGTTCCACCGCTTCAACCAGGGAACGCTCAACTGGAGCATGCCCAACTGGAGCGCGGCAACGGTCCGGAGCCCAGCACACTGGATGCGCACCGTTGCCAGGAAGTGTCGTGCGGCAACGTGCTGCGCGACCTCTACGAAGGTCTGGTGACCGAAGACTCCGCAGGCAGGTTGATTCCGGGCATCGCCGAGCGTTGGGAGGTATCGGCCGATGGCCGCACCTGGACCTTCCATCTGCGCGAAGGCCTGCGCTGGTCGAACGGCGAGACGCTGGATGCGCCGCAGATGGTGGCCAGCTTCCGCCGCGCCTTCGCGCCGAAAACAGCCGCGCCGTTCGCCGAACTGTTCGATGCGCTGAGCAACGCGCAGGCCGTGCAGGCGGGCAAGCTCGCTCCCGAAGCCTTGGGCGTGGCGGCACCCGATGCGCGCCGCGTCGTGTTCACGCTTAGCCGCAGCGCGGCCTTGCCCGCATTGCTGACGCTACCCATCGCGTTTCCCGTCTATCTGCCGGCGGTGGAGCGATTCGGTGCGCAGCACACGCGTCCGGGGCGTTTGATCGGCAATGGCGCCTATCGGTTGCTCGCCTGGACGCCGCAGGCCAACCTCACTCTGGAACGCAACCCGCGCTTCCACGATGCGGCCAACGTATCGATCCAGCGCGTGCGGTTCCAGGTCACTGAAGATGCCTCTGCCGAGCTGCAGCGCTTCGCCGCAGGCGATCTTCATTTCACCGAAACGGTGCCGCCGCAACCGCTGGACGTATTGAGGAAACGGTTCGGAGAACAGCTGCGCATTTCTCCCTATCTGGGCGCTTTCTGGCTGGGAATGAATCTGGACAAGCCGCCTTTCAGGAACGATCCGGCTTTGCGCGAGGCGCTGTCGTTGGCGGTGGACCGTGACAAGCTCACTCGCTATGTCACCGGGCTGGGCGAACGACCTGCGTATGGTCTGGTGCCGGGTGGAATTCCCGGCTACACCGGCGCGCGGACGGCTTGGGCCGACGCCACCCAGGCGCAAAGGGAAGTGCGCGCCCGATTGCTCTATCGCGCCGCCGGCTATTCGTCCGAGCGGCCGCTGGTGCTGGAATTGCGCTACAACACCTCCACGCCGCACCGGCGCATGGCGTTGGCCGTGGCGTCGATGTGGCGCGGCGTATTGGGCGCGCAGGTGCGGTTGCGCAACGAGGAATGGAAAGTGTTCGTGCAGAACCGCAAGCAGCGCGCGATCACCCAGGTGTTCCGCGGCGGCTGGGTCGGCGATGTGGTGGACGCGCGCAACTTTCTGGCCGCCTTCGGCAACGACGGCCCCCTCAACTGGACCGGCTATGACGATGCGGGTTTCCGCCAGCGACTGGCCAAGGCCGACGCGGCCACGACCGACGCGGCGCGCAACGCCTGGCTGCATGCGGCGGAGCAGAAGCTTTTGAACGACCAGGCGGCGATACCGTTGTACTTCTACACCTCCAAACACCTGGTCAGGCCGGAACTGCTGGGATTCGAAGCCAATCCGCTCGACCGCCACGCCTCGCGCTGGTTACGCTGGCGCGATTGAGAACAAGGTATTCCGCATGCGCGCCAGACATCGTGAGACGCACCGCTCCAACCGTGTCGGCTGGCTGCGCGCGGCGGTATTGGGCGCCAACGACGGCATCGTTTCCGTCGCCGGCCTGGTGGTGGGCGTGGCCGCCAGCGGAGCGAGCCACAACACCGTACTGCTGAGCGGAGTGGCCGGGCTGGTCGCCGGCGCCATGTCCATGGCGGCAGGGGAGTACGTTTCGGTGCAGTCCCAGGCGGACACCGAGAAAGCCGATTTGAGGCAGGAAACACAGGAGCTTGCCGACGACCCGCACACCGAACTCGCCGAACTGGCGCATATCTATGTACGCCGCGGCCTGACTCCCGCGCTTGCGCATCAGGTCGCCGAACAACTGACCGCGCACGATGCCCTGGGCGCGCACGCGCGCGACGAACTGGGCATCACCGACACTTTGCGCGCGCGTCCGGTGCAGGCGGCCATGGCTTCGGCGGCCGCCTTCACCGTGGGCGCGCTAGTGCCGCTGGCCGCGGTGTTGCTGGCGCCGGTAGAGGTTGCCGGCGCGGCGACTATCGTGGTCACCCTGGTCAGCCTTTTCATCTCCGGCGCTTTGGCGGCCTATGCCGGCGGAGCGCCTTTGCTGCGGGGCGCGTTGCGCGTGGGTTTCTGGGGAGCGATGGCGATGGCGGCTTCGTATTTGATCGGCAACCTGTTCGATGTGCGTGTGTGATGCGTAGCGACGCAAAAAAGGCATGACGCGCTCAAACTCTGTCCTCTCCAGTATCGTCATCCCGGCGAACGCCGGGACCCAACCTCCCGTCGATGCCATGCGCTCGCGATGGGATTGCTTCAGCGTTGAGTTGGGTCCCGGCGTTCGCCGGGATGACGGCCCAAAGAAAAGGCCGTTTCGATGAAACGCCTGCTTTCCCGCTTGCTGGAAGCGTTGATAACGCTATGGTTATTGGCGACGCTGTGCTTCGTGCTGCTGCGCGCTGCGCCCGGCGGCCCATTCGATACCGAAAAATCCGCACCGCCCGAAGTCCAGGCCGCACTCGCCGCGCAGTACCGGCTGGACCAGCCCCTTATCGCGCAATACGGCGCATGGTTGGGCGATGTGGTGCGCGGCGACCTGGGCCCCTCGTTCCAGTATCCGGACTACACCGTCAACCAGCTGATCGCCCAGGCGCTGCCGGTGTCGGCGCTCAACGGAGGACTCGCTCTGCTGCTGGCGTTGGCGCTGGGAATTCCCCTGGGAGTGTTCGCCGCGCTACGGGCAGGCAAGTGGATAGACCGGATACTGATGCTATTGGCGGGATTGGGACTGGCGATCCCGAAGTTCGTCGCCGCGCCGCTGCTGGTGTTGCTGTTCGCGGTGACCCTGCATTGGCTGCCGGCCGGCGGCTGGGGCCAATGGAGCAACCTGGTGCTGCCGGTGATTGCGTTGGCCCTGCCCAACATCGCCTACTGCGCACGGCTGACCCGCGTTTCGATGCTGGAAACCCTTTCGGCCGACTACCTGCGCGCCGCACGGGCACGCGGATTTTCGGAGACGCGCTTGCTGTTCTCGCACGCGTTGAAACCGGCGTTGCTGCCGGTAGTGGCGTGGCTGTCGCCGGCCTTGATCAACGTGGTGACCGGCTCTGCGGTGGTGGAACAGGTCTTCGGCATCCCCGGCATGGGCCGCTACTTCGTGCAAGGTGCCTTGAACCGCGACTACACGCTGGTGCTGGGCGTGGTGCTGGTGGTGGGCGCGCTGATCGTGGCGATCAATACGCTGGTGGATGCGTTGCGCGGATGGATGGATCCGCGATTGGAAACCAACCCGTAGGCGGGGCTAGGTCCCCGACGCTCACGACCCGCATCCTTCTGATGTGGGGATGGCACCGGCGGCGCACCTATTCGTATCTGCTCCCATGTTCATCATATGCGCCCAGATCCTTGGCTTCGACCTTCTTGCATACGGCAGACGTCATATCGGTTGGGGAGGTGAATCCATTCACCATCCATTTCCGCCTTATCTCCATTCCCGCCAACCATATGATGCGGGTGGTTTCGCACTCTTGAAAATTGCAGTCGTCGTCCGTTTCGCATGCTTGAAGAAGTGAACCGCATGTCAACCAGTCCCCAGAATCCACGCATTGCGAATCTGCTTTATGGGTCTTGACAAGATAAAACTCGGACCGCTTGCCGAAAAGAAGATGCGAACCCGCGTCTAGATGCCCGGCTTTATGGTGCCGGTTGAAATTCGAGCTTACTCGCGCGATCTCATACTCATCAGGCGTATAAATCACGTTCGGATCAGTCGGTTCATCCCGCAAATGGATCACGGCCATGCCAACCGGACCAAACGATAGCGCCAGCAAGACTCCTGACGCCCATATTCCCGACGTGAACCACCAAGCGGAATGGTTTGCCCTGAAAGGTCTGCGTCTTGCAACGACCGCCACCAAAAATCCCATCAGGCCAATCAAGCCCAGCAGCCAAGACATATTGACGAATTCAAGCCGTCCTACAATGAATTTCCCATCGTCCTGCACAATGGTCAGTATGGCCGCTCCAAAGCAGGCAATGGCAGCAATGACGCTGAAGAAAAGTTCGTCTGGCCGGATCTGCTTTTTGTTCTCCATATCAGAAAATCTCCTTGTAGCCTCCGACCGAGCTGCCAAGAGTGGCGATAGGCGACGCTCATCGAGTTGTCTGTTCCAACGCCGATTTTGACATGACCTACGACTCCGTAAGCGGTCAGCACTACTTTATATCTGAAGCCCGTGTCGGGGGCGTAGTCCCGACCTACTCTGCATCCACGTTGGCCAGAGCCATCACCCACTTCGGTACGCCGGGTTCGCCCGCATAGAACTCCTTCGGCTTCTTGTCCGCCATCGCCCAGCGATGCAGCCAGCTGGGACCATAGCGCCCGCTGTAACCGTCGGCGCGCGCATAAGCCGGGTCGCGCATCGCTTCGTCCACGGTGATGAAGCGGTAGCCGCGGCGGCGCGTGGCCGCGACCAGCTCCACGAAACTGTCGGCATTGAGCTCGTTGGCGTGCATCAGCCATATCTGCGGCAGCGCGTAGCCCAGCAGTTGTTCCGATTGTGTTTCGTAGTAATCGAGCTTGTTGAGCATGTACGGCACGTAGCCCAATCGCAGACGTCGCAGCAACGCTTCGCGCTCGGGCGTATCGGCCTGCGTGTTCATCACGTTGGCGTAGGCGAAGGCCCACACCCATTCGCCGTTGTCCACGGTGACCGGCGCGATGCGGTAACCGTGCTGGGCCAGAAATTCCGCCACTTCCTCTTTCTCGGCTGCCGTGCGACCGGCCCGCAGGTAGGGATGACGGAACCAGCGCGGCGTCATTCCCCGTTCGGCCAGCAGCGGACGCAGTTGCCGCTCGCCGTCGAGGATGTCTTTCTCGTAGGCCGGTATCCCGACCACGTGCAGATCGACATGCGCATAGGTGTGATTGCCGAGCTCGTAACCGGCATCCAGCCAGTCGCGCAGCATCGCCACGCGCTGCGGATCGACCTTGCCGTCGACTTCCAGCTTGTTTTCGTTGACGAAGCCGATGCCGGGCACGCCTGTTTGCTTCAACGCCGCGATCAAACGCTCATGGCGCGCCTGCAGGTCGGGCGGCGCGATGCTGTCCAGACGCGCCCACGGCAGATCGTCGATGGTAATGGCGATGCGGCGGTCTGGCTCGGTGGCCGTGGCGGTACCCGGAAACAGCGTGCTCAAGCACAAAAACAGGATGAGTAACCGCATTCAGACAACTCCAGTACTCAAAACAAGAACAGGGAGCGTCACGCACTCTCCATCGGGCTTAGGAAATCCATTCCATCTTATCTTCGATCACCTTCCATACTCCTTCGGCACGTTTGAGGCGATATACATTGCCCGAAGCGCTGAGACCACCTTCGTAATATCCGCCGGCGACTTCGATCTCCGTCGCACTGACCCATGTGATGTCTCCGACGGTGAAGATCAGGCCACGCCCGGACACCGGGCCTCGGCTTACACCAAGCTCGATATCGGCGCTGCATTCGGACACTGGCACGACAGTTGGGAAATGATCGGCGAAGCGCTCCATCAATTCTTGTGGCGGATCTTTTCGATCCTTGATTCCCAGGCAGTAATAGTCTGCCGATTGTTGTCGCGAAGAAGCGTTGTGTCCGAACTGGTAGCGGAACACGGCTTCCTGGATTGCGGTCGTTTCATCGAGATGGGGCTGCAGAGCGACGCCCGACGCGCAAGCTCCTACCAAAACAGTAAGCAATACCACCCACAGACTGCGCATCCGGTTACCCTGCTCCACGGCGATACTTAGAACCCCAACCACCCGTTCACCACCGCGCGCGCCTCGTCCACGCCCTGCTTGGACTCGCCGGAGAAGGTCTGCACGCTGACGGTGTCGCCGAACAGGGAGAACAGTTCCTTCTTCACTGCCTGCAGCGCGTTGGCCTGCTGGCCACGGCCCAGCTTGTCGGCTTTGGTCAGCAAGGCGTGGGCCGGGATGCCGCGTTCCACCGCGTAGCCGAGCATGTGCCGGTCGTAGTCCTTCAGCGGATGACGGATGTCCATTACCACCACCAGGCCCTTGAGGGACTCGCGGGTGCGGAAGTAGCGGTCCAGGAACGCCTGCCAGTGGTCCTTCAGCTCGTGCGGCACTTTGGCGTAGCCGTAGCCGGGCAGGTCGACCAGGTATTTGTCCTGCTCGATCTCGAAGAACACCAGCTGCTGGGTGCGGCCGGGGGTCTTGGAGACCCTCGCCAGCGCCTTCTGCCGGGTCAGCGCATTGAGCGCGGTGGATTTGCCGGCGTTGGAACGGCCGGCGAAGGCGACCTCAAAGCCGATGTCGGCGGGAAGCTGGCTGGGGATGTGCGCCGCCAGCAGGTATTTGGCTTTTTCTAGGGGATTGAACATGCCACTAGGATGGCATGCGGAGGGTCCGGTGGGGTTGACGGCGGGTTGATGGAAGCTCGCTCTGCTTGTCTCCTCCCTTGCCCGCGCAGCGGGTAGGGGAGGCCGGGAGGGGTGCTCTTGGCGGGTTGCTTGATGCGGAGAAGCCGCAATCAAAAGCACCCCTCCTCAATCCTCCCCTGCTGCGCAAGGAAGGAGGCTGAGCCCCACTCCATCAAGCCGTCGGCCCCCAGAATTGACCGCCAAGGCCTGCCCCGACGATAATTCACCTGTTTCGCGGCTGCCGCTCGGCGCCGCTTTTTTCGATATTCCCGGAGCTTTAGCATGCGCCACGCTCGCGTTTTTGGACTTGCCGGACTGGCCATTGCGGCCGTGGGTGCGGTCGCATTCGCCCAGACCACCGTCGCTCCGCTGCCGGACAACGCGCCCGTAGTGACCGCGCCGCTGGAAATCGACCTGACCAAAACCACCTGGGGCGATGCCAAGGCCGGCCAGACCAAGGCCTCGGCCTGCGCCGCCTGCCATGGCGCCGATGGCAACGGCAGCGACCCGCAATACCCCAACATCGCCGGCCAGAGCGAGCGCTACATCGCCCATCAGGTCGCCCTGATCGCCAGCGGCCAGCGCAGCGGCGCGGCGGTGGCCATGGTTCCGTTCGTGAAAGACCTGACCCCGCAGGACATGCGCGACATCGGCGCGTACTTCGCCACCCGGAAGGCCGGCGCAGGCCTGGCCGACGACACGGTGATCGCCGACGGTCCCTACAAGGACATGAAGTTCTACGAAGTGGGCCAGAAGCTGTACCGGGGCGGCGACGCTGCCCGCGGCATTCCCGCCTGCATGGCCTGCCACGGTCCCAGCGGCGCCGGCAACCCCGGCCCGGCCTACCCGCATCTGGGCGGCCAGCGCCAGGATTACGCCGCCCGCCGCCTGCAGGAATACCGCACCGGCACCACCACCCAGAAGGATCCGGCGTTGTTCAACATCATGGCGCAGGTCGCCAACAAGTTGACCGACCAGGAAATCCAGGCGCTGGGCACCTATCTGCAGGGTCTGCACAACCGCGCCGACGATGCCGCCGCTTCGACGACCGGCAAGGCGGCGCCCGCCCCGGTGGCGGCGCCCGCGCCCGCCGCTCCGCCCGCACCTGCTGCCGAGCCCGCACCGCAACAGTCGTGAACCTTTCGCGCCCGGCGCGGTCCGTAGGTCACAGCTCTTGTTCATTGCGCCGGCCCGATCATGGCCGGCGTTTGTTTTTGTGCCACCTGTGCCACGAGGCCGCCCGATGAAACTGCGCTTTGCCCTGTTGCTGCTGGCGTTGCTGCCGCTGTCCGCCTTCGCCGCCGACCCGGTTGCCGGCGTGGACTATGTCGAGATCGCGGACGGCAAGCCCTACGCGCCGCTCAACGGCAAGGTGGAAGTGGTCGAAGTCTTCGGCTACACCTGCATCCATTGCGCGCACTTCCAGCCCACCGTCAGCGCCTGGCACAAGAAGCAGCCTTCCTGGGTGCGCTTCACCCCGGTGCCCGCCGCGTTCGGCGGCTACTGGATGCCGTACGCCCGCGCCTACTACGCTGCCGCCAAGCTGCGCGTGCTGCCCAAGACCCACGATGCGATGTTCAAGGCGCTGCACGAAGAAGGCAGCCTGCCGATCCAGAACGCCTCTTCCAATGAAATCGCCGCTTGGTACGCCAGCAACTACGGCGTCGATCCGCAAGCCTTCATCGCGGCCATGGACAGCCCGGCGACGGACCTGTTGCTGGAGCGCTCCAAGGAGTTCGCGGTGGCCACCGGCATAGAAGGCACCCCGACCCTGATCGTCAACGGCAAGTACCGGGTGACCGCGAGTTCCTCCGAGGACACCCTGCGCATCGCCGATTATCTGATAGCGCGGGAACGCGCCCGGAAATAATCGTCGCGCTCTGATAAAGAGTGACCTGATAAAGAGTGCTTTGACAAAACATATCGATACTCGAAGAAAGACCGCCCCTTCTCACCCCTTCTAGGATCCAAGCATGAGAATCCATCACGCCCTGATGTTGTCGCTGCTGCTGCCGGTGATGGCGGCCTGCTCCAAGACCGAAACCCCGGCAGAGGCTGCAGCCCCGGCACCGGCCGACGCAGCGCCCACGATTGCCGCTGCGACCGGCGCTGCCCCCGTTGAAACGGTTGCGCCCGAACCTGCCGCCCCCAACAACAACCAGCCTGTGGCTCCGCAAGGCCCCGCACCGGTAGCCGGCACCGATTACCTGGACATCGAAGGCGGCCAGCCCTGGCAGCCGGTCGATGGCAAGATCGAAGTGGCCGAGATGTTCAACTACATCTGCCCGGCCTGCTATTCCTTCGATCCTACCCTGCGCAGCTGGAAGGCCAAGCAGCCGGCGGACGTGAACCTGGTCTACGTGCCGGCGCAGTTCCGTCCGGATTTCATTCCCTACGCCAAGGCCTTCTTCGCCGCCGAATCCCTGGGTATCGAGGAAAAGAGTCATCTGGCCGTGTATCAGGCCATCCACCTCAAGCACAGCATTCCTGCCGAAGGCGATCCGCCGGACGAGGCGAAAGTGGCGGCGTTCTATACCCAGTACGGGGTCAGCGCCGAACAATTCCTCAACACCATGAAGAGCTTCGCGGTGTCCGGCCGGATCAACAAGGCCAACCAGTTCATGGCGCGCAGCAAGGTGGAAGGCACGCCCACGCTGATCATCAACGGCAAGTACCTGATCAAGGGCCGCAGCTGGGAAGACATGCTGCGCATCGCCGACCATCTGATCGCCAAGGAACGCGCCGCACAATCGGGCGCAACGCAGTAGTCCGATCGGTCGCCCCCCAATGACCGCGACGGACACGCGCCGGCTCAGACTGCTCAGCGCCAACATCCAGGCGGGTTCCAGCACCCGCCGCTACAGCGACTACGTGACCCGCAGCTGGTCGCATGCGCTGCCGACCGGCAACAAGCGCGTGAGCCTGGATTCGATAGCGAAGATGGCCGGCGAGCACGACATCGTCGGCCTGCAGGAAGCGGACCCCGGCAGCCTTCGCTCCGGATTCACCAACCAGACCCACTACCTGGCCGAACAAGGCGGCTTCGATTACTGGAGCCACCAGCCCAACCGCAACGTCGGCCGCGTGGCGTCCAGCGCCAACGGCCTGCTGAGCAAACTGGAACCGGTGGAAGTCAGCGACCACGCCCTGCCCGGCCGCATCGGCGGACGCGGCGTGCTGATGGCGCGCTTCGGCGACGGCGACGAAGGCCTGGTGGTGGCGGTGGCGCATCTGTCGCTGGGCGCGGTTTCGCGCCGCTCGCAATTGGCGTTCATCGCCGAACTGCTGTCCGATCATCCGCATGCGGTGTTGATGGGCGATTTCAACTGCGTGCCGGACCGGCCGGAAATGGATTTGCTGTACACCCGCACGCACCTGCGGCCGCCGTCCTTCTGCGTGCCCACTTTCCCCAGTTGGCGTCCGCAACGCGCCATCGACCACATCCTGGTCAGCGAGCGCCTGGAATTCGCCGATGCACGCGCCATTCCCGCTGCGTTTTCAGATCATCTGGCCTTGGCGATGAGCATCGATGTGCCACGAATCGCATTGAAATAAAAAAGGCCGGCGAGATGCCGGCCTTTTTTTGCAACGTGGAAGGCAACCTCAGAACTTGTAAGTGGCGCTGAGGTAGGTGAAACGCCACGGCAGGTCGTAAGTACCGGCGTCGTAGCCGTTCAACGAACAGGTGGTGCACACCGGCGCTTCCTTGGAGAACAGGTTGTTGACGCCCAGGGTCAGCTTCAGACCTTCCATCGGCTTCCAACCCAACTGCACGTCGTGGTAGGTCGTGGCGCTGAGCTTGTGGTGGTCGGCGGCGGTGGCGCAGCCCGTGGAGGGCGTGATGACCGCATTGCCGCAATTTTCGGTCACCGCACTGATGTAGCGCACGTTCCAGTTGGCTTCCCAGCTCTCGTTGCTCCAGCCGAACTGCAGGTTGGTCTGCCAATCCGGGATCGCGCTATCGCTGACTTCCACGCCGACTTCCCGCTGCGAACGGTTGCCGTCGATATCCACGGCCTTGTAATCCAGCACCGTGGTGGCCTGCAGCGCGGCGGTCAGGCGGCCCCAGCCCATCTCCGGACCCACCCAGTTGGCCTTGATGTCGATGCCATCGGTTTCGATGGTGGCCAGGTTGTCGAGGAAGTTCTGCGGTGGATTGAGGTTGCCGCTGGCCGCACGCGTGAACGGCGAGCACAACGCTGCGTCGGTACCGCCGCCCGTGCTCAGGCAGGCATTGAGCAACGCCTGCAGATCGCGGGCCTGGATCGCGTCCTTGATCTTGTGGTGGTAGTAACTGACTTCGAAGTCCAGCTTGCTCGACCATGACAGGTCTTCCGCCCAGCTCGGGCTGTAGACCGCACCGAACGTATAGCTGTCGGATTTCTCGGGCGAAAGATCCGGATTTCCGCCGGTAAAGGTGGTTATCTGGGTGTTGGCCTGCTCGAATCCGGCGGGCACGCCTTGCGCGGCGCATCCGGCAACATATTGGGATGCAGGTCCTGTGCCGCCGGTCGGACCGCAAGGATCGACCAGCGTCGCGCCGAACTGGGTCAGGCCATACAGCTCGCCCAGGTTGGGCGCGCGGAAACCCTTGGAGTAGGTGCCGCGGATCACCAGATCATCGATCGGTTGCCAGCGGAAACCCATTTTTCCGGTCGATTCGCCGCCGAAGGTCGAGTAGTCCGAATAGCGCAGCGCGGCACTCAAGTCCAGGCTGGCCAGCACCGGGAAGTTGAACTCGCCGTAGATTTCGCTGACGTCGTAGTCGGCCGATACCGGAGCTGCGAACGAATCCTGCGATTCGCCGCTCTGGCGCAGCGGGTCCGGATTGAACTCGCCCTTGTAGCGGCGATGCTCCACGCCCGCCGCGAAACCGGCGGCGCGATCGCCGATCTGGAACAGATCGCCGCTGACGTTGGCCGAATACAGATCCAGAGTCTGCTTGCTGGTGTCGATCTGGCGCGTGCGGATGTAGTCGATCATCGCCTGCGTCATCGGCCGGCTCTGGCCACCGAACAGATCGAGCGGTACGCACCCCGGGACGGCGGCGCATACGGCCGGATCGCCCAGCGCCAGCTTCAGCTTGGCCACGTTGTAGCCGTTGAGGAATACCTGTGAAGCCTTGTTCTCGGTATGCACATAGTTGGCATCCCAGGTGAACCCATGGTCGCCGAGGTTGAACATGCCATCCATGCCGAGGTTGAAATAATAGGTATCGACATCCTGGTGGAAGATGCGAGGACCCACTTCCAGCGGACGCTTGGTGATCCAGCCGAAGTTCTGCCCCGGGATCAGGTCGATACCGAACGGGTTGTACGGGTTGGCCGCCGAAATCATGATGGTGTCGGCGATGCCGCCCGTGCCCGCATAGGGGCCGACGAAGATCGGCTCCGGCGCCGCCTGGTTGGTCGATTGGCGATTGTTGTAGAGCATCTTCGCGTGGATGCGGGTGTTGTCGGTGATGTCGAAATTGACCGCGCCGAACAGCGCCTTGCGCTTGCTGGGCGTCAACAGCAGCTGGTAGGGCGCGAAGTTGAAGCGATCCGCGCCGCTCCAGTCGTGGTAGGTGCCCGTGGAAGGATCGGCAGAATTCCAGACCGGGGTGGTGGTGCCGTCGTTGAGGGTGACGTCGTAGAAGAACGCTTCGTCGGCCGAACAGGAGCCGTACGAACCTGCCGGACGCGCCGGATCGCAGAACGTGAAGCGGCCCTGCGGCGTGGCC
This sequence comes from uncultured Pseudoxanthomonas sp., assembly GCA_965650035.1. GTDB lineage: Bacteria > Pseudomonadota > Gammaproteobacteria > Xanthomonadales > Xanthomonadaceae > Pseudoxanthomonas_A. The sequence goes on from CBFGMR010000019.1 coordinate 13,056, forward strand.
GAGCTGCCCGAACCCACGCCACCTCCGGGAGTAGCGGCTTCGGCCGCCTGCTTCCACTTGGAAGCGCTGATGCCGTCCTGCTCGTAATAACTGGCGGAGAAAACGCCGGAGAACCGGTCGGCCTTGCCGCCGATGGTGATCGCCGCTTCCTTGGTATCGCCGCCTTCTTCGAACTTGCCGCCGTTGGCGTAGATTTCGACGCCTTCGAAATCCTTGCGGGTGATGATGTTGACTACACCGCCGATGGCGTCGGAACCGTAGATGGCCGAGGCACCGTCTTCCAGCACTTCGATGCGCTCGACGATGGCCAGCGGAATGGTGTTGAGGTCGGCGCTGCCGCTCACGCCCGAGGCGGAGGACTCGTTGACCCAGCGGATACCGTCGACCAGCACCAGCACGCGCTGCGAGCCCAGGTTGCGCAGGTCCACCTGCGCCGAACCGGCGCCGATGCCGCCGCCGTCGGCGGGATAGCCGAAGTTGCCCGAGGAGTTGAACTTGGCGTTGAGCGCCTTGCCGCTGGAGCTGAGCTGCTGCAGCAGGTCGCCTACGCTGCGTGCGCCCGTGGCTTCGATCTTCTTCCGGTCCATGACGAACACGGGCTGGGCGGTGACGATATCGGTCTGCTTGATGCGGCTACCGGTGACGGTGACGGTATCCAGCGTCTTGGCTTCCTCCTGCGCGGCGGCTATGCCTGGTAGGGTCAAAAGCAAACTGAGGTGGATGGCGATAGCCAGGGATTGGCGGCGCGGTTTCATGGTCTCTCTCTCCAGAGTGATTGAGGTTAAGACCGTCCAGTTTCTTGCACTGGAAACGGTCTGGCGCCAGTTTGTAAACAAATCGTAAAAATCAGCAAGCGAATCGTGTGAGGGCTGGCTGAATGTAATTCGTATTTCTGTTCGAGTTCACACCAGCAAAGTGACTGCAACCGTTATCAGGAACACAGCAAATACCCGCTTCAAGGCCAAACCGCTGATGCGGTGCGCCAGACGCATACCGTAAGGCGCCGACAACACCGAGGCCACTGCGACCCCGATAGCGGCGGGCAGGTAGACGTAGCCCACCGAATACTCGGGCAACGCGCCTGCTGGCGCATGCAACGCATAGCCCACGGCGCTGGCCAGACCTATCGCTACGCCGCAAGCGCTGGAAGTGCCGACCGCGCGAACCGGCGCGATGCCACGCCACACCAATAAAGGCACGGTCATGCTGCCGCCGCCGATGCCTACTACCGCCGACACCGCGCCGATGCCGGTGCCCGCAGCGGTCATGAGCAAGCCGGTCGGTGGCGGCACCATTACCCCTTCCGCACCGACCCGGGTCTTGCCGAACAGCAACTGCATCGCAGCCAGCAAGCAATAACCCGCCACCACCCAGCGCAACACCTGGTCATCCAGTTTCACCGCGATGCCGCTGCCCAACCATCCGCCCAGCAACAATCCCGGCACCATCCATTTCACCGTGGGCCACAACACACTGCCGCGACCGTGATGGGCGTATGCCGACGAAGCGGCGGTCAATACGATACTGGCCAGCGAGCTGGCCAAGGCCGCATGCATCGCCGCCTCTTTGGGAATGCCGTACAGGGGCAGCAACCAGGCCAACGCGCCGACCAGCACCAATCCGCCGCCGACGCCGAGCAACCCCGCCAGCACGCCGGCGACCGCGCCCAGCAAGGGGAACATCCAGATTCCTTCGAACACGTTCTCTCCAATATCAATAGTGACGCGTCGTCACACGCCCGTGCGGCGGGTCATGCGATTCATCCGCCATCCTTTAGTATTTCGGCCATGACAAGAGCTAGCTTCGCTATCGTACTCGTTGCCGCCTGCGGCCTATTGCAGTCCTGCGCCGCGCAAGCGCAAAACCTGGACGCGCAACGTCCGCAAATCCAGGCAGCGTTGCAGGCGGCTGAAAGCGGCCGCTTCGACGCCTCCCAGTATTCCGCGAGTCTCACCACGCATCCGCTTTATGGCTGGGTGGAATTCGCCGACCTCAAACGCGACATCGACACCTTGCCCACCGCTCGGGCGCAATCCTTCCTGAAGCGTTACGACGGCCAGGCCGTGGCCGAAGCTTTCCGTGGCGTCTGGCTGCCGGCTCTGTCCCGGCGGCAGGACTGGCCCACGCTGCGCGCGGTGTGGAAACCGACTTCCAATGTCGGCCTGCAGTGCGCCGAACTCAACGCACGCCAGGCCCTGGGCAAAGCCGATGCGCAATGGACGCAGGACGCGCAGAAGATCTGGACCAGCACCGGCAAGCCTTTGCCGGACAGTTGCGATCCCGTGTTCGCCCTGCTCGGCGCCAACGGCGGTTTGACGCCCGCACTGCGCTGGGAGCGCATCGACAAGGCCGCCGCCGAACAGCAACCGGCCGTCATGCGCGGCGCAGCGCGCGGATTGCCCGCAGCCGAGGCCGCACTGGCCAACGATTACGCCGCATTCCTGGACAGCGTGCATACGCGCGCGCTTGGCTGGCCGAAAACCGAACGCAGCCGCAAGATGGCGATGTACGGGTTGGTGCGCCTGGCCAAAGCTTCGGCGGCAAGCGCGGAGACGCAATTGCCGCAGTACGCGGCGGCGCTGGGCATGAGCGAAGCCGAGCGCGGCAAAGTGCTGTACGAAGCGGCGCTGTGGACTGTGGCGTCCTACGAATCCGATTCCGCGCGCCGCCTCAATGCCGTGCCCGAAGCGGTCTACGACGAAAAACTGCACGAATGGCGCGTGCGCGAAGCCATGGCCCGCGGCGACTGGCGCGCCGCGCTGGCAGCGATACGCAAGATGCCCAAAGCCCAGCGCGAGGATTCGCGCTGGCGTTATTTCGAAGCGCGCCTGGCGGAAAAAACCGGCGACAACGCCGAAGCCCAGCGTCTGTTCCGCGAAGCCGCCAAGTCGACCACCTTCCACGGTTTCCTGGCCGCCGACCGGGTGGACCAGAGTTACGCGCTGTGCGCCTGGATTCCCAACGACAGCGCACAGGCCCGCGCCGTAGTCGCCAAGGATCCGGCGATCGTCCGCGCGATGGAGTTGTGGAAGCTGGACCGCGCCGGTTGGGCCACCAGCGAATGGAACAGCGCGCTGGCGCGCTTCGACGACGCCCAGAGACGCCTGGCGGTGGAAGTGGCGCGCGACAACGGCTGGTTCGACCGCGCGGTGTTTTCGCTGGGCAGCGTTGGCGGTCAAAGCCGGCCGGACGAGCAGCGTTTGTACGAATTGCGCTTTCCTCTGCATCACGGCGAAACGATCCGTCGCGAAGCGGCGAAGAACGCCATCGATCCTGCCTGGGTGGCGGCGGAAATCCGCGCAGAGAGCATCTTCAATCCCAAGGCGCGTTCTGGCGCCAATGCCATGGGCCTGATGCAGGTCCTGCCGACCACAGGAGCGGCCACCGCCAAAAGTCTGGGCCTGCCCTGGGGCGGCGCCAACAGCCTCTACGATTCGGACACCAACATCATGCTGGGCACCGCCTATCTGCGGCAGATGGAGAACAAATACGGCACGCCATACGTGGCCATCGCCGCCTACAACGCCGGCCCGGCGCCCACCGCGCGCTGGCAGTCGCAGCGCCCCAACTACGACCCGGATTTCTGGATCGAGACCATCAGCTACAAGGAAACCCGCGAGTACGTGGCGCGCGTGCTGGCCTTCAGCGTGATCTACGACTGGCGCTTGAACGGCAAAGCCTTGCCGGTGACCGACCGCATGCTGGGGCGCGTGGATGCGAAGCGGAAATCCTTCTCCTGCCCGACCGCGCAGGTGCCGAAGAGCTGAGCTTGAGCTTTTCCTTCTCCCTCCGGGAGAAGAGCCCGCCCCGTACTTGATACGGGGTGGCGCGCAGCGACGGACGCTGCGAAGCAAGCACCCTTGGGTTGTGAGGGCATGGCAATGACTTGCCATCCACCTATCACTACAAACTGACAATCCATGCCCTCATCCGCCCTTCAGGCACCTTCTCCCGAAGGAGAAGGAAAACAAGGCATCATCCCCTCCATGAAAACCTACCTAGTCGGCGGCGCCATACGCGATAGGTTGCTGGGCCTTGAACCCGGCGACCGCGACCATGTCGTGGTCGGCAGTACGCCAGAGGAAATGCTGGCGCAGGGCTTCAAGCCGGTCGGGCGCGATTTCCCGGTATTCCTGCATCCACGCACCGGCGAGGAATACGCGCTGGCCCGCACCGAACGCAAAAGCGGGCGCGGTTATCGCGGCTTCGTGGTGGATACCGACCCGTCGGTGACGCTGGAAGAAGACCTGGCACGGCGCGACTTCACCATCAATGCGATCGCGCAGGACGAACAAGGCGATCTGATCGATCCACTGGGCGGCGCGCGCGATGTGCAAGCGCGCGTATTGCGGCATGCGGGGCCGGCCTTCGTCGAGGACCCGTTGCGCGTGCTGCGCGCCGCGCGGTTCATGGCGCGCTTCGCGGGACTCGGCTTCACGGTGGCGCCAGAGACGATGGAACTGATGCGGGGAATGGCCAAAGGCGGCGAGCTGACCGAGCTGGTGCCCGAGCGCGTCTGGCAGGAACTGGCGCGCGCGCTGCGTTCGGCCACCCCCTCGGCCTTCCTGCGCACCCTGCGCGAATGCGATGCGCTGGCCCAGGTACTGCCCGAAGTAGACGCGCTGTACGGCGTGCCGCAGCGCGCCGAGTTCCATCCGGAAGTGGACACCGGCCTGCACCAGGAAATGGTCAGCGACATGGCCGCACGGCTTGCGCCTGGCGATGACGCGATCGGCTTCGCCGCGCTGACTCACGACCTGGGTAAGGCGCTGACGCCCGCGGAAGTGTTGCCGAAACACATCGGCCACGAACACGCCGGTGTGGCTCCGCTGAAGGTGCTGTGCGAACGCCTCAAGGTACCGGCCGCACATCGCGAGCTGGCGATCATGGCCTGCAGGGAACACCTCAACGTGCATCGGCTGGATGAGCTGCGCGATGCCACTGTGCTGGAGCTGCTGGCGCGTTGCGATGCATTCCGTAAACCCGAGCGCATTGCGCAACTCGCCCTGGTCTGCGAAGCCGACAAACGTGGCCGCTTGGGCAGCGAGGATGCCGACTATCCGCAGAGCCGCGAACTGGCGCGCCTGCACGCGGCCGCAATGGCAATAACCGCTCGCGACATCGACGATGAAACGATCAGCGGCCCGGCGATGGGGGAAGCGTTGCGCAAGGCCCGCATCGTCGCCATCGGCAAAGCCCGAAGCCCCGCGTAGGAGCGCCCCATGGGCGCGAGCTTTTCCTTTTATCGAGAAAAGAGCTCGCGCCCATGGGGCGCTCCTACGATGCGGGGTTTTAGGTCGGCGTCAGCTTCAGCAGGCGCGCATTGGCGCCGTCCTCCAGCAACCAGATCGCGCCGTCCGGACCCTGTTCCACCTCGCGGATGCGCTGGCCCATCGGATAGCGCGACACTTCCCTGCCCGTGTTGCCGTCGAACTGGATGCGGATCAGCGCCGTCGATGCCAACCCGCCGATGAAACCGTTGCCGCGGAAATAGGGAAACAGATTACCGTCGTAGATGATGAAACCGGCCGGCGCGATCACCGGCGTCCACCATGCCTCCGGTGCGTTGAATTCCGGTCGCGTGGAGTGATCGGGAATGTCGCTGCCGTCGTAGTTGCTGCCGTTGGAAACGATGGGCCATCCATAGTTGGAGCCGCGTTCGATCAGGTTGAGTTCGTCGCCGCCCGCCGGGCCCATCTCATGCGTCCACAGCTGACCCTGCGCATTAAAAAAGATACCCAGCACATTACGATGGCCCAATGACCACACCTGCGCGGCGACTCCGCCCTGATTGGCGAACGGGTTGTCGGCCGGAATCGAACCATCGGCGTTGAGGCGGATGATCTTGCCCAGATTGGATTGCAGGTCCTGCGCCGGCGTGCCCTTCTGGCGTTCGCCGGAACTGATCCACAGCTTGCCGTCGCGGTCGAAGGCGATGCGGTGGCTGTAGTGTGCGTCGCCGCTCACCTTGATCTGCCGCCACAGCACCTGCAGGTTGGACAGGCTGCCGTTGTTGCCGCTGGCATCCAGGTTCAAGGTGGCGCGCGCCACTGCAGCGCCGCGTCCGCCGGTCCCTTCTTCGGCATAGCTCAGATACACCAGCCGATTGCTGGCGAACTGCGGATGCAGCACCACATCGCCCAAACCGCCTTGTCCACCGTAAGCGACGGCGGGCACGCCGATGATTTCGCCGATCTGCTTGGTGGTGACATCGATCAATCGCAACTTGCCCGGCTTCTCGGTGACCAGCAGGCGCCCATCGGGCAGGAAGGTCATCGCCCAGGGCTGATCGAACCGCGCGACCTCGGTGCTCTTGAAAGCGGGATTGGGAATCTGCCGGGCAGGCAGATTGCCGCCCATCGAGGGAGGCTGCCCGGCAGCTTGCGCGACTGCGTTGGCCTGGACACCGGCCGGCCGATTCGCCGGCATGCCCGCCGGCATGAGGCGCGGGGAAACCAAAAGCCGCGGCCCGGGGCGTTCGGGCGCCGCCTGTGCGGAACGTTCGCTTTCGCTATCGTCCGCAACCCAGGGCAAATCGCACGCGGTCAACAGCAACAGGCAGCAGGCAAACAGGTACCGAGACGGGCTCATGACGGCACTCACACCGGGGGATGCCCGTCTTTCTACTCCAGTGCGGCGCAGAAAGCTGTGATCGGAAGCAGAACGATGCGGTGAACCGTCAGAGCTTGAGGTACCACCGGCGGTGATCCATCCAGCGCACCACTGCCCACCACAAGCCCACGAACGCCAAGGCGAAAGCCAGCGACGGCAGGTACGGCCCGAAGCGCGGCGTCATCCAATGGCTGAAGCCGACGCGGTAGATCGGTTCCCACCCACCCAATCCTGCCAGCACATACACCATCGCCGCCGATCCGACATAGGCGGCAATGGCATTGACCCCAAAACGGCGGCCGAGCGCAGGCCACTTCCGGACATCGATCAGCACATGGCACAGGACCAGCGCCAGCATGGCCCAGCCCGCCGTCCACAACACATAGGAAGACGTCCACAGGTTCTTGTTGAACGGGAACCAGAGCGACCAGGCGAATCCGACCGCCAACGCGATCAACCCGGCCAGCAGCAACCGCTTCACCTCGCCGCCGCGCAGCCATTGGCCCGCGCGTACGCCCAGCAGCGTGGTGGCGATGGCGGGCAGCGTGCTCAACAAGCCTTCCGGATCGTGGCCCCGGCCGCTGGCCGCATCGAACTGATAGGCCATCGGCCCCAGCAGCGCGGTATCGATGAGGCTGGCCAGATTGTCCCAGGGCGCGAACGAACCACCCGCGACCAGCAAGGCCCAATAGCCCAGCAACACGGTCGCGATGATCGTCCACTGCGCTTTGGCGCCGGTAAAAGTCGCCAGCAAACCCGCCGCCGCAAAACACAGGCCGATGCGCTGCAGCACGCCCCACGGCCTGAACGACGGCTTGTCCAACAGCCAGAACGCCAGCAGGTGCAACAGCAATCCCAGGCCGATGATCTTCGCGGCGCGCAGCATCACCGCGCGGCGCAGCGGAGCGATATCGGTGCCCGCTTCCACGCGCGGAGCGATGCCCAGTGCGATCGACACGCCGACGATGAAGAGAAAGAACGGGAACACCAGGTCGGTCGGCGTGCAGCCGTTCCATTCCGAATGCAGCAGCGGCGCGTACACGTGGCCCCAATCGCCCGGGTTGTTGACCAGCAGCATCGCCGCGACGGTAATGCCGCGCAGCGCGTCGACGGAGGCGAAACGTGTCTGCCGGATCACTGCCATACCTTTCCTGTCGAAGGAGCGGGCCCTGCCCGCGACCGCTCTTGGCGGATATTGCGTGAACGGCGGTCGCGGGCAGGGCCCGCTCCTACAGTGCTTCGCCGCCGATCCATGTGTTGACCACCTGCAGATCGGAATCGAGCGATACGAAATCGGCCGAATAACCCGGCGCGATCCGTCCGAAGCGATCGCCAAGCCCCAGGAACTCCGCGGGATAAGTCGACGCCATGCGCGAGGCTTCTTCCAGCGGTACGCCGAGCATCGTCACGCTGTTGCGCACTGCGGTCACCATGTCCAGCGCCGATCCGGCAAGCACACCGGCCGCATTGCGCAACACGCCATCGCGCGCGGTGATCACTTCGCCATACAGCTCGTAACTGGGATCGTCCGCACCGACCGGCGGCATGGCGTCTGTGACCAGAAAAAGTTTGCCGCGCGGCTTGGCCATCAATGCCACCCGCAGGCTGGCAGGATGCACGTGCACGCCATCGACGATGACGCCGCACCAGGTGTTGCGATCTTCCAGCGCCGCGCCCACTGCACCCGGTTCGCGGCCCTGCAGCGGCGACATGGCGTTGTACAGATGGGTGAAGCCGCGGATGCCGGACTCGATACCGGCGCGCATTTCGTCATACGAGGCGGCGGTATGCCCGGCCACGACGATTGCGCCGCGCGCCGCCAGCGCCTGGATATCTGCCGCCGAAACGCGCTCGGGTGCCAACGTGATCACGGTGACGCCATTGTCCAGAGAAGTGGCCAGTTCGATCTCGCGCGCATCGGGCGTGCGGAACTTGGCTGCGTCGTGCGTGCCCTTGCGTGCGGGTGCGATGTACGGACCTTCGAGATGGATACCGAGTACCCCAGGCACGTTTTCCGCGATCGCCTGGCGCGTCGCGGCAATGGCCTTGCCCATCACTTCGACATCGTCGCTGATCAGCGTCGGCAGAAAACCGGTGGTGCCGAAACGACGATGCGCGCGGCCTATGGCGCGTAGCGCGGCCACATCGGGTGCGTTGTTGAACAGCACTCCGCCGCCGCCATTGACCTGGCAATCGATGAAACCCGGCAGCAGGATCGCGCCTTGCAGGTCGTACGCATCGTCGGCGCGCTGCAAAGCTTCGTGCTCGGGAATCACCGCGACAATACGCCCCGCCTGTACCAGCACCGCAATGCCCTCCTCGATCCGGTGATCGGTGAGGACGCGGCCGTTGACCAGGGCCAGGGTGCTGTCGGTCGGATTGCCGTTCATACGGTTTCGGTGACTTTATTCAAATGCGGCGGCACATCGGGATTGTGCCCGCGGCGCAGCGCCAATGCATTGATGGCGCGATAGAAACTCTGGATGGTCAGCAATGGGGCGCAGGCCGGATGCGATGCTTTCACCAGCGGAAGGTCGCCGTGCGCCGACGAAACCCAGACCTCCGCGCCGCGCGTCCGGAACTCTTTCGCCAGCGCCAGCGTGCCGGCTTCGGTTTCATCCGGTTGCGCGAAACACAGCACCGGAAACCCCGGCCCCACCAGCGCCATCGGCCCGTGCTTCACTTCCGCCGAGCTGTAGGCTTCAGCGTGCAAGCCGCAGGTTTCCTTGAATTTGAGCGCGGCTTCCTGGGCGGCGGCGAGCCCCAGTCCGCGCCCCAGTACGAACAGGTTGTGCGCATCGACCAGGCCTTCGGTCAGCGGCGACCAGTCGGCCTGCCACGCGGCGCGCAGACTGTCGGGCAAGGTGTCCAGCGCGTCGAGCAGCGGCGCCTGGTTCTTCCAATGCGCGGCCAGTTGCAGGATGGCCGACAGCGAGGACAGATAACTCTTGGTCGCCGCCACGCTGCGTTCGGGACCGGCATGCAGCGGAACCACGGTGTGCGCCAACTGCGCGAGTGGGGAATCCTCCACGTTCACCAGCGCCACCACGCGCGCGCCGGCTTCGCGCGCGGCCTCGGCGTTGCGCAGCAGGTCGGGGCTTTTGCCCGATTGCGAGATGACCAGATACAGCGCGCCTTCCAGCTTCTGTTTCGCCTCGTAAACCGAGCCGACCGAGGGCGAAGCCGACGCGGTGACGATGCCCAGCTGCGTCTCGAACAGGTATTTGGCATAGGTGGCCGCATGGTCGGAACTGCCGCGCGCGCAGGTCGCCACGAACGGTGGCGGATTGCGGCGCAGGTCTTCGGCCAGCGCGGCGATGACCGGTTGGTTGCGCGCGAACTGCGCCGCGACCACTTCGGCGGTCTGCGCGGCTTCGGCGTACATCAGGGTTTCGTGGGGCGCGGGTAAACCGGCCTGGTGGGTTGCTGCGGTGTTCATGGGGTGGCTTGGCTTCAATCGTTGCGCGGGCGTACCGGCGCGGTGGAGCCGCGCACCACCAGTTGCGGCACGAAGCCCTGGTTGTGCAGCGGCGTGGGGTTTTCGTCGTAGGCGTCGTGGCGCAGGCCGGCGATCAGCAGCCGCGCGGCCTGCCGGGCGATGTCTTCGGTGGCTTGTTTGGCGGTGGTCAGCGCGGGCCAGGACTGCTTGGAGAACGGGCTGTCCTCGAACCCTGCGATGGAAAGATCGTAGGGTACGTTCATGCCCGCCGATTTCGCCGCGGCCAGCACACCGGCGGCGATTTCATCGTTGGACCCGAAGATCGCGGTGGGCGGTTCGCGTAAGGCGAGCAAGCGCCGGGCGCCGCGGAAACCATCGTCGAACGTGTAGTCACCGGGCACGATCAAGTGCTTGTCCAGGGTGATGCCGTAATCCTTCAGCGCCTTCTCATAGCCGTTGTAGCGTTCGATGCTGGACCGGTGCGCCAACCCGCCCCACAGGAAGCCGATGCGCTGGTGGCCGAGTTGGATCAGGTGTTCGGTGATTTCGTAGGCGGCATCGTGGTCGTCCACGTAGACGCAGGGGTAGCCGTCGTTGGGATCTTCGGTGGCGGCGATGATGCGCACCAGCTTCACGCCGCGCGCGGCCAGCGCCTGCACCAGTTCCATGCTTTCGGACATGGGCGCGGTCAGCACCAGCCCGGCCAGGCGCGAGCGCTGCACCAGTTCCGACAACTCTTCGGCCAGCAATGGCGAGGTGGAATCGCAGGGGTGGATCTGCAGGCCGAAGCCAGTTTCCCGGCACGCGGCCAGCACGCCGTTCTGCACGCCGATGATGTGGTACGGGTTGGGGTTGTCGTAGATCAGGCCGACCACGAACGGCGTGCCGCTGCGCAGGTTGCGCGCGGACTGGTCGGGTTCGTAATCCAGTTCGGCGATGGCGTGCAGCACGCGCGCGCGCGTGCCCTGCATGACCGAAGGTTCGTTGTTGATGACGCGCGATACGGTCTTCAACGAGACCTTGGCGCGTTCGGCGACGTCCTTGATGGTCGGTCTGCGCATATTCGGCTCAGCCATGTCCTGTGATTCCCGGTGACGTGCGCATCATGCCTGCTTCGTCTTGCCCACGCGGTGTCCACGCAAGGCGAAGAACAGGATGTAGAGGTAGCAAGGCACGGCGAGCAGCACGAACACCAGTTGGAAATCGTGATGCTGCTTCAGGATGGCGAACGCCTGCGGGATGATCGCACCGCCGGCGATGCCCATGACCAGCAACGCCGAACCGGTCTCGGTGAAGCGACCCAGGCCCTTGATCGCCAGCGGGAAAATCGCCGGCCACATCATCGCGTTGGCGAAACCCAGCGCCGCGATGAAACCGACTGAGACATAACCCTTGGTCAGGAACGCGCAAAGGGCAAACACCATGCCCAGCGCCGCCGAAACGCTGAGGTAGCGCTGCTGCGAAATGAACCGCGGAATCGCCGCCAGTCCGATCAGATAGCCCAGCAGCATCGCGCAGAGGGTGAAAAAGGTGAAGAACTTGGTTTCATCCAGCGGCAGTCCGAAGCCGTTGCCATAGGTGCCGATGGCGTCGCCCGCCAGCACTTCCACGCCCACGTACACGAACAGACACAGCACGCCCAGCCACAGGTGCGGGAACTGGAACACGCTGCCCTTGCCGCCGTGGGCGCCATCGGCGCGTTCGGCATTGACGTCGGCGGGTTTGATCTCGGGCAGCGAAGAAAACAGGATCGCAATCGCCACCAGCACCAGCACACCGGCCATCACCAGGTAGGGGGTATGGATCTTGGCCGCGAACTCGTTCAACAGCGTCGCTTTGGTCGCCGCATCGGCGGCGCTGACCTGTGCGGCCAGGTCGCCGATACCGTGCAGCACCAGCGAACCGATCAGCAGCGGCGCCAGCATGCCGGCGACCTTGTTGCAGATGCCCATCACGGCGATGCGCTGCGCCGCACTTTCGATCGGGCCCAGGATGCTGATGTAGGGATTGACCGCGGTCTGCAGCATGGCCAGGCCGCCGCCGATCACGAACAGTCCGGTCAGCGCACCGGCATAAACCCGTTGCGTGGACAGTTCGCCGAACAAAGCCGCGCCAATGGCCATGACGAACAGACTGAACGCCAATCCCTTCTTCAGGCCGGTGCGCTTCAGCACCCAGGACGCGGGCAAGGCCAACATGAAATAGGAAATGTAGAAAACGAAAACAACGAAGAACGCCTTCACCTCATCCAGGTCGAAGGCCAGCTTCACGAACGTGATCAGCGGCCCGTTGATCCAGGTGAAGAACCCCATGATGAAGAACAGCACGCCGATGATGGCGATGGAACCGGCGTGCCGATTGGCAGCGACAGCGGCGGTGACAGGTACTGCAGTCATGACGATGGACTCCCTGAGGGCGGTGGCCGCAACGACGCCGGTGAACCAGCGATGCCGGAGGCAGATCTGCGGCTCTGGCTGGGAATAACGTTGTCATACTTTTCTCCCCGGGGCCACTTTGGAGTCGCGCCGGCGCTGTTGGGATCGCCAAATCCTTGCCTGGATTTTCTTGCGCCGCAACACGATGACCGTATGGAAGACCGCCATATGTGCATGAATATGAACATAAATCCACGAAAATGGGTGCAATTGGTCAGAATTGTTACCGGCATCGATACCGTTGCAACCATTTCGGGCCGCCCTGCCATTTTTTCATGACTGGCTGTTGACAACGTTGTCAGGCCAATCTCACACTCCGGCGCAATGGCCCTGCGGATTACTGCGCCGCGGCCCGCGAAGACATGGGGAGATGTGTGGTCGCAAACGCCAATCCAATGCCGGTTAGTCCCCAGAACGCGTTGCACGAGCGGTTCATTGCCGCCGATGTCGGCGGGACCCATGTACGCATCGGCCTGGTACAGGGTAGCGGCGATCCTGCCCACCCGGTCACCGTGCTCCAGTACCGTAAATACGTCTGCGCCCAATACCCGGGGCTGACCGAAATCATCGAGGATTTCCTCGGCACGCTCGAAGGCGAGAGCATCGGCCGCGGCGTGATCGCCAGCGCCGGTTATCCGCTGGAGGACGGCACGGTCATCACCGCCAACCTGCCGTGGCGCCTGTCGCCGCAGGAAATACGCGAACGGCTCGGCTTCCGCGAGTTCCGCCTGGTCAACGATTTCGAAGCCGTGGCCCACGCCGCCGCTTATGTGGACGCCAGCGAAGTGCTGCGCCTGACCGGGCCGGAGATCGCCCCGGTGGCCGGACCGACGCTGGTGCTGGGCCCCGGCACCGGCCTGGGCGCGGCAGTGTGGATTCCTACCGGCAAGCGCGCCGTGGTGCTGGCCACCGAAGCCGGCCAGGCCGCGCTGACCGCCGGCAACGCCACCGAAATGGCGCTGCTGTCCGAAATGCTGAAGCACCGCAGCCACGTGCCGGTCGAATACGCTCTATCCGGCCCGGGCCTGATGAACCTGCACACCGCTTTATGCGCGCTGCGCGGTTCGCGCAACGACTACAAGACGCCCGGCGAGATCACCGCTGCCGCGATCTCCGGCAGCGATGCATTGGCGCGCGAAAGCCTGGAGATTTTCTGCGGCTTGCTGGGCAGCGCGGTCGGCGACTTGGCGCTTCTGTACGGCGTGCAGGGCGGCATCTACCTGGCCGGCGGCATCCTGCCGCAGATCCGCGAATTCCTTTTGAACAGCAGCTTCGTCGAACGGTTCCTCAACAAGGGACCGATGCGCGCGGCGCTGGAACGCATACCCGTGCGGTTGGTCGAGCACGGACAACTCGGCGTCATCGGCGCCGCGAACTGGTACCTCGGCCAATGTGAGGGTGGGTAGGAGAAGAGTCGTCGGAGCGACCACGGGCCACCTGCTTGGGCAGGCGCGGTCCAACTGCAAACGATCAGCAACAACAGGCATAGGCACGGCAGCGGTCTTCGTTGTCACAACTCAATCAGCGATGGGGAAGCATCATGAACTGTAAGAAATCAATCCTTTCGGCTGCGATCGTGGCGAGCCTCAGCTTCGCTGCGCAGTTGCACGCGCAGGAAACGCAGACCACGGCGCAAGCCGAAGAAACCGAAACGACCGATGCGACCGATCTGGGTACGGTCACCGTCGTGGGTATCCGCGGCAGCCTGGAGAAATCCCTGGATGCCAAGCGCGACTCCAATTCGCACGTCGAAGTGCTCACCGCCGAGGACATCGGCAAGATGCCCGATAAGAACGTGGCCGACTCGCTGCAGCGCCTGCCCGGCGTCACCATCAGCTCTGCCGGCGCGACCGAAGGCGGCTTCGACGAGAACGACCGCGTGTCCATGCGCGGCACCAACCCCAGCTTGACCCTGACCCAGATCAACGGCCACCCGGTCTCCTCGGGCGACTGGTTCGTGCTGAACCAGAGCGACAATGCCGGCCGCAGCGTCAGCTACACCCTGCTGCCGTCGAGCCTGGTCAGCCAGGTGGTGGTGCACAAGACCTCGCAGGCCAAGCTGCCCGAGGGCGGCGTCACCGGCACCGTCGACATCATCACCCGCAAGCCGACCGAGTTTGCCAAAACCTTCACCGCCAGCGGTTCGGTAGGCGCGGTCTACTCCACCCTGCCCGGCGAGACCGACCCGCAGATCAACGCGCTGGTCAACTACCGCAACGAGGCCTCGACCTTCGGCGTGCTGGTGCAGGCCTTCTCCGAAGACCGCACCCTGCGCCGCGATGGCGTGGAAGTGCTGGGCTACGACCAGATCGCCGCCGGCAGCGCCATTGCGACGAGCAATCCGGATCTGGCCGGCGTCTGGTACCCGCGCATGATCGGCGCCGCGTTCTTCGAACAGAAACGCAAACGCCGCGGCGGCCTGGTCGAAGTCCAGTTCAAACCCACCGACAACTTGAGTTTCGACCTGTCCGGTTTCTCCTCCAAGCTGGACGCCTCCAACTACAACCGCAACTACCTGCTGTACAACCCGCGCATCCTTAATGGCGGTGCGGGGCAGGCGCCGCTGGCCGGCTACGTCGTGCGCAACAACACCCTGGTATCGGCCGATTTCGCCCCGGTGGCGGGCACGAACTACGGCCTGTACGACATGATCTCGCGCCCCGACGAAAGCGCCAGCACCACCTACGTGGCGTTCGAGGCCGACTGGAAGGCGAGCGATAGGCTGAACTTCGACTTCAAGCTCGGCACCTCCACCGGCCATGGCGAGACGCCGAACCAGGACGTCGCCGAATGGACCGTCGGGCAGGGCACCGGTGCCTCTTACAATCTCAACGGTATCGGCCAGGCCGCCTCGTTCACCCTCAACGATTCCATCACCGCACCGCCCGCGAATCTGGCACTGGACTGGATCTTCGGCCTGCAGAACCTCGATATCGAGGACAAGGACACCTGGGGCCAGATCGACTCCCAGTACTTCATCGACAGCGGCGTGTTCGAATCGCTGGAGTTCGGCGTCCGCGTGGCCAACCACGACCGCGAGTCGGCGAACGTAGTCGCGCAGGGGCCCAACTGGGCCGCCACGCCATTCGATCCGACCACCTTCCCGCAGGACTACAGCAATTATCCCGGCGACTACGGCAGCGGCCTGGGTGGCAACTTCCCGCGCGGCGTCTGGTACTTCACCGCCGAGCAGATGGCCGACTGGAATGCCGTACAGGCCAATCGCGACCCAGTCGTACGTCGTTACCCGTTCTACGACTTCCGCCTGAAGGAAGAAACCAAGGCCGCGTACGCCCAGCTCAACCTGCAGGGCGAGCGCTGGAGCGGTAACGTCGGCGTGCGCATGGTCAAGACCAACACCGAAGTGCTGCAGTACGTGCCAGGCGGCACGGCGACCACGCCGGGCGCCATCCTGGGTTCGGCCTTCGGCATCTTCTCGCCGTTCACGATCAAGAACGACTACACCGACTTCCTGCCCAGCGCCAACTTCAAGTTCGACCTGAGCGACACCCTGGTCGCACGCGTGGCCGCCACCCGCACCATGGCCCGGCCCGACTACTCGGCGCTGGCCGGCGGCCTGAACCTCTCGCCGCCCGCGGACGAAGATGACTTCGGCGGCGGCAATTCCAGCAACCCGAACCTGAAGCCGATCTATTCGAACAACTACGACGTGGCCTTGGAATGGTATTACGCGCCGCGCTCGCTGTTGTCCGCCAGCGTGTTCTACATGGATATGTCGAGCTACGTCAGCCAGGGCGTGAGCGAGCAGCAGTTCCTGACCTTCGACGCGGCCCACCCGAACGGCTACATGGGCAACTATCTGGTCACCACGCCGATCAACACCCAGGCCTCGGCCAAGGGCATCGAGCTGTCGTGGGAGCAGCCGCTGGGCGATCATTTCGGTTTCAACACCAACTACACCTACACCGATGCAAAGGAAGAAGACGGCAGCCCGGTGGTGGGCGCCTCGCGCAACACGTTCAACTTGGTCGGTTACTTCGAGAACGACCACCTGAACGCCCGCGTGGCCTACAACTACCGTTCGCACTTCTATAGCGGCTTGGATCGCCGGTCCGCGTTCAACCAGGACGACACCCAGTCGGTGTCGGCCTCGGTGGGCTGGACGTTCAACGATATGGTCAGTCTCTCGCTGGACGGCATGAACCTGACCAACGAGAAATTGAAGTACTACGCGGACAACAAGGACCAGCCGCGCGGAATCTACAACAATGGCCGTCAGTACTACTTGAACCTGCGCTTCAAGTTCTAAGGCGCACAGAAACCTTTTGATGTGTTTCCCTCACGGGCCTGGACTTGTCCGGGCCCGATTTTTTTGAGGGATGATGAATGCCAACGATTGATTCGGATGCCGGACCAGTCGGGTAGGATCGACAATATTGCGAGGAGGAAGTGATGACGATTTCGGATTGCCTGCGACCTGTTGCATCGAAAGCGCTGATGTTGCTGGCCATGGGCTCGCCCGGTGCGATGGCCGCGACCGGCGCGCCATCGGATCCGATGTTGATCCCCGCGCCCGCATCGATGCAGCGCAACGAAGGTAGCTTCGCGGTGGATCCGGCCACGCAGATCATGGCGCTGGATCCGCAGGCGCGTGCCGCTGCGGAGCAGTTCGCCGGCTTCGTCGCCAAGAGCCATGCATTGACGCTTAAGGTGCGCGACGCAAAAGGCGCCAACAAAGGCGCTATCCACTTCCGCATAGATCCGAAGGCGGCGGGCGAGTCGCCTGAAAGCTATACGCTGGAGATCGATCCGCAACGCACGGTGGTATCGGCGCGCGACCCACGCGGCCTTTTCTACGGGGCGGTGACGCTATGGCAGCTGCTGCCGCCGGGCGACGCCGGATCGTTCTCGTTGCCGGCGCTGCGCATCGACGACACGCCGCGTTTCGCCTGGCGCGGGCTGATGCTCGACTCGGCCCGCCATTTCCAAACCGTCGATCAGATCAAGCAGATGCTCGATGCGATGGCGTTGCACAAGCTCAACACCTTCCACTGGCACCTGACCGACGACCAAGGCTGGCGGATCGAGATCAAGCAATATCCCAAGTTGACCGAGGTCGGCGGCTGCCGCATTCCCGCAGGCGATGCCGGCCTGGATGTCGCGGGGAAACCGAAACCCTATTGCGGTTATTACACGCAGGAGCAGATTCGGGACGTGGTGCGTTACGCGGTCGCGCTGCATATCACCATAGTCCCGGAAGTCGACGTGCCCGGCCACGCGACCGCCGCGATAGCCGCCTACCCGCAACTGGGCGTGCTGGATACGCCGCCGGTGGTTTCCAACGAATGGGGCGTCAACACCAATCTGTTCAACGTGGAGGAGAGCACTTTCGTCTTCCTGGAGAACGTACTGGGCGAAGTGGTCGATCTGTTTCCGGGCGCCTACGTCCACGTGGGCGGCGACGAGGCGGTGAAAGACCAGTGGAAAGCCTCGGCGCGCGTGCAGGAGCGGATTCGCGAACTGGGCGTCAAGGACGAAGCCGGCATGCAGAGCTACCTGATCAAGCGGCTGGAGAAATATCTGGTCGCCAAACACCGGCGCCTGATCGGCTGGGATGAGATTCTGGAAGGCGGCCTGCCCGAAGAAGCAACGGTCATGTCCTGGCGCGGTATCGAAGGCGGCATCGCCGCCGCCAACCAGGGTCACGACGTGGTCATGTCGCCCTCCTCCGAACTGTATCTGGACTACCTGCAAACCGATTCGCCGAATGAACCACCGGGACGCCCGGCGACCATTCCACTGAAGCAGGTATACGCGTTCGAGCCCGTGCCCGCCGCGCTGGCCGCGGACAAGCGCTCGCACATCCTGGGCCTGCAGGCCAACGTATGGACCGAGCACATGCGCACCTTTGCGCGGATGCAGCACGCCATTTTCCCGCGCATCGCGGCCTTGGCCGAAACGGCATGGTCGCCGGCGCAGAAAAAGAACTGGCCGGGTTTCGTTGCCCGCCTGCCCGCGCAGCTGCAGCGTTACCAGGCGATGGGTATCGGCTATGCGCAGACGCCGTTCGAAGTGCGCAGCGCCTTGGTGGAAGACCGCAAACAGGGCCGCGTGGAAGTCAGCCTGTCCAATTCGCTGGGCTATCCGGATATCCGTTACACCACCGATGGCAGCGAACCTTCCGCTGGTTCGACTGCATACGAAGGCCCCTTCTCGCTGGCGCTTCCCGCGGATCTGCGCGCATCGGTGTTCGTGGACGGCAAACCGCTGACCAAGGCCGCCGATCGCAGGTTGGACGCTGCGTCGCTGTTGACCCGCAGCGATGAGGAACTGGCGATGTGCACCGGTGCGCTGATGCTGCGGCTGGAAGACGACGGCCCGTCCGAAGGCGAGCGAGCCATCTTCAACGCGGACATTTTCAATCCCTGCTGGGAATGGAAAAACGCCGATCCGGGCGGCATCGCTTCGATCGAAGTGCGCGCCGGACGTCTGCCGTACTATTTCCAGCTGGCGCACGATGAGCCATCGCGCAAGTTCAAGCCGGCGAAGAGCGCGAACGGCGAACTTGAGATTCGCGCAAGCTGCGGCGGCGCTGTGCTGGCGACGGTGCCGTTGCCCGCCGCGCCGGACGCCGATGGTTTCGTGACCTTGAAAGCGCCACTGCAAGCGACCACCGCGCCGCAAAACCTGTGCATCTTCTTCACCGGCGATACGCGCCCGGCGATGTGGGTTCTGGATCGGGTAACGCTGCGTCCATGATGATCCCGTAGGTCGGCCCTACGTGGCCGAGGGGCACGGGGAAGTTCCGGATTCTTGTTCGTTGGGAGCGTCGGGGGCGTAGCCCCGACCTACCTACTGGATAGGGCGCGTTGTAGGAGCGACATAAGTCGCGAAGAGGATTTACCGGTAACCCGTTCGCGACTTACGTCGCTCCTACACGCGCGGTGAATAAGCCTGCTGCTAGGGCAACAGGCGCTTCTCCATGCGCAACAGCAGATCGCGCCACGGCGTCAACGCCGTGGCCATGCCCAGCAACACGCCAAGCGTATTGGCCAGCGCGTCGACAGGGTCGGAAGAACGGTAGGCGGTGAAACCCTGCGCAATCTCGACGCCGATACCCAGCGCGACCAGACCCACAGTCGCCACCAGCAATGCACGGCGGCTGCCGAACAACTGCACCGCGGCGGCGGACAGCGCAAAATAGCCGAACAGGTGTTCCAGCTTGTCGCTGTTTTCCGGTAGCGGCGGCAGCGAATCCAGCGGCACCAGGCAGACCACCACCAACGCCACGATGGCCACGATCCACAGCCCCAGCCACAGTCGTGGCCGGCGCAGCGGTTTCAGCGCTGCGCTCACAGCCGCCACGACAGATCGCCGGACAGGAATGCGGCGCCGAACTCCACGTCACGGGAAAACCCCATGACCTGGAATCTTTCGCCCATTTCGCTAGGCAAAGTCAGTTGCTTGGCTTCATTGCGCAGGCGCTGCAATTGCGTTTCGGTTGCGCGTGCTTCGGCTTCCTGCAACAGCTGCGGCAGGCCGTTGCCCAGCAGAAAGCTGGCCTGCGTGCAGTAGCCGGCCAGATCGAAGCCGGCATGCGTACCCGCTTCGGCCAGTGCGGTGAAATCGACCGAGGCGGTGAGGTCCTGCAAACCCGGCCAGGCATAGAGGTCGTTGTGTGTCTGGTGCCGATAGAACGCGCGCAGCGTGCCTTGGTCGCGTTGCGGCAGGTAATACTCGCGGCGCGGATGACCGTAATCGACGAACAGCATCGCGCCGGCCTCCAGACCACCCATGACCGCCTGCACCCAGTAAGGCAGCTGGGGCAGCAGTTCGGAGCGATAGCCGTCGGGGAAAGAAATGCCCAGGGTGCGCTCGAGATGGCGTACCGCCGCGGCCAGCAGCGCATCGGCGGGCCGGTCGCTGCGCACGAAACGCCCATCCTCCCCCAGCGCAACGCCTTCCTCGAATACTTCCCCATCACGCAGGGTGAAGCGCGGGGTCGGCAAGGCGTCGATCACTTCATTGGCGAACAGCACTCCGTTCCAGGAATGTTCCGGTGGGCCGTCCAGCCATTCCACCAGAGCGAAGACCGGTGGAATCAGGCTGCGTCCCAGGCGTTCCCGCTGGCGTTCGCGCAGATCCGCGCTCGGTTCCAGGATCGCGTAGCGCGCGGGCAGCGCATCCATCGCCAGCAGGCGCTTGAGCATGATCTCGGCGAAAGCGCCGCTGCCGCCGCCGATTTCCAGAAACTCCGCCTCCGGTCCCAGCTGCTGCAGTACCGGGGCCACGGCAGTGGCGAGGCAGCCGGCGAACAGGGGACCAAGCTCGGGCGCGGTGACGAAATCACCGGCGGCGCCGAATTTGGCGCTGCCTGCGCTGTAGTAGCCCAGCCCGGGCGCGTACAGGCACAGCTCCATGAAACGCGAAAACGGGATGCCGCCGCCGGATCCGGTAACTTCGCCGCGGATCAACGTCGCCAACCCTTCGCTATGGCGGGCCGCATCCGGATCGGGTGGAGGAAGATCTGACATGGGACAGGAATGTGAGAGCAAGCGCCACATCTTACGCGGCCGGCGGCAGCGCTAGCCAAGCGCGGATAGCGCGCATAGAATCATTGGTGCACAGCACAACGGCAGCACAAACCGCCACATGACCTATTGCGTCGGCATAGAAACGGACGAAGGCCTGGTCTTCGCGGCGGATACGCGCACCAGCGCCTCCTTCGACGACGTACGCGTGTACCGCAAGATGCATGTGTTCGAATATCCCGGCGACCGCGTGTTCGTGATCATGTCGGCGGGCAACCTGGCGACCACGCAACTGACTATTTCCCGGCTGATGCACGATGCCGAGGACCCCGACGCCAAGCGCAGCCTGCGCGCCTTCACCCACTTGTACGAAGTGGCCGAATACGTGGGCGAAGTGCTGGTGGCCAGCCAGGTCAGGATGGCCGGAGAAGCCCAGCAGAACGGCGTCAGCGTGCAGTCCACCTTGATCCTGGGCGGGCAGATAGCCGGCGAACGGCCGGGCCTGTACATGGTCTACCCGCTGGGCAACTGCATCGCCACTTCGCCCGAAACGCCCTACCTGCAGATCGGCGAATCGAAGTACGGCAAGCCCATCCTGGACCGCATCCTGCGCCCGCAGACCACGCTGGAAGATGCCGCGCGCTGCGCGCTGGTGTCGCTGGATTCCACCATCCGTTCGAATCTGTCGGTGGGTTTGCCCATCGATATCGCCCTGGTCCGAGCGGGCGATCTGAAGATCACCCAGAAGATGCGCATGGAAGGCGATACGCCGCTGTATTCGGAAATCCACGAAACCTGGTCGCGCAAACTCGAAGCGGCGGTGCACAGCCTGCCGCGGTTCCCATGGGAACCGGCGCTTGCGCCGGAAGAGCGGACCGATGCGCTGCCCCCGCTGCCGCCGCGTCGCGTGGCGCTGCGGCCCGATCCGGGCGATGCCTCGGGTCAACAGTAGCCCAGCAGCAACCTTTGTAGGAGCGGGCCCTGCCCGCGACGCTTTTGCTCTTGATGGAGAAGAAGAGCGGTCGCGTGCAGGGCCCGCTTCTACATCCGCACAAGCGATTCAGCCGCGGAAATAGCCATCCGCAAGCGCTGTGTGAAAGGTGCCCAGGTGCACCTGGATCTCATCCATGAACTCCGCCGGATTCTTCGCCGCCAACGACACCGGATCCGCGTTGCGGATCAGCCCGACCACACGGTTCAGACCACGGTCCACGCCGGGACGCGGCGGCATGGCCGGCAGGATGCGTTGCGCGCGGGCCAGACAGAACTGCACGCTGCGCGGGAATTCGTTGTTCTGCAGCAGAAAACGCAGCGCATGTTCGGCAGTCACGCGCTGGCGGATGTGCCTGCGGTACATCTGGTAGGCCGCCAGCGAGCGCAGCACCGCCATCCACTGCATGTTCTGGAAAGCCTCGCGGTCCTCTTCGTTGCGCGGCGTCACCAGTCCCGATGCGCCGGCGTCGATGATGCGCGTGGTCATATCGGCTTGTTCTATGGCGGTGCCCAGACGCAGGAACTGGAAACCGATGTCGCGGCTGACGTTCGCGGTCAGCAAGCCGGAGACCTTCAGGCAGCCGTCGGCGATGCGGGTGATGAACTCCATGCGGTAGCGCCGGCTGACGCCGCGTTCGCCATTGGCATCTATGTACAGATACAGGTCGTTGATCGCTTCCCACACCTCGCCCGGCAGAGTATCGCGGATGCTGCGCAGGATCTCGCGCGCGCCGTCGACCGAGCTGCGCAGCGAGGACGGGTTGCGTTCGTCCAGCAACAGGAAGCGCACCACGTCGGCATCGGCGGCGTCTTCGCCGGTGCTGGGAAACAGTTCGGCGAAGGGGTCGCCCGCGCCCACCGTATCCACCATCGGCCGCCAGGCGAAACGCACCGAACGCGGCAGATCCAATTGCAGCTGGCTACCGACACCAACCAACCGCGCGGTGTTCTCCGCGCGGCGTACGTAGCGGCTGAACCAATAGAGATTGCTGGCGACGCGGGAAAGCATCAGTCGGCCTCCTCGTCCAGATCGACGACCCACGTATCCTTCGCCCCGCCGCCCTGCGAGGAATTCACCACCAGCGAACCCTTCTCCATCGCCACGCGCGTAAGCCCGCCGGTGGTGACGTAGATGTCCTCGCGCGACAGCACGAATGGCCGCAGATCCAGGTGTCGCGGCGAGGGACCGTCGTCGGTGACGATGGGCGCGGTGGACAGCGACAGCGTGGGTTGCGCCATGTAGTTGCGCGGATCGGCCTCGATCAGTTTCTTGAACTTGTCGCGCTGGCGCTTGGTGGAGCGCGGCCCGATCAGCATGCCGTAGCCGCCCGATTCGTTGGCCGGCTTCACCACCAGTTTCTCGATGTTCTCCAACACGTACTTGCGTTCCTTCGCGTTGTGGCAGAGATAGCTGGGTACGTTGGGCAGGATCGGGTCCTCGTCCAGGTAGTACTTGATCATCTTCGGCACGTAGGCGAACACCACCTTGTCGTCGGCCACGCCTGCCCCTGGCGCATTGGCCAGCGCCACCTTGCCCGCGCGCCAGCTGCGCATCAGGCCCGGTGCTCCCAACGTGGATTCGGGATGGAACGCCTCCGGATCGATGAACAGATCGTCCACGCGCCGGTAGATCACATCCACGCGCTGCGCGCCGTACACGGTGCGCATGTAGGTGCAGTCGTCGTCGGCCACGAACAGGTCGTTGCCTTCCACCAGTTCGATGCCCATCGCCTGGGCCAGATAGGCATGCTCGAAGTACGCACTGTTGAACACGCCCGGAGTGAGCAGGGCGATGGTCGGCGTGTCGCCCGGCCGCGGTGAAAGAGCGGCCAGTGTGTCGTAGAGCTGCGACGGATATTCGTCCACCGGCAGGATCGAGCTGGTTTCGAACAGTTCCGGGAACACGCGCTTGGCCACCATGCGGTTTTCCAGCATGTAGGACACGCCGCTGGGGATGCGCAGGTTGTCTTCCAGCGCGTACAAGGTGCCGTCGCCATCGCGCACCAGGTCCGAGCCGCAGATGTGCGCCCAAACGCCGAGCGGCGGCTTCACGCCTGCGCACTGCGGACGGAAATTGACCGAGTCCTTCAACAGCATCGCCGGGAACACCTTGTCCTTGACGATCTGCTGCCTGCCGTAGATGTCGCCGATGAAAAGGTTCAGCGCGCGCATGCGCTGCTTGAGTCCGGCTTCGGTACGCACCCATTCGGTGCGCGGGATCACGCGCGGGATCAGGTCGAACGGCAGCGTGCGATCCACGTTGCGGCCGTCGGTATATACGGTGAAGGTGATGCCCATGACCCGGGCGATGACGTCGGCGGCGAGCTGGCGCTCGGCGATCTCGCGGCCGGACAGGCCACCCAGATATTCGACCAGACGGCGCGCCGCCGGTCGTGGCCGACCATCAGCCTGGATCAGCTCGTCGAAAGTGGTGGTGCGGTACTTCGCCCAGTCCATTCGCTCCGTCCGTTGTCCTGCGCCGGTGCGTGCGTCCTGGCAGGTGATGCAATGCAACATGCCCGGAACCACGATGGCCGTCAAGCATTCGCGCGCCGTACGGGATTGGAGACACAATGCGGTCGGTCTTCAACGTCAGGAATCCCATGTCCCCGACCTCTGTCGCTCTGATCACCGGCGGCGCCCGCCGTATCGGCGCGGCCATCGCCCGACGCCTGCATGCACAGGGTTACGATCTGGCGTTGCATTACCGCGGGTCGGCTGCGGAAATGCAGGCGCTGGCGGACGAACTGGAATCGGTGCGCAGCGGCAGCGTGCTCACTCTGCAAGCGGACCTGTCTGAGTTCGACCGCCTGCCCGAACTCGTGGCCAGGACGGTCGGGCGCTTCGGACGGCTCGATGCGCTGGTGAACAATGCCTCCGCTTTCCAACCGACGGCCATCGGAACCACCACGCCGCAGCAGTGGGACGCGCTGTTCGCTTCAAATGCGCGCGCGCCGTTCTTCCTCGCCCAAGCCGCCGCACCGCACCTGAAGGCGTCGCAGGGCGCCATCGTCAACCTGGTCGACATCTACGCGGAAAAACCGTTGGCCGGGCACACCGTTTACTGCATGGCCAAGGCGGCCCTGCTGATGGCGACGAAATCGCTGGCGCTGGAACTGGCGCCGGAAGTGCGCGTCAACGGCGTCGCACCGGGCGCGATTCTGTGGCCGGAGCAGGATCACAGCGATACCGCGAAGCAGACCATGCTCGGACGCACGCCGCTGGCGCGCACCGGCACGCCGGAGGAGATCGCCGAAGCCGTGCGCTGGTTGTTGCAGGACGCCACCTACACCACCGGCCAGGTGATCCGCATCGACGGCGGGCGCACGCTCGCCGGGTAGGAGCGACGTAAGTCGCGAACACGTTCTGCATCGCGACTTACATCGCTCCTACAGCGCATCTACAACGCCAAGTGCGATGAATCGGCGGATATGGCTACTATTTCCAGTGAAACCCCGCGCTCCGGCGACTGTGCCCAGAGCTCGCTCAACGTCTTCTTCGAAACTGGATCGACGAAACCAGGCGCGATATCGGCCAGCGGTTTGAGCACGAACGCATGCTTCAACTCCGGGCGCGGGATACGCAGGCTACCCGTCCCTTCGATCACCAGATCGTCGTAGAACACGATATCGATATCCAACGGGCGGTCACCGAAGCGCGGGCCGCTGCGGTCGCGCCCGTGCGCCTCCTCCAGGGCATGCAGCCAGTCGTTGAGCGCATGCACGTCAAGGTCTGATTCGATGATCGCGGCCGCGTTGAGGAAGTCGTGGCCTTCGAAGCCGATCGCGGCAGTACGGTAGACCGGCGACAGGACCAGCGCGCCGAAGCGCACGCGCAATGCGGACACCGCGGAGGCGAGATTCCTTTCCGCTTCCATGTTGCTGCCTAGGCTGAGATAAGCCTTGCCCACTACCTTGTCATCCCGAGCACATTATTCCCGCGAGCGCTCGATGATCACGCCCACCGCCACCGCGCCTCGCACCGCACCCGGCTTGCTGAGTTTCAGGCGCAGCCAGGACACGCCGAATTCTGCCAGCACTATTTCCGCACAGCGCTCGGCCAGCGTTTCCACCAGGCCGTAGTCGGATTGGGAAACGAATTCGATCAACCGCTTGCTGACCGCCTTGTAGTTGAGCGTATCGGCGATGTCGTCGCTGGCCGCGGGTTTGCGGTTGTCGAAACCCATCTCCAGGTCGAAACGCAGCGTCTGGCGGATGCGCCGTTCCCAGTCGTAGATGCCGATGAGGGCGTCTATTTCCAGACCTTCTATGAAGACTTTGTCCATGGGAAAGCAAGGGAAAATATGAGTGGGTAAGCGTAACCGCTTTCCTAGGCTGTCATCCCAGCGGTTTTCAACGGCCGCATGGCTGGTCAAGCCGGGATCCATTTTGACGTTGCCCGCAGTGGCCGACGCTCGCATCGAGAAAGATCAAGATGGATCCCAGCGTTCGCTGGGATGACGACATCTATTTTCCGCGACTTAAGGTTGGAACTCCGGCTTCGTCTCGCCCACCACCGGCAACGTCGCCATATCCCATCTCGGCGTGACCTTCACCGCAGCGGTTTCGTGCTGCCCCGCCTGTAGGCGCAAGGCACCAGCGAAAGCGATCATCGCGCCGTTGTCGGTGCACAACTCCGGGCGCGGGAAGCAGGCGCGGCCGCCGCGCTTGGCGCAGATGTCGTGCAGCTTGGCGCGCAGGCGCTTGTTGGCGCCCACGCCGCCGGCGATCACCAGGGTGTCGCTGCCTGCCGCCTCCAGCGCGCGCTCGCATTTGATGGCCAAAGTGTCGACCACCGCATCCTCGAAGCCGCGCGCGATATCGGCGCGGGTGGCATCGGACTGGTCGCTGTCGCGCCAGGCCAGCATCACCTGGGTCTTCAGGCCGCTGAAACTGAAATCCAGGCCGGGCCGGTCGGTCATTGGCCGGGAGAATTTATAGACGCCCGGGCGGCCGGTCGCCGCCAGCGCCGCCAGCTGCGGCCCGCCGGGATAAGGCAGGCCCATGACCTTGGCGGTCTTGTCGAAGGCTTCCCCGGCCGCATCGTCCAGGGTTTCCCCCAATAACCGGTAGCTGCCGATGGCATCCACCGCCACCAGTTGGGTATGCCCGCCTGAAACCAACAGAGCTACGAAGGGCGCTTCGGGCGGGTCGTCTTCCATCAAAGGCGCCAGCAGATGGCCCTCCATGTGGTGCACGGCCACCGCCGGGACCTCCAGCGCCCAAGCCAGGGAACGGGCCATCCCCGCCCCGACCAGCAGCGCGCCGACCAGCCCTGGGCCGGCGGTATAGGCCACCCCGTCGAGGTCTTCGAGCTTCAGATCCGCCTCGGCCAGGGTCTGCCTGACCAACGGCAACAGCTTGCGGACGTGGTCGCGGCTGGCCAGTTCCGGCACCACGCCGCCGTATTCGGCATGCAGGGCGATCTGGCTGTAGACCGCATGGGCGCGCAGTCCGGCGCTGCCCGTAAGGGCCGTGTCGTAGACGGCCACACCGGTTTCGTCGCAGGAGGTTTCAATGCCAAGGACGCGCATGGGACTCGAAATGGGGGCTTGTGGGCGGTAATCCAGCGCCCGGGCGGCTTGCAGGCAGCCCCGGGGTGCCGTTATCATACGCGGCTCGCCGGGACTGACCCGGTTGTTTGTGTCCCGGAGATTCCATGCCCAGCGTCAAAGTCCGCGAAAACGAGCCTTTTGAGTTTGCTCTGCGTCGCTTCAAGCGTACCTGCGAAAAAGCCGGTGTTCTGGCCGAAACCCGCAAGCGCGAGTTCTACGAGAAGCCGACCCAGGAACGCAAGCGCAAGGCCGCCGCTGCGGTGAAGCGTCAGCTGCGTCGCAGCTCGCGCGACGTCACCAAGCGCCAGCGCCTGTACTGAGCCGCGTCGCTTCGCCAGAAGCCGGCACGCGCGAGCGTAGCCGGCTTTTTGTGTTTTTGGGCCCGTAGGGCGGGCAGTGCCCGTCCGCGGGGTTCGAGCAAAGAGCATGGCGGGCACTGCCCGCCCTACGGAGATCGTCATGAGCCTTAAAGAACAGTTGGTCGCAGACATGAAGGCCGCAATGAAGGGCGGCGACAAGCACACCCTGGGCGTGGTGCGCCTGATCAACGCTGCCATCAAGCAACGCGAGGTGGACGAGCGCATCGAGCTGGACGACGTTGCGGTGATCGCCGCGATGGAAAAAATGGTCAAGCAGCGCAAGGATTCGGTCAGCCAGTTCGAGGCCGCCAACCGCGAAGACCTGGCCGCCATTGAGCGCGCGGAGATCGTGGTGATCGAGAAGTACCTGCCGGCCAAGCTGGGCGAAGCCGAGATCCTGGCCGCCATCGATGCCGCCATCGCTGAAACCGGTGCCACCGGCCCGGCCGACATGGGCAAGCTGATGGGCGTGCTGAAGCCTAGGCTGGCTGGACAGGCCGACATGGGCCTGGTGTCGGCGCTGGTGAAGAAGAAGTTCGCGAGCTGAGTTTTTCTCCTTCCCCTTCAAGGGGAAGGCCGGGATGGGGATGGTTTTCCCGTCCGATCCCATTGATTCACTTTCGCAGCTACACCATCCCCACCCAACCCTCCCCTTGAAGGGGAGGGCTATGCTGCTCCGGCCATGACTGAATCCATCACCTCCCCGAATGTCGAACTACGTCCCGCGACGCGCGCCGACATTCCCCAAATCCTATCCTTCGTCCGCGAACTCGCCGAATACGAAAAACTCGCCCACGAAGCGGTGGCCGACGAAGCCACGCTCGCGACGCAGCTTTTCGGCGACCGCCCCGCTGCGGAAGTCGTGATAGCCGACGTCGACGGCCAACCCGCCGGTTTCGCCCTGTTCTTCCACAATTTCTCGACCTTCCTCGGCAAGCGCGGCCTGTACCTGGAAGATCTGTTCGTCCGTCCGCAATACCGCGGCCTGGGCCTGGGAAAACGCCTGATGATCCACCTGGCCAAACTGGCGACGGAACGCGATTGCGGCCGCTTCGAGTGGTCGGTGCTGGATTGGAACGAGCCGGCCATCCGTTTCTACCGCAGCTTGGGCGCAGTGGGCCTGGAGGAATGGACGGTGCAACGGCTCAGCGGGCCGGCCTTGCGTGCGCTGGCAGCGCAGTCGGACCGACCCGATCGCTAGGACAGGGTCGAGTCCGCATCGCAAACGATTGACGCTGGGCTCAGTTGGCCTGACGGCAATCCCGAAGTTCCATGCTTTCGGGGTCGATCTTGTCTACCGTACCTGCCAATTTCACCCAATCCCCCTCGGACAGGGTGAGGAAGAACTTCGCCTGATCCGGGGCGAGCACGCACTGAATCATGAAGTTGTTGCTGTTGTACGTAGAACTCTGACGAATCTTCAGTAAACCGCGGGTCTGCGTGACCAGGTAGGCGACCACCAGTTCGCCGCTGAACTCGTTCCTCGACACCGTGTAGATCTGCCCGTCGATCCGGTATTTGCGTCCCTTGTACTTGGCGACGATAGGCGCGAACGCTTCCTTGTGCTCGCCCGCGGTCGCGTAATTGGTGGAACCGATGAGGAGATTGCCAAGCGTCCCCTTGCTTTTCACCCCCGCCATCGTCTTCTGGATCTCGCGGCCGATTTCCGCCGACAGCTTCGGGGCCTCCGCGTCGATAACCTGGCCTGCACCGCTCTTCTTGCGCACGGCGGCCGCGATCGCCTCGCCTTCCTTGCCGGTCTTGAGCATGGCGAGCATCGAACAGATCTCCTTGCGCGCGGCCGGGATTTCCACGTTCTGGCCCCGGGCCAGCTTCGTGCCCAGCGACACCCGCCCGGAGCTATCGGCCTGCGCCCGCATCACGATCGGCGGCTTGAGGTTGGTCTGGGAGAAAAAGAGTTCGCCGGAATTGCCGACGATCGATTCGTTGCCAACCTGGTAGCTTTTATCGAGGGCGATTTGCTGCAGCTGTCCCAGAGCGCTGC
Source organism: uncultured Pseudoxanthomonas sp. (assembly GCA_965650035.1). Classification (GTDB taxonomy): domain Bacteria; phylum Pseudomonadota; class Gammaproteobacteria; order Xanthomonadales; family Xanthomonadaceae; genus Pseudoxanthomonas_A. The sequence continues at coordinate 42,945 of CBFGMR010000019.1, forward strand.
TGACGCTCAGCCCGGGCTTGGTCACCTCGCCCATGAATACCAGACCGTTGCGCGGGTCGCCAACCGCCTCGAAACTGTCTTCGCAGGTGCCGGCGCGCGCGGCTGCGGACAGGGCCAGCAGGCCCACAAAACACAAAATCCTATTCACACTACAACCTCCCTATGCCTGTGCTTTAGCTTGAGCGGAACCCGCTCGTCCTGGACTAACCGCCGCGCACACGATTCCGGTGTGAACCCGCGGCGGATCGATCATACTTGAATTGCCGAAAACCCTTAATGCCCGCAATTGCGATGCGCCCCCTGCATCCACCGCGGCAGACCTTATCCTAACGGGCCGGTATCGCCGGCCCCGCAACCGAGGCTTCCTACCCCAGCATGGCGCGCATTCCCGACGCCTTTATCGACGACCTCCTGGCGCGCACCGACATCGTCGAGGTGATCGGCACGCGCGTGCCACTGAAACGGCAGGGCAAGGAGTATTCGGCGCGCTGCCCGTTCCACGACGAGCGTTCGCCGTCGTTCACTGTGTCGCAGACCAAGCAGTTCTACCACTGCTTCGGTTGCGGGGCGCACGGCACGGCTATCTCGTTCCTGATGAACTACGACCGCCTGGAATTCCTGGATGCGGTCGACGAGTTGGCCAAGCGCGTGGGCATGGAAGTGCCCAAGGAAACGCGCACGCGCAACGAGACCGACGATGGCCGCGACATGTACGCGGCATTGGATGCGGCCGCGAAGTTCTTCCAACGGCAATTGGAAAGCAACGAGAAAGCGAAGGCCTATCTCGATCAGCGCGGCGTGGACGAAAGCATCCGCACGCAGTTCTCCATCGGCTATGCGCCGGATGGTTTTTCCGGACTCAAGGACGCGCTGGGCACGGACGAACGCAGGATCAAACTGCTGGACAAGACCGGCATGCTGTCCAGGAGCGACAACGGCCGCGTTTACGACAAGTTCCGCGACCGGGTGATGTTCCCCATCCACGACCGCCGCGGCCGCGTGATCGCTTTCGGCGGCCGCGTGCTGGCCAAGGACGACGGCCCCAAATACCTCAACTCGCCGGAAACCCCGCTGTTCCACAAGGGCCGCGAACTCTACGGCCTGTGGCAGGTGCGCCAGGCCAACCAGAAGATCGAGCGGCTGGTGGTGGTGGAGGGCTATATGGATGTGGTGTCGTTGTTCCAGTACGGAGTGACGCAAGCCGTCGCCACGCTGGGCACGGCGACTACGCCCGATCACGCGGAATTGCTGTTCCGCAATTCGCCTGACGTGTATTTCTGTTTCGACGGCGACGCCGCCGGCCAGCGCGCCGCCTGGAAGGCGCTGGAATCGGTGCTGCCGCGCATGAAGGACGGGCGCCAGGCGTTCTTCCTGTTCCTGCCCGATGGCGAAGATCCGGACAGCATCGTGCGCAGCGAAGGCGCGCCTGGTTTCGACACGCGCCTGCAACAGGCCACGCCGTTATCGCAGTTCTTCTATGACGAGCTGGGTAAGGACGTGAAGTTGTCCACGCTGGATGGCAAAGCGCGCCTGGCCGAGCGCGCCAAGCCCTTGCTGGCGCAGATTCCGGACGGTGCGTTCGGTGACCTGATGCGGCAGCGGCTGGGTGAAATCACCGGCGTAGGCGTGCAACGCCAGGCCGCGCTGCCCGAGAAGCCAAAGACCGTCTCGCGCCTGCCGGCGCAGGCGCAGAAACGCAGTCTGGTGCGCGCTGCGATCTCGGTATTGCTGCAACAACCCTCCCTGGCGCTGGCGCTTGAGCCGCCCTACGCGTTCAAGGATCTCAAGCATCCCGGCATTGAATTGCTGGTGGAACTGCTTTCGCTGGTGCATGCACGCCCCGAGATCACCACCGGCGCGCTGCTGCAGCACTTCGCCGAACGCGAAGAACTGGTCGCCTTGCAGAAGCTCGCTTCGCATGCGCTCCCCGGCAACGATGCGACCTGGCGCATGGAGTTGCAGGACGCCGCTGCGCAGCTGGAACGGCAGACCGTGGAGCAACGCATCGAGGAGCTGCAGGCCAAGAACCGCGATGGCGGCCTGGACGAAACCGATAAATACGAATTGCGCGCCCTGCTGCAGGCCCGCATCGGCCGAGGTTGACCGCCCTTGCGCGTGTAGGAGCTGCGTAAGCTGCGATCGCAACAATTCCGCACATGTGTCGAGTGGCCCGCGATTTCGGTCGCAGCTTACGCAGCTCCTACGTGCAAGGCAGATGCCGGCGGCGCCGCAGCACGACAAGCTTGGGCATCGAGCATAGGCCATACGGACAATGGGCGGAGGGCGTATTGCTCAGGATTGCGGCACGAACTCGATCAGCGAAGCCGGCTGCAGCAACGGCATCAGCCAGTGGTCGACCAGCAGGAAGGCGAACAGCGCCATCAGGTAGACGATGGAATAATTGAACACACGCATCGGGAAGTAGTCGTCGGGTGGGTCCAGCAACCGCCACGCGTACCACAGGAACACCGCCCCCAGCACCAGCGCCCCGCCCAGGTAGAAGAATCCGCTCATGCCGATGATGCACGGCAGCACCGTCACTTCCACCAGCAGCACCGTGTAGAACAGAATCTGCCAGCGCGTGTAGGTCACGCCGTGGGTGACCGGAAGCATCGGCACCAGCGCACGCGCGTAGTCTTCGCGGCGGAAGATAGCCAACGCCCAGAAATGCGGCGGCGTCCACACGAAGATGATCAGCACCAGCAACAACGCATGCGCCCAATCCCACTGCCCGGTCATGCCGGTCACCGCAGCCCAACCCAACAGCGGCGGCGCCGCGCCGGCAATGCCGCCGATGACGATGTTCTGCGGCGTGGCGCGTTTCAGGAACACGGTGTAGACCACCGCATAGCCGATCAGCGAAGCGAAGGTCAGCACAGCAGTGATCGTGTTGACCCATAGCAGCAGCACTGCCATTGAAATCGCCGCCAGCACCAGCGCGAATATCAACGCCTGCCAAGGCTGCAGTTCTCCCACCACCAGCGGACGCCACGAAGTGCGCGCCATCTTGGCGTCGATGCGCGCGTCCAGAATCTGGTTGATCGCGGCCGCGCTTGAGGCGGCCAACCAGATGCCGAGGAAGCCGAGTGCGCCGTGCTTCAGCTGCTGCGCATCGGGCATGCCGTCGATGGCCAGCAGCATGCCCACCAGCGCGGTGAACACGATCAGCGCGACGACGCGCGGCTTGGTGAGGCTCCAGTACTGGCGCACGACCGACATCTTCATTCCAACTTGCGCAGGCGCGCCAGCAGCGAGACCAAAGCGAACAACAGCAGTGCGGCGCCGGCATTGTGGGCGACGGCCACATGCAGCGGCAGCGCGAGCTTGACGTTGAGTATGCCCAGTGAGACCTGGCTTACCACCAGCACGATCAAAGCCGTGGACCAACTGCGCATACCAGGCGTGCGCAGCAGGCGTACGGCGAACGTCAGCAGATACAGCGCCAGGATCACGGCGACGATGCGGTGCGCCATCTGGATGGCGATGCGCGAGGCGCCGTCCAGCACGCCGCCTTCATAATCCACGCCGACGCCGCGCCAGAGCACGAAACCTTCGCGGAAATCGTGCGGCGGCCACCATTGGCCCACGCACTTGGGGAAATTGTCCGCCGACCAGCTGCCCGCGCCGCAGGACAACGCCGCGTAGTTGGCGCTGACCCAGCCGCCGAGTGCGATCTGCAGCCCCAGCAGCACCAGTCCGGCGATCACCCATCGCTTCAGCGCGATCGCTTCGACCACGATGATCGGCCGGTCGATCGCGCGCCACGCCATCCAGGTCAGCAGCGCGAAAGTGGTCAGACCGCCGAGCAGATGGCCCATGACCACGATGGGCTTGAGCAGCCAGGTCACCGTCCACATACCCAGCAATGCCTGGAAGATGATGACCGCCAAGGTCAGCGCTCCGACGCGCGCAAGGTCGACATTGGACCAGCGCAACGCTGCGAATAGCAGGATGATTTCACCCAGGATCGCCAGCGCCGACGCGGCCTGATGTTCACCGCGCATGTACAAAGGAATCGCGGCCGCCACCAGCAAAGAGGCGACGACGATCTGCGCGATGCCGTAGCGGCGCTTGCGCGCGGCCAGTACCGCCAGCAGCAACACCAGCACGCCCAGCGAACCGGCCAGCATCCTGTGCACCTGCTCGCGCCAGGCTTTGTTCGTTTCGAACGGACGTATCGCACTGGCGGCGTGATCGTTCACTTCGCTGGCGGCCTGCGGCCACGCGGCGCGGCCGTAGCAGGTCGGCCAGTCGGGACAGCTCAGGCCGGCATCTGACAAGCGCACGAAGGCGCCGAATACCACCACGCACAAGGTGAGCGCGACGGCGAGCCAGGCGAAGCGGTGGAAATGCTTGTAGACGGCGGGACGGGCGAGCAGGTTCATCAGATCAACTTGAGCAATTTCGAAACGTCGGTGCGGATGAAGCCCGGATCGGTGCCCGGTGCATAGCGCAGGATCACGAAACCGTTGGGGTCGATCACATAGACCGGCACGCCGGCGGGATCGTTCACGCGGGGCAAGGCGGCCAACAGCTCGGGCGTGGGCTGCAACTGGCGCAGCGATACGGTGTCGGGCGCACCGGCGGGACGCGGGCCGATCCACAGGATTTCGACATGGTCGGCGTTGTTGCCGAACAGCTGCCACACCACGTCCAGGTCCTTGGCCAGTTTCAGGCAGTCGCTGGTGCAGTCGGTGGGCGGCGCGACCGCGATCCGCCACATGCGTTCGGCGGGGCGCCATGCATAGTCGCCTCCGTCCTTCAGCTTGGGCACCACTGCGCGCGCATCCACCGCCGGGCGCAGCATCTCGCCATGGGCCTTGGTCCCGTGCGGCTGCCAGCCGCTGAAGCGCAACACGCCGGCACCGAAGATCGTGCCGAAGAACAGCAAAAAGATCAGCACCAGGATCCAGCGTCCGCGGCGGATCCGTGCCGCCTCGGAGGGAGTCGGATGAGGGGGGGTCGAATTCATGTCCGGCATTTTCTCATGCGCAGCGGTTCAACGCCGCCGGCGCCGGCGCAACGTCAGCACCAGGGCCGTGATCAACACCGCCAGCGCCAGCCCGAACCATTGCACCGCGTAGCCGAGGTGGCGTTCCGGCGGCAGCGTGTTGGGCAGGATGTGCAGGTCGCGGAGGTAGCCGACCTTGAGCGCGGGATCCAGGCGCAGCACGCGCGGAGCGAGCGTCGGCAGTTTGAGCACGCTGGCAAGCATCGCATGGTCAAGGCTGGTCGCCAGCAGTGTGCCGTCTGGCTGCGGCGAGACGACTGCGGCGGCCAGGCCCGCCGATGGCGGTGGCGCCAACAAGCCAGACACCTGCATGGTGGCCGCAAAATCGTCGACGTGGGGAAGGGTGCGGTCGCCCGGAAGCGGTAGCCACCCCAGCTCGACCAGCACGGGCGGCGTAGCGGCGGCATCGGCCTGGGGCACACTGGGTTGGAACACGCGGTAGACGCGCACGCCCGAACGCCCTTCGCTGATCTGGTTATCCAGCAATATCGCGGGCTTGTCCAGAAAACGGCCCTCGCCTTGCGTCCAGTCGTATGCGTTGGCACGCGATGGATCGGCTGCAGCACGTAGCGGCAGAGGCTTGCGTGCGGCCAGCACGCCCTGCGATTGGGTCAGCATCGCCTGCTTCTGTTTGCCGCGATCCAGCTGCCAGACACCGAGGCCGCAAAACAACGCCATCGCCAGCACGGCAAGCCCCCAACCGAACAGACCGTTGCTGGTCCGCCTCACGCGTGCTTGCCCCGCGCCTGCGATAATGGGCGTCTACCGCTGGACGAAAGCACCATGAACGACTCGCTGAAAACCCTGCTGATCATCGCGTTCCTGATAGTGATCCTGTGGAACCTGGGCGCCGGCCTGTACTACCTGCTGGTCGACAAGGGCCAGAGCAAGCGTACCGTCAATGCACTGACCCGGCGTATCGCCTTTTCGGTTGCGCTGATCCTGCTGGTGGCGCTGGGCATCTATACCGGGGTGATCAGGCCGCACGGCATCGGCGGCTGATATTTTTTCCCTTCTCCCACCGGGAGAAGGTGGCGCGTAGCGCCGGATGAGGGAATGGGTTATCAGCTTGTAGTGGAGTTTCAGCAAGTAGGTTTTTGAACCTAGCTCTGATACTTCGATAACTCTCTTGAATCAATCCAGACTTCCAACTTGCACTAACGCGGATAAGCCATTCCCTCATCCGCCCTTCGGGCACCTTCTCCCGAAGGAGAAGGAAGTGCATCAAAGCACGTAGACGAACAGGAACAACCCCAGCCACACCACGTCGACGAAGTGCCAGTACCACGCGGCCGCCTCGAATGCGAAATGGTTGTCCTTGGTGAAATGGCCCTTGGCCACGCGCAGCCACATGATCAACAGCATCAGCGTGCCCAGGAACACGTGCGCGCCGTGGAAGCCGGTGAGCATGAAGAAGGTGGAACCGTAGATGCCCGAACCCAGGGTCAGGTTCAATTCCTTGTAGGCGTGGATGTACTCCTCCGCCTGGAAGGTCAGGAACAGGCAGCCCAGCACCACGGTCAGGCCCAGCCAGATCAGCACCTGCTTGCGGTTGGCCGCTTTCAGCGCGTGGTGGGCGATGGTCAGGGTCACGCCCGAGCTCAGCAGGATCAGGGTATTGACCAGCGGCAGGCCCCAAGCCGGGATGGTCTGGAACGCACCGCCGACCTGCGCCGGGCCCGAGGTCGGCCAAGCCGCGCTGAAACCGTCCCACAGCAGTGCATTGGTCATCACGCCGTCGCCTTCGCCGCCCAGCCACGGCAGCGCCAGGTTGCGTGCGTAGAACAGCGCGCCGAAGAACGCGCCGAAGAACATCACTTCGGAGAAGATGAACCACACCATGCCCATGCGGAACGACACATCGACCTGCTTGTTGTAATGGCCGTGGATCGATTCGCGGATCACATCGCCGAACCACATGAACAACGTGGCGCAGAGCATGACGATGCCGGCGAAGAACGCCCATTTGCCCCACACCGTCTCGTTGAGCCAGCTGGCCACGCCCAACATGGTGGTGAACATGGCGATGGAGCCCACGAACGGCCACTTGCTGTGGTGCGGTACGTAGTAGACGTTGGCGTCCGGCGAATGCGATTGGGCCATGGCGGGCTCGTTCCTGTTGCTGATCTTGTGGTGTTTACGGGGCCGCGAGCGGCGATGACGAAGTCTTGCCCGAACCCAGACGCGCGGTCAGGGCATCGTTCTTGAAGAAGGTATACGACAACGTGATGGTTTTCACGTCGGCCGGCAGATCGGGATCGACGATGAAACGCACCGGCATGTCGCGCTTCTCGCCGGCCTGCAGGGTCTGGGCGGTGAAGCAGAAACATTCGGTCTTGGTGAAGTAGCCCGAGGCGCGCGCCGGCGCCACCGAAGGCACCGCGCTGCCGACGATGGCGTTTTTGCCGTCGTTGCGCGCGAAATACAGGGCTTCGTTCAACTCGCCCGGCACCACCTGCATGGTCAGCTGTTCCGGATGGAACGCCCACGGCAGTTTGGAATTCACGCCGCCATCGAACTGCACGGTCACCGTGCGCGCTTTCTTGTCCAGCGCGGCAGCGCGGGCTTCGCCGGGTCCCTGTTCCAGACGGATTCCGAATACCTTTTCGCAGGCGATGCGGTACAGCGGCACCAGCGAAAAGGTGAAGGCGAAGGCCGCCAGCGAAACGCCCACCAGCTTGAACAACCCGGCCGTGTTGGACCTGGCTATGTTGGGCTTGTCCATACTCATTGCGCGAGCACGCCGGACAGGATGAAGGCCAGGTAGATCACCAACGCGATCCCGCCGATCACCAACGCCGTACGCCCCGCGCGCTTGCGGCGCAGGGCGAGGTCATCAGCGGGGCGCACCGGATCGGCCATGGCGGATCAGTGGGTGACGTCGTCGTGGGCCAGGTCGCCCGGACGGATCACCGGCGGCGTGGTGAAGGTGTGATGCGGCGCCGGCGAAGGCACCGTCCATTCCAGGCCGCGCGCATGTTCCCAGGCGCGCGCTTCGGCCTTGGCGCCGTTGCGCAGCGAACTCAACAGAATCGCCGCCATCAGGAACGGAGTGACGAACATGCCGAACGCGCCGATCGAGCTGATCATGTTCCAGTCGGCGAACACCGGGTTGTAGTCCGGGATGCGGCGCGGCATGCCGGCCAGGCCCAGGAAGTGCTGCGGGAAGAACAGCAGGTTGACGAACACCATCGTCCACCAGAAATGCACCTTGCCCCAGAACTGGCTGTACATGCGGCCCGACCACTTCGGCCACCAGTAGTAGACCGCGGCGATGATGCCGAACAAAGCGCCGGTGACCAGCACGTAGTGGAAGTGCGCGACCACGAAATAGGTGTCGTGATATTGGAAGTCCGCCGGCACGATGGCCAGCATCAGCCCGGAGAAGCCACCGATGGTGAACAGGATCACGAAGGAGATCGCCCACAGCATCGGCACTTCGAACGACAGCGAACCGCGCCACATGGTGCTGACCCAGTTGAACACCTTCACCCCGGTGGGGATGGCGATCAGCATGGTCGCGAACATGAAGTAGATTTCGCCGCCCAGCGGCATGCCCACGGTGAACATGTGGTGCGCCCAGACGATGAACGACAGGAACGCGATCGACGCGGTGGCGTACACCATGGCCTGGTAGCCGAACAGCGGCTTGCGGCTGAAGGTCGGCAGGATCTCGCTGGCGATGCCGAACGCCGGCAGGATCATGATGTAGACCTCCGGATGGCCGAAGAACCAGAAGATGTGCTGGAACATCACCGGGTCGCCGCCGCCGGCCGCGTTGAAGAACGAGGTGCCGAAGAACTTGTCGGTCAGCAGCATGGTCACCGCGCCAGCCAGCACCGGCATCACCGCGATCAGCAGGAACGCGGTGATCAGCCAGGTCCAGCAGAAGATCGGCATCTTCAGCAGATCGATGCCCGGCGCGCGCATGTTGAGGATGGTGGCGATGATGTTGATCGCGCCCATGATCGAGCTGACGCCCATCATGTGGATGGCGAACACGGTGAAGGCCACGTTGTAGCCGCCCTGCAGCGACAACGGCGGATACAGCGTCCAGCCGCCGGCCGGGCCGCCGCCCGGTAGTACCAGGGTCATCAGCAACATGGTGAAGGCGAACGGCAGGATCCAGAACGACCAGTTGTTCATGCGCGGCAGCGCCATGTCCGGCGCGCCGATCTGCAGCGGCACCATCCAATTGGCCAGGCCCACGAACGCCGGCATCACTCCGCCGAAGATCATCACCAGCGCATGCATCGAGGTCATCTGGTTGAAGAACTCGGGCTTCACGTACTGCAGGCCCGGGGTCATCAGCTCCAGACGGATCATCACCGACATGGCCGCGCCAATCAGGAACATGACGAAGCTGAAGATCAAATACAGCGTGCCGATGTCTTTGTGGTTGGTCGAGAAGAACCAACGCTCGACGAAGCTTTGCTTGTGGCCGTGATCGTCATGGTGGGCGACTTCGGAATAGGCCATGGGGTGTTACCTCAAAAAAATCGAATGCGGACTGGCGGAGGTCGAGCGCAGAGCGCTCAAACCTTGGCGGGTTCTGGGGTGGCGGGAACGGCTTCGACCGGCGCAGTAGCGGGGGCCGCTTCCGTCGGCGCCGGCTCGGCGACAGGGGTCGGAGCGGCAGGCGCAGGAGCGGCCGGCTTGCGCGAAGCGATCCACTGCTTGAATTCTTCCTTCGACACCGCGCGCACCACGATCGGCATGAAGCCGTGGTCCTTGCCGCACAGTTCGGCGCACTGGCCGCGGTAGATGCCCGGGGTCTGGATGTCGGTCCAGGCCTCGTTGATGATTCCCGGAATGGCGTCCTGCTTCCAGCCCAGCGCCGGCACCCACCACGCGTGGATCACGTCGTCGGCGGTGATGACGAAACGGATCTTGGTGTTGACCGGCAGCACCAGCTGATTGTCGACATCGAGCAGGTAGTGCGGATTAGCCGCAACGGTCGGCTTCGCGCCGCTCTGGCGGATGCGGTCCGATTCGTGGTCCAGGCGGCTGGTGAACTGCACGTTTTCGCCCAGGTACTCGTATTTCCACAGCCACTGCACGCCGGTGATCTTCACCGTCATTTCCGCATCGCGGGTGTCGTACATGGCGATCAGCTTGGCGGTGGCCGGCCAGGCCATCACGATCAGGATCACGATCGGGATCACCGTCCAGATGATTTCGGCCGTGGTGTTATGGCTGAACTGCGCGGCGACCGCGCCCTTGGAATGGCGGAACTTGAACATGGCGTAGGCCATGGCGCCGAACACGATGATGCCGATAACCACGCAGACGTACAGCGCGATCATGTGCGCGTCGTAGGCGTGCTGCGCGGACGTGGTGACGCCCTTGCCCATGTTGAGCTGCCAGGGTTTGGGATCGGCCGATTGCGCCCAGGCCAGCGCTGGCGCCAGCAACAATGCGCAGGCCGCACCCAGAAACCGCGTGACCCGCTTGAAGAAACCTTTCGCTTGCGTCATTGCCTAGACCCTTGTGCGTCATCGGTAGCGGCGTGCCGCCGCCAGTAAATCCTGCAACTGCCTTGCCAGTTCCCGGCGTTCGGCCGGTCCGAGGAAGTTGCCCACCTCGACCCGCCTGCCGCTGGAAACCAGCGAAATCCTTTCGCCTTCTTCTTCGATAAGCAGGCGCACCCAGTAGGGATGCGCCCGGAATATCGCCTGTGCCTCCGCCGCGGTTCCGGCGCTGCGGCTCACTTCCACCACCTCAGGATCGATGGAGATGCATTCGCCGCGCTCGCCGCTGCGCCACAACCAGCGCAGCGCCGCCGCCACGATCGCGCTATGCAGCAGCGCGAAAGCCGGCGCGAACACATTGCCGGCCAGCCAGCCCGCGCTGGCCACCAACCACATCGCTCCGGCCAGCACTGCGAACAGCGCCCTGAACTGAGGGGCCGTCAACGCCCGGGGCGGTCGCAGCCTGAGCCGCGCGCCATGCCCAACCGGGAAAGACGGAACCACTTCGATCATGTCGCCACCCGCGCCGTAGCTGTCGCGGAAAACCGCTAAATGGTAGCTCCCGTGCCGCAATGCGGCAAGCCGAAGGGGGTTCTCGCGGGTTCGCCACGCACTACACTAGGCGGCTCCGACACGCGCACTGCGGGCCCCATGACCGCCATTCCCCAAGCCGCCAGCGGCCTCGCCGCCGACGCACCGATCCTCTCCGCCGAAATGCCGGGCGAACCGGCGCCTCTGCGCCGCGCCATCACGGCGGCGTGGATGCGCGACGAAACTGAACATGTGCGCGAACTGCTTGAGCAGGCCCGCCTGCCCACCGAGGACCAGGCCAAAGCCCAGGCGCTGGCCGCCGACCTGGTGGGCCGGGTCCGCGCACGCGCGCAGGACCAGGGCGCCATCGAGGCCTTCATGCGCCAGTACGACCTGGGCAGCGAGGAAGGCGTACTGCTGATGTGCGTGGCCGAGGCGCTGCTGCGCATCCCCGACCAGGACACCGCCGACAAACTTATCCGCGACAAGCTGGGCGACGCGGACTGGAAGAAGCACATGGGCGAAAGCGACTCGCTGCTGGTCAACGCCTCCACCTGGGGCCTGATGCTGACCGGCAAGCTGGTCAGCCTGAACGACCTGACCCGCCACGACGTGCGCGGCGCCTTCAAGCGCCTGGTCGGCCGGGTGGGCGAGCCGGTGATCCGTCTGGCCGTGCGCCAGGCGATGCGCATCATGGGCCACCAGTTCGTGATGGGCCGGACCATCGCCGAGGCGCTGACCCGCAGCCGCAAGGGCGACAACGCCAACTACCGTTATTCGTTCGACATGCTGGGCGAAGGCGCGCTGACTTCGAAGGATGCGGCGCGTTATCTGGAGGCTTATCGTCAAGCCATCCATGCGATCGGCAAGAGCGGTCCGTTCGCCGATGTCTTCGCCGCCCCGAGCATCTCGATCAAGCTGTCCGCCCTGCACCCGCGCTACGAACACGCCAAGCGCGCGCGCGTCATGGCCGAACTGGCCCCGGGCGTCCTGGAACTGGCGCAACTGGCCAAATCCTACGGCATCGGTTTCACCATCGACGCCGAGGAAGCCGATCGCCTGGAACTGTCGCTGGATCTGATCGAGGCGACCTTCTCGGACAAATCGCTGGATGGCTGGGAAGGCTACGGCCTGGCCGTGCAGGCTTATCAGAAACGCACGCCGTACGTGATCGACTTCCTCGCCGACCTGGCCCGCCGCGTCGGCCGGCGCATGCCGGTGCGCCTGGTCAAGGGCGCGTACTGGGACGCGGAAGTGAAGCGCGCGCAGGTGGAAGGCCATCCGGGCTATCCGGTGTTTACGCGCAAGCCGAATACCGATGTTTCTTACTTGGCGAATGCGCGAAGGATGTTTGCCAATATCGATGCTTTGTATCCGATGTTCGCTACGCATAACGCGCAGACGATTGCGGCGATCCGCAGCCTTTCCCTTCTCCCATCGGGAGAAGGTGCCCGTAGGGCGGATGAGGGCATGGATCGTCAGCCTGTAGCGAAACTTTCCGGACAAGTTATTCCCCCTCCCTCATCCGTCGCTTCGCGCCACCTTCTCCCGGAGGGAGAAGGGAAACCAAGCTTTGAATTCCAGAAACTCCACGGCATGGGCGATGACCTCTATGCCGAAGTGATTCCCGCCGACCGCCTGGGCGTGCCGTGCCGCGTATACGCGCCGGTAGGTTCGCACGAGGACCTGCTGCCCTACCTGGTGCGGCGCCTGCTGGAAAACGGCGCCAACTCCAGTTTCGTCAACCGCATCACCGACGAAAACGTGGCCATCGAAGACCTGATCCGCGACCCGGTGGAAACCGTGTCCGCGTTCGACTCCATCCCGCATCCGCGCATCCCGCTGCCGGTGCAACTTTTCCAGAACCAGGCGCCAAGCCTGAGCACCAACAGGAAGAATTCCATGGGCGCCAACCTCGCCAACGATCAGGATCTGCGCGCGCTCGCCGAACAGGTCAACGCCGCCTTCGCACAGGCCGGTCCGCACGGCTGGCGCGCTGCGCCGCTGGTGCCGGGCGCGGTGCTGTCCACGCGCGCGCTGCCGGTGACCAACCCCGCCGACCGCCGCCAGACCGTCGGCGAATGGCATGCTGCCGATGCCGCCATCGTCGAAAAAGCCCTGCAGAACGCGGTTGCCGCGCAAGCCGGCTGGGACCGCACGCCGGCCGCGGGACGCGCCACGATCCTGGAGCACGCCGCCTCGCTGCTGGAAGCGCGCATGCCCGAATACATCGCGCTGTGCGTGAAGGAAGCCGGCAAGACCATTCCCGACGGCGTGGCCGAAGTGCGCGAGGCGGTCGACTTCCTACGCTACTACGCTGCCCAGGCGCGCGCGCAGTTCGGCGCGCCCGAACGCTTGCCCGGCCCCACCGGCGAATCCAACGAACTGCAGCTGCACGGCCGCGGCGTGTTCGTATGCATCAGTCCGTGGAATTTTCCGCTGGCCATCTTCCTGGGCCAGGTCGCAGCCGCACTGGCCGCCGGCAACAGCGTGATCGCCAAGCCGGCAGAGCAGACCAACCTGATCGGCCATGCGGCGGTGAAGCTGCTGCACGAAGCCGGCGTGCCGGAGAACGTGGTCCAGTTCCTGCCCGGCGACGGTACCGTGGTCGGCGCGGCGCTGACCAAGGATCCGCGCGTGGCCGGCGTGGCCTTCACCGGCTCCACCGACACCGCGCGTGCCATCAACCGCGCCATGGCCGCACGCGACGCGGCTATTGGCGTGCTGATCGCCGAAACCGGCGGCCAGAACGCCTTCATCGCCGACTCCTCCGCGTTGCCGGAACAATTGGTCAAGGACGCCATCGGTTCGGCCTTCACCTCCGCTGGCCAGCGCTGTTCGGCCGCGCGCGTGCTGTTCGTACAGGAAGACATCGCTGACAAGGTGATCGGCATGCTGGCCGGCGCGATGGACGAATTGAAAGTCGGCGACCCCGGTTTGCTCTCCACCGACGTGGGCCCGGTGATCGACGCCGACGCCTTGCAGCTGCTGCAAGACCATGCCGCGCGCATGGACAAAGAAGCCAAGCCGATCCGGCGCGCGCATACCGACGCCTCGGTCGCTCACGGCACCTACTTCGCGCCCGGCGCCTGGGAACTGCATTCGCTGGACCAGCTGCACAAGGAAGTCTTCGGCCCGGCCCTGCATGTGGTGCGCTGGAAAGGCGAGGAGCTGGACAAGGTCATCGATGCCATCAACGCCACCGGCTACGGCCTGACCCTGGGCGTGCATTCGCGCATCGACGAGACCATCGACCGTATCGCCGCACGGGTGAACGTCGGCAACGTCTACGTCAACCGCAACCAGATCGGCGCGGTGGTCGGGGTGCAGCCGTTCGGCGGCCAAGGCCTTTCCGGTACCGGTCCCAAGGCCGGCGGCCCGCACTACCTGCCCCGTTTCGCTACCGAGAAGACGGTCACCGTGAACACCACCGCAGCCGGCGGCAACGCCTCGCTGCTGACCTTGGGCGATTGATCGGTCTGCGAACCTCTGCTTGGCCGCATTGGGCGGCTTGCGGCCCCATATCGGCCGCAGCACTGACGGTCAGCCATAACCGCCGATACTATCGGCGGCAATGACCACGGACTTCTACAACCTGCTGCTGAGCGACTGCGGTCTGGCGGTCGTTCTGCTGGGCCTGTTCTGGTACCTGGAACGCATTTCGCGCGGTCTGCGCGGCATCGCCCTGTGGGGCGCGGCGCACCTGGTGTATTCGCTGGGCGCCGCGATGCTCGACGGCACCACCCAGGAACTGGAACGTTCGGGCGAGTGGCATTCGGCGTACTGGACTGCCGGCATCGGCGGCCTTCTGGCCTGTGCGGGACTGGTGGGTCTGGCGTGGTCGATGATGCAGTTCGTGGGCCAGCGCCGGTTGCGCACCTACGAATGGGCGCTGATGCCGCTATGCCTGGGCCTGTCTTTGGCGGGTTGGTGGTTCTGGGGCACGGTGGATGCGCAGGGCGCGGCCATGAGCGCCACCGAAGTGCTGGTGCTGGTGCTGGTGATCGCGCAGCTGCGCCATCTCAATACCGCGCCCGACCGCGTGCCCGCGCGCATCATGATGCTGGGCTGCGCCGTACTGCTGGCGTTGTACACGCGGGATCTGCTGCACGCGTTCACCGCCCAATACGGGCCGAACGACGCCTGGGTCAATCTGGATCTCTCGATCTGGTTCCTGCTCAATTTCTGCATGCTCATGCTGACCAGCTTCCGCGCCAGCGAATCGCTGCGGCTCAGCGCGCTGTTCGACCCGTTGACGGGCGCCCTCAACCGGCGCGGCCTGAGCAGCGAATTGCGCACGCACGTGGAAGCCGCGCCGGTCGGCAAGGGCCTGGCGGTGATCGTAATGGACCTGGACAACTTCAAAGTCATCAACGACGCGCACGGCCATGAAACCGGCGATGAAGTGCTGCAGGGCTTCTCCGACACAGTGCGCGCCTGCATCCGCAACGACGATTTGTTCGCGCGGATCGGCGGGGAGGAATTCGTGGTGGTGCTGCCCGACAGCAGCGCCGAAAGCGCGCAACACATGGCCGAACGCATCCGCGCCGAAGTGGCGGCGCTGGAGTTCGCCGCGCACGATTCGTCGGAGAAGGTGAAAGTGACGGTCAGTGCGGGGGTAGGCGCATCCCGCGAACCGCAGGTGTTCCCGGCGCTGATGCGCATCGCCGATCAGGCGTTGTACGAAGCCAAGCGCTTGGGGCGCAACCAGGTGCAGGTGCGTCTGCATTCCTGAGAAATCGTCGGCAGAAATAAATGGCTATTCGGATTCCGGCATGAGATGCCGCCGTTGTTTTTCCTCTCCCCTTGTGGGAGAGGATGCCCGGAGGGCAGGAGAGGGGAGCGTGAGCGCAGCGAGCGTGCTTTTTCGCTTCCGCTTCAAAGGTACCGAGTGCAGACCAGAAGATTAAAAGTCGACCCCTCCCCCAGCCCTCGGCCACCCTCTCAGCCTTGCACACCCATAGGGCGCCACAAGGAGGGATAAAATTGGCTGTAACAACCCGCACTGGATTCCGGAACATAAAAAAACCCCGCCGAAGCGGGGTTTTTCTTTTACCGGACAGACCGCGATCAGAAGCGGTACTGCGCGGAGATGCCGTACAGGTCGGCGCCGCCGTCGTATTCGCCCACCAGGCGCGAACCGCTGGTGGACAGCAGGTCCACTTCCGGCGTATCGACCAGATCGATCTTGACGTAGCTGGCGCTCAGCTCGAAGTTCTCGGTCGCGTTCCAGGTCAGGCCCAGCGAGTACCACATGCGGTCCTGATCGGGCATGCGCGGAGTGCGGTACGGACGGCTGATCGGGGAGTCGTCGCGGGCCACGCCGGCACGGAAGGTGAACTTGTCGTTGAACGCGTATTCGCCACCGATGGAATAGAACCAGCTTTCCTTCCAGTTGTAGTTCTCGGCCGAATCGGGCTGCGCAGCGTTGTCGAAAGTGATGCGGATTTCCTTCAGCGAGGTCCAGTCGGTGCGCGAGGCTTCGGCCATCAGGGCCAGGCGTTCGCTGGCCTGCCAGGTGCCGCTGAAAGTGTCGATGGTGGGCGTGGTCAGCTTGGCGCCGGCGTCGCCGTCCAGGAACTGGCCCGGAGCGCCGACCGCCAACACGGGGACCACGTTGGCCGGCACGGTAAAGTCGCCGCTGCCTTCCAGCTCATGGTCGATTTCCGAACGGTGCGAGTAGCCGAACGACAGGTTGTCGGTCGGACGCCAGTTCATGCCGGCGATCCAGCCCAGGCCGTTGTTGGTGCCGTGGATCTTGACCATGCCGTCGTTCTTCTGCGGACCGTACGGGGCGCTAACCGGGTTCGGGGTGATGCAGGCGGCGATGTTGATGCGGCAGATGGCCGAACCGAAGTCGATGGCGTTGGACAGGGTCACGTCCGCGCGCTCGTACACCAGGCCCAGGCCGACCGAGAACGAATCGCTCAGCTCGAGCGAGGCGGCAAGGGTCAGGTCGACCAGCTTCACGTCCGACTGCAGCGCGTGGTAACGGCCGACCCAGTCGTTGTCGTAATCGGTCTTCAGGCCGAACGGCGCGCTGATCATTGCGCCCAAAGTGAGGTATTCGAAGTCGCCGCTCAGCGGCACGATGAACGAGGCGGCCGGCACGGCGGTCACGCCGCCGGCGTTGCCGCCATCGCCGCCGGTGAGCGGACGTGCGAGCGGGCTACCGGCCGCAGCGGTGCCGCCACCGGTGAATTCGAACGACAGATCGATGGCGGTGACGTCGGCCTGCACCGTCTTTTCGGTGAAGGTGGACATGACGGCGGGGTTGTTGACCACGACCGAGGCGTCGCCCTTGGCCGATGCCGAACCGGCCATGGCACGGCCCTGCGCCTTGACGCTGTTTTCTTTCAGCTGGAAAGCCGAGGCCTGGGCCTGGCCACACGCGAGGGCGCCGGCGATGCCGAGGGCCAATGCTGAGATGCGGATTGCTTTGCTTGCGAATTCCATGGTGTCTCTGCTCCGGAAGGACGTGGGAAAAGTTCACTGCGCCGCTCAGAGGACGATGTTGCGCCCTGCGACCACGTGCCGGAATCCCCTCCCGACATACGACGCCGTATGCAGTATACCTTCAGGGTATAACCAAAAGCTAACAATCCCGGGTAGCGCCGGTTAGTCTTGGGTTCATCATTGTGATGCAAGTCCCTGGCAGCGCTGGATTTACGGAACAGGTACATTTCCGCCATGTTCGTCTCGCTCCCCTCGCGCAAGAAACCCTCCCTACGCTGGGCCACGCCTGCTCTGTTCGCGGCACTGTGGGTGGTCTTCCTGTGGGCCGCAACGCGGCCGGTGGCCGCGCACGACAGCCTGCTGCTGAATTGGGGGGCGCTGTCCGGCGGCCTGTCCACGCCCCAGGACTGGGTGGCCGCGGTGCGCGACGGCAGTGCTTTGCGCCTGTTCACTGCGTTGTTCCTGCATGCCGACTGGGCGCACCTGCTGGGCAATCTGGTGTTCCTGCTGATCTTCGGACTGCCCGCCGAACGCACCATGGGCCCGTGGCGGTTCCTGATTCTTTTTCTGCTGGGCGGAGCTTTCTCCAACCTGGCCGCCGTCCTGGCGATCGGCGCGCCGGACCGGGTGATCATCGGTGCCAGCGGTGCGGTGTCGGCGGTGATCGGCGCTTATCTGGCGCTGTTTCCGCGCGCCAAACTGGGGGTGGTGGTGCCGCTGGGCCTGTTCCTGGAGTTCGTGAAAGCGCCTGCTTCGTTGTTGATCGGAATCTGGGCGCTGCTGCAGGTGATCTTCGCCTACATCGGCCCCGCCTTCGGCGCTGTGGCATGGTCGGCGCACATCGCCGGCTTCCTGTTCGGCATCGTGTTCGCGTTGTTCGTGCGTGCGGCGATTGCGCGGCGATTGCGTAAGCGGCAGGGGTATTAAGAAAACAACTAAGAAAACAACTTTGAATCCGTTCGTGGTGAGCCTGTCGAACCACGCTTTTCGAGGGAGAGCGGGTTGCTGATCTCCGAAAATCACGCCAAGAGTGTGGTTTGACAGGCTCACCACGAACGGGGAAAGAGATTCAGAGCGAATGGTTCGGAAATTCACCGCGAACGGGATACCGGACTCGGCATGAACGAAGTTTCTGTCCCAATCAAGCTTCCATCGACCAGCTCCTATAATCGCCCCATGGCCAAGTCCCTCTACAAAATCACTTTCCTCAACCACGGCAAGATCTACCAGCTGTATGGCCGGCATGTCGCCGCCAGCAGCCTGTGGGGATTCACCGAAGTGGGCGAACTGGTGTTCGACGTACACGACGGCATTGTGGTGGACCCGACCGAGGAACGCCTGCGCGACGAATTCGCCGGCACCAAGGTGCTGCACCTGCCGATGCAGAGCATCGTGCGCATCGAGGAAGTGGAGCGTAAGGGGCAATCGGTGATCCGCGACGCGGAAAGTGGCGAACGCGTGGTGACCCCTTTTCCGCTGCCGGCCAAGCCCCGCTGATAGAAGGCGAAAACGCCGTCCGGTGCAAGCGGCGTCCCACAGGATGTCGCTCCGACAGACCGCAGCTCAGGGCTTCGTGGATGCCGTCGGTGCCGTAACCGGAATCTTCTTCTTCAGCTCTGCCAGCGCCGCATCGATCGGCTTGTCGCCGTCCAGCACATCGCCTGCACTGTAGCCTTCGGCGCCTTCGTCGTCGCCGCGCAGGTGGCCGGGCAAGGTGGCTTCGCTGTAGTCGTAGGGCGAGGCTGGCTCCTTGGCCGCCGGCGCGTCGGGCTTCAGCACCACGTCCGGCACGATGCCGCTGGCCTGGATCGACTTGCCGCTGGGCGTGTAGTAGCGCGCGGTGGTCAGTTTCACCGAGTCGCCGTTGTCCAGGGGCAGCACGGTCTGCACCGAGCCTTTGCCGAAAGTGCGGCTGCCGATCACCCGAGCGCGCTGGTTGTCGCGCAGCGCGCCCGCCAGCACTTCGGCGGCGCTGGCCGAACCCGCATCGACCAGCACGACCAGAGGGGCGCCCTGCAACCGGTCCCCGGGGGTAGCGTCGAACTTGGAATCGCTGATCGCGATGCGTCCGCGGGTGCTGACGATGTTGCCTTTCTCCAGCAGATCGTCGGCCACCTGCACCGCGGAGATCAGCAAGCCGCCTGGATTACTGCGCAAGTCCAGCACCAACCCCTTCAACTTTCCATTTGCCTGCAGCTTGTCCAGATTGCTCTGGAAATCGGCGCCGGTGTCGGCCTGGAAGCTGTTGATGCGCACGTAGCCATAGCCCGGCTCCAGCACCCGGCTGTGTACGCTGGCCACACGGATGGTTTCGCGGGTCAGGGTGACGTCGAAGGGCTTCGGTTTGCCTTCGCGCGCGATGGTCAGGGTGAGCTTCGAGCCCGGCTCGCCGCGCAAGGGTTCCATACCGTCTTCGCCGCTGATCGGCTTGCCGTCGATGGCGATGATCACATCGCCGGACTTGATGCCGGCCTTGGCCGCGGGCGTGTCGTCGATGGGCGCGATTACGCGCAAGGTGTTGTCGGGCTGCTGCAGCAGCTCCACGCCCACGCCGTCGTAGGCGCCGGTGGCTTGTTCGTCGAAAGCCTCCGCATCTTCCTTGTCGAAATAGGTGCTGTGCGGATCCAGGTCCAGCAGCAGCCCGCGGATCGCCGAGTGCATCAGTTTCTTGTCGTCCACCGGTTCGACATAGGCATCCTTGACCGCGTTGTACACCGCCACGTAGCGGCGGATTTCGTCCAGCGGCACTTTCGAAGGCGCGGTCTCGGCCGCATCGGGGTCGTCGCTGGAAGCGGCCAGCGGCGGCTCTTTCTCCGCTTCCTGCGCGAAGGCGGGCATGCAGCACAAGGCTAAAAACAGAACCAGGGGAAAACGCATGCAATCGCTCCGGCGAGGCTTCATAGGATCGACCCCGCACAGCGTGCGAAGTTTCCACGGATTATGCGCGAAAGCCTGTTAACGATTTCCCCAGCGGGCGATCGTCGCTTCTGCCTCCCCCTTTGAAAAAGGGGGACTGAGGGGGATTTGCTCTTGCTTCTGCCCCAGGAAAGATCAAGAGCAAATCCCCCGTAGCCCCCTTTTGCAAAGGGGGCAAGGCAAATCATCCGCGATTCAGCGGCGCTGCAGCCAGGAGGAAGGGTCCACCGGCTGGCCGTTGCGGCGTAGTTCGAAATACAGCGCCGGCGTGCCCTGGCCGCCGGAGGTGCCGACCTTGGCCAGCGCGTCACCGCGTTTGACCCGGTCGCCGGCGTCGCGCAACAGGCTTTCGTTATGCGCATACAGGCTCATGTAGCCATTGCCGTGGTCGATGATCAGGATCAGACCGTAGCCGGTCATCCACTCGGAAAACACCACGCTGCCATCGGCCACCGCGGTGACCGTGCTGCCGGCGGGCGCGCCGATCAATACGCCCGAACTGGTGCGCCCGTCGGGCATGCGGCCGCCGAAGCGCGCCAGCAGATTGCCCGACAGCGGCCAACCCAGGCCGCCGACTTTCAGCGCCGGCGCATTGGCCACGACAGGACGCGGTGGCGTGCGCGCGGCCGCGGACGATCTGTCGCCCGCGCTACGCGGCGATGAGGCAGCGGCCCTTTTCTCGGCAGCCTCCTGCGCCGCCAGGCGCTTCGCCTCCGCGCGGCGCTCTCTCTCTGCGCGGGCGGCAGCAGCGCGCAGGTTGGCCAGCAGGGTTTCCAGCGAACGCGCATCCTGGCCCAGCGCTTTTTCGCGCGCGCTGCGGTCCTGGTAACGCTCATCCAAGTCGGCGGTCAACGCGGCATTGGCCTTTCGGTCCTTGGCCAACGCGACGACCTGGGCGCGCTGTTGGTTGCGGGTGGCATCGAGCTGCGCGCGACGCGCGGCGATCTCGCGCTCCACTTCGTCCAGCGCCTGGAGTTCGGTGGAGAGCGCGGCGATACGCTGAGCGCGGTCGCGTTGCAGATAGCGGTGATAGGCCAACGCGCGGTTGGCATCGGCCACTTTGTCCTGCGACAGCAGCACCTTCAACGGCGCATCGCCACCCAGCTGATAAGAAGCGCGCACCAGCGCGGTCAATTGCCGGCGCTGTCCGTCCAGACGCGTTCGCATGTCGTCGCGCTGCTTTTGCAATTGCGCAAGCGCGGCTTCTTCGCGCTGGAGCGCGGTTTCGGTGTCGTTGAGGGAACGGCTGGACTTGCCCACTTGTTCGTCGGCTTCGCGCAGCTTGCGGGCTGCTTCGCCGCGCGCGTTCTCAAGTTTGCGGCGTTCCTGGGCGATGCTCTTCAGTTCGCCGCGCAGCTTCTGCAGTTTCTTCTCGGCTTCGCGCTGGCTCTGTGCGGGCGACGGCGAGACGGCCAGCAGGCCGATCGCCAGCGCCAGGCAGGCAAGGACGAAGCGAGATCTCATGAGCTAGATCTCATCCGGCGTTGTCGAACAGGCTGCGGCCCGTCATTTCCGCAGGCTTCGGCATGCCCAGCAGATCGAGCAGGGTCGGAGATACATCGCGTAACGCGCCGCCAGCGCGCAGCGTCGCATCGGCGCGCGCGCCTACATACACCAACGGCACCGGCCCCACGGTGTGGGCGGTATGCGGCTGTCCGGTATCCGGATCGCGCATCATCTCCAGGTTGCCGTGATCGGCGGTGATGATCAGTGCGCCGTGCTGCGCGCGCACCGCCGCATCCACGGCCCCTATGGCGATGTCCACCGCCTGCGCGGCCAGGATCGCCGCCTGCAGGTCGCCGCTGTGGCCCACCATGTCCGGATTGGCGATGTTGCAGACGATCACGTCGAAGCGCCCGGAACCGATGGCGTCCACCAGCTTGCCGGTGAGCTCGGGCAGGCTCATCGCCGGCTGCAGATCGTAGGTGGCGACCTTGGGACTGGGCACCAGGATGCGTTCCTCGCCGGAGAAAGGCTCTTCACGTCCGCCGCTGAAGAAGAAGGTGACGTGCGCGTATTTTTCGGTTTCGGCGATGCGCAGCTGGGTCAGGCCTGCTTCTTCCAGCAGTTCGCCCAGCGTGTGGCGCAGATCGTCGGGTCCGAAAGCGACAGCCGCCGGCAGCTTGGCGTCGTATTCGGTCAGGCACACGAAGCGCGACAGTTTCGGCCGGCGCGCGTCGAAACCATCGAAAGCCGGCGATACGAACGCCGAAGTGATCTGGCGCGCGCGATCGGCGCGGAAATTCATGAACACCACCGCATCGCCGTCGCGCATGGGCTGGGTGCCGTCGATTACCGTGGGCAGCACGAACTCGTCGTTCTCGCCACGCGCGTAAGCGGCCTGCAGGGCGGTCAGCGCGTCGGGCGCATGGTGCTCGCTCTTGGCTTCCACAATGGCGTCCCAGGCAAGACGCAGGCGGTCCCAGCGCTTGTCGCGGTCCATGGCGTAATAGCGGCCGCTGACCGAGGCGATGCGCGCGTTGCCCAGCTTGTCGCATACCGATTGCAAGGCCTGCAGGCTTGCTTCGGCCGAGCGCGGAGGCGTGTCGCGGCCATCGAGGAAAGCATGCACGGCTACCCGCGCCACGCCGTGACGCGCAGCCAGCTCGAGCATCGCGAAGATATGGGTCTGGTGGCTGTGCACGCCGCCCGGCGACAACAGCCCGAACACGTGAAGTGTGCGGCCGTCGGCCTCGGCGTCTTCGCAGGCGCCAACCAGTTCCGGATTGTCGAAGAAGCTGCCGTCCTCGATCGCGGCATCGACGCGGGTCAGGTCCTGATAGACGATGCGGCCGGCGCCCAGGTTCATATGCCCGACCTCGGAATTGCCCATCTGCCCATCCGGCAACCCGACATGGCGGCCTTCGGTATGGATCAGCGTATGCGGCGCGGTGGCCAGCAGGCGCTGCCAGTTCGGCAACGTGGCCTGGGCCAATGCATTGTCGGCAGGATCCTCACGGTGGCCCCAACCATCGAGGATCAACAGGACGACAGGCTTGGGACGCGCGGGGGAAGCGGACACGATAGAACTCCGGTGGCAGGCCAGTGACTTCGACCAAGCGGAGATTGTAGCGAAGCGTGGCTTACTGGACGTCGGCGGGATTTCCGGAGGGCCGGTTCCGGATCTCGGTCCCGTCACGCGGAAAATACCGAACGGGGTTTAAACCCTGGCAACGCCAGAAGCATCACAATCGTCATCACCCAGACAGGAAACCCGTCATGTCCCCAGCACGCACCGCACTTTTCCTCACCTTGGCCCTGAGCGTGGGCAGCGCATTGGCCGCCGAGGACGTCTCCAAGGTCAACGGCAGCATCACTGCCGAAGCCGGCCAGACCTACGGCGACCTGGAAACGGTCAACGGCAGCATCAACATCGGCAACGGCGCCACCACCGACGACGCTGGCACCGTCAACGGCAGCATCAACGTGGGCGACAAGGCCGTTACCGGGAAACTGGAAACGGTGAACGGAGCCCTCAAGCTGGGGCGCGAGGTCACCGTCAACGGCGGATTGGAAACCGTAAACGGCAGCATCTTCGTGGACCACGGCGGCAAGGTGAAGGGCGGCGCAGAAACCGTCAACGGCGCGATCGGCCTGGTCGCCACGCAGCTGGGCGGCGGCATAGAAACCGTGCGCGGCAACGTCACAGTGGGCATCGACTCGCATGTACGCGGCGGCCTGGCGGTGCGTAAATCGCAAGGCATGTTCAACATGGAACCCAAGCGCGACCCGGTGATCATCATCGGCCCCAACGCCGTGGTGGAAGGCTCGCTGGTGTTCGAACGCCCGGTCACGCTGTATGTGCACAAGACCGCCAAGATCGGCCCGGTGACCGGCGCCACCGCCAAAACCTTCGACGGCCCCACCGCGCCCAAGGATTGACCGATAGAGGGACGGATCTCCGGTCCGTCCCTATCGGCACCTACGCGCCAGGATCGCAGGCGCTGGAATCGGGCTGGCGTTAGAATCGGGGCTCCTGAAACGAGGAACCCTGAATGCGATCCCCTCTTCTGTTGTCCCTCGCCCTGCTGGCCGCTTTATCGGCCTGCAAGCGCGAAACGCCCGCAACCGCGACGCCCGAACCCGCTGCGCCGGCCGCCCCCGCGGCGCCCGGGCACGCTTTCGCCGCCGACATCAACGCCGCCGATTTCTCCGAACTGGTGAAGACGCTGGCCTCCGACGAGTTCGAAGGCCGCGGCCCGGGTACTCCTGGCGAAGACAAGACGGTCGAATACATCCAGGCGCAGATGAAGCGCATCGGCCTGAAGCCCGGTAACGGCGACAGCTATTTCCAGACCGTGCCGATGATGGAAACCACCGCCGACGAAAACACGGCGATGACCATCGACGTCAAGGGCAAGGCGCACACGCTGAAGTTCGGCACCGACATGGTGGTGGGCACGCGCACCGGCCAGCCTGAAGTGAAAGTGGAAGCCAGCGACATGGTGTTCGTCGGCTATGGCGTGGACGCGCCGGAGCAGAAGTGGAACGATTACGCCGGCCTCGACGTCAAGGGCAAGACCGTGGTGATGTTCGTCAACGACCCGGGCTTTCACGCCAAGGACGAGTCCTTGTTCGAAGGCAAGCGCATGACCTATTACGGGCGCTGGACCTACAAGTTCGAGGAAGCCGCGCGCAAGGGCGCCGCCGCCGCGATCATCATCCACGACACCGAAGGCGCGTCCTACGGTTGGGATGTGGTGAAGAATTCGTGGTCGGGCACCCAGTACGACCTGCGCGCCGCCGACGATCCGGCGCCGCGCGTGCCGCTGCAGGGCTGGATCACCGGCGACCAGGCCAAGACCTTGTTCGCCGACGCTGGTCTGGACCTGGACAAGCTGCGCGCCGACGCCAACAAGCGCGGCTTCAAGGCCGTGCCGCTGCCGGCCAAGATGAACGTGGATCTGAAGAGCGTCAGCACCGAGAAACAGTCGCGCAACGTGGTCGGCATCCTGCCCGGCAGCGAGAAGCCCGACGAAGCGGTGGTGTACATGGCGCACTGGGACCACCTGGGCAAGCACCCGGACGAGACCGGCGACAACATCTACAACGGCGCCGTGGACAACGCGACCGGCGTGGCCGGCATTCTGGAAATCGCCGACCAGTTCGCCAAGCTCGGCAAGCCGAAGCGCTCGGTGGTTTTCCTGGCGGTGACGCTGGAAGAATCCGGCCTGCTGGGCTCCAAGTATTACGTCGCCCACCCGGTGGTGCCGTTGGACAAGACCGTGGCGGTGATCAACCTGGATGCGATGGGCGTGGCCGGCAAGACCCGCGACATGACCGTGGTCGGCATGGGCAGCTCGGAGCTTGAAGACATCCTCAAGCCCATCGCCGAGAAACAGGGCCGCACCCTGCATTCCGAATCGCGTCCGGAAGCCGGCAGCTATTTCCGCTCCGATCACTTCAACTTCGCCAAGGCCGGCGTGCCGGCACTTTACGTGGACGCAGGCGACGATCTGGTCGACGGCGGCAAGGCTGCAGGCGATGCGGCGGCCAAGGATTACAACGAGAACCGCTACCACAAGCCCGGCGACCAATTTGATGCGGCGACCTGGAAGCTGGAAGGCACCATGGACGAACTGTCCGCGGTCTACGGCGTCGGCCTGGAAATCGCCGATGGCGATCGCTGGCCGAACTGGTATGCCGGCAATCCGTTCAAGAGCGCGCGCGACGCGATGTTGAAGGCCAAGTGATTCCTGTAGGAGCGGGCCCTGCCCGCGACGCTTTTGCTTGAGGAGCGTCGCGGGCAGGGCCCGCTCCTGCAAAACCCGGACGGCGCCGGAAGGCGCCGTCTCCATTTGCGGGCGCTTGGGCTAGGCTATGGCGCAACCTCAAGGAGAAAGACATGTCCATCGCCTATTGGTGCATCCTGATTGCCGCTCTGCTGCCGTATCTGTGGGTGTCGGTCGCCAAGAAATCCGGCGAGCGCTACAACAACCGCGATCCGCGCGACTGGCAGGCCAAGCAGACCAATCCCCGCTCCAATCGCGCGCATGCGGCACATCTCAACGGCTTCGAATCCTTCCCGGCGTTCGTCGCCGGCGTGTTGATGGCGCAGCTGGCCGGCGTGACCCCGACGACCATCAACCTGCTCGCCATCGTCTTCGTCGTCGCGCGCGTGCTGCATGGCGTGTTCTACGTCGCCAACGTACAGGCGTTGCGCAGCCTGGTGTGGCTGATCGCCTTCGCCAGCGCCATCGCCCTGATCGTGATGGCCGCGCTGAAGATCGCCTGATTCGCATGGTGTAGGAGCGCCCCATGGGCGCGAGCTTTTATTCTGCGGGGGAGCAAGAGCTCGCGCCCATGGGGCGCTCTTACAGGATGCTTTCGTCCCAGCCGAACAAGGCGAATGCCTTCTTGCATTCCACATCCAGCGGCGCCGAGACGGCAATACGCTCGCCGGTCGTGGGATGCGTGAACGACAGACGCGAGGCATGCAACAGCATGCGATGCACGCCGCGCATCCGGAATTGCATGTTGTGGCGACCATCGCCATGGCTGGTGTCGCCGATCATGTGATGAAACGAGTGCTTGAGATGCCGGCGGATCTGACGGAAGCGCCCGGTCTCCAGACGGCACTGCAGCAAGGCATAACGCGAGGTCTCGAATCCGTTCGAGGGAACCGGCAGCTCGCCGGTCGCCAGGCGGGTGAAATGCGTCACCGCCGGTTTCTTTTCCGGCTTGCCCGGCCCGCCATCCAGCGGGTGGTCCACGGTGAAGGCCGGCTCGGGCCAGCCGCGGCATACGGCCAGATATTCCTTGTCCACGTCCTGCGACATCAGCGTCTTGCCCAGGGCGCTGGCCGTTTCGCGGTCGAACGCCAGCAACAGGCAACCGCTGGTGGCCCGATCCAGCCGATGGATCAGGAAGATCGGTCTGCCGAACTGCTCGCGCAGGCGGTCGGCGGCGAAATCGGTTTCACCGCGTGCCAGCTTGCTGTCGTGAACCATCAGCCCGGCCGGCTTGTCGACTACGGCCAGCCATTCATCGGAGAACAGCGCTCCTATCTGTAGTTCTCGCCGTACTGTCACGAACCTAGGGGCACAAGCAATGCGCACGATTACCTTTTGTAGGTAATACGTCCGGTGACGCTCGGCCGCTTCCTTTTGTGTAGGTACAACCCAAAGGCCGCAACCAACGGCCCCGCCCAACCAAATGCGAGCAGGTATTCACGTGTGGATGCCGGAGCAGCGTGTGTCCAACTGAGGAATCCGGAAGTAGCAATCACTGCGAGCCACAATACTGAAAGGGAAAGCAGTAAAGAAAGCAGCAATATTTGCTTTGAGATGATCATAAATACCTAGTGTTCCGGAGAGAGCAGCTTGCCATCCTTTGAGGCGGCACGGCAAGCTGCGAATCTACGAGTTACTTCTCCATCCTAGAATCGGCCCACGCGAGCGCCACGCTTAGTACGCCAGTTATGACCGCAAAACCAGCAAGAGCAGGGGTTGCAGGCGTCGGGATGCATGCCAGGCCGCCACCGATAACAGACGCCGCGCCGAGCGCAAGGGATGCGTCGCCAAGCGGGCCAGCGCCATCAACCACCAAAATTTCATTAACTGTTAGTTCTCTCACTGTTACGGCTCCTTAAGCAAGATAAGCGCAAGGCCGAGTGACCTACGCTGCTGATTACCATCAGCAAGTCATGCTTGCATAGCTTTCGCGCAAATGACCATGCGTGAAACAGAAACTCTCAGTTCGCGTTTTACGACCAGGTATCGCACGGCCTTCGACTCACTCTCACAAGGATTTTTATGTTTGTCATTGAACAATTTCTTCGGTCCAGGCTACGGGGCGTTGGAATTTGAGACACTCGCGGGTGGCGCACGGAAGCGATGGACGCAACCGGCGCTGTCTGTCCATGAAGATTCCCAAGGAAACCCGCATGCAAACGCTTCGCTCTATTCTCGCATTCGCCCTGGCATTGACGCTGGGGCTGTCGGCGACCGGCCCCGCCCATTCCCGCGCCGCGCCGCCCGCCATTGGGGGCATGGTCGCTGGCCCCAGCATCGAGGGCATCAGCGAGTACACGCTGGCCAACGGCCTGCGCGTGCTGTTGTTCCCGGACGCCACCAAACCCACCGTCACCGTCAATCTGGTCTACGGCGTGGGCTCGGTGAACGAAAACTACGGCGAAACCGGCATGGCTCACCTGCTGGAGCACCTGCAGTTCAAGGGTACGCCCACGCAAAGCGACATCAGCGGCGAGATGAAGAAGCGCGGCATCGATTTCAACGCCACCACCTCGTTGGACCGCACCAACTATTTTTCCTCGTTTCCGGCCAACGACGACACCCTGACCTGGGTGCTGGGCATGGAGGCGGACCGCATGGTCCATTCCAACATCGCCAGGAAGGATCTGGACAGTGAAATGACCGTAGTGCGCAACGAGCTGGAAAGCCGGGAAAACAATCCCGGCGGCGTGCTGTTCGAGCGCGTCCGCTCCACCGCCTTCCTGTGGCACAACTACGGCAAGAGCACCATCGGCGCGCGCTCGGACGTGGAAGGCGTGCCGATAGACCGCTTGCAGGCGTTCTACCGCCAGTGGTACCAGCCCGACAACGCCACGCTGATCGTCGCCGGCCGCATCGAAGCGGAAAAGACATTGCAGCTGGTCGCCGAACGTTTCGGCAAGATCGCCAAACCGTCGCGTGTGTTGCCGCGCTACTACACGGTGGAGCCGACCCAAGACGGCGAACGCGAAGTGACCGTGCGGCGCGTGGGCGACTTGAGCCTCACCGCCATCGCCTACCACGTCCCGGCCGTCGCCCATGCCGACAACGCGCCGCTGAGCGTGCTTGGCGATCTGCTGGGCCATACGCCCGGCGGACGCCTGCATAAAGCACTGGTGGAAACCAAGCTGGCTGCGGGCGCGGGCGCCTTCGTCGAATCCATGCGCGATCCGGGTCTGTTCGGCGTTTATGTAGTGGTACCCAAGGACGGCGACAGCGCCAAGGTGCAAGCCGAACTGTTGAAGCAAGTGGAAAAACTGACCGAACGACCGGTCACCCAGGCCGAAGTCGACGAATCGCGCCAGCGCATCGCCAACTCCTTCGATCTCTACTTCACCGACGTCAACGCAGTAGGCATGGGCTTGTCCGAATATCTGGCGGCGGGCGACTGGCGCCTGCTGTTCGCCACGCGCGATGCCATCGACAAAGTCACCGCGGCCGATGTGAACCGCGTGGCTGCCGCTTACCTGAAATCGAGCAACCGCACGCTGGGCCGTTTCGTGCCGACCGAGAAGCCGGACCGTGCCGAGATCCCCGCCGCACCGGATGCCGCCAAGGTGGTGGAAGGCTACAAGGGCCGTGCCGTCGTGGCCGCGGGGGAGAACTTCGATCCGTCGCCGCAGAATCTGCAGGCGCGCACGCAGACCTTCACCCTGGGCGATGGCCTGAAAGTATCCTTGCTACCCAAGAAGACGCGTGGCGAAACCGTGGTGGTCAACGCGCAGTTCCGTTTCGGCGACGTGGCATCGGTCACCGGCCGTCAGACTGCGGCCGGTATGGCGGGCGCCATGCTGATGCGCGGCAGCAAATCCATGAGCCGCCAGCAGATCGACCAGCGCTTCGAAGCGTTGAAGACCCAGGCCAATATCGGCGGCGGTCTGCAGGGCGCGGGCATTAACCTGCAGACGCGCAGCGCGCAATTGGCCGATGCATTGACGCTGGCGGCCGATGTGCTGCGCAATCCCGTTTTCCCGGAAAGCGAATTCGAACAGCTGCGCCTGCAGGCCATCACCGGCATGGAAGCTTCGCGCAAGGAACCCGGCAGCATCGCCGGCATGGCGCTGGCGCAGCACTTCGATGCCTGGCCGGTCGGCCATCCGCTGCATGTGCAGACGCTGGACGAATCGCTGGCCGCGACCAAGGCACTGAAGCTGGAGGAACTCGTCGCCTTCCACCGCGATTTCTACGGCACGGCCGAAGGCGAGATCGCCATCGTCGGCGACTTCGATCCGGTCGCGGTCAGAAAGCAATTGGAAGGCCTGTTCGCGGGCTGGAAATCACCGAAGCCGTACGCACCCATCGATACCCGTTTCACCGAGGTGGCGGCCAAACGCGAGCGCTTCGAAACTCCCGACAAGCCCAATGCGGTGTTGCTGGCCCGGCACAACCTGCCGCTGAAAGTGACCGACGAGGATTACCCCGCCTTGATGGTGGCCAACCGTGTGTTCGGCGGCGGAGCGCTCAAGTCGCGGCTGGGCGATCGTATCCGCCAGAAGGAAGGCCTGAGCTATGGTGTGGCCAGCGGCATCCGTGCCGACGACAGCCGCGACCGCAAGGACGACGACGGCAACTTCAGCATCCAGGCCATCGCCGCGCCGCAGAACATGGACAAAGTAGAAGCAGCGATACGCGAGGAATTGGTCAGGCTGGTCAAGGACGGCATCACCGCCGAGGAATTGCGCGATGCAGTGGCTGGCACTCTGACCGAGCGCCAGCAGGGGCGTGCCGAAGACGGCAGCGTGGCCGACATGCTGGCCGACCAGCTTCACTACGGCCGCGACATGAAGTTCACCGAAGCGCTGGACGCGCGTTACCGGGCGCTGACCCTGGAACAGGTGAATGCCGCCATACGCAAATATCTGAAACCGGAAGCGCTGAGCGTCTACAACGCCGGCGACTTCGCCAAGGCGGCGCAGGCCGCTCCCGACGCCGCCAAGTAACGCGCTTTATGCTTGCGACAACGGCCCGGATTCGGGCCGTTGTTGTTTGCACGGGTCCATCGCTCAGCTCAGGCCGTGCCGCAACCACAAGACCGCCTCCGCCTCGTCGGTGAAAACGCGCGCGTTCATACCGGCTTCCAAAGCAAATATCTCGCAGTACTCGATTCTTTCCAGCCCCATCGGCTTGACGTGCGCGATCCGTAATTTCTCCAGCGGTCCGCCCTTCATCATTTCGACCAGCTGCCGCCAGTGCTCCTCGGATAAAGGAGCGCCGGTCATCTCGTCTATCAGCAACAGCCCGGCCGATGGCCGCTTGTCCAGCTCCGCCACGATGGCGTACCAATAGGCCACGGTACTCTCGAACGTGGCCTCGCCCCTGACCCGCGCCTTCAATCCGAACGGATGCGTGGAAAACACGATCTGGAAGGACGCCTGGGCCATCGCGACGATCCCCTGGAGCAAGGGCGCAATGCTATACCCATATTTCGGGGCGGTGATGAAATTCGTTGCCCGCGGAACGCCTCCTCAGCGCGCTCCGGAAAGGATCAACGCCGCGGCCAGGCCGCCAGCAGCGCCCACAGCCCGCCCAGACCGGCGATCCACGAGGAGGCGGGGATCGAGAGGATGCTTGGGCCGCCCGCTTCGAAGCCGTACAGCACCGCCGCCACGATCAGCAGGCCGGTGCCGAGGATGGCGGCGACGATGCGCCGCTGCATGCCTTTCATGGTCTGCGAAAGTTCGTTGAGATCGTGCGAGCGCATGGCGAGCTCGTGCTTGCCTTCCACCTGCTGTTTCAGCCAGGCGTGCACCAGGCGCGGCATGTCGGGCGCGTGGGTCATGATTTCCGGCAGCCGCTTGCGCAATTCCTGCACGGCGCGCTGCGGGCTGTAGCGTTCCAGCAGGATGCGTTCCAGCACTGGCTTGGCCACGGCCCAGATGTCCAGCTGCGGATCCAGCTGGCGGCCGACGCCTTCGATGTTGAGCAGCGTCTTCTGCAACAGGATCAGTTGCGGCTGCAGGGTGAGTTCGTACTTCTGCGCGACGCGGAACAACTTCACCAGCACTTCGGCCAGGGAGATTTCCGAGAGAGGACGGGTGAAGTACGGCTCGCACACCGAGCGCGCTGCCGCTTCCAGTTCGTCGATACGCACGGTAGCCGGCATCCAGCCCGCTTCCACGTGCAGCTCGGCGATGCGCCGGTAGTCCTTGTTGAAGATGGCCATGAAATTCTCGGCCAGGTAGTACTGATCTTCCTGCGACAGCTGGCCCATGATGCCGAAGTCCAACGCAATGAAGCGTGGATTCGACTTGCGCGCGGGGTCGCTGTCGACCCAGATATTGCCGGCGTGCGCGTCGGCGTGGAAGAAATTGTCGCGGAACACCTGGGTGTAGAAAACGCGCACGCCCTTTGCAGCGAGCGCCTTGCGGTCGATGCCGGCGGCGTCGAGGGCGGCGATGTCGTCGGAGGGAATGCCACGCACGCGCTCCATGGTCAGCGCACGCTCGGCGGTGTGGCTCCAGATGATCTCGGGTACGTACAGATCGTCCGAGTCCAGCCACATGCGCCGTATCACGCTGGCGTTGCCGCCTTCGCGCTGCAGGTCGAGCTCGGCAGCCAGCGTGGTTTCGATCTCTGCCACTATTTCGCGCGGGCGGATCTTGTCGGCGCTGGGATGGGCGCGGTCGACCAGCGCGGCGACCGAATTGAGCAGCGAGATGTCCGCGGCAATCTGCTTCTCGATCTTGGGGCGCAGCACCTTCACCACCACCTCGCGCCCGCCAACCAGCGTCGCCGCGTGCACCTGGGCGATGGAGGCGGACGCTAGCGGCGTGGTGTCGAAGGATTCGAAGGCTTCGGTGACCGGCATTCCCAGCGCCTGCTCGACGATGGCGCGTGCGGTTTCTCCGTCGAAGGGCTTGACCCGGTCCTGCAATTGGGAGAGTTCGTCGGCCACGTCCGGCGGCACCAGATCGCGGCGCGTGGACAGGATCTGTCCGAACTTCACGAAGATCGGGCCGAGCTCCTGCAACGCAAGGCGCAGACGCGCGCCGCGCGATTGCGCGGCGATGGCCGCGGAAGCGCGCGGCACGAACGGGCGCGCCAGTTTCAGCCAACGCTCGGCCGGCGTGTCGTCCAACAGATCGTCCAGCCGATACCTCAATAGCACCCGGCCAATCTTGCTGGCACGCAGCGCGGCCTTCACGCGGCAGCCCTCATACGACGCTCCCGCGCAGGCGATCGACCTTGGCTTGCAAACGCTCCACATCGTCGCGCAAAGCATCGACATCGTCGTGGAAGGCATTGAGTTCCGCACGGCCGACTACGTCGCGGGACTCCTCGGTGACGAATTCGGCAGCATTCTGGGCCAGGTTCGCGCCCGTGCTGCGCAACTGGCGCAATGCGCCGCGCGCGGCGTTGGCGATCTGCACGCCGACGATTTCGCCGAACACGGAAACGAACGGCTGCTGCCAGTCCGGATCGAAACGGTTCGCCAGGGTCTGCAGGCGGCGGGCCAGTTCGGCATCTCCGGAAACACGCACGCGCCCGACCGGGGCGGCGTTGTCCTTTCGAAGCGCATTCCCCATAAAGGCCGGCAATTGTCCCAGCAAACCGCCCAATGTGCTGCGGACCGCCAGATCGGGCTCCTCACTGGGCTCGACCGGCCCCACCTCCAGGCGTTCGCCCGCCACGGCAATCCGCAATGCCAGTGCAGGGGCCTCTAGCGAGAGCGCGATCTTTCGGCCGTCCAGCGGCTTCAACGCCTCGCGCGTATCGGGGTCCAGCGCCAGAGCGCGGTTGAGCGCGGCTTCGAGCGCACGGCCCGCAAGCGGTTTGAGGGAGTCGAAAGGAGAAGTCGCCATGCCGGCATTCTAACCGGCCGGCGCGGTTGACCGTGGCGCGCCGTCTGGCCGAACGCACCACGGCCGCCATGGCGGCGCCTCAGGCGCGTTTGCGGAAGAACGAAACCGCCGCCAGGATCAGGAAAACGACGAACAGGATCCAGGCGATGTTGCTGGCGGCGCCGGCGATACCGCTGAAACCGAGCACAGCGGCGATGAGCGCGATGACGAGGAAGATGACGGCGTAGTGCAGCATGGGACACTCCGTTGATCGGCGCGCCGGATCGGCAGCGCGCTCATCATCGGTAGGCGAAAGTTGTTTTCAGGTGATGGAGGCGCTTTTATTTCAACGCGCGCTTCATCCTTGTGAGGCCTTCGTCAAAGCTCACCCGCGGCCGATAACCGAAGTCGCGCGTGGCCGGCGCCATGTCGTACCAGTGCGCGGTGCTGAGTTGTTCGGCGAGGAAGCGCGTCATCGGCGGTTCGCCTTTCAACGGCAGTATTTTCCACAGCGTCTCGCACACCGCGCCGATGCGGTAAGCGGCCTTGAACGAAAGATGCTTTTCAACGCGCGGTGCGCCGGCGGCATCGAGCAGCGCATTGAGCAGTTCGCCCATCGGCTTGGGTTCGCCGTTGGAAATGAAATACGCGCGGCCGGCGCACGCCGCACCGACGGCAAGATACTCGAAGGCATCGAAGTGCGCCTGCGCGGCGTTGTCGATGTAAGTGGTGTCCACACGGTTGCTGCCATCGCCGACGATACGCAGGCGGCCGGCTTTGGCGCGTTCGATCAGACGCGGCAGGATCTGCTGGTCGCCCGGGCCCCAGATCAGGCGCGGACGCAGAGCGATGGTGGCGAGCGCCGGACCGTTGGCGGCGAGCACCGCTTTTTCCGCGATCGCTTTGGTTTCGGCATAAGGCGCCTGGAAATTCTCGCCGTACGGCACATCGTCCGCGGTGCCGCCCTCCACCGGATGCGTGGCGCGGTGGGTGACGCTGGGAGTGGAGGTGTAGACCAGCTTGCCGATGCCGTGCGTGCGACAGGCATCGAGCACGTTCTGCGTGCCGGTCACGTTAGCCGAGTAGTAACTTTTATAGCTGCCCCATGCGCCTGCCTTGGCTGCATTGTGGAAGATCGCCTCCACCCCATCGGCCGCATGCGTCAACGCATGCGCATCGGCCAGATCGCCCTGCACCTGGCCGACACCCAGGTCGGCCAGCACCGGATAGTGGCCGCGGTTGAAGCTGATGACTTTGTGGCCACGCTCGATCAGGCCGCGGCAGAGCGCCTGCCCGAGGAAACCGCCGCCGCCGGTGACAAGGATTTTCATGGGTCGTTTCTGCCTTTGACTCCCTCAGCTGCAAAAGCAGTCAAGGGTTGGAGAGGATTGCCGTTGCTGTTG
>CBFGMR010000020.1:0-71629 GCA_965650035.1 uncultured Pseudoxanthomonas sp.
GATCTTGATCTTGATCTTGCTCTTACTTGCCTTGCGTCAACTCCAAGTTTCTCAGAATATCCTCGAGCACGAACGAAGTTCGTAACAGCGCATCATCGTTCCAGTATCGCAAGACCCGATAGCCATGCTCTTTCAATACCGAACTGCGCTGTCTGTCGTAACCGGATTGCTCAAGATGTTGACCACCATCTAGTTCGACAATCAATTTCAACTCGTAGCACACGAAATCCGCAATAAAGCTTGCGATTGGAGCTTGTCTCCTAAACTTGAAACCACCCAGCTGTCTTAAACGGAGATGCTGCCATAGACGGCGCTCTGCATCCGTGGCCGAGTTGCGGAGGTTACGGGCTTTCCGGCGAAGTGCATCCATGGCTTCCTGCCTTGGTTGGAATCTTTGCAATTGCGCATCAGAACAGCGGTAAAAGCAAGATCAAAAGCTAACCCCTCCCCAACCCTCCCCTGCTGCGCAAGGGAGGGGGCCAGAGCAAGGCCTTTCTTGCCGCCCTGCTTTCGCAGAAGGTTAGGTTTGGCTTGCTGCCCATACCGCCAGCTTCTCCCGCCCTATCTTCGCGTTATGGCGGATATCTACGGGGAAGGCCGGATGGCAGAGGAATCGTTTGATGCCAGCAGTATGCGCACGACCCGCCGAAATCGCTCGAAGCGCATCCACAATTCCAGCGCGACGTTCAGTTGAAACCCCCGGCTGAAGCTCGTAGCAGACCACGGGCTCTTGCTGACCCTGCACTCCGACGCCGACCAATGCGGTCCGTTTCACATCGGGATGCGTGTTGAAAATGGGTTCTACCTGTTCCGTATAAAGCGGGCCATCCCTGGTCTCCACGCGTTGCGTCTTGCGTCCGCAGAACCACAGCCGGCCTTGCTCATCGAAATAG
This sequence comes from uncultured Pseudoxanthomonas sp., assembly GCA_965650035.1. Taxonomy (GTDB): domain Bacteria; phylum Pseudomonadota; class Gammaproteobacteria; order Xanthomonadales; family Xanthomonadaceae; genus Pseudoxanthomonas_A. Next base: position 894 of record CBFGMR010000020.1, read on the forward strand.
CCGACGTCGCCCATACGGTGCACGACGCGCTCGCCGCCGTCGGGCAACGACTCGCGGATCTTCGCGGCACGCGTGGCGGATTCGCGATTGAAGTAGCTGTCGGTCGCGGTGGGACCCGCCACCGTGATTTCGCCCACCGTGCCATCGGCGACGGGCAGTTCGTCCGACCATCGCTCTATCGGCGCGTCGTCGATGGCGATGATGCGCACTTCGTTGGGTGCGACCGGACGGCCGACGCAGGTGCCGGCACCCTGCTCGGTCTGCGCGCGGGTGCTTTGCAGCTCGCGGCCTTCGATCACTGCGACCGGCAGGCATTCCGTTGCGCCGTAGGGCGTCCAGAATTGCGCATTATCGGGCAGCAGCGCGCGGATCTTTTCCACCACTTCCGGCGGCACCGGGGCGCCAGCGGAAGTGACGCGCAATACGCCGGAGAGTTTCTCGCCATGATCGGCCAGCACGCGCATCAGCGCGGGTGAGCCGAACAGCTGGGTCACGCCGTATTTGTGGATCGCATGCAGCAACTTGCGGGGGTCGGCGCTGGCGGGCCGGGTCGGGTCCATGTCGGGAATGATCGAAGTCAGTCCCAACGCAGGGTCGAACAAAGCGAACGGCGGAAACGTCGGCAGGTCGACGCCGCCAGGTTGCATGCCGAACGCATTGCGCAGCAGTTCGATCTGGGCGGCGAAATGACGGTGCCGGTAGACCACGCCCTTGGGCACACCGGTGGATCCGCTGGTGAAGAGGATGCCGGCGACGTCGTCGGGCTGGGTGTCGGCGAGCTGCGTGCTCGCTTCTGTGCCCAATCGCTCGACTCTAGCCAAGGTAGTTCCGCCCCAGCCGAAGCGCGAACCTACCGTGACCAGTTTCTTCGCGCTGCGGGCCCAGCCCAGGATCAGCCGCGCGATGTGCGCGAGCGGGATGCCGATGAAGGCTTCCGGCTGCGCTTCGTCCAGGCACTGCTTCAGCGCGCGGCGGTCGATGCCGGGATCGACCAGCACCGGCACCGCGCCGGCCTTGAACAGTGCGAACATCAACAGGAAGAACTCCGGCGACGGCCGCACCATGATCACCGTGCGCGTGCCGCGGACGATGCCCTGCTTGGCCAGGCCCGCGGCGATCGCATCGCTGCGCTCGTCCAGTTCGGCGTAGGTCAGGGCGACATCGTAGCGGGCGAATCCCCCGACCCCGCGCGAACCGGGGCAGCGTATTGCGATCTGGTCGGGCCGGTCGCGTGCAAGCTGTGGAAGCGTGGCGGCGATGTTGCAGGTATCAGTCATGCACAGATTGTAGTAGTTGCCCCTGTAGGAGCGGGCCCTGCCCGCGACGCTTTTATCCGTCGCGCCGGGAAGAGCGTCGCGGGCAGGGCCCGCTCCTACAGAGGGTTTGTGTCCAGGAAGCGGCGGATCGCCGGCACCAGCTCCGCTTGCTTGTCTTCCAGCACGTAGTGGCCTGCGTCCTCGAATGCATTCACCTGCGCATTCGGCAGCGCGTTCCTGAAACCGGCGAGGAAATGTTTGTCGAACACGAAATCCTTCAGCCCCCAGCCGATGAAGGCCGGGCGGTCGGCGAATTGCGGCAGACGCTGCCCGGCCGCTTCCACCAGCGCCCATGCTTTGTCGCCGGGATGCAGCGGGATGTCCTGCATGAAGCGCAGCGTGCTGATACGGTTGGCCCAGCTGTCGTAAGGGGACACGTAGGCGCGGCGCACGTCGGCCGGCATTTTCGTTTCGACACCCTGGTAGGACGCGCCGCTGGAGAACGCGTTGAAGGCGCGGATGATGAAGGCGCCGAATTTCGAATCGCGGCCCAGCGACAGTTGCCACGGCATCTTCTTGGCCGAGGGCAACGGAAAGGCGGCGGTGTTGGTGATCACCAGTCGCTTCACCTGCGCGGCATGGGTAAGCGCCCAACCGAAGCCGATCATGCCGCCCCAGTCATGCACTGCCAGCGTCATCGGGCCGTCGATGCCCAGGTGCTTGAGCAACGTGGCGACATCGTCGATGCGCGATTGCAGCGTGTAATCGTAGTCGCGGTCGCCGGGCTTGTCGGAGAAGCCCATGCCGATGTGGTCGGGGACAATGCAGCGGTACCTGTCCGACAGCCCCGACACCAGATTGCGCCAGTAGTAGCTCCACGACGGATTGCCGTGCAGCATCACTATTACTTCGCCGTCGCGCGGGCCTTCGTCGAGATAGCTCATCGACAGGCCGGGGCGTACCTCGAACTTCTTCGGCGTGAAGGGATAACCGGGAAGATTCATACGTGTTGCAGCCTGTCCAAAGTAAAAGCACCGTCGCTCTGGAGTCGACCGCCCAGCGCACGCAGATGCAGGAAATCCCGTTCATTTCGACGCCGGCCAATCATGAAGACCGGGCCATAGTCGCGATGCGTGGCGGCACTTTTTTCTACTTCACTCGGCTTGCCCCACAGATGATCACCTTTGAGCTCCAGTAGGGCGATACCACCCGGAGTTTGCCGTTGGTGCAAGGAAACAATGAAGTCGGGATAGAACCCATCGCCCTCGTCCCAGCGGTACAGACCCACTCCCGTCCGCGGCGGATTCCGGTGCCACCATCGGACCAGCGGACTGGCGTCCAGCAACGCGGCCACTGCTTGTTCGTCTATATTCATACCGGGTGGGAATACGCCATATAGCGCACGATTTGCAGGAACCAGGCGCTGGTCGCTAACCAGTTCGCCCGGCAACCCCACGTCGATATCCGCCACTAGCCCGTGGCGCATGCGCGTGTAAGCCGCACGCAACAGCTGCGGCCTGCGCACCAGCACCAGGTCCAGTTGCTGCATCAGTAGCTCTTCGTCCTGCGTCCTCTCGGCACCAGACTGTTCGATGGCACGGGCGAAACGCTCCAACAACCGTGCATGCAACTCACGGTCATTGGCTTCGGAAAGTCGCAGGCGGATTTGTTCGGCCTTGCCTGCCACTGCCTCGGGCGAAAGATTGGCCCAGATGTCCGTCCCCGCGTCGTTTTCGCCGATCTGTAAACCGTCGAACAGATCCGCCTCACTGCGTTGTACTTGCACACGTGTACGCAGTCTGTCTGCCAGCACGTCCGGGGAGAAATCCACATGGGCCGCCAATCCGGCCTCGAAGTCCGCCGCCACCGGCGGCAGTTTCTCTCCACGCAGGCTGGTCGGCGCATCGGCACGGCACGGCCAGCGATACATCGCATCGCCCGCCAACGTCAGCGCAGGGGTCAAGCCTGTTGCTGCGGCGACAGGCCATTCCCCGGCCCCACCTTCCATCTCCAGCATGCGCTGCACTGCAGGCCCCAGATCGGCATAAGGCGTGTCCGCCAGCAACGTTTCGATTGCGCCTGGATAATCGGCTCGCGCCATGACTCCAGCATTCTCGGTTCCAGTGTCGACCACATGCACCGCACCCGGCGAGACCAACAGGCTCAGCGGCTCGCCACTGCGCACCAGCTGCAATTGTGCGGCGTCGCCAATCATGGTCACCACCGTCTGGGTGCCCAATTCGGGTGCCTGCGTGGTCAGTGTGTTGATCTGGGCCCCGGCCTGCAGCAAGCCTTCCTGCGATTCCGAGTTGGCCAGGAATACATAGCCATGCTCAAGCAACGGCGGCAGGTCGTCGCGGGCCTGCAACAAGGCATGCCGACGCACGATACGGCCTATCACCTGCACGCCAAAGCCCACATCACGGGCGCCACGCAGGGCAGCCAGAGTGAACGCACGCGGTGCATCGAAGCCCAGCGCCACCGCCATCTTGAAGATCAAGACTTCCACCGAGGGGTCCTGCGCCAGCGACAGCAGATCCGGGTCGGGTTCGTCGGCCGTGTGCAGGCGTACGGCGGAGACCTCGAAGCCTAGTTGTTCCACCAAATGGCGACGCACCTCTTCCTGTGCCGCCTTGCCGTCTGGTACCTGCACCAGCATCAGCGGGGTCAGGGCAATGCCTGCCGCTGTCAGCGATTTCTGGATGGCACGGTGCGTCTGCGCGCATTCGCGCAACGCTAGGTGTTCGAAATCCACCAGCTGCGCGGTATCGCCGTCGCGGGCGATGAAACGCACCATGCGCACGCCCTGCTTCAACAAACCGGCCTGCACCGCATCGTAACGACTGACTGACGCCCAGTCCGCAGCGTCACCCACCGTGTAACCCGTGGTGCGTTGGAAAGCCGCCATATCAGCATCGCGCGGGGTCGCGGTCATCAGCAGTGCGTAGTCCGGGCGCAGCACCTCGCTGAAGAAAGCGCGGGCCTGCGTGGCACGTTGGAAGCTATAGTGCGCTTCGTCAACGACGCAACCGATGCGCAGGCCTTCGGCGCGTGCCAACTCGATCACTTGGTCAATGGACAGGCCCGCATCCGACTGCTGTCGGGCCAGCCGGCTCTCGGCACTGCGCGCGGCTAATGACGCCCAAGTCACGACGAACACGCCACCACCGCGCACGGTGTCCAGGCTTCGGTCGGATTGCAGGTCGAACAGGGCCAGCTCCGGCGCCTGGCTGGCGATCACCGCACGCGACTGCTCAACCAGTCCGGTGAACGGCGCGAACCAGAACCACAGTACTTTTTCCTGCGCCGAGACCCGGCGCATGGCTTCCACCGCGATCAGGGTCTTGCCGGCACCGGTGGGTGCCTGCAGCACTAGGCCGGCATCGTTGCGGCGCACTTCGTACAGCCGTTCCGGTGCGGCATTGGCGAGTTGTTGGTACAGGTCGCGCACATTGTCGAAACGAGCGACGATACCGGCGCAAACGAGTTCCTGGAATTCCTTGAGGATGGCAGGCATGGTCAGCGTCCGAAACGTTCGCGCAGGTGTTGCGGGATGGGCAGACAGCGCACACCGGCGGGGTCGCCCAGCAGTTCGATGACACGGGCCGGCGACCATGCGTACACCGTGGATGCCACTTCCGCCCGGGTAGCCAGCCAGTCGCGTAGCCGCTGCACATGCGCGGCATGGAAATCGGTCAGATAGGCGATGTCGCCATCAGCGGCAAAGCCTGCATTCATCCACGGTGACAAGGGGAGATCATGCAGCAGCTGCAGGGCATGCCAGACCTCGGCGTGGTCCAGTTTCTGGCTCAAGCGATGGCGCGCGATGCGGCGCGCGCGCAGGTAGGCGAAGCCGCCGCCCAGCCCCGCCACCGCCTCGCCCTTGGCATTGGTGTAGCCGCCCTGCACCCGGCGCATGCGCTCGGCGCAGACGTCGCGGCACAGGTTCTTGTCGGGCTGGTCTTCGGTGACTTCGGTGCTGCTGACCAATATGAAACGGCGGTCACCGTCATCCTCAGCATTAAGTTTCGCCACCGCCTGGGCAAAGGTTCCGGAGCCCGCAAAGAAATCCAGTACGGTATCGCCGGGTTTGCTCGCAATACGCAGGATACGATCCATCAATTGAACCGGCTTCGGTGTCGAGAAAACATCGCCGGATGACTCGAACTGCAGCACATCAAGCAGTTGTTTTTTTGCGTCTTGTGTGTGGCCGACCTCTTCGTAGGTCCAAAGCGTTTGCGGCACAACGCCCTGCTTCACTTCTGACAGGAAACGCTTGATTGCCGGAACATTGTTCCCGTCCTTACCCCACCATATACGGTTGTCACTATCCAGCTTCTTAAAATTTTCTTCAGAAACTCTCCAATACATGCCAGAAGGTGGCGCATCAATTCGCCTTCCTGACGGACATGTGATTCCGTAGGTGCCAGCGCCGTAGAAATTTCTCGCTGACAGATCACTTGCCTTCCAGTTTCCACGAGGGTCTTTATCAAGATTTTTGTAAGCTTTGTTTTGGTCTGAACTTCTTGGTAATGAATTCGGCCGCCATTGTTCACGACTCTTGGCGAAGATCATGATGTACTCATGATCATCTGAAAAATGCTGAGCGGTATTCTTGGGCGAATATACTTTTTGCCAAATGACATTAGCAATGAAATTTCCTTCTCCAAACACCCTATCCATCAGCATCCCCAACCGGAACAACTCGTTGTCGTCGATGCTGACAAAGATCACCCCATCGTCGGCCAGCAGTTCCTTGGCCAAAGTCAGGCGTCGATACATGAATTCCAGCCACAGCGAATGACGGAAACGGTGGGTCTTGTCGACGAAACGGTCGTTGTAGACGAAGTCGCGATTGCCGGTGTTGTACGGCGGGTCGATGTAGATGCAGCGAATTGCGCCCTTGTGGGTCATGCGCAGCGCGCGCAAGGCGTCGTAGTTGTCGCCCTCGATGATCAGGTTTTTCCACGGCGCCTCGCCATGACTCAACCCTTCATCCAACGAAAACGCCACGTAATCGTCATTGAGAGCGGCATCTGGTTCTATTCCGTCGCGCTCCCACACCAGTCCCAACTGCCGCTCAGCGTCACGCCGCTGCAGCAACCGGATAAGATCGCTCCTCTCCAAGTGATCGTACTTGGCCATGGTCAGTCAACCTTTCCGGAAGGCAGGATCAGGCGCGTGTTCATGCCGCAACCCCATACGGAATCAAGCGATGGTCGTCCGCCGACAGCAAGCGCAGGAATGCCGGATGCAGGAATAGCTTCTCTTTTCCGTAGCGCTGCTCGTGCAACACGCCGATAGCTGCTAGTTCCTTCAGATGGCGGGCGGCAGTCTGTCGTTGAGCAATACCTGCATCAACTACGTTATGGATGCGGCAATAAGGCTGGTTGAAGATCACCTCCACCAGCTCGCGGCTGTACAGACTGGGGCGCTGCGCGCGAATGTAGTCGCGTGCCTGCTGCTCCAGATCGCGGATGGCCTGGATCTTGGCGGTGGTCCAGCGCGCCGTTTCCGCCACTGCGGCCAGCATGTAGCCGATCCAGGCCGACCAGTTGCCCTGCGTGGTGACTTCCAACAGCAACCGGTAGTAATCCGCCTTGTTGCGGATGATATGGCGCGACAGGTACAGCACCGGCAGATCCAGCAAACCCTGCTCAATCAAGATCAGCAGATTCAGCACGCGCCCGGTGCGGCCGTTGCCATCGGTGAATGGATGGATGGCCTCGAACTGGTAGTGCGCCACCGCCATGCGGATCAGCGGATCGATGTCCTGGTGTTCATGGATGAAGCGCTCCCAGTTGCCCAGTTTATCGCGCAGCAACGATTCGCCCACCGGCGGGGTGTAGATGACCTGTTTAGTCTGGTCGTTGGCCAAGGCTGTGCCCGGTACGCGCCGGATTTGCATTTGCACCGCCTTGATGCGACTGCATACCACGATGGCAGTGTCGGTGCACAAGGGACGCGCGCTTAACGACTGGTAGCCTTCATACAACGCGCTGCGATAACGCAGCGCTTCCTTGGTCGCTGAGTTTTCGGCGCCTTCCATGTTTTCGGCGTAACGGAACAGGTCGTCGGTGGTGGTGACGATGTTCTCTATCTCCGAACTGGCTTGGGCCTCCAGGATCGGAATGGTGTTGATGAGCACTGCAGGATTAGGTAGCAATGCTGTCGCCTGCTTTAATTCAGCCAAGGCCGTACGCGCTTCAATACAGGCTTTCAGCAACGGCTTGCTTTCTATGTCCACCGCAGGCGGTAGCGGTGGAAGGCCGTTATAGGGGACCGAGGGATTGAACTTGTCCGTGTTGCTTGGCATGCCCTGCCCCGATCATGGTGATGATATCGACATGTTCGGGAAACATGTTTAAAAAATCAACTTATTTAAACATGAACTAACGTTCAGATTTACCAGACCACTTCGGCCATCGAGCAGTTCAAGCCGGAACCGATGCCCAGCAGCGCGATGCGGTCGCCCTTCTTCAGGCGGCCCAGCTGCTTGAGCTTGCTCAGCACGATCGGCACGCTGGCCGGACCGATGTTGCCGTGCTCACCGAAGATGGTCAGCACTTTCTTGGGATCGATGCCGAAGGCCTTGATGAAGGCCTGGGTGTGCACCTGGCTGACTTGGTGGATGACGAACTGGTCCAGCTCGTCCACCACCCAGCCCAGCGCGATCTTGGCGGCAATGAAAGTTTTCTGCGCCAGCTTCAGGCCTTCGATCAACAGCATGCGGGTGTCGGTGACCATGCGGTCCAGGTTGCCGCGGCACAGGGTATTCCACTGCGTCGCCGCTTTGGTCACGCCGCCCTTGTAGCGCGGTGCGTCCGGGGTCAGGTCGCTGCGCGACATGACCATGGCTGCGGCGCCGCAGCCCAGGGTCAGGGTGGCCAATTCGTTGCGGAATTGTTCTTCGGTGACATCGGGCGACTGCATGCGCTCCAGAGTCATCTTGTAGGCGAGGTTGGCGGTTTCGCCGTCCACGACCAGCGCGTAGTTGATTTCGCCGCGTTCCAGCATGCGGGCGGCGATGTCCATGCCGTTGATGAAGGCCAGGCAGGCGTTGGCGACGTCGAAGTTCTGGCAGTCCTCGCCCATGCCCAGATTGCCGGAGACGATGCTGGCGGTGGACGGCTCCAGGAAATCACGGCTGACCGAAGTGTTGACCAACAGGCCGATCTGGTCGGCGGTCACGCCGGCGTCTTCCAGCGCCAGTCGTGCGGCCAGGGTGGCCACGTCGGAGGCTTGCTGTTCGTCGTCCCACAGCCGGCGCGCGTGGATGCCGGCGATGTCGCCCAGCACGTCGGTGCGGATGCCCAAACGGTCCATGGTGGGCTTCAACTGTTCGTTGATGGCTTTGGAAGTCAGGGTGTGCGGCGCATCGATATGCGCCAGTCCCGCGATGGAGACGTTCTGGAAGAGCATCTAGGTGAGCGCCGAGGCTGGCCGGAGGGGCGACAAGGGTACCGGCTTCCGTGCCTGATCGCACGTTCGCTCAAAACCCCTCCCTTGCCCGTGCAGCAGGTAGGGGAGGCTGGGAGGGGTGCTTTTGGCGGGGAAACTAAAGCAAGAGCACCCCTCCCCAACCCTCCCCTGCTGCGCAAGGGAGGGGGCAAAGCTCAGCGGCTGGCGCAGCGGTAGGCGGCGAAACGCTGCTCGCCGTTGGCCGGATCGGCCAGCGGCTGCACGGTGTTGGCCTGGATGCCGGGGGCTTCGTTGCGGGCCAGGGTTTCCAGCTCGTCGCGTACGCGCAGGGCATTGCGCTCGTAGAAGGCCACGCTGTCCTTGACCGAAACCGAGACCTCGCCGCGCTTTTCGCAGCCGGCCGGCGCGGCGCCAGCGGCGATCACGCGCACGCCGCTGGCTTCGGGGGCCATCTGCACCCAGGTGCAGCCGGACACGGTCAGGATCAGGGAAGCGGCGATCAGGGGCAGACGCATGGGGAATTCCTGTTTGCTGGGAAGCGCGCTGGAGTATGTGGCGGGGGTTCTGAACTTCGGAGGAAGCCGCGCTGGTCTCCTCCCTTGCCCGCGCAGCGGGTAGGGGAGGCTGGGAGGGGTGCTTTTGGCGGGGAGCTTGAAGCAAAAGAAGCAACATCAAGAGCAACCCCTCCCCAGCCCTCCCCTGCTTCGCAAGGGAGGGGCAGAGCTTACTTCGCGGGCTTTACCGGCTTGCCGTCGGAGTCGAGCACACTGACTTCGCCCAGGTTGAGGGCGCGTACCGGCGCTTCGATCTTGGACAGGTCGCCCACCACCACGTACATCAGCGAAGCCGGCACCAGCGTCTTGGCCGCGACGGTGACCTCAGCCGTGGTCATGGCGTCGTTACGGGCCTTGTACTGGACGATGTAATCGTCCGGACGGCCGTAGCGCAGGTTGCTGCTGATCTGGCCCTGCACCGCCGAAGCGGTTTCATAGCCGCCGGGCAGGCTGAGCGTGTTGCTGGCGCGTATCTTGGCGATCTCCGCAACGGTGGCCGGTTTCTGGCCGCTGGCGAAGGCAGTGATTTCCGAACGCAGTTCCTTGATCGAATCGGCGGTCTTGTCGGTCTGCACCGCGGCCGAGGCGAACCACGGACGCTGGCCCAGGGTGTTGCTGGCGTTGCTGTAGGAACCGTAGGCCCAGTGCTTGTCCTCGCGCAGATTGCTGTTGAGACGGGAAGTGAATTCCCCGCCCAGCACGCCATTGGCGAAATCGAAGTCGATGGTACCGGCATCGCCGGTTGGCGGAATTAGCTGGCCGACGTAGACGTTGGATTGGGTCGCGCCCGGCTGGTTGATCAGATAGACATGGTTGGCCGTGGGCGCCGCGACCTTGGAGATGGCCGGCAAGGCCGGCGCGCCAGCGGGCGTTTTCCAGTCGCCGAAGCGTTTTTCCAGCAGCGGCAGGACCTGCTGCAAGGTGGTATCGCCGACTACCACTATCCGGGCCTTGTCAGGCTGCAGCCAGTTGTCGTGATAAGCAGCCAGATCGTCGCGGGTCAGCGAGGCGATGGAAGCCTCGGTGCCGCTACCGGTGAACGGGATGGCATACGGATGGCCTTGGCCGTACAGCAACGGCGGCATGATGCGCATCGCCGCGGTCTGCGGCCGCGCCTTCTCTTGCTTGATGCCGGCGATCCAGGTCGCACGTACGCGCTCCACTTCTTCCGGCGCGAAGGTCGGACGGCGCAGCACATCGGACAGCAGGTCCAGCGATTCGGGCAGCTTGTCGCTCAGCGCGGACAGGCCGACGGACGAATAATCCAGACCGGCGCCTACGCCGATCTGTGCGCCCAAGTCTTCCTGGCGCGCGGCCAGTTCCAGCGCCGTGTAGTCGCCGGCGCCCTCGTCCAGCATCTGCATGGTGAAGTTGGCGGTGCCCAGCTTCTTGCCCAGGTCGGCGGTGTAGCCACCCGGGAATTCCACCGACAGCTGCACCACCGGCGTTTCGTGGCGCTCGGCCAGCACCACCTGCATGCCGTTGGAAAGCGTGGCGCGTTCCAGTGCGGGGAATTTCAGCGCCGGGAAGCTCGTGGTCTTGGGTACGCCGGTGCTGCGGTCGATATCGGTCTTGACCGTCTTGAACTTCGGATCGACCGACGGAACCGCAGCCGGCTTGCTGGCAGGCGCGGCCTGCACGGTTTCCGGCAGCGAGGAGGCCGGCGTTTCGCTGGGCTGCACCACCAGAGTGTGCGAGCCGACGCCCAGCCATTTCTTGGCCACCGCCTGCACGCTGGCCGGTGTAGCCGCGTCGATGTCGGCCAGATCGGTTTTGTAGCAATCCGGCTTGCCGGTATAGACGGCGCACTGGGCCAGCACGTCGGACTTGCCGCCGAAACCGCCGATGCGTTCGATGCCACGCACGAAGCTGGCGCGGGTGGTGACCTTGGCGCGCTCCAGTTCCTCGGCAGTCGGGCCTTCGCTGATCAGGCGCTGCAGTTCCTCATCCATCACCTTCTCGACCTTGCCCGCATCCACGCCGTCCTTGACCGTGGCCACCAGGAAGAAAGTGCCGCTCAGCTCACTGCTCCAGGTATAGGCGCTGGCGTTGTCGGCGATCTTGTCGTTGTGGACCAGGCGCGTGTCGAAGCGCGAGGACGCACTGCCGCCCAGCACCTGGGCGAACAGGTCCAGCAGCGTGGCTTCCTTGCTGCCCAGTTCGGCCACCGGCCAAGCGCGGTAGATGCGCACTTGCGGCACGCGGTCGGGCACGGTCTCGCGGGTGTCCTTGGCGCGCTTGGGAATATTGGTCGGCATGTCGGCCAGCGTGGCGCTGGCGGGGATGTCGCCGAAGTATTCGGTGACCTTCTGCTTGGCGGTTTTCAGATCGATATCGCCGGCCAGCACCAGCACCGCGTTATTGGGGCCGTACCAGCTCTTGAACCAGGTCTTCACGTCGTCCAGCGTGGCCGCGTCCAGATCGGCCATGGAACCGATGGTCTGCCAGCTGTACGGATGGCCGGCCGGATACAGCGCTTCGAAGATCTTGGCGCTGATGCGGCGGCCGTAGGGCTGGTTCTCGCCCTGGCGTTTCTCGTTCTGGACCACGCCGCGCTGCTCGTCCAGCGACTTCTGGTCGATCGCGCCCAGCAGGTGGCCCATGCGGTCCGATTCCATCCACAGCGCCATGTCCAGCGCGGTGGTGGGTACATTCTGGAAATAGTTGGTGCGGTCCTGGTTGGTGGTGCCGTTCTGGTCGGTCACGCCAACCAGCTCGTAGGGTTCGAAGTATTCGGCCTTGTGGTTCTCGCTGCCCTGGAACATCAGATGCTCGAACAGATGGGCGAAACCGGTGCGGCCGGGCTGCTCGTTCTTGCTGCCCACGTGGTACCAAAGGTTCACCGCCACCACCGGCGCCTTGCGGTCGGTGTGCACGATCACGCGCAGACCGTTGGGCAAGGTGAATTCGTCGTACTTGATCTCGACCTGCGCGCCGCCGGCGGGCTTGGCCAGCGCGGCCTGCGGCGATATCGCCAATCCAGTGAGGGCGGTCGACAAGGCGACGGCAAGCAGGGCGGCACGCGGACGGCGGGAAAGGCGCATCGGTTATTCCTTATATAAGGGTGGGTCTGCAGATCAGCCCGTGATGCTAGCGACCACGGCCGGTCATTACACTAGGCCACAAGGCATGGTCGTCAGGCGGGTGCTGGTATGGAAGGCAAGGCGGATGCGCAACGTTGTCTGGTCACCGGGGCCAACCGCGGGCTGGGCCTGGAACTCTGCCGGCAACTGCTGGCGCAGGGCGGCCGGGTGGTCGCCGCCTGCCGCCATCCGGGCAAGGCCACCGCGCTCAATACGCTGGCCGGCGAATATCCCGGACGCCTGCACGTAGCCCCGCTGGACGTGGCCGAACCCAAGAGCCATGCGGCCTTGGCCCGCGAGCTGCCGTTGCTGACCGAAGGCGAGCCGCTGGATCTGCTGATCAACAACGCCGGCGTGCTGCGCGGCGGCGAGCGCTACGGTGGCGTGCAGGCCGCCGATCTGGAAACCAGCTTCCGCACCCATGCGCTGGGGCCGTTTCTGCTGGTGCAGACGCTTACCCCGCAACTGGCCGACGGCGCGCGCGTAGCGAATATTTCCTCGGAGATCGGATCGATCGGCCTGCGCCAGGAATTCCGTACGCCCAGCTATGCCATCGGCAAAGCCGCGCAGAACATGGCGACCTCGTTGCTGGCGCAGGCCTTGGCGCCACGCGGCATCGTGGTGGTGGCGCTGCATCCGGGCTGGGTGCGCACCGACATGGGCACCGATCGCGCCGCGCTCAGCCCGCAGGAATCGGCGCATGGGTTGTTGCGGGTGATCGCGGGGCTGCAGGCGCACGACTCCGGTGCCTTCCTTGATTGGCAAGGGCAAACCCTGCCCTGGTGAACATGCCCCGGTGAGGCGGATCGACGATCCGCGTTCAACCTTTCTTCTCTGAAGCGCATCACAACCACTGTCCGGAAAGCTGGCCGGGTGACTTTCCTTCGTTCGTAAAAGGGGGTCACACGCGACGGGACCGGACGTCTTGGAAGGCGTTGCGGTCACCCGCCGGACACCCGGGCGGACGGACGGACACCTTTTCTCATGATGTATTTGCAACAAAATCAATAACTTGAAGTTGGCACGGCATCTGCATTACTAAACCTGCAAGCACAACCGATCCAACGAAACCTGACTGACAACTGAATAAAAGAACTGCAAGTGCAAGTTCTACTTGACCGATCTGATTAGGTGTACTACCTTACTACCACACCACCCAACAACGACACTAAAGAGGCACAACACCATGAACACCAAGACCTTCCTGCCGCTGACCGCCGCCGCCCTGTTCGCCGTCTGCGCCGGCTCCATGCTGATCTCCAGCCAGTCCTACAACGAAGCCAGCGCCAAGACCGCGCCGGTCGCCAGCCACATCGTCGACATGCCGACCGTCACCGTCCGCCCGTCGTTTGAAGACGCGGTCTACTACCAGTCCAACAAGATCGTCGACCTGGCCGCCATCACGGTGCGCCCGGCTGCCGAAGACCTGGCCTACTTCCTGGCCGACAACACCGCACGCATCGTCGACATGCCGGTCGTGACCGTGCGCCCATCGGTGGAAGACGTGCAGATCGTGGCCGTCGGTGCCGCTACCCTGGCCCAGCAGCTGGCTTCGCGTTGATCGCTTGAAGCGCAACACCTAGCGTTAATGCAATAACCCGCTTCAAGCATCGCCGAGAGCAGTACGGCAGCGCGCCGATAGAGCCAGCGCCCCGTAGAATCCGTGCGATGAGCAACAACGACACCGCACGCGCACTCGATCTGGACGTGCTGCTGTACCAGCCGGAGATTCCACCGAACACCGGCAACGCCATCCGCCTCTGCGCCAATACCGGCGCGCGGCTGCACCTCATCGAACCCCTGGGTTTCGATTTGCAGGACAAGCAGCTCCGACGCGCCGGCCTGGATTATCACGAATACGCCACGCTGCAGGTCCACGCTTCGCTGGAAGCCGCCCTGGCAGCGATCGCGCCGCGACGCCTGTTCGCTCTCAGCACTCGCGGCCGTCAGCGCTACGACCAGCCGCGCTACGCGCCCGGCGATGCGGTCCTGTTCGGCCCCGAAACCCGCGGCCTGCCCGCCGAGGTACTGGAAAGCCTGCCGCCCGAGCAGCGTCTGCGCCTGCCGATGCGGCCGGACAACCGCAGCCTCAATCTTTCCAACAGCATCGCCGTGGTGGTGTTCGAAGCCTGGCGGCAGATCGGCTTCACCGGCGGCGAATGACTTTCGCTACGTACGCCCGGACAGCGGCGCCACGTAGAGAACGCCTGGCCTGTACCCATGTTTCGATCCATGACTGCAAGCGCTACCGATTCGTCTTGAATGGCTCAGCTGTCGGGATAAGAAACCCGGGTCCCGTTTGGAAAAGCGCTCATGCCCATTTTCTCACCGCGCACGATGACGAAGGGTGTCGATGGCAGACGTAATTCCCAGTTGGTGCGCCCGTGCGTTGGCGATAAGTTCCTCATGATTCCGGCTAATTTATGTACCACTCAGTTTGGTATTCAGGGCGCATTGCGGCGCTTTACGGATACTTCACACACCGGCTGCGAACGGCTTTCTGCCCCAGCGCTGGCTAATAACCATAAATCTCCGAGGCTCATTGCAATGAAGAAGTCCTTGCTTGCTCTTTCGCTCCTGTCCGCGCTCACTTTGAGCGCAGCCGCTTCGGCTGCAGAGGGCGTGTCGTACAACTATGTCGAAGGCGGCTACACCGCCACCAACCTGAAAGATTCAGCGGACTCCGATGGCTGGGGCCTCAATGGTTCTGTCGCCATCGCTCCCAACTTCCATGTCTTCGCCGGTTACAACAACCAGGATCTGAAGGACGTGAACTACGGCTACGACCAGTGGCGCGTGGGCCTGGGTTACAACCACGAGATTTCCCAGCGTATGGATCTGGTCACCCGCGTGGCTTATGAAAAGTTCAAGGGCGACGATTTCACCGTCGGCGACGTGCGCTTTCCCGGCGACGACCTGGATGGCTACAGCGCCGAAGTGGGCATTCGCGGTGCCATGACTCCCCACCTGGAAGGCTACGCCATGGCCGGCTATGAAGACGGCAGCGACTACGACGGCGATTTCTACGGCCGCCTGGGCGCGCAGGTGAAGTTCAACCCGAACTGGGGCATCACCGGCGACGTGAAATTCGCCGACAACGATACCCAGTGGTTCGTGGGCCCGCGCTTCACCTGGTAATAAGGTCGACAGGTGTCCACTGTCTCCGTGTAAAGCGACGCGTCCCTCTCTCTCCGCGTCGCACCCTGAGCCCGGCCTAGTGCCGGGCTTTTTTTTGCCTTCCCCTTTGAAAAAGGGGGATTGAGAGGGATTTGCCTTTGGCGCGAAGAGCGAATCCCCTTTGGCTTTGCAGGTCGGGGCTACGCCCCCGACGGACGCGGACCGGCCTGCCGGCAACATCCGGGTGACAGCCGAATAAAACCTGTCCGTACTTGTACGGAGACGCGATCTATTCCTTGAACAGGGTTTCCGGATATTCCGGTTTCTGTTCGCGCGCCAGCAACTGCTGCAGACCGGCGGCGGGCGCCAGATCGCCGTGCAGCACGGCGCGCACGGCGCTGGAAATAGGCAGATCGATGCCATGGCGATCGGCCTGGCGCATGACTTCGTCTGCGGTCTGTACCGATTCGACCACTTGGCCGATCTCGCGCACCGCATCGGCCAGCGACTGGCCACGACCCAGGGCCAGACCAAGACGGCGGTTGCGGGAAAGATCGCCGGTACAGGTCAGCACCAGATCGCCCAGCCCGGCCAGACCCATCAGGGTTTCGGGCTTGGCTCCGATCGCCGCGGACAGGCGCAGCATTTCATTGAGCCCGCGGGTGATCAGGCCGGCACGTGCATTGAGGCCCAGCTGCATGCCGTCGGCCACACCGGTGGCGACCGCCAGCACGTTCTTCATGGCGCCACCCAGTTCGGCGCCGACCATGTCGTCGCCGGTGTAAGCGCGGAACGCCGGGCCATGCAGCACGTCGGCTACGCGCTGGGCGAATTCGGCATTGCTGCCGTGCACGGTCACTGCAGTAGGCAGGCCCATCGCCACTTCTTTGGCGAAAGACGGGCCGGTGACCACGGCCAGCGGCACGTCCGGACCGAGGATGTCTTCCGCCACTTCGTGCAGGAAACGCCCCGAACCCGTCTCGAAGCCCTTGGTCGCCCAGGCCACGCCGGCGGCGGACGGGCGCAACGGCGCCAGCAGGCGCAGGGTTTCGGTAAATGCGTGCGAAGGCACCACCACCAGCACCAGATCGGCCTGATGCAGGGCTGCAGCCAGGTCGGTAGTGGCGCGCAGAGTGTCCGGCAGCGGAATACCGGGGAGGTAGCGGACGTTTTCGTGGCCCTGGTCGATGACCGAGGCGGCCTGCGCATCGCGGCCCCACAGCACCACGGCGTGACCATGCCGGGCCATCAGTGCGGCCAGCGCAGTGCCCCAGGAGCCCGCGCCCAACACTGCGATTTTCAAGGATTCGGCCACGCTTGGTCCCCTCTGGAAACAAAGACGGGCCGGTCAAGGCCCGCCAGATCGCCGCTTACCGCGGCGATTCAACCACAGGATCGGGTTGCGAGGATCAGACGTTGCCCGCCGGCTCGGTGTTGGCCAGTTCGCCGCCGTCGCCTTGCGCGGCGCGCTGGCGCAGGGTTTCCGCGTACAGGCCGTCGAAGTTGATCGGCTGCAGGAAGAACGGCGGGAAGCCGCCGGCCTGGATCAGGTCGCTGAGCAGCTGGCGGATGTACGGGAACAGGATGTTCGGGCACTGGGTGCCGAGCAGGCCGTCGACCGCCTGCGGTTCCAGACCGACCAGACCGAACACGCCGGCCTGCTGCACTTCGGCCACGTAAGCGACCTTGTCGCCGGCCTTGCAGGTCAGGGTCACGCCCAGCACGACTTCGAAGGCGTTCTCGTTCAGGCGCTGCACGCGCTGGTTGAGGTTGAGCTGCAGCTCCGGCTGCACGTTTTCGCTGTAGATGGCGGGCGCGCCGGGCACTTCGAAGGACACGTCCTTGACGTAGATTTTCTCCACGGTGAAGGCGGGAGCGTTGGCTTCGGCGGGCGCGACGGCGCCGTTGGTGATTTCGTCGGACATGAACGTACTCCGTGGATCTGAATGGAAAGAGGGCGCGAAAGAGAGGAATTATTGCATGGGATGGCGGCGCGCCGGCCCGGCTTCAAGGGCCGGCCGCGAGGAAACGCGAGATCAGCGACCCTTGACCAGCGGAAGGTCGGCTTGCTGCCAGGCGGCGACGCCGCCGTCCAGCCAGTACACCTGCTCGAAACCGGCCTTTTTCAGGCGCTTGGCCGCCGCAGCCGAAGCCTGGCCATTGCGGCATACCACCACCACCGGTAGTTGCTTGGCGGCGGCGAGCAGCTTGTTCTCCGGGTCGAACTGGCTGGGGGCGATATTGCGGCTGCCGGCGATATGGCCTTTCTCGAAGTCGGCGCTGGCCGACAGATCCACCACCAGGGCATTTTCGCGATTGATCAGCGGGGTGAGTTCGGCCGGGCGCAAGGCCTTGTAGCCGCGGAACAGGCGGGCGATCTCGGTGACGATGATGGCCAGGGTCAATCCGACCAAGGCCAGCGACAACAAGGGCGAGGAACTGGCGAAGGCCTGCAGTTGTTCGAAGTTCACGGTATGGGCGGCTGCAAAACGGGCCGCGATTGTCGCATAGGCCCGGGGCAAGTTCGTGTCTGGCGGGCGGCAGGCCCGCTATCAGCGGTCGATGGACTTATTCCCCGTCCCACAAATCGGGCAATCCCACTGCCAGCCACCAGCGTTTGGCTTCCGGGTCCCAATGCCATTCTTCGCGATAACGCAGGCTGCGCTCGGCCATGGTGTGCTTGTTGATCACCCGCAGCTCCACGTTGCGCAGCACGTTGCCGTTTTCGGAGACGGAGCTGTTCTTGTCGGTGTAGCCGGAAATCTGGACCTGCTGATAACGCTCGAACTGCAGCTCGGTCATCGGATGGGCGTCGCGATAGGCCGGATCCACCAGTTGCCAGGCTTCCTCGAATTCGCCCCAGCGGATCGCGGTGGCGTAGGCCAGCTGCATCGCTTCGAGCTGGCTGCCCTTCTTGCGCTTGCCCGCAGCGCTGGCGGGCGCCACGACCATCAGCGCCAGCAGCAGCACCGCCAACAGGTTGAGCCATTTGCGCATATCCAGCCTCTCCGTTCCCCAGCGCCGCATCCTAACCTTTCGCGATGGCCACGTAGCGGCCGCTCAAATCGGCCATGACCTCGCCTTCAGGCAGGGCGATCCGCGCCTGCAGCTGGATGCGGGCGCGGCCGCGCTGGACCAGCGTTCCCAGGAACGGCGTCCACGACTCCTCCTGTGCAAGCTCCGCCTCGGCGTGCAGGTCCGCGTACAGCGGCTTCCGGTAGCGCACTGCGCTGTCGGCGACGAACACATCGGCCTGCAGCCCCGCCTGGTGCAGCTGCAGAGTCACCAGCCCCCAGCCCGCGTAGGTCATCAGCGAAGTCATGCTGCCGCCGAATGCGCTGCCCTTGTCGTTCATGTTGAACGCAAGCGGCGCTTCCATGTGCAGACGCAAGCCGTCGTATTCGGCCACGCGTACCCGCATCGCGGCCAGCGGCACCAGTTCGCGAGTGTAGACGCGCAGCGCCTCCAGAGCCGATTCGCGCGCAGTCGCCTGCTCCGGAACCGCATTCTTCAAAACCGCATCCATCTGAGATGATCCACCCATGGCTTTCGCCGAACCGCCCGGATGGTACGTCATCTCGCTGCGCCCGCAGGGCGGGCACGCGGCATTGCGCCGCGCCGCCGCCGCGCAGGGCGCGCGCTTGATCGCCTTGTCTCCGTGGCGAGTGACCGCGCGCGGCGACGACCGGACGCGCCAGGCGCTGAGACTGGCCTTGTCGGCGCCGCGCGTTCTCTTCACCAGCCCCAGCGCTGTGCGCGCCGCGGCAGCGCTGGTACCGCTGTCGCGCGAACCGGGCCAGGTCTGGATAGCGGTCGGCAGCGGAACGGCGGCAGCGCTGCGCAGAGCCGGGATCGACGAAATCGACTTTCCTTCACGCATGGACAGCGAGGGATTGCTGGCTTTGCCTTCGTTGCAGGCGCTGGCGGGAACCAAGATCGGCCTGGTGACCGCGCCCGAAGGCCGCGAAGCGCTGACGCCCGCGCTGCGTCAGCGCGGCGCCGAAGTGGTGCGAGCGGACGTTTATGCGCGCGAACCGGTCGCGCTGTCGGCCCAGGCATTGCGCAAACTGCGCACGCTGGATGCGCCCGCCGCGCTGGCGCTGAGCAGCGGCGCAGCACTGCAGCAGGTGCTGGATAGGGCGCCGGCCGACGTGCTGCAGCGGCTTTGGAACCAACCGGTCGTGGCCGCCAGTGCGCGATTGCAACAGTTCGCCCGCGATGCCGGCTTTGCTGAAGTGGAGCTGGCGGAGGGTCCGTTGCCGGCGCAACTGATTGCCGCCATGGCGCGCCGCTTCCGTTAGCATTCGCACTGCAACATGACCGCTTGTCGACAAGGACGCTGGTGTGACCGAAGAAACAATCTCTTCCACCTCCAAGCGCGGCCGTACCGGATGGATCGCGCTGCTGCTGGCCCTGCTGTTGCTGGGTCTATTGGGTTGGCGCGGCTGGGCGATGTGGCAGGCGCGCGAAGCCCGCGCGCAGGCCAGCGCAGCGGAAGCCGAACAGCGCATTGGCGCGTTGGAACAACGCATCGACGCCCTGCGCCGCGACCAGCGTGCGCAGACACAGCGCATCCTCGATGCCGCCGCCACCAACCGCGTGCTGCGCGACGAGGTGCTGGGCCTGAGTCAGCGCGGCGCGTTGCTGGAAGACAGCGTTTCCAAACTCGCCGATCCCACCCGTCACGGCGCCCAGGCTTTGCGCCTGGATGAAGTGGAGCTGTTGCTGAGCCAGGCCCAGCAACGCCTGGCCATTGCCGATGACTTGGACGGCGCCCGCCGCGCCTACACCCTGGCCGATGGCGCATTGCAGGGAATCGACGACCCGCGCCTGCTCAACCTGCGCCAGGCGCTGGCGCAGGAACGCGCCGCACTGGATACGCTGGGCAATGGCCCGCATGCCGCCATTACGCGGCGGCTGGACGCTTTCGCCGCCGGGCTTGAGAAACTACCGGACCGTGCGCCCGCCGCGGAGGGCCAGCAAGCGGCCTGGCAGCGCCTGCTTTCCCCGCTGGTGGAGGTGCGGCGAACCGAAAGCAAGACGATCATCGCGCCGACCGAGCGCGCTGCAGGGCAAGCCGCCCTGCAGATCGAACTGAGCTTGGCGCGTGCGGCGCTGGAGCGCGACGATGCCGCCGGTTTCCGTGCCGCAGTCGTGCGCATGGACCAATGGCTGACGCGGTTGTGGCCCGATTCGCCCGCTTTGCGGCAACGCCGCGATGAATTGAAGACGTTGCGCAGCACCGCACTGCAACCTTCGCTGCCGGTGTTGGGGAGTACGTTGCAACAACTGCGGCAGTTGCGGAACTCGGGCTACACGCTTCCGCTTCCCCCAGCCGTCGCCACGCCCTCGCCCTCCAGCCAGAAGGTCGAACGATGAAAATATTCCGCACCGCAATTGTCCTGTTGCTGTTGATCCTGTCGGGAGTGCTGGGCGCGCAATGGCTGGCACGCGACGGCGCACGCGATCTGGGCGAAGTGCTGGTGCGCGCCGGCGGCTACGATTTCAGCGCAACTCTGCCCGGCGCGTTGCTGGCGCTGGCGGCAGGCGTCCTGCTGCTGTGGATCTGCTGGAAACTGCTGACCCTGCCGTTCCGCGCCTGGGGCCGTTATCGCCGCAAGCAGGCGCGCGCGCGGCTGACAGAAGGCCTGGAAGCGCTGCATGGCGGGCACTGGCAGCGTGCGGAAAAACTCCTGCTGCTCGCCGCCGAAGACGACGAAGTCGGCACCATCGCCCGTACCGCAGCGGTGCGCGCGGCCGACGCGCGCGGTGACGATGCCGCCGTGCAGGCGCACTTGGCCGCACTGGCCCAGCGCAGCGCTACCGCGCATGCGTTGGCGGTGGCCGATCGGGCGATGGCGGGGCAGCAACCGGCCGATGCCTTGGCCGCACTGGATGCGCCGGCGGCGCAACCCTTGCCGCCGCGCGGCCTGGCCTTGCGCGCGCAGGCACTGGCCGCCAATGGCCGGGCCGGCGAGGCCTACGGCATGCTGGGGCCGCTGAAACAGCAACAGGCGCTGTCCTCCCATCGGTATGCGACGCTCGAAGCGGAACTCGCCGCGCAGTCCATCCGTGAAGCCGGCGACGCCAACGTCCTGGCCGAACGCTGGGAAACCCTGCCCAAACCGCTGCGGGCCGATGCCGCCATCGTCGCCGCTTATGCGGAACGCGCGGCCGCCTTGCGTTGGGAGGACGCCGCTGCGCGCAGCCTGGAGCAGGCCATCGATGCGCGTTGGGACGAATCGCTGATCGCGCTGTACGGTCGCCTGCCCATCGGCAAGCTGGATTCGCGCCGCGCCAGCGCGCAACGCTGGCTGCAGACCCATCCTGACAGTCCCGCATTGCTGGTCACGCTGGCCCAGTTGACGCGCCTGCAGGGGCAGTGGCCGCAGGCGCAGGAATTCCTTCACCGCGCACTGGCCCAGGGCGCCAGCGCCGACGCGTGGGAAGAGCTCGGCCACGGCTTCGCCGCCGCCGGACAGGAAGAACTGGCGCGCCGCAGCTACGCCAATGCGCTGAACGCCGCACGCGGCGTGGCCGCCACCGAGTTGCCGGGGCGCGACCTCAAGCAGAAGATCTACGATGAAGCGGTTGTCGAGGAGCGCGACGAACATGGCATGCCGCGACTGAGAGGTTGAAGCCATGAACACCTCTCCCGCTTGCGGGAGAGGTCAAGACGCGAAGCGTCGAGGGTGGGGGAAGTCCGACCTCGCGAAAAACTCTCCGTCAGCGAGAGAAACGGAAAATTTCAGCGCAAACTGCGCAACACGACTTATGCATCCGCTTGCAGGCCCTCACCCTCCGCGCTGCGCGCGTCGACCTCTCCCACAAGTGGGAAAGGTGTTTATCCGACCGGCGCCACCTGCAACGAAACCTGCTTGGCGCCACCGTCCAACCACTGGCTGCCGACTTCCTGAAAACCGAACTTGTCGTGAAATATCCGCGACGGTTCGTTGGGCGGCACCAGGTTGTATTCGCAAGCGACTACGGAAATGCCTTGAGCGCGGGCGAACTCGAACAAGTCCTGATACAGCCGGCTGCCCAGCCGCAATCCCTGATGCTCGCCGCTGACCACGATCCGGTCCACGTACAGGAACGACGGATAGCGCGCGGCGAACCACTCGAAGTTGGCGTTGACGTAGCCGCAGCCTTCGCGCATCGCCAGCAGGAACGCGCCGACCACGCCGTCGATCTCGACCACCTTGTGATAGCAGGCATAACCTTGCAGTTGCCGCAGGCGCGCTTTGTCCATTGGGCTGGTATGGCTGACTTCGGATGCATTGAGCGCGACCACCGTAGCGAATTCGGCGGGTCGCGCGTCGCGCAATTCCACCTTAGTCATGCGCGCTTGCGACGCAGAGCCCGCAACACAAACCAGCCCAGCGCCAGTACTACCCATAGCGGCCACAGGCGGATCAGCACCAACGCAACTTCCAGCAAGCCGAACCAACCCGCACGTACCGATCCGCCTAGGCGCGAAAAGAAGCCTGGCCCGCTGTCGCGCACCGCCGCCTGCATGTCGGCCATTTCGGTACGGCGCAACTTCGGCAGTTGGTACAGCGAAAGATCCAAAGTGGCGAAGGCAACCCTATCTTCGAATTCCTTCTGCGCGATCAAGGCTTCGTCGCGACCGGACTTAGCGTCGTTGCGCGCGGAGATTACCGCTGCCTTCTGGCCCAGCTTGCCGCCTTGGTCCTTGGCATCGCCCAGCTCCTGCTGCGCTTCCTGGTTGCGCTGGTAAGCCAGCTGCTGGCGCAGCAGCTCGAACTGCGCATCGGCAGCGGCAAAGCTGCGCTTGTCCAGGAATTCCATGTGGCCGATGATCGAGCGCAGGAAAACTTGTGCCTTGTCGCTGGGCACGCGCACCGTGAGGGCACCGCGCACTGTGTATTCGGCCAGCTCCACCAGCTTGCCGTCGCCGATTGACTGACGGGTGACGTCCTGGATTTCGGCGGTGATGTCGTTGCTGGTCACGAATCCACCCTGCGCGGCCACGGCGTCCTCGATGGCCAATGCCGCGGCGTAGACGTCCTTGACCCGGAAATTGGCCTGTGCGGTGCGGATGAACTTGCGTTGCGCGTCGCTGTAGGTGGCTGCGCTCGAGGTGAGCTGGGTTTCGTTGGGAGCCTGGCTGGTAGCCTGCGACTCTGCTCCCCCCGCCGCATCGGCCGCAACTGCGGCGGCCGCGGCCGGCGCACTGGCTGCTTCCATTGCGGCCTGATTGGCGGATTCCTTTTTGGCGCAAGCCAAAAGGCTGACGCCTAGCGCGACGACAAAGGCGATACGGAACGAGGTACTGGTGTTCATGCTGCTTCCTTGGCAAGTGAGCCCACGCGGGCCAGGCGCAGCTTTCGCTGCTGCGATCTTGCAAGGTTACAACGGTGCATCCCGACGAACGGGGTTAAGCCCTGAATGCAGAATAATGTTCTACGACTAACGTTCGACGATGGCCACCACGCCCATGCCGCCGGCGGTGCAGATGGACACCAGTGCGCGGCCGCCGCCGCGCTGCTTAAGTTCCTTGGCCACGGTGGCGATGATGCGCGCGCCGGTGGCGGCGAACGGATGGCCGGTGGCCAGCGAGGAACCGTTCGGATTCATCTTGGCCGGATCGATCTTGCCCATCGGCGCGTCCAGGCCCAGGCGGTTCTTGCAGTACTCCTCGCTCTCCCAGGCGCGCAGCGTGCACAGCACCTGGGCGGCGAAGGCCTCGTGGATTTCGTAGATGTCGAAGTCCTGCAGGGTCAGGCCGTGGCGCTTGAGCATTTCCGGCACAGCAATCGTCGGCGCCATCAGCAGGCCTTCGCCGTGCACGAAATCCACCGCCGCCACCTGCGCGTCGCGCAGGTACGCCATCGGCTCGTGGCCATGCGCCCTGGCCCATTCCTCGCTGGCCAACAGCACCGCGGCGGCGCCGTCGGTCAGCGGGGTGGAGTTGGCGGCGGTCAGCGTGCCGCGGCCGGAAGTCTTGTCGAAGGCCGGTTTCAGCGTCGCCAGTTTTTCCAGCGAGGTATCGGCGCGCAGGATGTTGTCGCGTTCCAGGCCGCGGAACGGTGCGATCAGGTCATCGAAGAAACCGCGCTCGTACGCCGCCGCCAGCTTGTGGTGCGAAGCGACCGCCAGTTCGTCTTGCGAGTCGCGCGAGATGCTCCACTGCTTGGCCATGTCCTCGCAGTGGTCGCCCATGCTCTTGCCGGTACGCGGCTCGGCCACGCCGGGGAACTCGGGCTTGAGCTCGGCGAACTTGAAGCCTTTGAGCAAAGTCTTGACCTTGTCGCCGGTGGTCTTGGCGCGGTTGGCGGCCAACAGGCGCGCGCGCAGCTTCTTGCCGTACACGATCGGCACTTCGGAAGTGGTGTCCGAACCGCCGCCGATACCCGATTCGATCTGGCCCAGCGCGATCTTGTTGCCGACGGTGATGATGGAATCCAGACTGGTGCCGCAGGCGCGCTGCAAGGTGATGCCGGGCGTCAGCGGCGACAGGCCGGAGGAGAGTGCGGCTTCGCGGCCCAGGTTCCAGTCGCTGGAATGCTTGATCACCGCGCCCATCGCCACTTCGCCCAGCTGCTGGCCGTGCAGGCCGAAGCGTTCCACCAGCGCACCCAGCGTCCGCACAGACATGCCCAGATTGCCGACGTCCGAGTAGGCCGTGTTCTGCCTGCAGAACGGAATACGGACGCCGCCCAGAATTGCGACGGGACGGGCTGCTGACATGGGGAACCTCGCGGGGATCAAGTCGGGACAAGCGGCCCGTTAACGCGCAACGGGCATAATGCGAAAGTGTAATGCCGCCACGGCACTGGGCCAACCTGACGATGACTCAATCCGACTTCGGTGTTCATGTGATGGATGCATCTGTGATGGGCGCCTCCGTGATGGGAGTGTTCGCGCTGGAGCTCGCCGGCGGCAGCGCTCCCGCCACCGCGGCCTTGTCGCAGGCCCAGGCGGGCCGGCTGGTGGAGTTGCTGGCGCGCGACCTGAGCAAACTGGTGCCGGGAGCGGACGCGCTGGAACTGAGCTTCGCTGCCGCCCATTTCGACCCGGCCGAAGTGCTGCGTCCGGGCTGGCCGCTGCACCGGCGCCTGGACGAATTGCGCCAGCGCGCGCCTGGACAAGGGCAAGGACCGCGAGTGATCGCTTTCGGCGCCGATAGCGGGGGCAAGGTGCCGCTGCCGTTCGTCGCCGAGGCCGGCTTGCAGGGCGGGCAGATGCGCGTATTGCCGTTTCTGCTGAGCGGCGCACCGGAAACCGTGCGGGCATTGCAGGAAGATTTCGAAGAAACGCTGCTGGACCGCGGCATGGCGGGGGCCGATACCGCCTTGCTGGCCCAGGAAGGCTTCGGCGCGCAGATCGAGCACGCGCGCTACCTGACCGCGCACGACCTGGCCGCGATCATGGCCATGCAGTACCAGAACCAGGGCCTGCAGCTTCTTTGGCCGATCATCGAGACGGCGCTGCTGGATCCGGATAGTGAAGACTGGCTGGACCAACCTCCGGAACCGCTGTTGCGGTATGCGGGCGGCGAGGTGCAGATAGCGCTGCTGGACCCGGCCGCGTGGCGGCAGCGCCATGCCGGTCACCTTCAGGACGAAGATCCCGTGCGGCTGGAACGGGCTTACGAATATTTCCAAGCCCGCCAGCGGCAGATCGCGGCGGTGCTGGAAGCGCATGGGATACCGGTGACGTTCGCCTACTGCTCGGAAAGCAAAGAGGCACGGAAGACCCTGGAAAGCTGACGCCCCTTTATTTGCAGGAGCGGGCCCTGCCCGCGACACGCTCCATAAGAAAATCTCTCGCGGGCAGGGCCCGCTCCTACATGGTCACCTTGATCACCCCGCAAGCCACGCGCGCACCAGCGTTGCCTGCAGGCTGGCTGGTGTAGTCGTCGGGCGCCGCATGTACCACCAGCGCGCGGCCGGCGATGTCGTTGACCGCGCCGCCGCCCAGGGTGACGCCGCTGATGTGGATATCCAGCTTGACTACGCCTTCGTTATTGGCGACCACGTTGTCCATGTCGCCGGCATGGTGCGCGCCCGATTCGGCCTTGCCGTGCGCGGCGGCGAAAGGATTGAAATGCGGGCCGGCGCTGCTGGCGTCCGCGGCGCTGCAATCGCCCTTTTCATGAACATGGAACCCGTGCGTGCTGTTGGGCGGCAACCCTCCAACGACGCCGGTGATATGTACGCCGCCGCTCATGGGCGTCAACGTGGCCTTGCCGCTGACCAGACTGCCGGAGGCCGACGCCAGGTTCACTACCGCCTGCTTGGCGGTGCCCAGGGTCGGCACTTCGACCTTGGCGGCGGGCTTGGGCGGCGGAGCGGTGCCGCAGGCGGTCAGGAAAACAGCGGTAGCGGCGGCCATCAGGGCGATGCGCATGGGAATGCTCCTTGGGAGTCGGTTGGAAACGTAACCGCGCGGCAGTTTACGCGCGATGAAAGTGGGCGCGGACAGGCTGTGGGCGCGGGTCTGTGCGGAAAGCTCGCGGCGGGACGCCGCTCCCACCTGCTCTCTCCGTCTTTCGGTTCAACGCCGCTTGCGGCCCGGCCCCAATTTACGCGTCACCGTATTGCGGCCCACGCCCAGCTTGCTGGCTGCCTCCGCACGGCGGCCATGGGTGAAGCGCAGCGCTACTTCCAACAGCGTGCGATCGAAGAGTTCACGGGCTTCGGCATGCAACCCCTCGGTACCCTCGTCCAGACGCGCATGCGCCCACACGGCGAGCGCCTGATGCCATTCCATCGCCTGCGGCGCGGAAACGGCGACATTGGCCGATAGCGCACCTTGCAGGTCGAAGGCAGTGATGGTTTCGCCCGGCGCCATCGCCGCCAGGCGCCAGCACACGTTTTCCAGTTCGCGCACGTTGCCGGGCCAGTCGTAAGCGCGCAGCGCTTCCAGTGCCGGAGCCGCGAAACGCTTGGCCGGTGCGCCGAGTTTGCGCGATGCGATGGCCAGGAAGTTTTCCGCCAGCTGGGCGACGTCGTCGCGGCGCTCGCGCAGCGGCGGAAGCTGCAGGCGCACCACGTCGAGCCGGTGCAGCAGATCGGCGCGAAACCGACCTTCGGTAACCAGCGCTTCCAGATTCTGGTGGGTAGCGGCAATCACGCGCACATCGACCCGGATCAGTTCGCGGCCGCCGACGCGGAAGAATTCGCCTTCGGCCAGCACCCGCAGCAACCGGGTCTGCAAAGGCAGCGGCATGTCGCCGATCTCGTCCAGGAACAGCGTGCCGCCATCGGCCTGTTCGAAACGCCCGATGTGGCGACGCTGCGCGCCGGTGAAGGCGCCGGCCTCATGGCCGAACAATTCGCTTTCCAGCAGCTCGGCGGGAATGGCCGCGGTGTTGAGCGCGATGAACGGTTTGCGTGCGCGCGGAGACTCGTGGTGCAACGCGTTGGCCACCAGCTCTTTGCCGGTGCCGGTCTCGCCGGTAATCAATACGGACAACGGCGCCTGCGCCAGACGGCCGATCGCACGGAACAGCGCGCGCATCGCCGGCGTGTCGCCGATCAGTTCGGTACTGCCGATGCCGGACGCCAGGGTTTCGGAAACCGGCTCCGGTGCAGAGCCCGCGGCGACATCGGGCAGCGCGCGCGCGGCCAGCGCAACGGCGTCGTCCAGATCGAAAGGTTTGGAAAGGAATTCGTGCGCGCCGCCGCGAAACGCGCCGGCGGTGCTGGCGATGTCGGTATAGGCCGACATCACGATCACCGGCAGTTGCGGGTGCGCGAGTTTCAGCTTGTCCAACAGCGCCAGGCCATCGTCGCCGGGCATGCGTACGTCGGTGAACAGCAGATCCGGCGCGCCTTGCGCGCTGAGCGCCTGCAGAGCGGAAGCCGCGCTGTCGAAACCATCGACCGTATAACCGGCATCGCGCAAGGCGGTTGCCAGCACGAAGCGCACCGAGCGGTCGTCGTCCACCACCCAGACACGCTGTGCATTCATGACCCCTCTCCCGTCGGCGCCCCGTAGGGGGGTGCAAGGCTGAGAGGGGCTGGGATGAGGGTGCGGCGAAGCGGTGTTGCCAAAGCCGGACGTGGAACGAAGATCTGCGGTTGAACATCGCTACTCCGCCGTGCCCTCATCCGCCCTCCGGGCACCTTCTCCCAAAGGGAGAAGGGATAAGACTGACGCTGATGAGACGGATGCTCATGCATTGCCAAACTCCTCGTGCGTCAATATCGGCAGCAGCAGCGTGAACACGGTATGCCCCGGGCGCGACCGATAAGTCAGCGAACCGCGGTGCTCGCGCGCCACTTGCTGGGCCAGGGCCAGACCCAGGCCGCTGCCTTCGGCGCGGCCGCTGACCAAAGGCAGGAACAGATGTTCGGCCAGTTCTTCGGGCACGCCCTTGCCGTCGTCGATGATCTCCACTCGCAGCGCCATCGCATGCAGGTGATCGTGGATGCGCACGCCGTGCTCGACACGGGTGCGCAGAGTGACGCTGGCGGCGCCGGCCTGAATGGCGTTGCGCACCAGGTTCCAGATCGCCTGGGTCATGCGATCGGCATCGCCGGGGAATTCGGGAATGCTGGGGTCGTAGTCGCGTTGCACGCGCACCGACCAGCCGCCTTCGGTTTCGGCCAGGCGCAGCACGCGTTCCAGTACCACGTGGATGTTGAGCGCGGTGTGCGGGCGCTGCGGGGCGGGGGAAAGCAATTGATCCAGCAAGCCGTTGAGGCGCTCGACTTCCGATTCGATCAGGCCGATCAGTTCGCGCTCGTCTTCGTTGTCGCCGCGGTGCAGCGCGCGCCGCGCCAGCAGTTGCGCCGCGCCCTTGAGGCCGGCCAGCGGATTGCGCAGTTCATGGGCCAAACCTTTCAACGCGGCACCCAATGCGCTGGGCAGTACCTGTGCGGGATCCAGCGCCGGGAATTCGTCCAGCGGATGCGCTTCCAGCAACCAGCCGCCGTCGTCGAGACGCGACAGCCAGCCTTCGGCGAAGCGCTGCGATTCGCCTGGCAGGCCCAAGGCCATGCGGTGCAGTCGCAGCACATCGCGGTCGGTGTTTTCCAGGAAACGCGCCATGGCATCGCCATCCATTTCCAATGCCGCAAGGGGTTGGCCGAACAGGCGTCGTGCGCTGACGCCCATCCAGCGCGCAAAAGCCGGGTTGACGCCAAGGATCGAACCCTCGGCGTCCGCCCAGGCCACCGCCGTGCTGAGCACATCGGCGGCGGGCCCGTCTGTCAGCACTTTCTTAGGGGCCAGGGGCGACATTGCACCAGTTTAGTGCAATGCCGCCCCCAGAACGCCATCAAGCCTCGTACGCCGCTTCGCCGTGCGAGGAGATATCCAGACCTTCGCGTTCGGCTTCTTCGCTGACGCGCAGGCCGACGGTGTACTTCACGATCAGGAAGGCAACCAGCGCCACCACACCGGAGAGCACGATGGTGGTCAGCACGCCCTGGGCCTGGATCCAGACCTGGCCGGCGATGTCGTATTCGGGCAGCGCCGTCTCGGTCACGTAGTCCCAGATGCCTGCGCCACCCAGCTTGGGTGCCGCGAACACGCCGGTCAGCAACGCGCCGGTGATGCCGCCCACGCCATGCACGCCGAACACATCCAGGCTGTCGTCCGCGCCCAGCAGCTTCTTCAGCCCGGTCACGCCCCACAGGCACAGCACGCCAGCGATGGCGCCGATGGCCAGTGCGCCGTTGAGGCCGACGAAACCAGCTGCCGGAGTGATAGCGACCAGACCGGCCACCGCACCCGAAGCCGCACCCAGCAGCGATGGCTTGCCCTTGAAGATCCATTCCACCAGCGTCCACGCCACCACGGCTGCTGCCGTGGCCAGGAAGGTGTTGACGAAGGCGATCGCAGCCACGCCACCTGCTTCCAGCGCGGAACCGGCGTTGAAGCCGAACCAGCCGAACCACAGGATCGATGCGCCGACCATGGTCAGAGTCAGGTTGTGCGGTTTGATCGCCTCACGCCCGTAGCCGGTGCGCTTGCCGATCACGTACGCGCCCACCAGGCCGGCGACCGCGGCGTTGATGTGCACGACGGTGCCGCCTGCGAAATCAAGCGCGCCCTTGGCGAACAGGAAACCGGACTTGGCCAGCACGCCGGCTACTGCGTCGTTGTCGGTGAACGCATCCGGGCCGGGAAAGAACCAGACCATGTGCGCCATCGGCAGGTAAGCGAAGGTGAACCACAACACGGTGAAAAGCATCACGCCGGCGAACTTCACGCGCTCGGCGAACGCGCCCACGATGAGTGCGCAGGTGATGCAGGCGAAGGCGCCCTGGAACACGAAGAACGCCAGTTCCGGGATGTACACGCCCTTGGTGAAAGTCGCACCGATCGAAGCGGCATCCAGTCCGTGCGCGAACAACCGATCCCAGCCGCCGATGTAGGGCGAGCCTTCGGTGAACGCGATGCTGTAGCCGTACAACGACCACAACACGGCGACCAATGAAAATACCGCCAGGTTCTGCACCAGGATCGACAGCACGTTCTTCGAACGCACCAGGCCGCCATAGAACAGGGCGAGACCCGGCAACGTCATGAAGATCACCAACGCCGCCGACATCAGCACCCAGACGGTGTCCGGTTTGCTGATGGACGGTGCGGGAGCTGCTTCTTCGGCGGGAGCTGCTTCGGCAGCGGCCGGTTCGGTGGTGGCCGCGACAGCGGCGGGCGCCGGAGCGGTTTCAGCAGGAGCGGCGGCCGGATCGGCCGGCGCAGCAACGGCGGTTTCGGTAGCGGGCGCTGCGGTTTCCTGCGCCATCGCGCCGAAACCGCTGCCCAACGCCACGCAGCACAGCGCGGCGAGGCCGATTACTTGCAGTCGGGTTTTCCACCCGGAGAGACGAGTCTTCATATGGGGCTCCGAGTGGGGTTAGAGTGCGTCCGCGCCGACTTCGCCGGTGCGGATGCGGATGACCTGGTCGACCGCGGTGACGAAGATCTTGCCGTCGCCGATCTTGCCGGTGCCCGCCGCTTGCTGGATGGCCTCGATCACGGCTTCCAGGCGTTCGTCGGTGACCACGGTTTCGATCTTGATCTTGGGCAGGAAATCGACGACGTACTCGGCGCCGCGATACAACTCGGTGTGGCCCTTCTGCCGTCCGAAGCCTTTGACTTCGGTGACGGTGATGCCGGACACGCCTGCTTGCGACAAGGATTCTCGAACCTCGTCTAGCTTGAACGGCCGGATGATGGCGGTGATCAGTTTCATGCGCATTCCCCGTGGGTGAAAAGGAGCCGGCCTGATGCAACGACCGGGGGTTTCGACACAAAACAGAAACCGCATATCAACGTGGGAGAGGGAGCTGCGGTTCGCTGTTTCTTTTCTTCTTTATTGCTTGGTGGAGTTACGAAGGGAAAACGCGGCGATAGCGACGGGTGGGAGGGGTATTCCGTCGCTATCGCCGCTAAAACTTAATTGCCGTAGTACAGCTGGTATTCGAGCGGATGGGTCGCCGCGCGGAACTTGGTCACTTCCTGCATCTTCAGCGCGATGTAGCCGTCGATGAAGTCGTCGCTCATCACGCCGCCGGCCTTGAGGAACTCGCGGTCGGCATCCAGCGCTTCCAGCGCCTGGTCCAGGCTGGAGCAGACCTGCGGGATGTTCTTCTCTTCTTCCGGCGGCAGGTCGTACAGGTCCTTGTCCGACGGCTCGCCCGGATCGATCTGGTTCTTGATGCCGTCCAGGCCGGCCATCATCAGCGCGGTGAAGGTCAGGTAGCCGGTCTGCAGCGGATCGGGGAAGCGCATCTCGATGCGGCGCGCCTTCGGGTTGGACACCCACGGAATGCGGCACGAGGCCGAACGGTTGCGCGCCGAATACGCCAGCATCACTGGCGCCTCGAAGCCCGGGACCAGACGCTTGTAGCTGTTGGTGCCCGAGTTGGCGAAGGCGTTGATCGCCTTGGCGTGCTTGAAGATGCCGCCGATGTACCACAGCGCCAGCTGCGACAGGCCGCCGTAGCCGTCGCCGGTGAACAGATTGGTGCCGCCCTTGGCCAGCGACTGGTGCACGTGCATACCGCTGCCGTTGTCGCCGACGATGGGTTTGGGCATGAAGGTCGCGGTCTTGCCGTTGCGGAAGGCCACGTTCTTGACGATGTACTTCATCGTCAGCAGTTCATCGGCTTTCTTCACCAGCGAATTGAACTTGGTGCCGATCTCGCACTGGCCGGCAGTGGCCACTTCATGGTGGTGCACTTCGACTTCGATGCCGACCTGTTCCAGCGTCTTGCACATCTCGGCGCGGATGTCGTGCAGGGTGTCGGCCGGGGCGACGGGGAAGTAGCCACCCTTCACGCCCGGGCGATAGCCGCTGTTGCCGCCTTCGTACTTGGTGCCGCTGTTCCAGGCCGCTTCTTCGGATTCGATCTTGAAGAAGGTGTTGCCCATGTCGTTGGCGTAACGCACCGAATCGAAGATGAAGAATTCCGGTTCCGGGCCGAAGAACGCCTGCTCGGCGATGCCGCTGGACTTGAGGAAGGCTTCGGCGCGCTTGGCGATGCCGCGCGGGCAGCGCGAGTAGCCCTGCATGGTGGCCGGGTCCAGCACGTCGCAGGTCAGCACCACGGTCGGGTCGGCGGTGAACGGATCCAGGTAGGCGGTGCTGGCGTCGGGCAGCAGGACCATGTCCGATTCGTTGATGCCCTTCCAGCCGCTGATGGAGCTGCCGTCGAACATGCGGCCGTCTTCGAACAGCGACTCATCGACGATGTTGGCCGGGAAGGTCACGTGGTGCTGGATGCCACGCACATCGGCGAAGCGCAGGTCGACGAACTCGACCTTGTTGTCCTTGATCAGCTTTTCGACTTTGTCCGCAGACATCTTGGAACCTCGGGTTGGAAATGAGTGAGGTACCTATTGCAAGCCGCATGCCAAGGTTGGAAGCACCGTAAGTGGCTGATTTGTATGGTGCGACGCGTCACAGATAGACGTCTTATGCACAGTTCTGGGGATTTTCGCGTAGAAATTGCACCTTATTGGTGCTTTATAAATCCACTATTCTTGGGGGAGCCGTCGCACCAAACGTGGCCCGTAAAAAAGTCGTCATCCCAGCGAAAGCTGGGATGACGATCCTTTTGAGGCGGCTGCCCTCTTCAGGCGGCCAGGCCCTTTGAC
The DNA here is from genome assembly GCA_965650035.1 of uncultured Pseudoxanthomonas sp. Taxonomy (GTDB): domain Bacteria; phylum Pseudomonadota; class Gammaproteobacteria; order Xanthomonadales; family Xanthomonadaceae; genus Pseudoxanthomonas_A. The sequence continues at coordinate 34,413 of CBFGMR010000020.1, forward strand.
TGCCCGAAGCCATTACACCCCCATCCAGACCCCAATTCATGATCGATCTGCTCAAAGCCCTGCTCCTCGGCGTCATCGAAGGCATTACCGAATTCCTGCCCATCTCCAGCACCGGGCACCTGCTGATCGCCGAGCGCTGGCTGGGCCATCGCAGCGATCTGTTCAACATCGGCATCCAGGCCGGCGCGATCCTGGCCGTAGTGCTGATCTACAGGCAACGGCTGTGGGATCTGGCGATGGGGTTCTTCGGCCGTGGTGCGCCCGCCGGCCGCGACCCTGCCGGCATGGCGCTGAGCCCGGTGCTGGCGCGCGACTACATGCTGAAACTGGCGGTCGCCTTCGGCGCTACCGCCGTACTCGGCGTGCTGGTGAAGAAGCTGGGCTTCGAACTTCCGACCGCGGTCACGCCGATCGCCTGGGCGCTGATCCTCGGCGGTATCTGGATGATGGCCGCCGAATACTTCGCTGCCCGCCGCGCCCGCGCGCTGGGAGAGCGCAGCGAGATCACCTGGACCGTCGCGATCCTGGTCGGCATAGCGCAGGTCGTGGCGGGCGTGTTTCCCGGAACTTCCCGGTCGTCCGCTACCATCTTCGTGGCCCTGCTCGCCGGCACCACCAACCGTCCCGCGGCAACCGAATTCGCCTTCCTGGTCGGCATTCCGACCATGTTCGCGGCCACCGGTTATGAGCTGATCGATGTGTTGCGATCGGGCCAGGCAGCGAACGAAGACTGGACGGCGTTCGCCGTCGCTTTCGTCGCTTCGGCCGTCACCGCCTTCATCGCGGTGAAATGGCTGCTGAGCTATATCCAGAGTCACCGCTTCACCGCGTTCGCCATTTATCGTCTGGTGTTGGGCGTAGTGTTGCTGCTGCTGGTGCCTGCGGGGAGTTGACCGGACTGATAGGAGGGTAGGAGCGACGTGAGTCGCGATTGATCTATTGTTTCGCGACTCACGTCGGTCCTACATCGCTCCTACGTCGGTCCGGATATTTCACCCCATTCATTGCGTCGATGCGTTTGCCTGAATCCATCACCGGAGAATGAAATGAAACGCTATCTGATTCTGATGCTGCCGCTCGCGCTGGCTGCCTGCGCCAAGACTCCGCAAGGTGAGCCCGTTACACCGCCTACCTCCACCGCTCCCGCCGCAACACAACCCGCGCCGGCCGATACGACCGCTCTTTCCGCTTATCACTGGCGGTTGAGCGAAGCCAAAGACACCAGCGGAAACCGCATCGACGCGCTTTTCGTCAACGCGGACAAACCGCTGCAGCTCGATTTCGCGGAAGGACGCGTCAGTGTCGGCAACACCTGCAACCACATGGGCGGCGCCTATTCGGTCGAGGGCGACAAGCTGAAGTTCGACCGGCTGGCGTCGACCCTGATGGCCTGCGCCGACGCCAAACTGATGGCGCTGGACCAGGAAATCGGCAAGCGCCTGGAAGCGGAATCGACCTTCGCGCTGCAGTCGGGCGATGCGCCTATGCTGACGCTGACCGGCAGCAACGGCGATGTGCTGACGTTCAAAGGCGAACCCACCGCCGAAACCCGCTATGGCGGCCCTGGCGAAACCGCCTTCCTCGAAGTCGCGGCGCAGACCAAACCCTGCAACCATCCGCTGATCCCTGACATGAAGTGCCTGCAGGTGCGTGAAATCAAGTACGACGCGCAAGGCATCAAGACCGGGACGGCCGGCGAATTCCGGAACTTCTACGAAGGGATCGAGGGCTATACCCATGAAGCCGGCGTCCGCAACGTGTTGCGGGTGAAGCGCTACAAGCGCGATCCGGTGCCGGCCGACGCCTCGTCGGTCGCCTATGTACTGGACATGGTGGTCGAATCGGAAACAGTGAAGCGGTGACGCACCCTTCGTAGGAGCGACGCGAGTCGCGAAACAGTGATTTCATCTGGCGTCGCGCTTCGTGCAATCTCAATAGATTGGTGTCGATCGGTTGCGGCTGCGGCGGATCATTTGTGCTGGTGCTGGTGGTTTGAGAACCTCGCGACTCGCGTCGCTCCTACAAGAGAACATCAGCCCTTGGCTTTCACATTCAGCGAGTAAGTGCCGTACACGAGCGCTTCGCCAAGCACGTGACCGTGCATGGCATGGAACACGTCTGCTGCGGTGAAGCGCTCGGACACATCGAGCTTTTCCACGTCCAGTGCGAACAAGCGGAAGAAATACCGGTGCGTGCGCAGGTCGTTGAACGGCGGATACGGGCCGTCGTAACCGAAATAATCGCCGCCCATGTCCGCATCGCCGGCGAACCAGCCGGTGTAATCGTTCAATCCCTGACGCGCACCCGGTGGACCCGGCGGATTCCGCTTGCCCTTCGGCGTGATCCCGTCGCTGCAGCTGCCTGCTTCGATCAGGCGCACATCGGCGGCGATGTCGATCATCGTCCAGTGAATGAAATCCCCGCGCGGTTGTTCCACCGGAATCTCAAGATCGCCGCGACCCACGGTTTCAGGCACCGTCGGCGCATCCGGATCTATGCACAACAACGCGAACGACCGTGCGCCCCCGGGAACGTTTTCCCAGGCCAGGTGCGGATTGCGGTTGCCCGCGAATCCATCGCCCCGGTCCATGGCGAATTCGGCCGGGATCGTCTTGCCGTTGGCGAAGCTGTCGCTGTGGATGCGCATCTTTGTCTCCTGTGACCGATCAGGTTTCCGGGTAACCCATCCGCTGCGCGATCGGCGCAAGCACGGCGAACGCGTCGCCCAGCGCTTCGCGGTAATGGCGCCAATGACCGGTCGGGAAGTGCGCCGGGCCGATCGCGAGCGGCGCCGGCATCGACAGCAGCAGGGCTTCGCCGATCAGCTCGGCAGCGACCCGCGGATCGTTGCCGATCGTATCGGTGCGGACCACGCGGTTGGGATACCACTGGTTCTCGAACAACGCCGCGGCCTGACTGAGCGAACCGGCCAACCAAGTCGCGGCCTCCTGCACCGACGGCATGGCGAACGGCGCGGCCGATCCGAAGGCCAGCCAGTCCAACAGCATGTCGCGCGGATCGCGGATGGCCATCATCAGCATGCCTTCGCGCACATGCGGACGCAGCGAGATCAGCAGCGTGTTGTCCCACCAGGGCAGCCAGTCGAAAACATCGCCCGAGGCCAACTGGCGCGACGGCAGTGCCTGGCGCCAGCGCGCGGCCACCTCTTGGCCTGACAGCTTGCCGGAGGCTAGTCCATCGATGACGGCATAGTTCTGGAAGCCATCCTGTGGCGGTTGCGGCCCGAAGCGATCGGCGCGGAACGGATCTCCCGCGGCGGCCATGACCGCAGCCAGTTTTTCGACGCCCGAACCGGGCGGCCCCCACAGGAACATCACTTTGGCGGCGTTTACGGAGGTGGGCGCCAGTTCGGGCCATTCCATGCGCGGCGCGCTCAGGGGCGGCAACGGCACCAGCTGCGACACCAGTTCGCTCTGCATCTGCGACCACGCGGCCACCGCCTTGGCGGACTGTCCGGCCCGGTCTTGGCTTAAACCCAGCAGGCCCAGCAGGAATCGACGCTCGGAAGGGTCGGTGGCGGCCGCCAGCCAGGCATCGATCTGGGCAATTGCCGCTCCAGGATTCTGGACCATCAGCCCATCCAGCACCTGCAGGCGCGCTTCCGGGTGGCTGGGCGCCAATTTCAACAGGCGCGCTGCGGTGGCCTCGGCCGCGCCGCGGTCACCGTCTTGCTGCTGCCGTTGCAGCAGGATTTCCAGCGGCAGCGTCGACTTCGGCATGGCCGCAGCCCAGCGTTCGATCACCGCACGCCAGGTGTCGGCATCCGGCGTGAACACCAGGCGGGCGCGCCACAGGTCGGGGGCATCGGTGGTGGTGGCCAGAGCCGCTTCCAGCGAGGCTCGGGCGTCGTCCTCCAATTCCAACGCGCGCCACGCGGCCACCAGCCCTTGCAACGTCGGCAGATCGGTGGGCTGGAGGGCGAGCGCGCTGCGCAGCAGGGGCAGCGCCTGTTCGACTTGACCGGCGGCGACGTGCAGCAGGCCAGCGGCGCGCTTGATCACGGGTGTGGCCGTCGCCGGATCAGCCAAAAGCGGAGCGAGCTCCGCAGCCGCTTCGGCCGGCCGGCCTTGGCGGTTGATCAGATCGGCGATCAATGCGCGAAGATTGCGAGCGTCCGGCAGTTGGTCGACCACGCCACGGAATGCCTGTTCGGCGAAGGCCCAGTGCTGTTTGCGCAGGTACAGAAAGCCAAGTACGTAACGCAGCTGCACGTCGTCCGGCACCTGCTGCAAAGCGGCCGAGACCCGCTTCAACCCGCTGTCCACGTTGCCGCGCTGCAAGGCGAGCATGCCCTCGACGACCGCCAGCTGCGGGTGATCCGGCGCCACCCGCGACGCCAGGCGGTTCAGGCGTTCGGCTTCGTCCAGGTCGCCGCGGCCCAGCGCCAGCTGCGCCTGCATCAGATAGGCGCCCAACTGGTTGGGGTTGAGGTCGCTGGCCCTGTTCAGCGCCGCGTTCGCCTCTTCCCATTGCCTTCCTGCGATCAGCAGGTTGGCGCGCACCAATTGCAGGGCGTCGTTCTCGGGCGCCAGCTCGATGGCGCGCTCGATGCTGCGCAAGGCGTCGGAGTGGTCGCCACGTTGCTGGGAGGCCACCGCCAGCCAACGATGCGCCTGGGCATCGTCCGGACTCTGGTGGATCCATTCGCGCGCGTAGATGAGGGCTTCTTCCGCCGCATTGCGGCGCAGGGCGTCGGTGATCTTGTCTTGCATGGAATCCGGCAGCGTTGAATAAACCCCTATTCTAGCCGCCCGGACTTGCGCACCCGGTCAAACGTCCTGCAACAGACGTCCGGTTACCCAGCGCTCGCCGAAACCGTCGCAGGCCGCGTTTTCGATGAACCCGCAGTGCCCGCCCCAGCGCGCGGTCTCCAGATGCGCCAGCGCCGGCAATTGCCAGGCCTGGAAATGGGCGAAAGGAATGACCGGGTCGTCCTCGGCCATCAGGATATCGGCCGGCACCGTCAGCCCGCCAAGGCGGCTGCCGGCGATGGAATAACCTTCGAAATAATCGTCGATGGTGCCGAAATCGGTATGCCGCTCGACCATCCACTTGGTCAGGTCGCGTACGCTCTTGGCCAGGGTTTCGTCGTCGTAGTTGTGGCGCTCGGGAAACAGCTCGCGCTTGCGCTCCAGCGAGTGCCGCCACTTGCGCTGGAAATACCAGTGGTACAGCGGCAACCCTTCTTCCATGCCCATCAGCGATGCGGAAGGGTCCAGTACCGGGCAAACCGATGCCACCCGCGCCAACGGCAGGCCGACCAGCGGCGCGCGCAAGGCCAGGCGCAGCACGAAATTTCCGCCCAATGAATAGCCGGCCGCCACGAACCTGCGGTGCGGGAAGCGACGGGCCACGTCGACGGCCGCGTTGACTACTTCGTCCAACCGGTTGGAGTGGAAGATTTCTTCGTTGAGATGGTGGGTGCCGCCGTGGTCGCGGAAGTTCAAGCGCACCACTTCGAAACCGGCCTCGAGCAGGCGCGCGGCAGTCATGCGCATGTAGCTGGATTCGGTGCTGCCTTCCCAGCCGTGCAGCAGCAACGCCAGGCCGCTGGACGTCTTGCCCGGCACTGCGCTGTGCCAGCCCTGCAGGCGCACGCCATCGCCGCCGTCGAAGATATGCTCGGTGGTCACCGCACCGGTGGCGTTGAGCGCGCGCAGGCCACGACGGCGGCGCAGGCCACTGGAACTCAGCACCGATTGCAGGTGCGGGTTATGCAGCCATTTGGGCGGATGGTAGTCGTCGGCAGTCAGCATCGGGGCGAGCATGCTCGCGTTGTCTGGAGCATTGCCTCCAAAGCCGTTCATCGATCCGATTCCATCGCCGCAACGATACGCTCGCGCGCCAGTTCGGCGATCTTGCTGCGGCCTTCCAGCTCGCCGGCCGCGATCGGGGCCAGGAAGCAGATATCGGCGCTGCGCGGCGGTTCGCCCAGCAGACGCATGAAATTGGCGAAGAAACTTTCCCCGGCGCCGAACGCCACCAGCACCTGCGCGCTGCCGCGTGGGCCGTAACGCAGGGCTACCGGTTGCACCGGCACGCCGGCCTCTACCGCCGGTTGGAAGATGCGCGCGTGGAAGGGGCCTACTTCGGAACCATCCCGGGTACGTCCTTCGGGAAACACCCCGACCGGCCGACCGGCCTGCAGGCGCGCCAGCATGGCGTGCATCACCCCGCCCATCGATTCCTGACTGCCGCGCTGGTGGAAGATGGTTTCACCGCGGGCCGTCAGCCAACCCACCACTGGCCAGCTGCGGATTTCCTGCTTGGCCACGAAACCCATCATGCGCTGGCTGTGCAACATTTCGATGTCGACCCAGCTGACATGGTTGGCGACGAACATCGCCGGATCGGGCAACGGTGTGCCGATGCGACGCAGGCGGAACCCGAAGATGCGCATCAGCCCGGCCGACCACAGCTTGATCGCCAGATGCTCTACCCGCAGTCCGCCCACGCGAATGCCCGACCACAGCGGCACCATGCTCAGCAGCACCAGCGGCAACAGCACCAGGATGTGGATCAGCAGCAGGGGAACGCGATATAGATAGCGGAACGCGCGCCCCAGTCCGCCGCCGGAGAGGGCGTGAGGTTGGGGGGAAATCATCCCGTCACAATACCGGATGGGTCTGGAGTTCGGCTACTAAGCGCTGGCTTGATCCTCGCAGGTCGGTGCTACGCCCCGACGCACGCGGCGCCTTGCCAGCGAGCGTTCTCGATATGGAGCACGTCGGGGGCGTAGCACCGACCTACCCTGCCGGCACCACCGCCAGCGTGATCCGCGAAATGCAGACCGGCTTGCCGGCTTCGTTCTCGATGCGGATTTCCCAGACGTGCGTGCTGCGGCCGACATGCAGGGCGCGGGCGGTGCCGGTGACCGTGCCTTCGCGAACCGCGCGCAGATGGTTGGCGTTGATCTCCAGACCCACCACCGCTTCCCGCGTCGTGTCCACGCATAGCCCACCGGCCATGCTGCCCAGCGTTTCGGCCAGCGCGACCGAGGCGCCGCCATGCAGCAATCCATAGGGTTGCCTGGTGCGCGCGTCGACCGGCATGGTGCCGCGCAGCCAGTCGTCGCCGGCTTCGGTAACGGCGATGCCCAGGTGTTCGACCAGCGAGCCGCGCGCGCGCGCGTTGAGGGCATCGATATCGACGGGATTGCGGAAGGCCATGTGCGGCTCCTCTTAGAGAATGGGGACCAGGCCGGCGCCGAACGCGGTCAATAGACGCGTATACAACCACTTGGGTCCAACGTTGACCTCGGGAAAATCGCCGACGGCTTCATAGCAGCGATGAAAAGCAGGGTCGTTCGGCGGCACCGGCATCGGGCAATCGGGACCTGGCTTGAATTGATAGCTGGTGGCGTAACGCCACGGCCAGAGGTCGAACAGCGGCAAGGCTTCGGACACCTTGCCCAGGCTGTAGTCAAGCCCCGACAACACCGGCGGTTTGGCGCGCGGTGCGATCACCCAGGCGTTCTCCGGCGAGGTATCGCGGCGGATGCTGGCGGCCAATGCTTGTGCGAAGGCGGCATCGTCGATCACCACTGCGCTCTCGGTGTTGTAGTTCTCCGAGCGCGGATCGAAGTTGTGGGTGCCGATCACACCGATGCGGTTGTCGATCACCATCGATTTGGCGTGCAGGCCGATGCGTACGCCGGCGCGCTTCAATGGCAACGGCTCGGTGGCCGCGCCGCTGCTGAGGAAGGAAGGACGCGACTCGGTGCGCTGCAGCCTGCGCGTGGTTTCGCCGCCGCCCGCCGATCGCGAGGATGGTCCCATCGAACCGGACGGACCACGAAAACGTTCCTGGATTTCAATCGGCGGCCCATCGGGCATCAGCGCGGCATAGTCCACCGGCGCATCTTCGGGAAACGGTTTGTACTCGTAGATGCGGAAACCGAACTCGCGCAGATAGCGGCGCTTGTACTTGAACGACATGGAATAGACCACCGCGTTGTCGGTGGCCGCCAGGCTGTTGGTGGACACGATCACCTGCGGCGGCGGCTTGCGCTGGCGCAACGCCCGGAACACGTCCTGGGCCGCGTCGGACATCACCAGATAAGGCGTCTGGATCAGCACTTCCGATTGCGCGCCATCGATCAGGGTCTTCAGTTCCGGCACCGCCGGGGCCGCGTTGGCGGGCCGTTCGCGGCGGTGCTTCTGCGGCAGATCGGCGACGTACTTGACCGCGCCCACCGGCATCGCCTGCTGGACCAGCAGGTCGCGTATCCGGGCCTGGTCGTCGGCTTCGGCCGACAAGGCCGCGACGCGTTCCGGCCGCAGGAACGCATCGGACGGCATCGCCGGCACGCCTTCCTTGAGCAGCTTGCGCCCCACATCGCTCAAGCGCTCCACCGGGATGCTGCGGCGCGCGTTCCAGAACGCGTCGAAATTGGCCGCCATCGCGCGCGAGGCCGGCCCCGCCACCAGCACGTCGCGGTCGCGGAAGTTGTACTCGGCGTCCCAGTCGTAATAGTCGTCCTGGTAATTGCGCCCGCCGGTGATGCCGACGGCGGCGTCCACCAGTATCAGCTTGGTGTGCATGCGCTGGTTGAAGCGGCGGAAGCAGCAGAGCACGCTGCCGGCGTAGTCGAAGTAATTGAGCTTGGCCTTGCCGAAGCTGGGGTTGTAGATGCGGATCTCGAAATTCATGTGCGAACCCGACAGAGCCGCCAGGATGTCCAGATCCGGGATTGCGGAAAGCTGGTCGATCAGCAGCCGCACTTTCACTCCGCGGCGCGATGCGGCCAGCAGCTCGTCCAGCACCAGCCGTGCGCTGTCGTCCTTGTCGAAGATGTAGGTCTGCACGTCGATCTGGCGGCGCGCGCTGCGGATCAGGTTCACGCGCGCCAGCAGGGCGTCGCTGCCGCGGTCCAGGATCAGCGCGTAGTGGCGCGGGGCCTGCGGCGTCGATTCGGCGTCTGCGCGGTCGCTCAGTTCGCGCAACGGCGAGGGTCGCGCGCACGCATCGGCGGCGCTGCAGTCCACGATGTGCGAACGCGCCGCGATCGCGATGGAGGCGGCGCGGTTGCGCTGGGTCTCGGACAGGCTGGCGCAGGCCGCGCACGACAGCGCCAGCCACACCACCAGACCGCGAAGAACGGGATTCATGGCGCAACCTCCGCCTTCAACCGCGCGCGCAGCACGAACACCACTCTATCGCTAACCGCCATCATCCAGTCGTCCATGTCGTAATCGCTGCGCCGTACCGCCCCGGTGGCCACTACATCGCACTCCCGGGCCGGACGTGCGCAAGTGGAAGGCGCCACCGTCAAGGTCTTGGGCCGGGTGATGCCGCGGATGCTCAGGTCGCCGGCCAGGGCCCCGCCCTGCTTCAGCAACTGTTCGTCGTAGGGCTTGGAGACGAACACCACCACGGGATAGCGCTCGGCTTCGAAGAACTGGCGGCCCCGGGTCCACTCGGAATAACGCGGATGGCCGATGATCTCCACCGAATCGGTGAACATGCGCAGCACCACCTGGTGGCGGCCATCGTGCAGGTGTTTCACTTCGCCTTCGTAGCGCTTGAACTCGCCCTCCAGCTTCATTCCCCAGCGCGTGCGCAGCTCGAAGCCGAAACGCGACGCGGCCGGGTCGAAGCTTCCGGCCGTCGCCGTCAGCGCGGGCCAGAGGCACAGCAACGCCAAGCCACACCACCCCCAGCGCGTACGGCCGAACATTGGAGCCGTCACGGCCACCAGAAGGCGGAAAGAGTCGCGACTCCTGGTTCGATGCTGGCGTCTGCCGGCAGTTTCAGCACCACTACCGAGGCAACGGGCATGCCGCGGTAGTCGCCGGACTGGCCGCTGTGCATCAGCGCCGCCAACCGCTCCAGGCCCGGATTGTGGCCTACCAGCAACAGGCGTTCGGCTTCGCGATGGGTGTCGGCCAGTTCCGCCAAGGTGCCGGCGGTGGCCTCATAGATGCGCTCGTCCAGACGTTGTTCGACGTAGCCGGTGGCTTCCAGGACCGCCTCCAGGGTTTCGCGCGCGCGCCGTGCCGGCGAGCACAACACCCGGTCCGGCACCAGGCCCTGTTCGGCGATCCAGCGACCGGCGGCAGCGGCTTCGGCCAGCCCGTCCGGGGACAGGGGCCGATCGAGGTCGGATTGCCCGGGGGTGACGGGTTCGGCATGCGCATGGCGCAGGAGTATCAGTTCACGCATGGCATCCCTTCTGGTTGGAGCGGGCTTCGGTAGAGCGGGCTTTGAAAAACAAGTCGGTGGAGTCCGGTCTGGAACCCTGCTCAGGCCTTCTTGAGCCATTTCAGCAAGGGATCCCAGTCGGCCTGATGATCGCGTACCTGCGCTGACCTGTAATCGAACAGGCTGCGGCCCAGGCCGGCCAGGACCACGTAGGCCTGGGTATCGCGCAACTGCGCGACCACCGGGTACGGCCAGGTCTTGAGCATCTCCACAGCCTGCTGCGAAGTGTTGGTCCACGGCTTGCTGCGGTTGACCACTAGCCCCACCGGCAGCTTGCGCTTGTGCACGCGGGGCACCTTGGACAACGAATTCAGGAAGCCCACGGTGGCCTCGATATCCAGGGCCGACGGCAGCACCGGAACCACGATGGCGTCGACATGCTCGATGAATTGCTGCAGATCGTCGGCCATGGATCCGGCCGGGGCGTCGATGACCACCCGTTCGGCGTCTTCGGGTAGCCAGGTGCGCCAGGCGCGCTTGCCGCTGGCGTCGATGGGAAGTACGGCGGTTTCAAGCTCGGCGCGGCGTTCGGCCCAGCGGGTGGAGGAGTGCTGGGGGTCCGCGTCCACCAGTACGGTGCGTTTGCCGTCCAGCGCGAAATGCGCGGCCAGATTGGTGGCCAATGTGCTCTTGCCCGCGCCACCCTTGGAGCTGGCGACCAGAATCGTCTTCATGCGCACGCCTCGTTACCGGGAAGCCGCAGGGTACACCGGCCGCGGTAAGCCGGGAACAGGCCGCCAAGCCTCCCCCCTTTGAAAAAGGGGGATTGCGGGGGGGGATTTGCTCTTGATCTTGTCTTTAAAGTCTGCGGAGCAAGAGCAAATCCCCCGTAGCTCCTTTTTCAAAGGGGGCAAAGCAAAAGCGCAATTGCTTCGTTATCCGGTTTTCCGCTTTGCTATCGTGCGCGCTGCCAAGGACCCGGACCGATCGTGAGCGAACTGCAGGACCTGACGGCGCTGATCCGCGCCAATACCCCCTTGATCGTCATCGAGACCCAGGACGAAGGCCGTGTGGTGGAACTGTTCCGCCAAGCTTTGTCCCAGGTCTGGCGCGCGCTGTACCGCTGGTCGATCACCGAGGGCCTGCGCCGCATCGACATGGACCGCGAGGACGAGGCCGAAGGCCCGCCCGACGCCAGCGCCGCCCTGCAAGCGATGAAGCTGGCCGAGCAGCGCGGCATCTATCTGTTGCTGGATTTCCATCCCTACCTGGGTTACGCCAGCAGCCAGCGCCAGTTGCGCGATCTGGTCCAGCGCCGCAACTGCCAGCCGCACGTGGTGGTGCTGGTGGGCGGCAAAGTGGAGCTGCCGCCGGAACTGGAAGCGGTGGCGGTGCGCTTCAACCCGCGCCTGCCCGACGCCAACGCCCTGCTGAAGATGGTGCGCGAGGAAGCCACCGACTACGCCCGCGAAAACGGCGGCCGCCGGGTCGAAGCCGATGGCGAGGCGGTGCAGCAGATCGTGCGCAACCTGCAGGGCCTGAGCCTGCCCGACGCGCGCCGTATCGCCCGCCAGCTGATTTACGACGACGGCGCGCTCAGCGCCGCCGATCTGCCGCAGCTGTCCAAGCTGAAGTTCGAGCTGCTCAACCGCAGCGGCCATCTGCACTACGAATACGACACCGCCCGCTTCGCCGACGTGGCCGGCGCGCGCCGGCTGAAACGCTGGATCGAGCAGCGCCGCACGGTGTTCGTGTCCGGCAACGCCCCGCCGGGACTGGACCCGCCCAAGGGCATGCTGCTGCTGGGCGTGCAGGGCTGCGGCAAGTCGATGCTGGCCAAGGCCACCGCCGGCGGTTTCGGTGTGCCGCTGCTGCGTCTGGATTTCGGCACCCTGTACGACAAGTTCCATGGCGAAACCGAAAAGAACCTGCGTAGCGCGCTGGCCTCGGCCGAACAATTGGCGCCGTGCGTGTTGTGGATCGACGAGATCGAGAAAGGCCTGGCCGGCGGAACCGGCGGCGGTGAAAGCGACGGCGGCGTGTCGCGGCGCGTTCTGGGATATTTGCTGACCTGGATGGCCGAACGCAAAGGTGCGGTGTTCATCGTCGCCACCGCCAACCAGGTCAGCGAACTGCCGCCGGAACTGCTGCGCAAGGGCCGCTTCGACGAGATATTCTTCGTCGACCTGCCCGATCCCGATGCACGCGTGGAAGTGCTGCGCCTGCATCTGACCCGCCGCAAGCTGGAACCCGAGGACTTCGCGTTACCCGCCTTGGCCGCGGCCAGCAACGGCTTCTCCGGCGCGGAGATCGAACAGGCTATCGTCGCCGCCCTTTACACCGCCCATGCGGAGCAGAAGCCGCTGGACACCGATCTGCTGATGCAGGAAATCCGCAACACGCGTCCGCTGTCGGTGATCATGGCCGAACAGGTGTCGGCGCTGCGCGCCTGGGCCAGCGAGCGCACGGTGCCGGCCGATTGAGCTCGCCCGTGTTCTGTAGGAGCGGGCCCTGCCCGCGATGCTCTTGAACGGTCTCCCAGCAAAGCGTCGCGGGCAGGGCCCGCTCCTACAAAATCAATAGCCTGCCGCCTGTCCGTCCTTGCGGCTTTCGGAGGCACCGAAGTACACGCCGGTCTGCGGATCGCGGCGGATCGCCTGGTACCCGCCGTACGGCCCCAGCGCCCATTCGACATGGTGGCCCTTGTCCATCAGCGCGCGGATGGTTTCGTAGGGAAATCCGTTTTCCAGCTGCACCACGCCGCCGTCGCTCATCGCCGTGTTCTGGCCGGTGGGTTCGGTGTCGTTCTCATGCTGGATGCGCGGCGCGTCGCCGGCTTCCTGCAGGTTCATGCCGAAATCGATCAGGTTCATCACGATCTGCACGTGCCCCTGTGGCTGCATCGCACCGCCCATCAGGCCGAAGCTGATGAAGGGCTTGCCGTCCTTGGTGATGAAGGCGGGGATGATGGTCTGGAAGGGACGCTTGCCGGGTTCGTAGGTATTGGGATGACCGGGCTTGAGCACGAACATCTCGCCGCGGTCCTGCAGGATGAAGCCCAGCCCCGGCGGCGCCATGCCGCTGCCCATGCCGCGGTAGTTGGATTGGATCAGCGACACCATCATGCCGTCGGCATCGGCGGTGGTCAGATAGATGGTGTCGCCTTCGTCCAATTCGGCCGGCGTGCCCGGTTGCACTTCCTTCAACACCTTGTCGGCCGAGATCAGCTTGCGGCGCTGCGCGGCGTACGGCTTGGAGACCAGCTTGGCCACCGGCGCCGGCTGGAACGCCGGATCGGCATACCAGCGCGCGCGATCGGCGAAGGCGAGTTTCTTGGCTTCCACGAACAGATGCACGTGTTCGGCGCTGCCGTAGGGAATCTTCGTGAAATCGTAGCCTTCCAGCACGTTGAGCATCTGCAGCGCGGCGATGCCCTGGCCGTTGGGCGGCAGTTCCCATACGTCATAGCCGCGGTAATTGGTGCTGACCGGCTCGACCCATTCGCCGTGATGCGCAGCCAGGTCTTCATAACTGAGGAAACCGCCGTTGGCCTTGAAGTAGGCGCCGATGGTGCGGGCGATGTCGCCCTTGTAGAACGCATCGCGGCCGCCGTCGGAAATCTTCTGCAGGGTGTCGGCCAGATTCGGGTTCTTCCACAGCTCGCCGGTGCGCGGTGCGCGCCCACCGACGGTGAACTGTTCGCTGAAGCCCGGGTACTTGGACAGGCGCGGCACCGAACGGGCCCAGTAATAGGCGATGGTTTCGGCGACCGGATGGCCCTCGCGCGCATAGCGGATGGCCGGCGCCAGCACCTCTTTCATCGGCACCTTGCCGAAGCGGTCGTGCAAGGCGAACCAGCCATCCACCGCGCCCGGCACGCTGACCGGCAACGGACCCAGCGGCGGGATGTCGGTGAGGCCCTGCTTCTGGAAATAGTCCAGCGTCAGCGATTTGGGCGAGCGGCCCGAACCGTTGTAGCCATAAAGCTTCTTCGTCTTCGGGTCCCAGACGATGGCGAACAGATCGCCACCCATGCCATTGCCGGTGGGCTCCATCAATCCCAGCGCGGCATTGGCGGCGATGGCCGCATCGACCGCGCTGCCGCCCCGCTTCATCACATCCAATGCGATCTGCGTGGCCAACGGATGCGAAGTGGCCGCCATCGCATGCGACGCGATGACTTCCGAGCGGGTGGCGAAATCACGCCCGGTGATGCGGTCGGCGGCGCTGGCGGACAAGGCCGCCGGCAACGTCAGCAGAAGCAGTATCGCGATGCGCATCGTTATTCTCCGCAAATCGGTTCGGTACCGGCGCGCCGGCCTGCTGTGAGTGGGCGTGCAGTGGGTGAGCGTGCTATGGACGACCTTATCAGCTGCGCCGGAACCAGCCGGTGATGCTGTAGCGATCTTCTTTCGCCCATGGCGCCACCAAACTGACCTGATGCGCCTGCGGCACCTGGAACAGGCTCAGCGAATTCCAGTGCGGAGTGAAGGTGTCGCTGATCCGCTGGCCCTTCTCTACGAACTGCAGTAGTCCGCCCCAATCCGATTGCCATCCCCGGGTAAGGTTGATCACGTAGGCGAACGCGCGATCCTCGTCCTGCGCCTTGTCGCTATGCAAAGTGAGGAAATGCCCCGGGCGGTATCGTGCGGCCTGGGCGCTGACCATGCGTATCGCGGAATCTCCCGTGAGTTCCCGCGCGAAACCCAGGAATTGCGGACTGTTGAGGAAGTCGAGCACCACGTGAAGGATCAGTCCCGGCTCGCGGCCTTCCCGGCGCGCATCGACCATCCGGTAGCGGTCGTAGACGAATTCGAAACCTGTTTTAGCGCGCCGATAGGCCGCTTCCAACAGCGCCGTCTCTTCAGGCGCTCCGGGCATCGGTACGGGATGGGCAGACGTCGGCAGGTCGGCGCGCTGGGCTATTTCCCAAGGCACTTCATCGCGAAGGCACGCGTGCAGCCTGTCCGCTGCCGGCTCCTGCAGAAAATTCAGTACTTGCAGGCGGCGATGGCTTTTCAGCCTTTCCTGCAGGGGTCCGATATCGAGTTCGTTGCTGATCATTGTCCGTCAAGCGCAGAAAGATCGCCAAGGTCCGGCAATCCGAACGCCGACGATTCTCTCATGCGCTCGCCGGACTACGGCCAGGCAGGCGGATTCGCTTGCCAAGCCGCATGGACTTCGGTCAGACGAGCCCGATCCTGCTCGCGCCATTCCGGCAACAATCGCGCGAAATTGGCGGCATCGCTCCATAGGCCAGGTTCGGTTCGCACCGCAGCCGCATACCATTGCACCGCCTCGGCCTTGCGGTCCAGGCTCCACAAAGACAGCGCCATCGTCGGCGGCACCCAGGTCGGGGTGCCGAAACCGGCGGCCAGTTCGTTCCACAAGCCGAAAGCCTGCGCATAGTCGGCGTTGCGGTACAGGTCCCAGGCGTAGTTCCAGCGCACCGCCCGTCCGATGCCGCTGTTCTGGGCAGTGCTCGACACCGCCTGCTCATATAGCGTCTTACCCAGCTCGGCGCGATTGTCGGACAGGGCGACGTGGGCCAGCTGCGCCGTCGCTTCGACGGTCTTGCGGCCACGCTCGCGCATTTTCACCAGCTCGGCGGCCAGAGCGTCGCCCTCGCCTTCCGCCGCCACGATCTTACGGACGGTGGAAACGTCCTGATCGAAATAGAACTCCTTCGGCTTGGTCATCGTCTGCCCTTGCGCGGCGGCGGCGGACAACACCAGCAAGGCCAGCATGGCGGCCTGAAAAATACGGAATCGAGTCACACGGTTTCCCCTTACCACTTTTTACCTCCCCAAGCCCATCCTAACCGCTGCAGCGCACAACAGGTGAGCGAAAACGGTCACATATTACCGCGCTGATACAATTTCGCATCCTGCGCCGGAGCTATGCCGGCGCCGCCAGCCGCCTCCAATCCCCCAGGCCAGCCATGACCAGCACCGCCGAACTCACCTCGCCGTCTTCCGCCAACACGCCGGCGATCGACACGCTGGACAACGACTACACCCTGGAACACAAATACACCCGCACCGACGGCCGCATCTACCTGAGCGGGGTGCAGGCGCTGGTCCGCCTGCCGCTGATGCAGCGCCTGCGCGACCAGGCCGCCGGGCTGAACACCGCCGGTTTCATCAGCGGCTACCGCGGCTCGCCGCTGGGCGGCTTCGACCTGGAATTGTGGCGGGCCAAGAAGCACCTGGCCGAAGCGCAGGTGAAGTTCATCCCCGGTCTCAACGAGGACCTGGGCGCGACCATGGTCTGGGGCACGCAGCAGACCAACCTGTTCCCAGGCGCCAAGGTCGAGGGCGTGTACTCGATGTGGTACGGCAAGGGCCCCGGCGTGGACCGCTGCGGCGACGTGTTCAAGCACGGCAACGCCGCCGGCACCTCCAAGCATGGCGGCGTGCTGGCGATGGCCGCCGACGACCACAACTGCCGCAGCTCCACGCTGCCGCACGGTTCGGAAGACGAATTCGTCAGCGCGATGATGCCGGTGCTGAACCCGGCTGGCGTGCAGGACATCCTGGACCTGGGCCTGGTGGGCTGGGCGATGAGCCGCTATACCGGGCGCTGGATCGGCTTCAAGACGATTGCCGAGACGGTGGAATCGTCGGCTTCGGTGGAAGTGAATCCGTTCGCGCGGCGCATCGTGCTGCCGGAGGATTTCGAGATGCCGGCCGGCGGCTTGAACATCCGCTGGCCCGATCCGCCGCTGGACCAGGAAATGCGCCTGCACCGTTATGCGGTCAAGGCCGCGCAGGCCTTCGCTCGCGCCAACGGCGTGGACCGTATCGTGCTGGATTCGCCGCGTGCGCGCCTGGGCATCGTCACCACCGGCAAGAGCTACCTGGACGTGCTGCAGGCGTTGGAATACCTGGGCCTGGACGAAGCCGCCTGCGCCGACATCGGCATCCGCGTGTACAAGGTCGGCATGACCTGGCCGCTGGAGCCGGTGGGCATCGCCGCCTTCGCGCACGGGCTGGAAGACATCGTGGTGGTGGAAGAGAAGCGCGCCTTCATCGAACGGCAGATGAAGGAACAGTTCTACAACTGGCCGGCCAGCGCCGGCCCGCGTCCGTCCATCGTCGGCAAGTACGACGAGGCCGGCGAATGGATCCTGCCTTCGACTGGCGAGCTGACGCCGGCAACGATTGCCGGAGTGATCGGCAAGCGCATCCAGCGCTTTTTCACTACTGAATCCATCGAGCAGCGTTTGCGCTGGATGGTGGAGAAGGAAGCCGAGATGGCGCTGCCGCGCGCCAACTTCCCGCGCGTGCCGCACTATTGCAGCGGCTGTCCGCACAACACCTCCACGGTGGTGCCGGAGGGTTCGCGCGCGCTGGGCGGCATCGGCTGCCACTACATGGTGACGTGGATGGACCGCGACACCGACACCTTCACCCACATGGGCGGCGAAGGCGTGACCTGGTCGGGGCAGGCGCCGTTCACCGAAACCGAGCACGTGTTCCAGAACCTGGGCGATGGCACGTTCTTCCATTCCGGCTCCCTGGCGGTACGCCAGTCGGTGGCTACCGGCGTCAACATCACCTACAAGATCCTCTACAACGACGCGGTGGCGATGACCGGCGGCCAGCCGGTGGACGGGACGCTGTCGGTGCCGCAGATCGCGCACATGATGCGCGCCGAGGGCGTGCAGACGATCGTCGTGGTCAGCGACGAAATCGAGAAATGGAGCAAGCCGGAGATCTTCCCGAGCGGCGTGGAGTTCTTCGACCGCAAGCGCCTGGACGAAGTGCAAAAACAGCTGCGCGAAGTGAAAGGCGTGTCGATCCTGATCTACGACCAGACCTGCGCCACCGAAAAACGCCGCCGCCGCAAGCGCGGCAAGCTGGCCGACCCGCAGAAGCGGGTGATGGTCAACACACTGGTCTGCGAGGGCTGCGGCGATTGCGGCGTGAAAAGTTTCTGCGTGTCGGTGCTGCCGAAGGAAACCGAATTCGGACGCAAGCGCGAGATCGACCAGTCCAACTGCAACAAGGACTACAGCTGCGTCAACGGCTTCTGCCCCAGCTTCGTCACCCTGCACGGCGGCGGCCCGCGCAAGGGCAAGAAAAAGGATCCCGCCGAGCTGCTGGCCAGCTTGCCGGCGCCGGTGTTCAAGGCCGATTTCCAGCAACCCTGGAACATCCTCATCACCGGCGTCGGCGGTACCGGCGTGGTCACCATCGGCGCGCTGCTGGGCATGGCCGGGCACTTGGAAGGCAAAGGCGCCAGCGTGCTGGACCAGACCGGACTGGCGCAGAAGGGCGGCGCGGTCACCACCCACATCCGCATCGCGCGCACGCCCGAAGACATCCACGCCGTACGCATCGCCGCCGGCGAAGCCGATGTGGTGCTGGGTTGCGACATGGTGGTGGTCAACGACTACTGGGTGCTGTCGAAAGTGCGCGGCGAGCGCTCGCAGGTGGTGTTGAACACCTACCAGGCCATGCCCGGAACCTTCACCACGCGTCCGGACATGGAATTTCCGGCGGCCGGCATTCTCTCTGCGGTCACCCAGGCGCTGGGTGGACGCGCGCCGCTGCAGGTCGACGCCACGGTGCTGGCTACTGCGTTGATGGGCGATGCGATCGCGGCCAACCTGTTCATGCTGGGCTACGCCTGGCAACAGGGCCTGGTGCCGATCTCCTATGAAGCGATCATGCGTGCGGTGGAATTGAACGGCGCGGCGGTGGAGATGAATCGCCAGGCCTTCGCCTGGGGCCGTCTGGCCGTGGTCAATCCGGTGGCGGTCGCCGAAGCGGCCGGCGTGATCCACAACGCGCAGACCGAGTCCGAGCGCACCCCGCACACTCTGCAGATCCTGCCGCCGGGCGAATGGGAAACCAGCGAGTGGGCCAGCCCCAGCGCCCCGCGCACGCCGGACAACGAACACGAAGTGCGCGGCTTGCAGGACGCCGGCAGCCATGACGGCAATGTCGCCTTCCTGCCGCTGGACGATCTGCGCCTGTCGCGCTCGCTGGACGAACTGATCCAGCGCCGCGTCGCCTTCCTGACCGAGTACCAGAACGCCGCCTACGCCAAGCGCTACAGCGCGCTGGTGGACAAGACCCGCGATGCCGAACACGTGCGCGCGCCGGGTTCGACTGCGCTGAGCGAGGCGGTGGCCCGCTACTTCTTCAAGCTGATGGCCTACAAGGACGAATACGAAGTGGCCCGGCTGTACACCAGCGGAGATTTCAAGCGCAAGCTGGAGCAGCAGTTCGACGGCGACTACAAGCTGCACTTCCATCTGGCGCCGCCGCTGCTGGCCAAGAAGGATGCGCAGGGCCGGCTGATCAAGCAGGAATTCGGGCCGTGGATCTTCAGCGCGTTCAAGCTGATGGCCAAGTTCAAGTTCCTGCGTGGCGGCATGCTCGATATCTTCGGCTACACCGAAGAGCGCAAAGGCGAGCGCAGGCTGATCGGCGACTATGAGAAGACGATCGGCGGACTTCTTGCTTCCCTCAGTGCGGACAATCTGCCTTTAGCCGCCGAAATCGCCAGCATTCCCGAACACATCCGCGGCTACGGCCATGTCAAGGAAGCGCATCTGCACAAGGCCAAGGCGCGGGAAGCGGCGCTGTTGGACAAGTGGAACAACCCGCGGGAGATTCCGCTGGTGCAGGCGGCCTGAGCCGGTCGACAAGCGAGAATGCGGGCTGGACCCTCGGGCCCGCATTTGAACTATCGGTCTTCAGCTTGCCCGCCAGCGCCGATGTCCTGGTTCCGGAAATCTGGACAGCATGGCGTACCTTACATCAATTCATGAATCTATTCATAGATGATGGCATGGCTTGAGATTTGTCTAGCTATAGCTCTAAATTGACTTGATTATTTATTCATAAATCTATTCAATACTCGTATGGAAAATCTCCGGACGAGCCAATTGGAAGATCTTCTGCGCTTGCGGAGTCCGCAAAACGCAGCGGAACTGGCGGCCGCGCTGGGAATCAGCCAGCCGACCCTTTCGCGTCTGGTGGCATCCAGCGATCGCGTTGTCCGCATCGGCAATGCCAGGGCGGCGCGTTATGTTCTGAGCCGTGAGGTTGCGCGTGCCGGCCAATCGTGGCCCCTTTACCGCATAGACGCTTATGGCCAGGCGGAGACCCTTGGCGAACTGCGCGCCTTGCACGGCGATGAGTTCCATTTCCAACCCGCGCGGCCTTTGCCCACCTTCCTCGAAGGCGATTTTGCCAAAGGCCTATTTCCCGGCCTGCCCTGGTTTCTCGATGACCAACGCCCGCAGGGGTTCCTGGGCCGCACATTCGCGCGTCGTGTCGCTGCGGACGTCGGCGCATCGGAAGATCTGACCCGCTGGCGACCTGACGACGTGGTGCTTGCCCTGCTGCGCTACGGGCACGATCAACCCGGCGATCTCGTCCTGGGTGAGCTCGCGCTTCAGAACGCATTGCAGAATGCACTGGCCCCGGAAGACGCCATGCCCATCGCCGAACGCGAGACCCGCTATCCCCTGCTCGCCGAAGCGGTGCTGCGTGGCGAGAACACCGGTTCATCCGCAGGCGGCGAACAACCCAAGTTTCTGGCGACCTTGCGTGGGGACGATGGCTTCCAGCCGGTGATCGTGAAGTTCAGCGAACGCGGCGAAACACCGGCCGCCCGGCGTTGGGCCGACTTGTTGCGCTGCGAGCAGATTGCGGGGGCAGTCCTGAACGCGCATGGCCAGCCCGCTGCCCTGGGCGAGATCGTGGAGGCCGATGGCCGCAGGTTCCTGCAATCGATCCGCTTCGACCGTACTTCCGTGCTGGGCCGTCACGGACTCGTGTCGCTATCGGCGCTGGATGCTGCCTTCTACGGTCACGGCCGCATCGACTGGTGGCGCTTCGCGCCGCAACTGCAACGCGATGGCTGGATCGATGCCCAGAACGCCCAGCGGCTGCGCGTACTCGGGTGGTTCGGCGCGCTGATCGCCAACAACGACATGCACTTGGGCAACGCCGCCCTGGTCCTCGCCGATAACCGGCCGCTTGTGCTGGCACCCGCCTACGACATGCTGCCGATGCATTTTCGTCCCGCCGCCAGCGGCGAAATAGTGCCCCGCGAATATGCCGTCACCTTGCCCACACCGGAATTCCGGGAGGACTGGCGCGTGGCAGCGACCCTGGCGCTGGCGTTCTGGCGACAAGTCGCGGATAACCCCGCGCTATCGGAAACCTTCCGGCGCATCGCGGAAGGAGCGTTGACTGCGCTGGGCCACGCGATGGCACGGCAACGCTAGCGAACGTCGTTGTCGATGCTGGGCGAGCGATGCAAATGCGGATCAGGAAGGCGGCTGTACGGGTGGCTCTTCCTGTTTCAACGCATCGAGGATCTTCTTTCCCGCTCGCCCATCCTGCGGCTGCAACCCTAGCCGTTGCTGTTCCAGCACGATCGCACGGCGGGTCAGCGTGCCGATCATGCCGTCCGCTTCGCCGATGGCGTGCCCGCGCGCCAGCAGCAGTTGCTGCAGCTGCTTGCGTTCGCCGCGACCCAGTCCCGGATCGTCGGTCGGCCACGGTGTGATCAGCGCCCCGCCGCCGCGCAGACGGTCGGACAAGGTGGCGATGGCCAGCGCATAGCTCTCGGCCGCGTTGTACGAATAGATCGCATCGAAGTTGCGGAATACGAGGAAGGCCGGGCCGGTTGGGCCTGCGGGCAGCAGCACGGCCGCCTGCGTATCGGAGGCCAGCAGCGGTGCGCCGTCGATACGTGCGACGCCGCGCGCAATCCAGTCGGACAAGAGTCGCTTGTTCTTTCTTCCGGTGAGGGCTGCATCGAAACCCGCAGGCAATTTCACCTCGTAGCCCCATGGCTCGCCCGTACGCCAGCCCGCCTGCTTGAGGTAGTTGGCAGTAGAAGCGAGCGCGTCCGGAATGCTTGCGACCAGATCGCGGCGTCCGTCGCCGTCGCCGTCGACCGCGATGCGCTGATAAGTGGTGGGCATGAACTGGGTGTGGCCGAAGGCGCCGGCCCATGAGCCGGTCAAGCCTTCCGGTTTCAGATCGCCGGCTTGCAGCAGCTTGAGCGTGGCGAAGAATTCGCCGCGGAAGAATTCCTGGCGGCGGCCGAAGCAGGACAGCGTGGCCAGCGAAACCAGCAGGGGCCGCTTGCCGAAGGTCTTGCCGTAGTCGCTTTCCACGCCCCATACCGCCACCACGGTCTGCGGATCCACGCCGTATTCCTGCGAAACCCGCGCCAGGGTTGCGGCGTTGGCCTGCAACATGGCCTGGCCGTCGCTGATGCGCTGGTCATCGACCAACGCGGCCAGGTAGTCCCAGATAGGCGTGGTGAATTCGGGCTGGGCGTCCAGCAACTCCAGCACGCCCATGTCCGGCACCAGATCGCGCGTGTTGGCATCGAAAGCGGTTCCTTCTACGCCTACCGCTTCGGCTTTTGTACGCAACTCCGCCAGGCAATCGTCGAAGACCAAATCGCCGGCGTGCGCCGCGTTCGACCAGAGCGCAAGCGCCAGCGAAGTGCACAAGAGCGTTTTCATGGCCATCTTCCCTCTCTGGTTTCGGCGAACTCGATCCGTGTCCATTGGAGTATCGCGCAGGCTTCCGCAACGGTGGATGACGCCCAGGGAAAATCCGTCGCGGCGGGTTTTCCGCATTACTTTCTCGGCGCGAGCAATTGGCTCAGCCGATCCGGCGCTCCGGCAATGCGCTGCAGATGCGGATAACGTAGACCTTCGCGATACTCCACTTGCAAGGTGCGATAGGCGTCTCCCTGCCTCACCAACAACTCGATCGCAGGCTTCTCCGTTTTGGCTGCGGTGATCGCCCGCTTCAGACGATCGGCATCGTAGGCCATGCCCGATACCGCCACGACCACCATGTCTTTCGCCAGACCGGCCAGATAGGCCGGACCACCCCACAGCACTGTGCCGACCTTTCCATCGGCGCTCGCGATCTTCAGCCCCAGCGAGTAGCTGAAGTCGTCGAACTCCTGATCGCCTTCGGCTTCTGCGATGGCGGCATTGGGTTGCTCGTTGTACACCAGCTTCCAACCTGCGCGTGCCAGACCCTCTATCGGCGCGCCCGGACCATGGCTGTCCACCCGTTGGCGCAGGAATGCGTGCCAATCGTGAGGTTGCACTTTCTGCAGTGCTTCGACCACATCATCGAGCGCGTATGTGCGTGTTTCCGCCTTGCCCGTGCTGCCCCCAAAAAACCCGTGTGCGAAATCGTCCAGCGAGCGTTTGCCGCCCGACAATTCCCGCAATTCGGTGTCCACATCCAGCCATACCAGCGTGCCTTCGTCGTAGAAATCGTAACCGCGCTGCCAGCTCTCCCACGCCTGCGGCGCATCGTTGAAATCGACGATGCCCTGATAGACGGTGTCCTGCAGGTTGCGCCAACCACGGCCGGCGCGATGGTCGAACATCGCCGCACTGGCGGCCAGCACTTCCTGCGCCTGTTGCGGCGTGTACAGCCCTGCGCGTGCAGCCAGCACCCAGGCCCAGAACTCGGTCTGTCCTTCGTAGACCCATAGCAGATCGTTCTGCATCGGGGTGTTGTAGTGCGGTGTCCACAGCAGCGCCGGACGCATGAACTTGCCGTTCCAGCTGTGCGCGTATTCGTGCGGCAGCAGGTAGTTGTCGGTGAACGGCGCATCACCGGTCAGGTAATCCGGAAAGGTGCCGTTTTCGCTCGACTGGTGGTGCTCTAGGCCGATGCCGCTGAACTGGTCGGACAACGCCAGCAGGAAATCGTAGTGCGCGAACGGGCGCGCGCCGAATACGCGGTCGGCCTGTTTCACCAGGGCACGATGCGCTGCGAGGATTTCCGGCTTGGCATCGAGCAGTTCCGGCGCATCGGCGATCACGTTGAGGCGCACCGGTATTTTCGCGCCGGGATCCAGATCGAACTGTTTGAAATAGCGGCCGGCATAGACGGGAGAGTCGACCAGATCGACGAGAGCGAGCGCCCGGAAGCGATTCACGCCGCCATCGGTCCCGGCCGTTTCAAGCGCGCTAGCGAATTGCCAGCCTTCAGGCAAACGCAGGCTGGGTTCGAAACGGACACGGCGCGCATCGTAGCCGGCCGGATACAGCAGCAGGCGCGACCACTGCACCGACATCAGCTCGGTAGTCATCGCCACCCGTCCCTGGTCGTCGGCGGTGGGCGAAAGCGATTGGAACTGGATATCGAGCTCCGCGACACCCGCGGGCACTTCCAGGTGGAATGCATAGACGTCCAATGGATCGCGCCGCCACTCGATGCGCTGGCCGTTGCCGGCGATGGTCAGTCCCGCGAACTGGTTGATCGGGCCGGTGGCCGCATGGTTGCCGGGTATCCATTGCGGATACCAGAGTTTCAATGGACCCGGCTGGACCGGTATGCGTTCGCGTACCTGGTAGATGCGGCGCGACACATCGGTGGCGTCGACCGCGAGCGATATCACTCCGGGGTAATCGTGGTCGGAAACCACGAGTGCGGCAGCAGGCACCTGCGCCCGCACGGAAAACGACAGCCACAGCAAGCAGGACAACAGGATCACAAGCCGCGCCATGCAAGTTCCAGTTCCGTGGGAAAGCGGCATTCTGGGCATGTCGGGCGAGGAACGACAAGCTTGCTCCCGGAATCGGCCTGGCGGGCGGAATCGTCGACTAGCTTCCCGAGGTACACGGGACGGCCACGAGCCTCGCGCGCCGTACGTGGCAGGATTTCTGCGTCTGCGCATAGAAAGCCGATCGAGTCGGACAATCTTTCGATGCGCTGGAGACGTCGCTTTGCCGACGCGGCACGTCGACCTTCCTCATTCTTTTATCTGTCTTCGGATCCTTCCAGGACAACTTACGTCCCATTGCTCGGCGGCATAAGCGTCACGCTGTTATCACCTACGTTAATGGCGGCTGGAGGGGAGATGAATTCCTTGAGTTTTTCTTGCTGAATACGCCGCAAAAAAATTGCAAAACTCTTAATTACACAAGCAGTATATGACGCCTTTGTGACAGCCCCTCCGCCGAGTTCGCGGACGGCACCAAAGTCATCCGCTAGGAGGGTCATATGCACGTCGCCACCGGCTACCAATCCCATTCCATCGCATACCTTCTCCCTCGCGGCCTGCGGCTCACACGGGATTTTTTGATTCTGCCGGATCGAGCGCATCGATGGTCTGTTGCGGCCGTGACCGGCACGATCGCGATTCTGGTTGCCTGCTTCGTCAGGTATGCGTATGTGGAGAGGCATCATCTGACCGATAGCTTCTTCTACGACCGCCTTCAATTTTCGTTTGTCGACAGAGGCTATCCCGAAATATTCGGCTACGGCCTGGAGCTGGCTGCCTGCGCACTGTTTTCCATGTTCGCCAGGACGTACCGCGCGAAACAGTGGTATGCGTTCGCGGCGATCCTGTTCTTGACGTTCCTGGACGATGCGTTCGAACTGCATGAAGCGATTGGGCACATGGTCAATGCCGGAATGGGTCTATCGCCCGTCGCTGGCGACCTGATCGGATTTTCCTCGACGGGATTGTTGTCGGTGGTGTTCTGGCTCGCCGGCGCGCGGCTGATTCACACGGAGGAAGACTGGGCCCGCTATCTCGTTTTCACGGCTTACTTCGCGATCCTGATTTTCTTCGGCGTCGGCGTGGATGCCGTGCACGGGATGCTGGGTAGGAATATGTCGCAGACCTTGATGACCTTGGTCGAAGATGGAGGCGAGCTGGTGATGAC
This sequence comes from uncultured Pseudoxanthomonas sp., assembly GCA_965650035.1. Classification (GTDB taxonomy): domain Bacteria; phylum Pseudomonadota; class Gammaproteobacteria; order Xanthomonadales; family Xanthomonadaceae; genus Pseudoxanthomonas_A. Next base: position 60,268 of record CBFGMR010000020.1, read on the forward strand.
CGCCGTCATCAGCCTGTCGGCACTCGGCATGTGGCTGCGTCAGAAGCGCGCGGCGGTCGTCAGCGCCGTTCCGATGGATTCCGCATTGCCGAATCCCTGAAGCTTCCGTCCCGGGTAGGGCATACGGGGACGACCTAGCGGAACCGGCTGGCGCCAAGGCGGCCGTCCGGCCTGCGATACGGCGACCGACGTGCCCGCCGTTCATCGCCGCACTGTCCGTCGCTGTCCACTAACCGCGTTCCAGGTCATGTCCGGCCCCCGCCGGCCGAGGTCTGCCCGCGTGGTCTTCAACTCCCTGACGTTCGTGGTGTTCTTCGCGTTGGTGCTGGCACTGCATGCCATGCCATTCCGATGGACCACCAAGAAGATCAACCTGCTGGTCGCCAGCTACCTGTTCTACGCGGCCTGGAACCCGCCGTTCGTGATCCTGCTGTGGGTATCGACGCTGGTCGACTGGTGGGCGGCGAAGAAACTGGTCGATGCGCAGAATCCGCATGCGCGGCGCGCGTGGATGCTGCTGTCGGTGGTGGTGAACCTGGGCATGCTGGCCTACTTCAAGTACGGCGGCTTCCTGATGGAGAACTTCCAGGCAGTGATGGCCTCACTGGGCGTGGCCTATCAGCCGTCCAAGCTCGATATCGTGCTGCCGGTCGGCATCTCTTTCTATACCTTCGCCACCTTGTCCTACACGCTCGATGTGTATCTGCGACGCGCCAGGCCGGCCAACAACTTCCTCGACTACGCGCTGTTCGTCACCTTCTTTCCGCATCTGGTCGCCGGGCCGATCATGCGCCCGACCGAACTGGTGCCGCAGTTCGCCCGCGAACGCCGCGCCACCGCCGATCAGCTGCGCTTCGGGCTGGCGCTGATGGTGTTGGGGCTGTTCCAGAAAATCGTCTTGGCCGACGGTTTCCTGGGTCCGGCGGCCGAAGCGGTCTACGACGCGCCGGGCCGCATTCCCGGCGCATTGGATGCGTGGATGGGAACGCTGGCCTTCAGCGGACAGATCTTCTGCGATTTCGCCGGTTATTCCACCACCGCAATCGGCGCGGCGATGTGCCTGGGCTTCGCCATGCCCGACAACTTCCGTTTTCCGTATGCCGCGCTAGGTTTTTCCGATTTCTGGCGGCGATGGCACATCACTTTGTCGGCATGGTTGCGCGACTATCTCTACATTCCACTCGGCGGCAACCGCCATGGCGAAACACGCACCTATTTCGCGTTGATGGCGACGATGCTGCTCGGCGGCCTGTGGCATGGCGCCAGCTGGACCTTCGTGGCCTGGGGCGGCTTGCACGGACTGTACCTGGCGGCCGAACGTGCGCTGCGCTCGCGCTTTCAGGGGTATCGGCCCGGGCCGTTGGCGCTGCTCGGGCTGGGCTTGCTGACCTATGCGCTGATCAACGTCACCTGGGTGTTCTTCCGTGCCAAGGGTTTCGGACAGGCATGGACGGTCCTTCGCGGCATGTTCGGCGGCAACCCCGAGGCAAAACCGATCCTGACTACCGCGCATCTGGCGATGGTGGCGCTGATCGTGGGCGGGATAGTGATCGCGCACTGGCTGATGCGCACCCGCACTCTGGAAGCGATGTTGGCACGACGGCACCCGCTGCAGTTGTCGGCGGCATTGGGCGTGATGGCCTTCGCGGTGGTTGCGGCACAGGGAGCGGGCAATGCCTTCATCTATTTCCAGTTCTGAGCAGGCCGCGTTCGCGATGGCCAGCGATGGCGGCATCCCGCTGGAAGAACGCTTCGAGCGGCCCGGCTTTGTACGTCTCACTGCCTCGGATCGGCCCGGCGTCGCGCAGCCGGTGCCGGAGCGCGATATTCCATCGCAGCCCTGGGGCAGGATCCTGCTCGGCGCACTGGCGTTGTTCGTGCTGCTGATGGCGGCCTGGGAATGGCATTGGCGCGCCTACGGGGCCGCACCCGGTTACCGCAACAGCGATGGCTCATGGGCCGACCAACGCCGCCGCATCAATGCTGGCGAAGGCGGCAAGACCGTGCTGATCGGCAGTTCGCGCATGCTGTTCGATGTGCAGTTGCCGGAATGGGAACGCGCCGTCGGCGAGCGTCCTATCCAGCTCTCGTTGGAAGGCACCTCGCCTTTGCCGGCGCTGGAGGATCTGGCGGCCGATCCGGATTTCACTGGCCGCTTGCTGATAGACGCCACGCCGATCAGCCTGTTCCTAGGACAAAGCGGGCGGCGCGCCTCGGTGGTGCCTTACTACCACGGGCAATCGCCGTCGCAACGCAGTGGACATTGGCTGTCGCAGCGTTTCCTCGAGCCCTGGTTCGCGTTCTACGACCCTGATTTTGCCTTGCCGGTGGTGGTGCGCAGGCAAGCCTGGCCCGATCGGCCGGGGCTGCCGCCGCGCATTCTGGTGCGCAAGCTGTCGGTGCAGGAAAGCGATCGTAACTCGCACCTGTGGCAGAAGGTTGAAGACGATCCGCAGTACCACGCGCTGGTTCGGCATATCTGGCAAGTGCAGCTGGGCCTGCCGTTGCCGCCCATGCTGGACACTGAAGCCAAACGCGGCAGGCTGCGCGAGGAAACCATCGGCCGCGTCGCCACTGCCGTGGCCAAACTGCGCGCACGCCGCGCAAAGATACCTGGGAAGCGCTGCTGCAACGGACTCACTCGCCCGGCATCCACTTCGAAGACTATCCGCAGCTGCAGGGTCTTGCGTTGCCGGAGTGGTCGCACCTGGGCGCCGCCGACGCCAAGCGCTTCACCACCGCGCTGGCGCCGTTAGTCGACCGCGAATTCGCGCGCGAGGAAGTCGGGCAGCGGCAGGCAGCAGCACACTGATATGGCGTGGGAGCGGCGTCTCGCCGCGAGCTTCTCGCGCCAGCCGACCTCACCGAAAAGCTCGCGACGGGACGCGCTCCCGCGGGCCTTGGATGAGCTATGCGATCAGCCTGGGGATGTAAACGCAGCGCCAATGCCGCGTCGCCACACCCGACAGCGATTGTTGGCGGGCATCGCAGCATCGTCGATCAGTTGCAATCCGATCGTCCGTGCCAGCGCATCCACGGCCTCGGCGTCGCGGATCCCCATGCGCGCATCGCGTGCCTTCAGCGAAGCGTCGAACTCGCGATTGCTGTCGCTGGTGAATTGCCCGCCGTAGTTGAAGGGCCCGTACACCGCCAACACTGCGTCGGCGGCGAGCGTTTTGTCCAGGCCCGCGACGAAAGCTTCGACTTCCAGCCATCCCATGATGTGCAAAGTGTTCGCGCTGAACGCGGCGCCGAAAGATTGGACCGGCCAGGGCCCCAGCGCCACGTCCAGCTCCACCGGCGGCGGCGTATTCGGCAATGCCGCTTCGTCCAGCCACGCACGGGTACCCGGTAGATGGTCGGCGCGGTCCGAGCACTGCCAGGTCAGCCACGGCATGGCTGCAGCGAAATGCACCGCGTGCTGGCCGGTGCCGCTGCCGATCTCCAATACCTCGCGCACGTGCGCGAAATGCCCGCGCAACACTTCCAGGATCGGGCCGCGGTTGCGCTCGCTGGACGGCGAGAACGGTTTTTCGGCCGCCACGACGTTCGTTCAGCCCAGCGAGCGGATGTAGATCATCTTGTTGGAGCCGCTTGCGCCACGCTCCTCGATGGCGAAGTACTTGGATTGATGTTTCAACAAGTCGCTCAGCTTGCGGTGTCCGTACAGGCGCGGGTCGAAGTCGGGCTGGATCTTGTTGAGATAGCTGCCGACCGCACCCAAAAACGCCCAGCCGTTCTCGTCGGAGGCCTCTTCGATGGCCTGACGGATCAACGCCAGCGGCAAAGGTTCTGCTGATCTGTCTTTGGCCTCTGCCGATGCGACTTGGGCCGGTGCCGCACCCGGTGCCGGTATTGCCGGCACGGATTTCGATACCGCCTTCTTCGCCGGCTTGGCCGCTGCCGGTTTCGGCGGCGCGCTGGCGGCGGCTTCCTTGCGCAGTACTTCGGTGTAGACGAACTTGTCGCAAGCGCGCACGAACGCATCGGGCGTTTTCTTTTCGCCGAACCCGTACACAGTCAGACCCTCCTCGCGCAGGCGCTGGGCCAGACGGGTGAAGTCGCTGTCGCTGGAGACCAGGCAGAAGCCGTCGAAGCGCTGCGTGTACAGCAGATCCATGGCGTCGATGATCATCGAGCTGTCGGTGGCGTTCTTGCCACTGGTGTAGGCGAACTGCTGGGCCGGACTGATCGAGTGCCTGAGCAGCGCCGCCTTCCATTGGGTCATGCGCGGGCTGGTGAAATCGCCGTAGATGCGCTTGACGCTGGCCACACCATACTTGGCCACTTCGGCCAGCAGGCCTTCGATCACCGAGGGCTGAGCGTTGTCGGCGTCGATCAGCACCGCCAGTCGCGGCTGGTCGTCGTCGTTGTCGGACTTGCTGTTGTTTCTGGATTTCATAGGTTTGTTCCTGAGTATTTGCTGCGCCGATGCAAACATACTCCTCCCATTCTCTCGGCGATGGGATCAGCCCCCTCCCTTTTGCGCAGCAAAGGGGAGGAGGCAAGAGCTACGCCGCGCGAGCCATTCCGGATGCGATCATCTGCATGGCGACCGCTTCCGCCGCGCGAATCCCATCCACGCCCGCCGACAGAATTCCACCCGCATACCCCGCCCCTTCGCCCGCAGGAAACAACCCGCGTGTATTAAGGCTCTGCCCATCCACCCCACGCGTCATCCGCACCGGCGAAGAAGTACGCGTCTCCACCCCGGTGAGGATCGCATCGTCCATCGCGAAGCCCTTGATCTGCTTGTCGAAAGCCGGCAACGCCTCGCGGATCGCATCGATGGCGTAACGCGGCAATGCGCTGGAGAGATCGCCTAGCGTCACGCCTGGCGTATACGAAGGCTGCACGCTGCCGAATTCGCGCGAAGCGCGTTTGCGCAGGAAATCTCCGACCAGTTGCCCCGGCGCGCTGTAGTCTTCGCCGCCTTGCTGGAAGGCCTGTTCTTCCCAATGCCGCTGCAGGGCGATGCCGGCCAGCGGACTGCCGCTGGGGTCGAATTCGGCGTAGTCCTCCGGCGTAATGCCGACCACGATGGCGGCGTTGGCGTTGCGTTCGTTGCGCGAGTACTGGCTCATGCCGTTGGTGACCACGCGCCCGGGTTCGCTGGCGGCGGCGACCACAGTGCCGCCCGGGCACATGCAGAAGCTGTACACCGAACGTCCATTGCGGCAGTGGTGCACGAGTTTGTAGTCGGCCGCCCCCAGAATGGGATGCCCGGCCTGCGGGCCGAAACGGGCGCGGTCGATCAGCGATTGCGGGTGTTCGATGCGGAAGCCGATGGAGAACGGCTTGGCTTCCAGGAACACGCCGCGCTCGTGCAGCATGAAGAAGGTGTCGCGCGCGCTGTGGCCCAACGCCATCACCACATGGTCGGCGCGGATTTCGCCGCCGTCGGCCAGCACTACTCCGCGTACTTTGCGCACACCCGCCGAATCGGCTTCCACCAGCAGGTCGTCGACGCGGTGCGAAAAGCGGATCTCGCCACCCAGGGCTTCGATGTCAGCACGCATGCTCTCCACCATCGAGACCAGGCGGAAGGTGCCGATATGCGGCTTGCTGACGTAGAGGATTTCCTCCGGCGCGCCGGCCTTGACGAACTCGGTCAGTACCTTGCGCCCGTAGTGGCGTTTGTCGCTGATCTGGCTGTACAGCTTGCCGTCGGAGAACGTGCCCGCGCCGCCTTCGCCGAATTGCACGTTGGATTCGGGATTGAGGATCTTCTTGCGCCACAGGCCGAACGTGTCCACGGTGCGCTCGCGCACGTTCTTGCCGCGCTCAAGAATGATCGGCCGCAAGCCCATCTGCGCCAGGATCAAACCGGCGAACAGACCGCAGGGGCCCATGCCGATGACCAACGGCCGCAGTGCCGCCGGGCGCGGCGAGGCCTGGACGACTTCTTCGACGGCCGTCGCCACCACGCGCGCGTCTTCGGAGGCGACTGAAAGCGGTACGCGTACAGGAGCCCCGGCGTGCAGTGGCTGCGCGACCGGCATGTAGGTGGTGTCCGGTGTGGGCGCGATCTTGCCGTCCGCCGCTTCCTCGTCCCTCTGCAAGCGCTGCAGGATGTCCGCTTCGCGCGTGGTCGCCACGTCAACCGCATAGATCAACACGATCGCCCCGCGCTTGCGCGCGTCGTAGCTGCGCTTGGCGACGGTGAAACCGACCAGTTCGGCGGCGGCGATGCCCAGACGCGCGACGATCGCTGCGGGAAGCGCGGCTTCGTCGTGATCCAGAGGAAGTTTGAGGTCGGTGAGTCGCAGCATGGGCAAGGCCGGAGAGGTGCGCCAGTTTAACTGCCGCCGATGCGAAGCGCGGTAAGGTAGCGGCCGTAAACGGCATTGTGAGAAACCACCGTGAAACGCGTTTCATTGCTGCCGCAGGGCGCACTCCTGCTCATGTCGATCTTCGCGGGCACCGCTTTGTCGGCGGCCGAAGCGCCTGGCCGACGCACCTACGCCAACCCTGTCGACCTGGACTACCGCTACAACTTCGAGCAGCTCAACGAAGGCATTTCCTACCGCACCGGCGCCGATCCGGTGATCGTGCGGCACAAGGACGCCTACTATCTGTTCCAGACCCTGGCCGATGGCTACTGGCGCTCCACCAACCTGCTGGACTGGCGGTTCATCACGCCCAGCCGCTGGCCTTCGGAAAGCATCGTGGCCCCGGCCGTGGTTTCCGACGGCGACCGCCTGGTCATCATGCAGTCGGCCTTCGTGCCGCGCGCGTTGCTGCAGTCCACCGATCCGGCCAGCGGCAAGATCGATTACCTGACCCGCCTGCTGCCGCGCATCCCCACCGCAGTGCCGCCGGGCCAGGACCTGCTGCCGCTGCCGGCCGGCAAGACCCCGCCGGGACCGTGGGACCCGGATATCTTCATCGACGACGATGGACGTTGGTACCTCTACTGGGGTTCGTCGGATACCTATCCGCTATACGGCATAGAGATGGAAAAAGCACCGCGCGGATTCGTCTTCCGGGGCGAACCGAAGGTGATGCTGGCGCTGGATCCTGCCAAGCACGGTTGGGAGCGCTTCGGTCCCGACCACCGCGGCATGAATTTTCCCAACGGCAAGCCGATCGGCAACTACATGGAAGGTGCCTGGATGACCAAGGTGCGCGGCCGCTATTACCTGCAGTACGGCGCGCCCGGCACCGAATACAACGCCTACGCCAACGGCACCTATGTCGGCGACAGCCCGCTGGGCCCGTTCGAATACGCGCCTTACAACCCGGTGGCCTACAAACCCGGCGGTTTCGTGCAGGGTGCCGGCCACGGCTCCACCTTCCGGGACGAATACGGCAACTGGTGGAACAGCGGCACACCGTGGATCGGCTACAACTGGACCTTCGAACGCCGCATCGCGATGTTCCCCGCCGCCTTCGCCGACGACGGGCAGATGAGCGTGTCTGCGCGTTTCGGCGACTTCCCGCACTGGATGCCGGAAGGCAAGGTCGACGATCCCGAATCGCTGTTCACCGGCTGGATGCTGCTGTCCTACCGCAAGACGGCCACGGCTTCGTCCACCAGCGGCGAGTTCGCCGCCGCCCGCGTCACCGATGAAAATCCGCGTACGTTCTGGGTCGCCGGCAGCAACAAACCCGGCGAAACCCTGACCGTCGATCTGGGTGCGGAAAAGACGGTGCGCGCGGTGCAGGTGAACTACGCGGACTATCAGTCCGGACGTTTCGCCGATGCGCCGGATATCTATACCTCGTTCCGGCTGCAGCAGTCGCGCGACGGCAAACGGTGGACGCCGTTGGCCGAGGTCGGCGACGGCCCGGACCGCCGCGACCGCCCCAATGCGTACCTGCAACTGCCGGAACCGGTGCGCACGCGCTATGTCCGCTACGTGCATGGCCACGTGGGCGCCGCTAACCTTGCGATCAGCGACCTGCGCGTGTTCGGCAACGCGGACGGTGCACCACCACATGCCCCGACGGGCGTGACCGTCGAGCGCGACAAGGATCGCCGCAATGCGGTGGTGACCTGGAAACCCGTGGCCGGCGCAGTGGGCTACAACGTGCGCTGGGGCTTGCGCGCGGACCGTTTGAACCTGAGCTATCAGGTGTTCGCCGACAAAGGCACGACACTGGAGCTGCGCGCACTGAACATCGATCCGTCTTATGAAATCGCGGTAGAGGCGTTCAATGAGAATGGGGTTTCCGCGTTGAGCGCGGTCAAGCAAGCGAACTGACCACGTTTTGGTCGCCGGTGGAATGACCGGCCGCCGCTCCCGATCCGGAACGAAGCGGATCCGGATCGTGGGGATTGCCGAGCTTGGCGACGGGCTCGCGAATATTGAAACGCATCGCTCCGTCTATGCCAAAAGTCATTTGACGTTGCCTGCCCCGGCGGCAATGATCGCTGGCGGCATGGCGATGCGCCGCATGCGCGCCATGATCGTCCGCTTCAGTCCCCGTCCCGCGCCATTCGCGCGGGCTCTACACGATGGAGAGCAGCCTTGCACAGACGCGACTTCCTGGCCATCAGCGGCCTTAGCCTTGGCGGCCTGCTGGTGCCGTCCTTCCTCGGCAAGGCGATCGCCGCCGAACAACTGCAGACCACGCTGGACGTCGGCTTCAAGAAAAGCCTGGCCGATGCCGCACTGGCCGCCGCCACCGACGCGGGCGCCAGCTACTGCGACGTGCGCGTGGGCCGCTACCTGCGCCAGTTCGTGATCACCCGCGAAGACAAGGTGCAGAACGTGGTGAACACCGAATCCACCGGCGCCGGCATCCGCGTCATCGCCGACGGCGCCTGGGGCTTCGCGGCCACCAACGACCTGACCACCAACGGCGTGGCTCGCGCCGCGCGCCAGGCCGCTGCCATCGCCAAGGCCAACGCCAAGATCCAGACCGCCAAAGTGCAGCTGGCGCCGGTCAAGGGCGTGGGCGAGGTGGCGTGGAAGACGCCGATCGTGAAGAACGCAATGGAAGTGCCGATCAAGGACAAAGTGGACCTGTTGCTGGGCGTCAATGCCGCTGCGACCAATGCCGGCGCGGACTTCGTCAACTCCATGCTGTTCCTGGTCAACGAGCAGAAATACTTCGCCAGCACCGACGGTTCCTACATCGACCAGGACGTGCACCGCATCTGGGCGCCGATGACGGTCACCGCCATCGACAAGGCCAGCGGCAAGTTCCGCACCCGCGACGGCCTGTCCTCGCCCATGGGCCTGGGCTTCGAGTACCTGGACGGCGCGGCTTCGGGCAAGTTCGTTTCGCCGAATGGTGTAGTCAATTACGGTCTGTCCTACGACATGAAGGAAGACGCCATCGCCGGCGCCAAGCAGGCGCGCGAGAAGTTGAAGGCGCCTTCGGTCAAGCCAGGCAAGTTCGATCTGGTGCTGGACCCCTCGCACACCTGGCTGACCATCCACGAGTCGGTCGGCCATCCGCTGGAGCTGGACCGCGTGCTGGGCTACGAGGCCAACTACGCGGGCACCAGCTTCGCCACCCTGGACAAGCGCGAAGCGAAGTTCCAGTACGGCAGCGACAAGGTCAACATCATCGCCGACAAGACCCAGACCGGCAGCCTGGGTGCTGTCGGTTACGACGACGAAGGCGTCAAGACCAAGCAATGGGATCTGATCAGCGGCGGCAAGCTGGTCGATTACCAGACCATCCGCGACCAGGCCCACATCCTGGGCAAAACCGAGTCGGACGGCTGCTGCTATGCAGACTCCTGGTCCAGCGTGCAGTTCCAGCGCATGGCCAACGTGTCGCTGCGTGCGGGCAAGGACAAGCTGAGCGTGGCCGACATGGTCAAGGACGTGGAGAACGGCATCTACATCATCGGCGACGGCTCGTTCTCCATCGACCAGCAGCGCTACAACGCCCAGTTCGGCGGCCAGCTGTTCTACGAAATCAAGAACGGCAAGATCGGCGCGATGATCGAGGACGTGGCCTATCAGATCCGCACGCCCGAGTTCTGGAACGCGTGTGCAGGTATTTGCGACGAGAGCGACTACCGCATGGGCGGTTCCTTCTTCGACGGCAAGGGCCAGCCCGGCCAGGTGTCGGCGGTTTCGCACGGCTCCAGCACCGCGCGCTTCAACGGCATCAACGTCATCAATACCGCCCGCTCGCTCGGCTGACCGCATCCAGGAGACCACTAGAACATGAGCATCCTCACCGAAGAGCAAGCCAAGGCCATCCTCGACAAGGTCATCGCCCTGTCCAAGGCCGATGAATGCACCGCATCGCTGTCCGGTTCCATTTCCGGCAACATCCGTTTCGCCCTCAACAACGTGTCCACCAGCGGTATCGTCGACAACGCCGACCTGGCCGTGCAGGTGGCCTTCGGCAAGCGCGTGGGCGTGGCCACGATCAACGAGTTCGACGACGCCGCGCTGGAACGCGTGGTGCGCCGGGCCGAGGATCTGGCCAGGCTGGCGCCGGAGAATCCGGAGTTCGTTCCGGCCGTGGAAAAGCAGACCTACAAGGCCAGCCCCACTTTCAGTGAAGCCACCGCCGCCATTACCCCGGAATACCGCGCCCAGGTGGCGGCCGATTCCATCGGCCCGTGCCGCGCGGAGAAGCTGATCGCCGCCGGCTTCCTGGAAGACGGCCAGAGTTTCGTCGCCTTCGCCAACAGCAAGGGCAACTTCGGCTACCAGAAAGCCACCAACCTGGACTACACCTGCACGGTGCGCACCGAAGACGGCCGTGGTTCTGGCTGGGTCGGCCGCAATCTGCAGGACGCCACTCCGTTCAAGGCCGGCCAGGACGTGCGCACCGCCATGCGCAAGGCCAGCGAATCGGCTGCGGCCAAAGCGCTGGAGCCGGGCAAATACACGGTGATCCTGGAGCCGGCGGCGGCGGCGGGGTTGATTTCTTTCATGATGAATTTCTTCGATGCGCGCCAGGCCGATGAAGGCCGCAGCTTCCTGTCCAAAAAAGGCGGTGGCAACAAGATCGGCGAACAGGTCTACGACCCGCGCGTGAACATTTCCGCCGATCCCTGGCATCCGGAAGCGCCAGTGATGCCGTGGGACGACGAGGGCCTGCCGCGCGAGAAGACCGCGGTGGTGGAGAACGGCAAGGTCGTCAACCTGGAGTATTCGCGCTACTGGGCGCAGAAACAGGGCAAGCGCGCGACCGGCGCAGCCGGCAACCTGCTGATGTCCGGCGGCACCAAGTCCACGGCCGAGCTGGTCAAGAGCACGCAGAAGGGCATTCTGGTTACGCGCACCTGGTACATCCGCATGGTCGATCCGCAGACGGTGCTGCTGACCGGGCTGACCCGCGACGGCACCTTCTACATCGAGAACGGCGAGATCAAGTACCCGGTGAAGAATTTCCGCTTCAACGAATCGCCGGTGATCATGCTCAACAACATCGAAGAACT
>CBFGMR010000021.1:0-65530 GCA_965650035.1 uncultured Pseudoxanthomonas sp.
ACCGCTGCCCGGATTCACGGATTTGTTGACCGTGATCGTCGGATCGACCGGATTGAGGGTGGTGCAGGTTCCACAAGTACCGGTACTCGGCACCACGCTGTTGCTCACCGAGGTGACCGCAGCGGTATCCACCGTCGCGGTGTAGGTAAAGGTATGCGTACCGATGGCCGCGCCCGCTGCCAGCGTACAGGTCACCACCTGGCCGGAAGCCGTGCAGCCCGCCGGCAGCGTACCGACGACGAGCCCGGCGCCGAGCGTATCGGTCAGTACTTCCGCCGTGGTCGTGACGCCATTGGCCACCGTGACGGTGAGTGTGTAGGTCAACGTATCCCCGACCGACACCGAGGTACCGATGCCCGGACTGACGGTCTTATCGACCGTCACTATCGGACTCAGCAACGTCGTCTCCGCGCAATCGTTGCCCGCGCTGGCGCAGTTCACTCCTGCTACGGTGACTGCATTGTCGATTGCCGTGACATTCACTGGCAGCGGATCGGCGACCTGTACGACAAAGTCGAATGTAGTGCTGTTGCCGGCCGCAACATTGGTCGTCGCCGTGTTGGGGCAGTTGCTGCCGGTGCAGCTGAAGTCGTTGCCCGCCGTCACCACCGCAGTATTGGCGGGCAGCGTTTCGACCACTTCGCCCGGGAACAGGGTCGCGACCGAACCGCCCGTGTTGGCGATCTGGATCGCATAAGTCAGCGTATCGCCGGGCGCCACCGTCGCACCGGCACCGACCGGGGCGCCGTTGATCTGCGCCAGCGACTTGATCACGGACAAATCAGGCGGGGCGATGGTGGGGAACGCGCAAGAAGCCAGATCGCGCGAAGCAACCGCGGTGGTCGGCACGGTCGGAGTCAGCGTACCCGTCGCCGGGTTGTAGGCGTAGTAGCTGCTGGAAGCGCTATTGTCGGCGACGTACAGCGTTCCGTCGTCCGCGAACGCCACACCGGCCCAGTTGATCGCGCTCGGCGAGCCGTTGAGCAGCGGGCGCGTCTGACGTACCGCTTGCAGCGCACTGGCAGTGAGATCGATCCGATACAGATCCTGCCCTACGGACAACCAGCCTGCACCCGCGCTATCGACGGCGATATCGCCCGAGCCGGTATCGGTAGGCGCGATGTCGTATGTCAAGTTATCGAGGAATTGGACCGTATAGCCGAAACTGCCCGGCGTAGGATCTGCGGTCACCCGCCACACTTCGGGATTGCTGCCGCTGCCGATCAGATATCCTTCGCCCGCCGGCGTCATGCCAGCACGCGCGAAATCCGGAGAGGTGAACGGCGTCGTGGCCTGGTACCAGCCGCCATTGCCGGAATCGTAGGCCCATAGAGTCGTCGTGGTGCCCGATACCGCGCGGGCGACGAAAAGGAGCCGGTTGCGGACCGGATCGACCATCAAGCCATTGAGGTTGCCGGTAACAGGATGGTCGAGCTCGGTGACATAACCGTCATTGCCGGCGCCCGGCTGGTAGCGCGAAATCCGCACGCCATTGACGATGCTGAAGACTGGCTTATCGATACCGACCGGACAAAAGTCGTAGTCCACCGGAGCCGGTGTTACCGCGACTAAGGCATTGTCGACCCTCTCGCAGTTCGGGTTCGTGACAACATCCGAACACGACAAGCCTACCGGATTGATGATGCGCGCCACGTTGTCGACGGAAGTCTGCGCAAAAGCGGACTGGCCGGCAAACAATAGAAAAAATGAAGTGAAAGCGAACCGGCGAAAGATCCTGCTTAGCTGTGCGCAAGTCTGCCGCACACCCCGAACCGTAACACCACGACTTGATTGCTTCATTCCCTGCTTCCCTGGCTCTTGGCCAACGCATGCGCGACGATCGGACGCAGCGAAATACCGCGCGCCCAATAGGGAAGACGGAACGAATTGTTCCCCTTCACAAGAATTAATTACGGCCTACATTGCGAAGGCCTTCCCCGCGCGCATTTAATCAAGTGCAACGGTAGACATCACGCACGAAAACCTGCTAAAACTCACCGTAATCTGCATTTCTGTTCGAACAAGCTTCGTGCAGGCATGCGATTTGTGATCTGCATAGCACTTTCGGTGTGCGACAGGGGCCTGCCGGGAAAAACAATCAATTTTTATTCCTGCGCATTTCGCGGGAATGCCGGCGTGTGCAACAGGGGGTTGTATGACGGGCCATTTGGAACGCTACATTCTTGTAGTGGAAGACGATGTGGGTATGCGTGAAGGAATCTTGATGCCGGGCCTAAGGGATGCCGGCTTCAACGTAATAGGCGCCGGTAGCACCGCCGAGGCCTATCGTTGCATGCTTGGCCGGGATTTTTCCCTATTCGTCCTGGACGTCGACTTGCCGGGTGAAAGCGGCCTCGCTATTGCCAAGCACTTGCGGACCATGACGGAAGCCGGGATCGTGCTGACGGGGCATAAGCGCAAGGCCGATCATATCTACGGCCTGGACGAAGGCGCCGATGTTTACATCACCAAGCCGATCGACATCGACATGCTGATCGCGACGGTTCGCAGTCTGCTCAGGCGTCTGGATCAGATCGACGTTTTACGCAAGGCGGAGAAACCTTCACCGAGCTGGCGCCTTGAGATGCAGGACTGGAACCTGGCTTCGCCTAGAGGGGCGAAGGTGCGCCTCACCTATGCCGAGCGTCTGCTGATCGCCGTGTTGGCGGCCTCTCCAGGGGAAACCGTGGCGCGCGACGCGATCATCTCCAAACTGGCGCCGGACATCCATGATTTCGATCCGCATCGCCTGGAAATGCTAGTGCACCGCTTGCGTCGCAAAGTCCTGTCGGCCACAAGCGAGCAACTGCCTCTGAACGCCGTACGTGGCGTGGGTTATGTATTGCTCACGGGAACGTAACGACACGCTTCGTCCCTGCTCACTCCCCTCGATGTGAGGCGCGGCAATACGGTCCAAGCCGGGGAGCGACGATTCAATTCAACCAATCCCCTCTCCGACTTCCCCTCTCCGGGTCGCCCGACAGGGCGATTCTGTCTTGATTCTGTCATCACACCGGCATCGAATTCTCCGAGACTGTCCGGCATCGGGGAGATAAGGCGACATGGTTTTATTCCGCAACCCAATGGCGCGGCAGACCGCAGCCGCCAGGCGCTTGGTCTGCCTGTTGTTGTTACCCGCACTGGCGATGTCAAGTTCCCTGCAAGCCCAGCAGTGGCAGGTCGCGAGCGAAAAAGACGGCATTCGGATGGAGACGCGGCAGCTTCCGGGCGAACGTTTCGACGAGCTGCGCGTCAGCACATCGCTGAAGGTTTCACCGCAAACCGTCGCGGATTATCTGTTCGGAAAGTATCTCGACGAAAAGAACAGGAACATCAGCCGCACGTTCATCAAACGCGGACGCGAGCTTACGATCTGGTCGGATGTGCTCGACACACCGCTCATCAGCGAGCGCTGTTACTCCATGCGTTTCGAAAAGCAGACCCACGCGAGCGGCGAGATCCGGGTGCGGTTCGTGTCGCTCGACTACGTGGGCGCGAAACCGAAACCCGATTGCATCGCGCTGCGCTCGCGGGGCGAATGGGTGCTGACCCCGGCCGGCACCGGCACCCGGCTGACCTACGCCTCGTTGACCGATATCGGCGGCCGGGTTCCCGTCGGCCTGGCGCGCCGCTCGCTGTCGGCGGCGGCGATCATGAGCGTGCGCAAAGTAGTCGCGGGCGCATCCGGTTTGGCTTTGCCTCGCGGGATCGGTGACTGAGGCACGCGTCTAGGCATCGACCGAGTGCTTGGCGAGTTCCTTGCGCAGCGATTCCAGTTTTTTCTCGACGAACCGGTGCAGCTGACTACGGTCCGCCCAACGGATCGGCGAATGGCCGGACTCGCAGAAGTCCAGCAACAGAGAACAATCCTGTTGCTTTCCCAACAGCGTGGCGATTTCCTTGTCGTCGTACTTCACGGTGGATTCGATCCCCGCCTCGGCCAGGATCCGTTGCTGCTGCGATTGCCGCCGGGCCTTGCGCCGCCACCGGTGCCAGTCTTCGTCCTTGCCGGTTCTGCCGGCTTTCTTCGCGGCCTTCCTGGTTTTTTCCCTGGCCAGGGAAAACGCGGCTTCGACGTCGTGCTTCATCACCCCGCCCCACGGCAAGCTGTCCAGAGCGGTTTTCAGCTGCTTCAAAAGACCTCTGGCCTGAAGAAAATCCGGATCCGCGGCCAGCGACTCCTGCAGCACATCGCGCCTGGCCGCAACCGCGTTTCGGCGCGCCCTGCCTAAAAGCTTCAACCATTTCTCGTCCTTGGTCTGGACCGCAAGGTGATCTATCGCCTCCACCAGGGCCTGCGCGTCGCGCGTGCGGGAGAGCCCCTGGTTGATTTCGGAAAGCAGATAACTGAGCGCTTCCGCGCCAGGCCCCAAGGCGGCACCGGCCAGCGCCAGAATCGAGCGTACCCGCCGGATGGATTTACGCGCCTGATGCACGCCCTTGTGCCGGTGACCGCCCTGCCGGCCCAGATAATCGGCCGCGAGCGACAACTGGTCGTCCGCGATGCCGCGCAAAGCGGCGCCCAGATCCATCGACGCATCTTTCGAGTGAGCGTTCATGACAGGCGTAGCAGGCCGGGAGCGGGCCAGCATACTTCAACTGCATCGCGGCGTGGTTCGCGCCGCCAGCCAGCCAACGACGGCTAGCGGCGTTCTACATACTCGGAAAACAACGCCCGATGCTTGCGTTCCCAAAGGTCCAGCGTGTCGGCCTGCCCGAAGACCTGGTCGAGGAAGGCCAGCGACAACCCCTCCGTCGCAGTCTTGACCTCGGTCGCCACTTCCAGCGAATCGAAATAACGCCGCTCGGTGAATACGTTGTGGCTGCCCTGCTTGTAGACGGCCAGCGCCTTGAACGGCCCGCCGGTGGCGTCGAATATCCTCAGCCGGTCTTCCAGCCCGGACCCGAAGCCCGGGATGCGGATGACGTCGGCGGCGGTGGTGACGTGCAAGGTGGGAATGCCGATTCCCGAAAGGATCGGCACGAAATCCTTTTCGCCATAAAAAGGCGGCGCCGAAATCACGATGGCGGCGCTTATACGCGGATCGCGGAACTGCAGCAGACGCCCGTTGCGCAGGACTTTGGCGCCAGCCGCCAGCAGCGTGGTGTTGGCGCCGTAGGAATGGCCTGCGGCGACGATGCGGTCGCGGGCGATGTGCGCCCCGCGCTCGCTTTGCAGCAAACGATCCAGAGCGAAGCTCAGGTCGTGCACTCGGGCGATCGCTTCCTCATCGCCGGCAGCGTGCTGAAAACGCGAAACCAGTGAGAACACGTTGCCATGCCACAGGGCGCGGTCGCTGCCCACGTGCTGCAGATGCAGGCTGGCGATGCCATGGCTGGCCCAATACCGCCCCAGGTAGCTATACCCGTCGCGCGAGCTGCCGATGCCGTGCGAGAAAACGATCAGCGGGACTTTCCCGCGGCTGGCCGATTCCGGCCAGAACAGGCGCGCCGGCACGCGCCGTGCGCGCGAGGTATCGGTCCATTCCAGATCGGTAACGGTGAAATGCTCCGGGCCGGCGTTGGCCGAAACCGTCTGCGGGAAAACGGCGGCGGCGGAATCCACGCTCGCGCTCAGCCAGGCGGACATGGATGCCAGCACGACCCCTACCAGCACCAGCGCGCCAATGCGCAAACGTGCCGGACGGCGGAACAAGGAAGGAAATGAGAGGTACTTGAGCTTCATGGGTCGGAGATGTCGTACGGGATGGGACGGCGAAGAACGGCTGCCGCGTCGGCTCGGCTGGCAGCGGTCCTGCAGCGTGCCGCGGTCAGGGTTTGTTTTTGGGACGCCCGGCCTTGAGCGGGCGCAGCGCTTCCAGTGCCGTGCGCAACTTCGCCTGATCCAGACCCGCCAGCACCTGCAGACCGGCCCGCAGAAGTTCGCTTTTCTTGGTGGGCCGCTTGAAATCCAGCGCCCGGTCCTTGAGCGCCGCGATCAGCTCGAAATCCTCACGCGGCAAGGTGAAGCTGTCGCGGATCAGTTTGTCTTTCTTCGGCGGCTGGGCCGGGGCCGCCACCGGGGCGGATTTGCGCTTCTCCGGAGCGGCCGGCTTTGCCGCCTTGGCCACAACGGCCGGGGCTTTACGGGTGCCGCTCTTCGACTGATTCGCCTTCATTGCGCAGAACTCTGTAAATTATTTATACCTTTTATATCATATAGCCTGTTCTGCGCAAGAGGCCGCGGCGGACGAGTTCAGCGGGTGGACGGCAGAGCGCTGCCCCGTTGCGTTGACGACGCAAGGTGCACAGTCTCTGGTGAGGTGGAGTGAAGGCCGGTTGGCCCGCCAGGAAGCTCTGGACAACCCCTGCCCTGTCATGCCGAGCGTAGCGAGGGATCTGCTATTGCGAGCGGTGAAGCAGATCCCCCGCTACGCTCGGGATGACAATTCGAGGGGTATTCGACTTATTCACGGATTCCTGGGCGCTTGGAGCCGCCCGGAAAGACGAACGATGCGCGCCCGCTTTTTCGTCTATCGCTTGAGACCGGCAGCCTCGGTTGCGACGTCCTAGTCGCGCATGAAGTGGCAGCTGTAGCCGCCCGGGTGTTTGCGAAGGTAATCCTGGTGGTAGGACTCGGCGCTGTACCAGGTGGCGGCCGGCTCTATGGAAGTGGTGATGGGCTGCTTCCATTTGCCGGAGGCGTTCACGCGCGCTATCACCTGTTCGGCGGTCGCCCTCTGCTCGGGCGTGTGCGGAAACAGCGCCGACCGGTACTGCGTTCCCACGTCGTTGCCCTGACGGTTGAGCGTGGTGGGGTCGTGCAGTTTGAAGAACCACTTTTCCAACAGGTCTTCGTAGCTGAGCACCGAGGGATCGAACGTTATCCGGATCGCCTCGGCGTGGCCGGACTTGCTGTCGTGAGTGTCGTCGTAGGTCGGGTTCTCCAGCCAGCCGCCGGTGTAGCCCACGTCGGTGTCGATCACCCCGGGCACTGCACGCAGGATTTCCTCCACGCCCCAGAAGCAGCCGCCAGCCAGCGTGGCAATCTCCGTGCCCTGCCCGTTCGAGGCGGAAGTGTGGGTGGCATTGTCTTGTTCGCTCATATCGGCTTCCTCATCGCGTCGCGCGGGTCATGTGGGGCATCGTATTCCAGATAGGTCCGAGCGCAGCATTTTCAATGCCGACCGAGGCGGTACCGGGTGAATGCGTTCGCTGGACGTGAAACAGGCGATGGGAATGGTCAAACCAAAAGCCTGGCAGTGGCCTTTCTTCATTCCGTCATCCCGGCGAAAGCCGGGACCCAACTCAACGGCGTCTGATAGTTGGGTCCCGGCTTTCGCCGGGATGACGAACATGGGGTTAGGCAACGCACTTGCCTGAGTGCCCATCGCCAAGCGGAATGAGTAGCCCCTGCTTTTCGACAAGGCGTGCTCCGCCGTTGTGCTTTTCCATGTGCGTGGCGGTGGTTCGGACGGAGCGCCGCCGGACCCCGGCCAAAGTTTGTATCTGTCACGGATGTGTTCAAAGGTAGCGGCCAGAGCCCGGAGCGAGGCATGGCCGACCTGTGTCCCGCCTCCAAGCGCTGTACGGTCCTCAAGCTCAGGCCGCTCATTTCAGCGGCCCGTCCTTGCGAAAGCAGTTTGCGCTATCCGCCTACCCTGCTCGACCCAATGCAATGGCCGATCCGGTGAACGGCAGCACCAGGTTGTATCCCGGCGGTGGCGGAACCACCGGCGTGACTGCGGCGGTGCCGAACTGGGTGACGCCCTGTCCGAGGCTGTGGGCGACGTCGTGGTGGAGGCCGCCGAATTCGAACGGAGTGCTGGCGATCAGGCGCGCGGAGAAAACGTTGTCGCCCATCAGCGGCTCCGTCGTCGCACCAGTGGTAGCGGAGACCGTGGTGCCTACGACCAGACTGGCGCGACGGAAGGTGGCGATGCATTCGCCCTGCGCGAACGAAGCCGGATCGTCGAAATTACCCGCCGGCCGTCGCTGCAGGTACAAGGAAAATTCGCCCACCGGGTCGATCCCGAGCGACAGCGCGCCGTTGGTCGCGCTTTGCGACTTGAATGGCGTCGCGGCAAAGGTGAAGTGCGCGGTCGTCTCCGCCGGTTCGCCATCGAATAGCGGTACGTCGAACATGGGTAGATGCAGGAAGTAACCGTAATCGGCCAGTGCGCCCTCATTGGTGCGGTAGAAACGGCCGGTGGCGTACCAGGCGAGTTCGGCGGGCAGCAGTGCAGTCATGGGGTTCGATCCTTCGATTGAGAGTGTTGGGCAGTGCGCGTGCGGTGACACACGTTAGCGCAGCGGTAATCGGGGCTGAGAGAATCAGGTTCCAGTTTCCAGCCTACGGGCCTAGATCCCATACACCAAAAAAAGCGAGGATGCCTAACGGAACCGCAAGAACAATAACTGACCCGACCAAGCACAAGAGCCCAAGCCAAAGAACGCGCCAATTCGAGTGAAACTCGTGCGTCGCAGAATCGATTATGGCCCGCTTGGTCATCTGATATTTTGCGCTCACATACAAGGCCGACATGATGTATGCGATTGTGAAAGGATAATTCGGGAAATCTTCGGGAAGCAGAATAACGCTGATCAATAATGCCGGTATAAGGACCAAGCCGGATATGAGGGTCGTTCTCGCCAGTCGATAATTGCCGAGCGCCACAAAGTTCGCTCTGAGGAAGTAAATCAAGCCAACAGGACCGCCAATCGTTCCGCATGCAACTTGTGCGGGAGAGTAGAGCCGGATTGTGCCCGCGGCGTTGCCGGCATCTACAACTGCGGCGCTTGGTGCTGCATATGGATTATCAGTCAAAGGCTTCCCCAAAGTAGTGTCCAATGCTAATCCGACCCCAATTCTGAGGTGCGGCAGATGATCTCCTCGGTACCCGAGGTGCGTCAATCAAAACTCGCATAGTGGAACTTGTCACCACGATGCCCGCAATGGCTCCGGAAAGACCAACGGACAATCCCATCACCTACTATCGTTGTAGAAGCACTGGGTCAGCACCAACCCGACCTGCGATCCTGACCAGATAACCAGTAGCGCTACGACATTTGATTCAGAGGAGACGCAGCATGGACCGATTCACTGGCGGTTGCCTGTGCGGCAACGTGCGAATCGTGGCTTCGGGACTTCCCTACCGGGTCGGCCTTTGCCATTGCCTCGACTGCCGCAAGCATCACGGGGCTCTTTTTCACGCTTCGGCGGTGTTCCCGCAGGAGGCAGTGACGATCGAGGGCGAAACGCGCGACTACGCCGGGCGTTTTTTCTGTCCCCGCTGCGGTTCGTCCGTTTTCGGACGCAGTGCGGACGAGGTCGAAGTGAACCTGGGCTCCCTGGACGCCCCCGACCAACTGAAGCCAACCTACGAACTCTGGACCGTCCGCCGCGAGTCCTGGTTGCCGCCGTTTCCGCTCAACGGATACGACCGCGACCGAGAGTCCACCAGCCGTTTCGAATAGGGTGGGCCCCGGCCCGCCATCGCCATACCCCCGGTTGCGACAACTTACTGGGAAGACGTCGGAGGGGCCAGCACCGGGCCACTAGAGTCGGCCCCGTCTGCAGCCTCGGGCGATACCCGATGGTGCTCGTGCATCTCGATGGCCGTCTTCAACAAGCCGACGTATCCAAGCCCCAGCATCAGCACTCCGATACTGACCTCTTTGACTACGCCACCCCTGGAAACATAAAGGCCGTACATTCCCACTGCCAGAAAAGCCAGCGTGGTGGCTGAGATCACCCACAACGCAAGCATGCCTTTCCGCGGGTTTTCCCAGATTTTCTTGGAGAAGTTGTTCTGTGTTTTGGTGGTGTCCTGCAGCGTCGAGAAGCTGATCGCCAGCCCGCTGAAGATCAACGCATTGTTGACCGATGGCCAAAAAGTTTGCCAAAACGTGTCCAGGCCGGCGAAGTACGGCTGGGCCATATACCCCAGTGCAACCAGCAGCAGCGGGTACTGCAGGTAACTGATGATGTGGAAAATCTGCTTGACCTTTCCCATGCGTGCGCGTCCCCGGCCTTGTACTGCTGATGATAGAAAAAAAATTCTGGAAATGAGGCTACTGGGAAGGGTTGTAGGCGATCCAGCCCTTGAAAGTAAACCCGGCGTAGAACAGCTCAACGTTGTCGAATCCTGCCTTCTGCAGCAAATCCACGTCTTGTTCGGGCGAGAGCAAAGGCAATCGGCTGCTCATCGTGGCCACTGTAGTCTTCGCATCCTGCGCGGCAACACCGGACGCCGCTGCGAATGCCACGTAGCGATTCAGCCAGCGCAGCTTCTGGTCTTCGGCTTGAGGCACGCTGTGATGGGCGACGATGAGCGGTGCACCGGGCTTCAGTCGCCGCCTCAGTTCGGTCAGTGTATGCAGACGTTCTTCGGCAGGAAGAAAATGCAGGGTCAGCAGGCAGGTGGCGCCGTCGAAGGGGCCTTCCGGCGCGGTGTCTATGTAGCCTTCGTG
Organism: uncultured Pseudoxanthomonas sp.; assembly: GCA_965650035.1. Classification (GTDB taxonomy): domain Bacteria; phylum Pseudomonadota; class Gammaproteobacteria; order Xanthomonadales; family Xanthomonadaceae; genus Pseudoxanthomonas_A. Next base: position 10,414 of record CBFGMR010000021.1, read on the forward strand.
AAGTTCGACGCGCGATGCGAGCGGGCCCAGGGTGGCGCTTGCAAGCTTCAGCATTTCGGCTGAAGGGTCTATGCCCACCAGGTTCCACTCCGGCTGCGCTTCGGCGAAGACTTTCAGCTCCAGGCCGCCTCCGGCGCCGAGGACCAGTACATGGCCGTCATGCGGAACGGTTTCGGCGAGCAGCAGCGCCGTCATCTGTTGAAGGGCATGGAAGCCTGGGACCTGCTTGGCGGGACGCTCGGCGTAGTTGGCAACTTCTTGAGGATCGGAGAATGACGACAATGAAGAGCTCCAGAACTGGCTTTTAGCGGTTCATGCTACTGCAAAGCATTTGTTCTTGGCCGGTAGGCGCCATCATATGCATTGCGATGGTTTTGAAGATAACGGGGGAGAGGAGAAACACCGTCACGACGAGTTGTAGACCCCGCAGGGTGGGCCTTGACCCACCATTGGCACGAACCCAGTTGCAACGTTTTCGGAAAGAGCGGTGGGCTAGCCCACTCTACGGGCCCTCAGATGACTAACGGCAATGCCTAGGACTACCAATATTCCTGCGCCAAGCAATATGAAGCCAAGCAGCATCGACGCCGTTGCAGTAAGTCCAGTGCTCACCGCAAATATCCCACAGTCATAGCCACAATCGTTCCAGACAACGGACGGTCGGCCGGCCAGCAATCCGCCAAGGATTAACAGAATCGCCGCGACAAATTTAGCCATTAGTGCCCAACTCCTGAAGCCGATCCGTGAGGTTCGGAGTCGGTAGATTGTTAGACGGCAACAGTTGCCACCTCACCAGAAAATTACCAGCAATACAAAACCGATAATTAAGACGGCGGATGCAAACAGGAGCGCAATGAAGTTTCTGCCGCCTGCACAATCTGCGCAGTATCGTCCCGAACTTCCGGCGCTGCCCATCAAAAATAGCAGCGCTACGGTATACCAAGGAAGACTGCCAGTGACGGCAGGGTTCTCTCCACAGTGCTCACATAACTCGGCCATGCCGCTCAACTACCCAATTGCCGGGCCCGCCCGTATAGCCGCAATCATACCGGTCGGTGAGACTAGCCAGGAATAGGCCGCTGTGGTGCTGCCACCCGACTACCGGCCGCAACCCTCTGCGAGCATCATCGCCAGCCCTTAGGGTGGGCCTTGGCCTACCATTGCCACGAATCCAGTTGCAATGATTTCGGCAAGAGCGGTGGGCTAAAGCCCACCCTATAAATCTACACGTTGACCCCCTCTCCCTTGATGGGAGAGGGTGGCCGGAGGCCGGGAGAGGGTGTGCCGGAGCCTTCGGCAACGAATAACTATGAAGGTCGCGAGTGAGGAAAAGCCAAAGCACGCATCGCTGCGCTCGCGCCCCCTCTCCTGCCCTCCGGGCATCCTCTCCCACAAGGGGAGAGGACGAAAGAGCGGTGGGCTAAAGCCCACCCTACGGGCCTCAGTACCCCTCTGCGACCAACCGAAAGGCCATGCCACCGACAGCAGCATCCGGCTTGAACGATACGTCTATTAATGCCCCGCGATTATCCGATCCGTAGCTAAACGAGAAAAATGCCTCATTGAGATTCAGGTCGCGGTCGAACTTGGTTTTCCGGGATAGGCACGAAACCGCATCTTTAACATCGGCCCCTGTGAACTCGGTTGATCCGTATTCCATCAAATACGCACAAACCTTCTCGGCAGGCCCATAGCCGTCATGTGTGCAGCGCTTGGCAGCTAGCGCCAATTCGGTGGCGTCCTTGAAGTTTGAACCCCATGATGTGCGGAACGTGAACTCGCGAGTCTGGCCGGGTTGGACAGAGCCGACGAATGCACGAAGGACTTTGCAGAAATCCGGTTCAGGAGAAGCATAGGCCGCCGGCGTATCCAAGAGGGCCAGCATTAGGAACGATAAACCACCGAGTATTTTCATCTGCTACCTAACGCCAATACAACGACTCGAACAACTCTCAGGAGTATTGCACTTGGAGTGTTAATTCACCCCTCAGCCTTGCCCGACAGATGGACAAGACTGGCAGCCTCCAGAAATAGCACACGAGCAATGCTCTGTGCATCCGACAGACTGATCGCGGGCTGCCCATACGCTCGACGCGCATGTTCCGCGACGCCTTTGGGCAATCTCCGCTCCAGAGGCCAATTGTCACAAATGTACCGCGCTACAGCCTGCTTATCAGGCGGAAGTAGGTGGAAATGCTTTTGCAGCAGCTCAATTGAACGGTTTGCCGTCATGAAGCCTAACTACGATTGGATCCCAAAATGGGGTGTAGCGCGGATTGTGGGGGGTGCTCTGGAAGGCTCGTCAATCAGGCTTTGCTACGCCGCACAAGGGGTTGCGACAGCCTAGGCCCTCGCTCATACGCAGCCACCCTCTTCTCCCAACCGGACAGTGATGAGCGAACTTGCTGCAGCAATAGCGATGCCTATAAGAAGCTGAAGTAAGGACTCCATATACTTTCCCCTATGACTCCTAAAGCTTGACTTCAGTCGACCCGCCAAGGCTGGGTGCGGTTAGGCGGCGAAGTCGGTCCGTGCAAAACCACAGATATATCGGTGGCGCGAGAGGCCACAGCAAGAAATTGCATACCGCCCAGACTATCCTCTTCCAGATCGCAGAAAGCCGCCGATTGAGCAATGGCGCAAGGGAGAAACCAAGCCAATGTAATGCAAAGATGAGCAATAAGAAGACCCACCAGTAAGAAATTAGCCATATGGCAACTCTGCGTGGGGCGTGCATGAAAAACGATGTTGGATCCCAGACTGCATCGCTGACTCCGTCCAAAACTCCCAAGACTAGGATTAGCAAGGCTGGAGCCGAGGCAACCAGGAACCAGAACAGTTTTCGGGCCACTGATATTCCTCAATTGCGGACCCCTGTCCGCACGTCTGATCATACCGCCCGGTGAGACCAGCCTGGAATAGGCTGCCGGCATGTTCAGAACTCGTAGGGCGGAACCAGCACAGGTGATTCCGCCGAATGTCAGTGACACCAAAGACCGCCTCAGCGCAGAGACATCCGGCGGAATCCGCTGCGCGGGTTCCGCCCTACGCGGGCTGGCTTCAATACTAATTCCAATTATCGACCAACCATTGCCACACGTTTGCGTGGCTTCTGGTGGTGCCCGGCAATTTAGTTTTAATTAGCTGTTCAACCTTCAGCGCGGGGACCTTGGAAGTCCACTTACTGGCTTCAGCCGTCCGATTAATAAAAGCCAGGACCTCGTAACCCTCATTTCGGTTCAATAACGTCGAATCAGGTTTACCCATCGCTGACGTACGCATATCTTCTGGGCTTGCGCACTAACTTGGCAGCCATTTAGGCGCCTAAGGTGTTAGGTGTTGGCTCGGAAGGGCTCGCACTACTTAGCCACCTCCAAGCCATGAACCATGACGTCGGGCGGTGCCTGATCATCTTGGCCTTGGCCCGAACTTGCAGTGGAAGATCGCTGCCGCCCCCAATGCCAGCGCGGCACGCACCTACCATCCAGCCAGGCAACTAGATACTTGCTCCAGGAGCGGCCGCTTGAAAAAGCGCTACCGCCAATGCGACCCCGATCCAAGTGGCTGCGGCGGCAACGACAAGTATTGCCGAACGGACTGCGCTCTTCGCCCTCAGCGAATAATCTGCGTCTCGCTTATAGAGTCGCAATACTCCAAGAAGTTCGGCAGGAATTACCAACCCACCCCATAGAACCAGCATGCTAAAGCAGGCACCCACCGCCCGACTTAGAAGCTTGATCCTCGGGATAACATCATTCGTTGCGCCATACCCCGCCAGCGAGAAGATCACATCACCGGAAAAGTAAGATAAGAGCACGCTGATCAAGCTTATAAAGCCAATTAGCCCTACAAGATTGACCCAAACTGATTTTGGGAACGTCATTTGTGCGTCTCCAGCCATCTGATCAAATCCATTGTCACATTATCAATCGCTCGCGACATACTTCCGTCGGCGGAGTAATAGCCAACCACAGCGCCGAGGAACGCACACCCTGGGTTGAAGGCTGACAGCCGCGCTGTAGCCAAGAATCTGACGACCCCGGCACCTTGGTTAGCAAATGCGGAAGACGCATCAATTAGCTTGCCAACGGCATCCGTAAGGGCTTCATTCGAGGCACCTGCAGTCGAAGTTCCATTCTTCGCGTTTTCACAATCTCGTTGCCTTTTTGCCTCAGCCCTTGCCTTCTGCATCGCATCATAATCCTGCTTCGCCGCCTTTAGACCATCTACGGTCATGTAGCCACCGACAGCACCCGCCACGCAACCGAATATTGCTGCCGGAGCAAGCTGAGCTGCAAGGCCAGAACGATCAGTAAACTCTACTGGGTTTCCAAGCGCGTAGAGATAACCGTTGACGCCGCCCTCAAGCCCAATTGGATCCGTCTGAATAAATCGACCCAACCTACTATCGTATTCACGATTACCGTTTTGCCAAAGGCCTGACTCCCCATCAAAATACTGCCCAGGCAAGCCAAGGTTCAGGCCTCCGATCAAGTCGATGGTAACGCTCCGATCAAACGCGAAGTTGCTGGCTCGCCAGACGATTGCCTTGGCGCCATTCGTTACAACTTCTGGACGCCCCAAGTGGTCAGAATGTACGTAATAAAGAGTGTTGTCCGAATTGACCCTTCCGATAGGTTCGCCACCTAGCCAAACGTAGCTCTTCCAGCCACCGTCGTTCTCGGCCAACAAGCGAAAACTTGAGTCATAGATATAGCGCTTAGTGCCCGATGTTCCTGTTTTCCCCACCCGACGATCCAGAGCGTCTATCGCGTAATTCCAAGTTCCCGCAGGCCTAGTAACAATGGCCCCGTTTGGACCGGTGGGCTCACTGATCGAAACCGCGCTAGGGCGACTGTAGCTGACCAGGCGATTAAATGAATCGTAGCCGTAAGTCGCTGTTGACCCCGATGTTGTATAAGTTGCTCGATTTCCGCGAGCATCATGAGTATAGGTATGAATACCCATCGACGAGACCCTGTTGCTCGTAGGGGACACCGAGACCAGTTCATTCCACGGGCCTACTTGCTGCGTAAGATTTCCGTTCAAATCCCGAGTGTAGACGTGCGCGGTCGTCCCAAAACTCACCGTCGCCAGTCGACGAAGGCCATCGAATGTGAACTGCTGGCTCGCCGCCGCATTAACTCCGTTGGTAATCGCGTAAATCTCGTCATCGACGTTGAGGCCGTGGGTCAAACTTTGCACAATCGTGGTAGGAGTACCGACGCTGATCCCAGTCAAGCGCCCGTCCAAGTCGTAACTGATCTTTCTTGTTAGGCCATTACCGTAATTGAATTGCGTGATTGGACCGAATGGCAGATAGGCAATGGAATTGGCCACAGTACTGGTGACGCCCGCCACCGTGGATTGAACATTCAGCAATCGCCCGTAAGAGTAGCCATATCCCACCGAGACTCCACTGGGATATGCAATTCCAGTTACTCGACCAACCCCGTCGTAGGAGTAGGCGGTGGTGTTATCAAACCCATTCCATAGCTCCCTTAGACTGGCGACCTGAGCTTGGGGCGTATAGGCAATCTGGACATTAGTCGCGTTGTTGCCTACGGCGCAGACCATCCCCTTTCCATTTACGCACGTGTCATAGGCAATCGTTCTTTGCAGCGCTCCGGCTATCGCGGATATCCTGCGGCCAAGTCCATCATATCCAAACGATGTCACCGTTGAATCGTTGCGAGTCATCTGAGAGACCTGACCCGCAGATGTGTATTGGAATTGCGTCGTGCCGGAATCAGGTGATTGAACGCTCCATGCCTGACCAAAGCCATCAACGGCGTATTGAGTCACGAGGCTTCGTGGGTCGGTTACGGATACCGCGATATCGAGAGCATTGAAGGTCGTCCTTGTAACCCCGCTCTCAATGTCCGTCGTCTTGTAAAGTCTATCCAACTCGTCGAATTCAAAAAACATTGATCTGCCCGATGAATCGATGATCTGGGTGAGGTTGTCGTTAGCGTCGTACTTATATTGGATGTGCTGCCCTGCGTTGCCGTATACGTGAATCAGTCGCCCTAATTCGTCATACGCGCGGGTCGTTGTAGTGATCGTTGTCGTCACCGCACCGCAGGGCGCGGCGCAGACAAGAAATAGTGTCATTGCCAACGAAGCCATTCTTAACATCGCAATTCCCTCGTCTCGAGTGCTCACGGCAGATCCTTAGCGGCAGCGCTGTATCCCTAACCCCCGGCGGGTGTGGTCAGGACCGACCAAGCGGAACAAGCGCTGGCATTGCAGGACTGAACTTGGAATTTCGGCATCACCCCTCCCTCCAATGGGCCACCACCGCTATTCTGGTAGCTATGGCCAGCGGCCGCTCCTGTGTAGACGACGGTCGTTGCCGCACCTACGACCTTCTGAATCTTGTAGGACGTAGCCCCAGACACCCCAGTCCAACTGAATGTGAAAGTCGTTTTTATCGGCGGAATCTGACTGACGGCGTATCTCGGCAGAAAGTTTGTCGGAATCGCAGGCGCAGGAACCGAGACAGAGGTTGTTGCCGAGGAGGAGAACGGTCCGCAGCCGAAAGAGTTGCAAGCCCTAACCCGATAGGAATAGGTTCCGTTGGGGTTGGAGGTGACCGCGAACGTTGTGCTAGCTCCGCTGGCCAGCTGCACCCAATTTCCGCCATTAACATTGTGCTCTAGGACATACCCGCTCGACCCAGGCACGCTTGTCCAAGTGACGTTGTAGCTACCGGTTGCGCTCGTAGCCGGCGAGCTCAATGTGGGCAGACTGAGCACAGGGCCTGGCAGCACAACCCCACTAACGCGCTGCGTATCAATGCGAGTGGCCAGAGAAGCGTTGTTGTACTGAAAGCTTTTTTGGGCATATGTCCCTCCGCTTTCAGGTGCGTACTGCGTCGCTATTCGATCGGCCGCATCAAAGGTATATGCCAGCCATGTGCCATCTGGCGCACTTACTGCGGACAGTCTGCCAGCCGCATCGTAATACCAAGCCTTCGTGTTCCATGTCCCGTTAGCCAGAACAGACTCGCTGATGACTCTCCCCCTCGCGTCGTAAGCGTAGTCTGTTATGCCGCCATTTGCATTGATGAATCGGCCGGGCTGCCCCAGTCCGTTGTGCGCGCTATATGTTTCTATATGCCCCAGGCTGTTGCCCTTCGATACCAAATCTCCGGCCGAGTTATACGTATAAGTTATCGCATCGCCCGAACCTGCCGTTGGTCCATCAACAACGACGGACTGCAACATCCCGTTCGGATGCTTCGTATAGCTAAATGTAGTCGTTCGCTGCTGGTTAGCGACGCCGACGGTAGAAAGATTTGTATTGGTGATGCTCGCCAATAGATTGTCCGGATGATAGCCGTAGTCCGTACGAAGACTGCCAAGCAAGGTGGTGCTCAACTTCCTGTTTATGGTCGGATGCCACACATTGTTGATTGTCTTGGCAACGGGTGATCCGAAAGCACGCACCTCTTGCTCTAGCTGACCTTTAGCGTTGTAGACAGTTTTCGTAACGCCATTTTTGAAATCGGTCACGAGCGTCTCGTATCCGTTAGCGTCGTACGCTCGCTCCTTGTAGGTCGAGGGGCAGTTTGCCGATGCGTTTCCGGTCACTGAGGTCAGGCGATTCGAAGCGAAAGCGTAAGTGGTGTTCTTACCCAGTGGGTTCGTTTCTACAACCTGCGTAATGGCGCCACCCGTTCCGGTCGTGAAGACGAATGAATGCCTCTCTACGCCTGCCGGTCTCTCAGAACTATTGGCGCGCCCGCTCGCATCGTAAGTAAACTGGGTATGCAAAACGCCATTCACTGTCCGTTGCTTAAGCCGATAGAGTTCATTGGCAGCGGAGCCATATACATACCCGACCGTCGTTTGTGGTTGGCCCGGTGGCGCTACAGAGATGAGTCGGCCGATACTGCCGCTCGGCGTGTCATAACCATAGTTGTAGACGTTGCCGGCCGGATCCGTGACAGAAACGAGCTTGGTGCCCGACCATGCGAAGTTGACTTGTCGGCCGCTGGTATGGACCACTCGTTGTAATTGTGTGCCATTGATACCGCCATAGGTGTAGGTCCAGCCAATACCGTATTCATTAGTTTCCGATTGGATCTGACCATTCAAGTAAACCTCTACAGTGTTGTCTTCGGTGTAGAGCGTGTCCTGCCCGGCGGTGCCGTGGACGAGCCTGGCTATTGCACCTGGTTTTGCCTCCTGAAATCCACCAGCGAAGTAGAGGAAGAGTACGACTCTCCCATCCGGCCGAGTCGACCAGATATTTATCGAGGAGTTGCTGAAGCTACATGGCGGGTTGCCGGGAATAGGCTCACAGATCAATCCCGTGTCGTATTTGAATCGGAGGCGCTTGTCGAAGTTAGTGAGCCATCCGGGCCCTAGAATGCCACGCGTGGCAAGGATGGAGCTATAGAGGCGGCTCATGTGCAAGCCCATCTCGCCTTCGGCTTTGAAATCCACCTCTGATTCGACCAGCGCCCCCGTAGAAAGGACGATTGGATCCGCTTTTGCCGGGACACTTCCGCCGCAACCCGTGCCCTTGGTTGAATTGTTGGATCCACCGTCTCCCATGTTGGGAATGAATGAAGGCGATCGCCCGAACATGGAAGTCTCGGCAATCAGTCTATCCAAGCCGTAAGTGGCGGTCGCACTGAAAGGACTCTGCCAGCCGTTGACCGTAATTGTATCCAGAGTATTTGGAGTTGGCGGTCCATCTGTGAGCGCGTAGCCTTGCGCTTTCGCAGGATTGGCATCAATGGAATACATCAAAAGTGTCGCGATAATTAAGAAACTTGTACGCGCGAAACCGCGGCTGAGCTCAAGCAGGCCTGACAAACGCATGTGTCTCCCCCAAAGGTTCGAAGTCACTGCAGATTTACTTCCCCAATCTTAGGCTAGCTAAGGCCCCTGTAATATTTCGTGCGCGAAATCACAATGCGCACGCGAGCCAGTACATGGCGCGCACGGTCAAATTCTGTCCGATTCAAGACCGTCCGAGCCCGAGAGCATAGTTATGCCGGACTTAGAGCGCGCTGCTCAAACATCGCCGTGAGCTCCGCACGCGTAACAGTGGTAGTGACGATTTCCAGGCTGCTCGTCGTAGAGCGTTAAAGACGGCGTCGTATCCGAATGAAACGGACATATCATCGGAAAGCTGGCGCCGCGTTTTACAACCGGCATTCCGAAAAGACGTGCGACTTCCTTTACGGAAGCGGTTTCCTGTATGCGACTGATTCGCGCACCCATCTGATCCAAAGCCATGCCCATCTCCCCTGATCCACTAGGAGATGGTAAGCAGTTCTTGTGCCAACTGGCTCCCACAAGAGGGGCAGCTGCTCCATAGGCGTGACTGTGGAAGGTACGACAGCCAGGAAATATGCCGTCACCCTGCCGTCACGAAAAAACCGGCTTTCGCCGGTTTCGTCTTAACGCTTTGATTTATATGGTGGGCGGTGCAGGGTTCGAACCTGCGACCCTTGCCGTGTGAAGGCAATGCTCTACCGCTGAGCTAACCGCCCGAATGGGTGCGAATCGGGCCGCAGATGTTAAAGGTCGCCGCCCTTTTGGTCAAACCTGCGTAGGACTGGCGGGCTTGTCAGGGCGCCCGGCTAAGACAATCCCCTTCCCGGGACCCCCCGGATTCCGTTCGTGGTGAGCCTGTCGAACCACGCTTTTCGCGGCGGGAAGCGGGTTTTCGTGCCCTGAAGCCGTTGCGCCAAGAGCGTGGTTCGACAGAGCCTGCCCCGGACTTGATCCGGGGCTCACCACGAACGGGGTGGGGGGACGAACGGCGTACTGATAACAGGCCGGGGACTTGAAGCTCCTCTGCCCTAACGCGACTTCGAATCCCGCAGCGCACTGACCTTGGCCGGCGGCGCAAACGAATCGCTGCGGGCATCCGCCCAGAAATCCCGGAAAACCGCATGCTCCGGCACCTTGCTCAGCAACTCCCCCGGCTCCAGGAAATTGAACAACGCCGCCAACGACCGGATCTCCACCGCCGAAATGCGCCGCAGAATGTGCTCCGGCCCCAACTGCTCCGGATGGTCCAGACCCGCCGCCCCCAACAGATCCCGCAGCGCCTTCAACGTATTGTCGTGGTACTGCTGCACCCGCACCGCCTTGTCCGCCACGTCCAGATGCCGCCAGCGGTTCGGATTCTGCGTCGCCACCCCCGTCGGGCACTTGTCGTTATGGCAACTTTGCGACTGGATGCAGCCCAGCGCGAACATGAACCCCCGGGCCGAATTGCACCAATCCGCCCCCATCGCCATGGTCCGCGCCAGATCGAACGCACTGGTGATGCGCCCCGCTGCCCCAATGCGGATACGGTCGCGCAGGCCCAGACCCACCAGCGTGTTGTGCACCAGCATCAGCGCCTCGTGCATGGGCACGCCCACGTGGTCGATGAATTCGGCCGGCGCCGCGCCCGTACCGCCCTCGGCCCCGTCCACCACTATGTAATCCGGCAGTACACCCGTTTCCTGCATGGCCTTGGCGATGCCGAACCACTCCCACGGATGGCCGATGGCCAGCTTGAACCCCGTCGGCTTGCCGCCCGACAACTCGCGCAACCGCGCCACGAATTCCAGCAGCCCCTTCGGCGTGGAGAACGCCGAATGCTTGGCCGGCGACACGCAGTCCACGCCCATCGGCACCCCGCGCGTGGCCGATATCTCTGCGCTGACCTTGGCCGCCGGCAGCACCCCACCATGACCGGGCTTGGCCCCCTGCGACAGCTTGACCTCGATCATCTTCACCTGCGGCGTGCCCGCATTGGCAGCGAAGCGTTCCTCGCTGAAAGTCCCGTCGTCGGCACGGCAACCGAAATAACCGGAGCCGATTTCCCAGACCAGATCGCCGCCGGGCTCCCGGTGATAAGGCGAAATAGAGCCTTCGCCGGTGTCGTGATAGAAATGCCCGCGCTTGGCGCCCTCGTTGAGCGCGCGGATGGCGTTGGCCGACAGCGCCCCGAAACTCATCGCCGAAATATTGAACACACTGGCGCTGTACGGCTGCGCGGATTCGCCGCCGATCACGATGCGGAAATCGTGGGACTCGATTTCCACCGGCGCCAGCGAATGGTTGAGCCACTCGTAATCGACGCTGTATACGCTTTGCTGGCTGCCGAACGGCACCACGTCCATCACCCCCTTGGACCGCTGATACACCAGCGCCCGTTGCTGGCGCGAGAACGGCACCTCGGCGGTGTCGCCTTCGATGAAATACTGGCGCATCTCCGGACCCACCGATTCCAGCCCGTAGCGGAAGTGCGCCAGGATCGGATAGTTGCGCCGCAACGTGCTGCGTTTCTGCAGCACGTCCCAGGTGCCCAGCAGCGCCAATGCACCGAACCCCGCCACGCCCCACCACCACGCGGACGAATGCAACGCCAGCGCCAGAGACAGCCACGCCAGCGCGATGCTCAGTCCATAGGCCAGATAACGACTCATCGCGCTCCCCGCGTACTGTTCAAACGTTTGCTTGCGCTTTTGTTGCCGGCGAAAGCGGTTCAGAGCGACAACTCTATTCCAGTGTGCCCGCACTGGCGAGCGGCGAAGGCCGCCACCGTGTCCGGGCGGGATTCATCCTGGTGATCCGGCTTCCGATCCTGCCCCGGCCTGCGCCGTTGCGGCGTCTGCCGGAAGTGTCCCCCCAGCTTGGCGCCCAGATGTTTGTCGCCTCGATCCACTCCATGCCGGATCGCCCTAGTTACCGCATTTCACTCGAAACCGTGATGGGTGTCCGCGTTCATAACGCATGAACCAGCGCGGCGTGAAGACCGTTCTGACACCAACACCATGGCGATTAGTGCATGCTATCGACGACAGGAAACCAAGCGATCGTTTTCTTCACGATGCATCGCGATCTTTTGCTCGGCTGGGGGCGAACCATTGGAAGAGAGCAGGAACTCCGACAACGGACGATCACGTCCTACCAGTTCGACCTCCGTTTTTGCGATCGCAGGAATAATACTGGCGTTGCTGCTGGCGTTCGGGCTCGCCTACGTGGTGGTCAACGACCGCGCCGTCAGGCTGGAGGGCGCGCAAAGACAAAGCTCCGCACTCGCCTCCGGCGCGGCGCGTTTGCTGAAGTACGAATTCCGGAACCTGGAGCGGGCGCTGCTGGGAGTCGCCGGCGACGTGGAGCTCCTGTCCAATGGCGGAGCGAACGCCGACCCGACCGTGCTGCAGGAGAACATCGCCGGCGTCGCCAGCAGGCAACGCGAGTTGGAAGGCATCGTCCTGGTCGACCGCGAAGGCCGCGCGACGATCGGCGGGCAAGGAGACCCCACCCTGCCGCGCTGGATCGCGGACCGCACGCCAGGGCCCGGAAGCGCGCTGCGGATCGGCCATATGTACAAGTCGCCCCGCGGCCGCTGGTTGCTGCCGATAGCGGTGCCGTTGAAGCGGGGCGGATACGTTCTTGCACGCTTCAGGATCTACGAGCTGCGCAGCATCGTCGCCGACCTGGACACGGGCAAGAACGGCACCGTCGCGATTACCGACCGCAACGGCACCTTGCTGGCGCACTACCCCGATACGGTGCGGCTGGTCGGAAAGACTTTTCCGAAACCGCGCGCAGCGGCCAAGCCGAACATTCCGCAAACCAGCGAAATCGACCGCGTTCCCCGCCTTGTCGCGACTTCCGATCTGCCGGAGTATTCGATCCGCCTTACTGCAGGCATCGCGGCGGGCGATGTCCTGAAGCCGTGGTACCTGCTGCTGGCGACCGCCGTTGCGGTTTACCTGGCGTACCTGATGGTTTACGTCTACCTGCTGGTCGTGCTCAAAAGAACCGGCGCCGCACAGGAACGACTGCTGGCCGAAATACAGGAAGGCGCTTCGAACCTCAGCCTGGCCCAGCAAGTGGGCGGCGTAGGCACGTGGATAATGTGGAAAGACTCCCAGCGCCTGCAGTGGTCGGACAACGTGACCCAGATGCTGGGCATCCCCGCGGCACAGTCTTCGGCTTCGCCCGAAGAGTTCTATGCGCTGGCGCACCCCGATGACCGCAAGGCGCTTGCGGGCGTCATAGACAACGCATGGATCACACAGGAAAGGTTCGAAACCGAATACCGGACAATCGTCAAGGGCGGCCTGGTCAAATGGATTTCGCTGCGGGGCGCATCGGTTCGCGATCACGATTCGCGATTGAAGATAACCGGAACGATAGCCGACGTGACTCCGCGGGTGGAAGCGCAGAAGCGCATCGCCGATGCGGAAAGGCAGTTCAGGCTGATATTCAACGAGAACCCGTTGCCGTTCTGGGTGTTCGACGCCGCGACGCTCAGATTCCTCGAAGTCAATTCCGCCGCGGTGGCGCAATACGGCTATTCGAGGGACGAGTTCCTGGGCATGTCGATACTCGACATACGGCCGGACGAGGACAAAGACAAACTGCTGGCCGACGTCTCCGCGGGCCGCGAGGGATTCCATCTTCCGCAGGTATGGACGCACCAGCGCAAGGACGGATCCCTGTTCGAGGTCAATATCCATACCGCGGACCTGCAGTTCGGCGGAAAGCCGGCGCGGCTCATCCTGGCCGAGGACATCAGCGCCAGCATCGAATACGAGCAGCAGCTCGCCTTCCGCGCTTCCCGGGACCTGACCACCGGCCTGCTCAATATCGACGAACTGACGAAGCGATTGGAACGGGACGTGGACGACGGAATTCCGTTCGGCGTGGCGAACATCCAGATAAAAGGGCTGGACCTGATCGCCGATACGCAGGGCCGGGCGTCGTGCGAGGCGTTGTTGCGGGCGATAAGCCAACGGCTCACCACGCTCATCGGCGAAGAAGGTCTGGCGGCCCACCTGCCCTCCGATACATTCGTCGTTGCCATACGCCATGGAGAATCGGCGCAGGCAGTCGACGAAGCGCTGACCGATGCCGTCCTGGAGCCGATCGAATCCCAGGGACGGCACTATCATCTGGAGGCATGGGTCGGCTTTTCCGAATACCCGGCGGACGGAGGCGATGCTGCGGAGATCATAAGGAACGCCGCGCTCGCCGCTCATGTGGCCAGCGCCAAAAAGGTCCGCTCGGCTCCCTACGTCCCTGCGATGAGCATCGCCGCGATAGAGCAGCAGGAGCTGGTCCTGCGCATTCGGCACGCCATAAACGCCGGCGAGCTGGTGCTGCACTTCCAGACCATCGCAGAGGCCAAAAGCCTCAGGACCAGCGCCCTGGAAGCGCTTGTGCGCTGGCCGCAACCGGACGGCACGTTCATCCCTCCCTCCGAATTCATTCCGCTGGCGGAGAGCTACGGTCTTATCACCCAATTGGGCCACTACGTGCTGGACCATGCCGCCGCAAGCCACAGGACCCTGGAGCTGGCCGGATTCGGGCACATTCCCATAGCGGTGAACGTCTCGGCCCAGCAGTTCCTGGACACGGATTTTTACCGCTCCGTGTCGGCCGCGGTTTCGAAACACGGACTTCGCCGCGGTGCGCTGCACGTCGAACTGACCGAAAGCACCATCATGAGCGAGCCCGAGCAGGCGATAGAAGCGATGCGCCGTCTGCAAGCGGCGGGCATCCGCACTTCGATCGACGATTTCGGCACGGGTTTCTCCAGCTTCTCCTATCTCAAACATCTTCCTCTCGACTTTCTCAAAATCGATCAGTCCTTTGTGGCCGATGTCCATTCCAATCCGGGCAGCGCAGCGATATGCCGCGCGCTCTTGAGCCTGGCGCATACACTGGGCCTGTCGGTGGTGGCCGAAGGAGTCGAAAACCCGGACCAGTACCGGTGGCTCAAGGAAAACGGTTGCGAGCACCTGCAGGGGTATTTCATCGCGCGACCGGAGCCGCTGAGCGTGGTGATACGTTCGCTTCAGCAAGCAGTGGGCTGATGTTCCTGGAAAGCGGTTCGATCGGTATCCACTGCATAGGCAGCGCCCATGAAACCGTACATGGATAGCACCCCTTAGTCCCGTTCGTGGTGAGCCCCGGATCAAGTCCGGGGCAGGCTCCGTCGAACCACGCTTTTCGAGGCAGGCTCAGTTCCCACGCGTCGGGGGCGTAGCCCCGACCTACTGCTGCTCTAAGCCGCGCGCAGCTGCCGCCGATAGTTCTCGAGATGCCCATCGGTAGTGCCGCAGCGCAGCTCGAACGCCAGCAGGCGCTTGAAGTAGTGGCTGACGTCCAGTTCATCGGTCATGCCCATGCCGCCGTGCAGTTGCACGGCCTGCTGCCCGATATAGCGGGCCGCCTGCCCCATCAACGTCTTGGCCGCCGACAAGGCAGCGCCGCGCATCAGCGGATCGGGATCGATGCAGCGCGAAGCGGCCAGATACGACATCGAACGCGCCTGCTCCAGGTGCATCAGCATTTCCGCCATGCGGTGCTGCAGCGCCTGGAAACTGCCGATGGGCGCGCCGAACTGCACGCGCGAGCGGCTGTAGGAAATCGTGGCGGCCAGCAGGCGATCCATCGCGCCGAAAGCTTCGGCGCACAAGGCCGCCAATGCGTAATCGAGAACGGCCTGCAGGGGTTGGCGCGCATCGCCGCCCAGGCGCGAATCGGCAGCCAACGCCACTTTTTCGAAAACCACGTCGGCGGCGCGCTGCTCGTCCACCGTGGCGTAAGGGAAAATGCTGACGCCTGCGGTACCGACTGGAACTGCGAACACTCCCAATTCGTCGCCGACGCGCGCCGAAACCAGCAGCAGATCGGCCGCCGGCGCATGGTAGACCACGGATTTGCGGCCGCTCAGTTCCCAGCCGTCGCCGCGCGGCGTGGCCCGGGTGTCGATATCCATCGCATCCAGGCGCGCGGACGCTTCGTCGTGCGCCAGCACCGCGATCGATTCGCCGCCGGCCAGTGGCGGCAGCCACTTCGATTTCTGTTGGGCCGAGCCAAGGACGACGATGGCCTGGGTCGCCACCACCGCGCTGGACCAGAACGGTTCCAGCAGCAGGCCCTCTCCTATCGCGTTGCCGACCAGCATCGTGCCCACCGGTCCCGTGCCGATGCCGCCGTCTTCCTCTGGAATATTGACGGCCAGCAAACCCAGTTCGGCCAGCTGCGCCCATACCTCGCGCGACCAACCGTCAGCCGAGGCGCGCACTGCATTGCGGTGCTCGAAGCTGTAACGCTCGGCGATGAAGCGGCGTGTGGTGCCCAGCAGCATCTGCTGTTCGTCGTTGAAGGAGAAATCCATGGTGCGCTCCTGAAGTAGGTGCTTCTACAGACCGAGAATCATGTGGGCGATGATGTTGCGCTGGATCTCGTTGGATCCGCCGAAGATGCTCAGCTTGCGCAGATTGAGGTAGGCCGCGGTGGCGCGCGATCCGTCGTCATCGTGCCGGTAGGCCAGTGCGCGTGGGCCCAGTAATTCCACCTGCAACTCGGAGATGCGCTGCATGATCTCGGTGCCGCGGATCTTCAGCATCGACGCTTCCGGTCCCGGCGCATGGTTGGCAGCCTCGGCAAAGATCACCCGCATGTTGGTGACCTCCAATGCGGTGAGCTCGATCTCGGCCTGGGCAACCTTGTTGCCGAATGCGGGATCCTCCAGCAGGCTGCGTCCGTCCTTGATCGTGCCCGCCGCATCCTGCTTCAGGCGCAACAGTTCGCGCTTGCAGAAGCCGATGCCGGCGATGTTGGTGCGTTCGTGGCCCAGCAGGAACTTGGCGTAGGTCCAGCCCTGGTTCTCCTCGCCGACGCGGTTGGACACGGGCACCCGCACGTTGTCGAACCGGATTTCGTTGACTTCGAAGGTTCCATCCAGCAGCCGCGTCGGGCGTACGCTGATGCCGGGCGTCTTCATATCGATCAGCAGGAAGGAGATGCCTTTCTGCGGCTTGGCGGACGGATCGGTACGCACCAGACAGAAGATCCAGTCGGCGAACTGTCCCAGCGTGTTCCAGACTTTCTGGCCGTTGAGCACATACTCGTCGCCCTCGCGCTCGGCCTTCATCTTCAAGGAAGCGAGATCGGAACCGGAACCCGTTTCCGAATAGCCCTGGCACCACCAATCCTCGGCCGCCAGGATGCGCGGCAGGAAGCGTTGCTGTTGCTCGGCGCTGCCGTAGCGCATGATCACCGGCGCCACCATCTTGATGCCGAAAGCCAACTGCGCCGGCGCATCGGCCAGGGCGCACTCGTTCTCGAAAATATACTGCCGGGTCTTGCTCCAACCCGTGCCGCCGAACTCGACCGGCCAGGCGGGCGCGCCCCAACCCTTGGCATGCAGAATCTTCTGCCAGCGCACGATGTCGTCGCGTATCTGGCTGCTGTCGTCGCGGCGCATGCGGTCGCGGATGTCGGCCGGCAACTCTGCGGCGAGAAACCGCCGCACTTCGTCGCGGAACGCGCGTTCTTCCAGGTTGAAATCGAGATCCATGCGGACTCCGTTGTTGAATCAGTTGGTTGCTGGAAGCGGGTAGTAACGCACCAGCATCTGCGCGACACAGGCGGGTTTGCCGCCGTACTCCAGCTCGACGGTTGCGGCCCAATGGGCTTGCAGGCCACCGGCGACCGATTCCAGGCGCTCCAGCGCCAATCGGGCCCGTACGCGCTGGCCGACGAGCAGCGGCGCGGGAAAACGCACGCGGTCCAGGCCATAGTTGATCGCCATGCCGACGCCATCGATGCGCAGGCAGCTTTCCAGCAGATGCGGCAACAGCGACAGGGTCAGGTAGCCGTGGGCGATCGTCGATTTGTAGGGCGATTCGCGCAGCGCACGTTCCGGGTCGGTGTGGATCCATTGCTGGTCGCCGCTGGCATCGGCAAAGCGCTGGATGCGCGATTGGTCCACCGCCAGCCAATCGCTGCAGGCCACTTCCCGGCCTATCCACGCCGGCAACGCATCCAGGTTTTCGAGTACGCGCATCAGCCGGTCCCGCTCACGCGATCTCGAACAGGCCGGCCGCACCCTGCCCGCCGCCCACGCACATGGTGATCACGGCGTACTTCACGCCACGGCGCCTACCCTCTATCAAGGCATGGCCAACCAGACGTGCGCCGCTGACGCCATAGGGATGGCCCACCGCTATCGCGCCGCCGTTGACGTTGATGCGCTCGTGGGGAATCTTCAACGTGTCCATGCAGTACAGCACCTGCACGGCGAAGGCCTCGTTCAATTCCCACAGACCGATGTCATCCACTGTCAGGCCGGCGCGCTTCAGCAGCTTCGGTACTGCGAACACCGGGCCTATACCCATCTCGTCAGGTTCGCAGCCGGCGACGGCGAAGCCGCGAAAGACACCGAGCGCTTGCAGGCCGCGCTGTTCGGCCAGCTTCGCGTCCATCACCACCGCAGCGGAGGCGCCATCGGAAAACTGGCTGGCGTTGCCCGCGGAAATCACGCCGCCGGGTACCGCACTGCGGATCTTGGCCACGCCTTCGTAGGTCGTATCGGCGCGGATGCCTTCGTCCGTGGACAAGGTGACTTCCCGTGTCGTCAATTGCCGGGTTTCGGGGTCGGCCACACCGGCCAGCACGGTGATCGGCACGATCTCGTCGTCGAACTTGCCGGCTGCCGCCGCGGCCGCGGCGCGCTGCTGGCTTTCGGCGCCGTAGCGGTCCTGGCGCTCGCGCGAAATGCCGTAGCGCCTGGCTACGGTTTCGGCGGTCTGCAACATCGGCCAGTAGATCTCCGGCTTGTGCTGCAGCAGCCAGCCTTCGCTGAGCATGTGCTGGTTCATGTACGGCTGCACGCAGGAAATGCTTTCCACGCCGCCGGCGACGTGGATACCGCCTTCGCCCGCGAGCACGCGTTGCGCCGCCATGGCGATGGTCTGCAGGCCCGAGGAACAGAAACGATTGACGGTGGCGCCGGGAACGCTGACCGGCAAACCGGCCCTGATCGCGCTCTGGCGCGCGATGTTGACGCCGGTGGCGCCTTCGGGGTTGGCGCATCCCATCAGCACGTCTTCTACCTCGCCCGGATCGACCCCGGCGCGGGCGACTGCGTGCTGCACCACGTGGCCGCCAAGAGTCGCGCCGTGGGTCATGTTGAGGGCGCCCTTCCAGCTCTTGGCCAGGCCGGTGCGTGCGGTGGAAACGATAACGGCTTCTTTCACGAGTGTGGTCCCGGTGGAATGCGTTGCGGATCAGCGCCGGTCAGACGGAGTTTCGATCATGGATTGAACGATTGCCCAGCTTCGGCCAGCGCAACCAGCAGCAGCGAGGGCTCCCAGGCCTTGCTTTCATGCCCCTTGGCATAGCGCCGCATGGCGGCCAGCACGTTGTAGAGGCCGACGCTGTCGGCGTAGAACATCGGGCCGCCGCGCCAGATCGGGAAGCCGTAGCCGGCCAGATAGACGATGTCGATGTCCGAGGCCTTGGCGGCGATGCCTTCCTCCAGAATGTGCGCCCCTTCGTTGACCAGCGCGTAGACCAGGCGCTCGACGATTTCTTCGTCGCTGACGGCACGACGCGCGATTCCCAGGTCCTTCGAATTGTTCTCTATCAGTTCGTCGACCACCTGCGACGGATACGCAGTGCGGTCGCCCGGCTTGTAGTCGTACCAGCCGGCGCCGGTCTTCTGCCCATACCGGCCCAATTCGCACACCAGGTCCGCCGTCTTCGAGTAAGTCATGTGCGGCTTTTCCACGTAACGCCGCTTGCGGATCGCCCAGCCGATGTCGTTGCCGGCCAAATCGCCCATGCGGAACGGCCCCATGGCGAAACCGAATTTCTCCATGGCCTTGTCCACCTGCTGCGGCAACGCGCCTTCGTCCAGCAGGAAGCCAGCCTGGCGGCTGTATTGCTCGATCATGCGGTTGCCGATGAAGCCGTCGCAGACGCCCGATACCACCGCGGTCTTGCCGATCTTCTTCGCAAGCGCCATCACTGTGGCGAGCACGTCCTTGGCAGTGGCCTTGCCGCGCACCACTTCCAGCAGCTTCATCACGTTGGCCGGGCTGAAGAAATGCATGCCCAGTACGTCTTGCGGGCGGTTGGTGAAGGCGGCGATGCGATCCACATCCAAGGTGGAAGTGTTGCTGGCGAGAATGGCGCCCGGCTTGGCCACCGCGTCGAGCTGGGTGAACACCGATTGCTTGACTCCGTATTCCTCGAACACCGCTTCGATGATCAGGTCGGCGTCTTCAAGACCGGCATAGTCCAGCGTCGGCGTGACCAGGCCCATTCGCTGTTCCACCTGTTCGGCGGTCAGCTTGCCTTTCTTCGCACTGTTCTCATAGTTCTTGCGGATAGTGGCCAGGCCGCGATCCAATGCCTCCTGCCTGGTTTCCAGCAACGTCACCGGAATGCCGGCATTGAGAAAATTCATGGTGATGCCACCGCCCATGGTTCCCGCACCGATCACGCCGACCCGTTTCACCTCGCGCAGCGCGACTTCCGGACCGATATCGGCGATCTTGCCGGCCGCGCGCTCGCCGAAGAAACCGTGGCGCAGTGCTTTGGACTCGGTGGTCTGTATCAGCGCGCCGAAGGCCTCGCGCTCTACCTCTATGCCCTTGTCGAAAGGCTGCTTCACCGCCGCTTCTATCGCGTCCAAGCATTTCAGCGGCGCGGGATAGTTCGCCGATGCCGCGGCGACGGCGGTGCGCGCGAAACCGAGGAAGCCCTCCGCATTGGGATGCTCGATCTTCCAGTCGCGCACCTTCGGCAACGCGCCCGAGACGGCGGCTTCGTTGGCCATGTCGATGGCGGTTTGCAGCACATCGCTTTCCACTACGCGATCAAACAGTCTGGTTGCCGCAAGCTTGCCGGCTGCGACCGGCGTGCCGGAAACGATCATGTTCACCGCCGCCTCCAACCCCACCGCGCGAGGAAACCTCTGCGTGCCGCCCGCGCCCGGCAACAGGCCCAGCTTCACTTCCGGCAGGCCGATCTGCGCACGCTTGTCGGCCACGCGATGATGCATGCCCAGCGCCAGTTCCAGCCCGCCGCCCAGGGCAAGACCTTCGATGGCCGCCACAACCGGCTTGGCGCTG
Organism: uncultured Pseudoxanthomonas sp.; assembly: GCA_965650035.1. Classification (GTDB taxonomy): domain Bacteria; phylum Pseudomonadota; class Gammaproteobacteria; order Xanthomonadales; family Xanthomonadaceae; genus Pseudoxanthomonas_A. The sequence continues at coordinate 31,322 of CBFGMR010000021.1, forward strand.
CGCTCGAAGGCAGCGATGACGGTGGGTAGCGTGGGCTCCATGCCGGCTTCGGGCTTGTCGAACTCGCGGATGTCCGCGCCGCCGGAGAACGCACGTGCGCCGCCGGTCACCATGATGGCTTTTACCGAAGCATCGTCCAGCGCCAGCTCCAGCGATTCGACCAGGCCCCGACGCGTGCCCAAGCCCAAACCGTTGACCGGCGGGTTGTCCAGAGTAAGGATCGCGACGCCATCGCGGATTTCATACTTGATTGACATATCCGGTTCCTGAGAGCAATGAAGGTTGGCAACGAAGCGTGCGAGGCTCGTTGCGGAAAGCGACCATGAAGCGCAGGGCAGGAATGTTCATGCCGCCACCAACCGCAGGTAGCCGTCGCTGAGTTCCGGGACGATGTCGTGCGCGTCGAATCGTGCGGCGCAATCCACTTCGTGCTGCAAACCATGCGCCTGCATGATCCGCCCCACCCGCGAGGCACGCAGCGTGGCCAAGGCATCGCTGTGGCGGCACAGCAGCACTGCGGCGAGCGCCGCATCGGTCAGCGCGTAACCGCCTATACGCTCGAAGTGCGAGGCGATATGCCCGGCACCATAGAAGTCTTCCAGATTGAAACTGTCGACCGAGCCCGCGCACAGCAGCAGCACCTGCGCTTGCGGGTGTCTGCCGGCGACATAAGCGGCCAACGCAGCCCCATTGGACAAGGCGCCGACGTAAACGTGGGCGGCGCCGGCCGCATTGCTCAAGGCCACCGTGCCGTTGGTCGTGGCATAGACCAGCGTGGCGCCATGAAGGCCGGTACCGGCCAGTGCCAAGGGCGTGGCCGGCCCAAAACCGGGCAGCCCTTCGGCCAGGTACTCGCCCGCCAGCAGCGGCGCCTGCAAACCGGCGGCAATGCGCAAAGCATCATCGGCATCGCGTGCGGGCCAGATGCGATCGATGCCCTGGGCGAAGGCGTGCACGATGGTGGAAGTGGCGAACAGCACATCCAGCACGATCACCACCTTGCCCTGAAGACGGCTCTGGTCCAGATCCTCCTTCTTGAAGAGCACATGCAGCTTGGGCATCGATGGATTCTCAGAGTTCCATTCAGTGGAACTGATGTCTTGCGGATGATTCATCGTACTTAGCCATTGTTGCTTCGACAAGTCGAAAATAGGCCGCTTGCTAGATATCCATCCCTGCTCTTAGGATGCGGCAAGATACATAAAATATAGTTCCACTACATGGAACTTAAGTCGCACATTGGAGGCCCCATGGATTTCAGTTACAGCCCCAAGGTCGAAGCACTGCGCACCGAGCTGATGCGCTTCTTCGATGCTGCCATCTACCCCAATGAAGCGGTGTACCAGGAGCAGACCCGGCGCAACCGCGCCGCCGGCAACGCGTGGGTGCCGGTGCCGATCATCGAAGAACTGAAGCCGCTGGCGCGCGAGCGCGGCTTGTGGAACCTGTTCCTTCCGCAGTCCACGCGCGCGCCGCAGGGATTGTCCAACCTGGAATACGCACCGCTCTGCGAAATCATGGGGCGCGTGTCCTGGGCTTCCGAAGTGTTCAACTGCTCGGCGCCCGATACCGGCAACATGGAAACACTGGAGCGCTACGGCAGCGACGAGCAGAAGGACCGCTGGCTGGAGCCGTTGCTGGCGGGCGACATCCGCTCTGCATTCCTGATGACCGAGCCGGCGGTGGCTTCTTCCGACGCCACCAACATCCAGTGCTCCATCCGCCGCGACGGCGACGAGTATGTGATCGACGGACGCAAGTGGTTCGCCTCCGGCGCCGGCGATCCGCGTTGCGCGCTCTACATCGTCATGGGCAAGACCGATCCGGCCGCGCCCAACCATCAGCAGCAATCGATGGTGCTGGTGCCGGCCGGCACGCCGGGGGTCGAAGTGATCCGTCCGCTGCCGGTGTTCGGCTACGACGACGCGCCGCATGGCCATATGGAGATAGAACTGCGCGAGGTCCGCGTGCCGGTCGCCAATCTGCTGCTGGGCGAAGGCCGTGGCTTCGAAATCGCACAAGGGCGCCTGGGCCCGGGCCGCATCCACCATTGCATGCGCACCATAGGCGTGGCCGAGCGCGCGCTTGAGCTGCTATGCAAGCGCGTGCAGTCGCGCGTGGTCTTCGGCAAACGCATCGCCGACCATTCCGTCTGGCATGAACGCATCGCCGAAGCGCGCTGCATGATCGAACAGGCGCGTCTGCTCACGCTGAAGGCGGCCTACATGATGGACACGGTGGGCAACAAGGTGGCGCGCGCGGAGATCGCGATGATCAAGGTGGTCGCTCCCACCATGGCGTGCCAGATCCTGGACTGGGCCATCCAGGCCCATGGCGGCGCCGGGGTGACCGAGGATTTCCCGTTGGCGGGCCTGTATGCGGGCATCCGCACGCTGCGCATCGCCGATGGCCCCGACGAAGTGCATCGCGGCACCATCGCGCGGCTGGAGTTGGCCAAGCATGCGATCCGCGCGGAAAGCTGAGCGCTGGCCTCTTTGACAGACAAAAGGAACCGCATGAAAGCCATCGTCTGCGAAAATTGGGGGCCGCCCTCCTCGCTGCAGTTGCGCGACCTGCCCTCGCCGATTCCCGGCCCTGCGCAGGTGCTGGTGCGCACGCGGGTGGCGGCGGTGAATTTCCCCGATGCGTTGATCGTTGCCGGCAAATACCAGTTCAGGCCCGAACTGCCGTTCTCGCCAGGCGGCGAACTGTCCGGCGAGATCATCGCCGTCGGCAGCGAAGTGAAGCGGCTTGCAGTGGGAAACAAAGTGGTCGGCATCACCCTGTTCGGCGCCTACGCGCAGGAAGTGCTGGTGGATGCGAGCAATATCGTTCCACTGCCCGGTGAAATAAGCGACGAGGATCTGGAACTTGCCGGCAGTTTCGTCCTGACCTACGGCACGTCGCTGCACGCATTGAAGGACCGTGCGCAGGCGCAAGCCGGCGAGACGTTGCTGGTGCTGGGAGCCGGCGGGGGCGTGGGTCTGGCGGCGGTGGAAATCGGAAAACTACTGGGCATGCGCGTCATCGCCGCTGCGTCCTCCGTGGATAAATTGGCAGCCGCACGCGCACTGGGCGCCGACGAAACCATCGACTACGCCAGCGAAGACCTGCGGGAATGCATCAAGGCGCTGACTGGCGGACGCGGCGTGGATGTGGTCTACGACCCGGTGGGGGGCGATTTGGCCGAGCCTGCGCTGCGCAGCGTCGGCTGGCGTGGGCGCTATCTCGTGGTCGGTTTCGCGGCTGGAGACATTCCCAAAATACCCGCGAACCTTTTATTGTTGAAAGGCAGTTCGCTGGTCGGCGTGTTCTGGGGCGAATTCGTGCGCCGCGAACCTGCTTTGAATGCGGAAAACATGGGCTTGTTATTCGCCTGGCTGCGCGAACGGAAAATCCATCCACTGATCTCCAAGCGCTACCCGCTTTCGCAAGCGTCGCATGCACTGGACGCACTGCTCGCACGCAAGGCGATCGGCAAGCTGGTGGTGCTCCCCCAGCAGATCGAATAAGCAAGCAGCAAGCTGTCGGCTTGGTAGAGCCTGCCCCGTACTTGATACGGCGGCGGGCAATGCCCGCCCTACATCGACATTTTCCGAATTGCCCGCTACTCGGGAATACTCACGAGCGCATACAGGACGCGCAGATCTTCGATTCCCAGCTCGGTAGCATCGGTGTCGATTCCCCGGTAATGCAAACGGAAAGCGCGGATCGCCGCAGCATAGTCGTCCGTTGAGTAACCGATGATCCTCAACGCGGACCTGGGATCGAAATTCGCGGGCGGATCGACCAACGGTGCCGCCGGCCAACGCCCGAATCCTGCCTGAGCGAGCCGTGCCCAGGGAAACAGCACCCCTGGGTCGCTCTTGCGGGTCGGCGCCATGTCGGCATGGGCGATGACCTGATAACGAGGAATGTCCAGGCGTTTACACAGATCCTCGAGCAGCACCAGCAGCTTGTCGATCTGAGCGTCCGAAAACGGTTCGCTGCCGTCGTTGTCCAGCTCGATGCCTATCGAAGCGGAATTGACATCGCTGATCGTGCCCCAGCTGCCGGGACCGGCATGCCATGCGCGCCTATCCTCTGCGACCAGTTGGTACAGATCGCCGTTGCGACCGACCAGATAGTGCGAACTCACCGGGCCGCCACTGTTGCGGGTGCGCAGCGTGTGCAGGCTTTGCTCCACCGAATCCTGCGTCGTGGCATGAATGACGATCAACGTGGCTTCGCGCGCATTGTGGTTGGGCGATGGCACCCAGCGTGCGAGCGGATTGCGCGACGGCGCATGCGCGCAGCCCGCAAACAACGCTACCAGCAAGATTGCCTGCACAGCCGCTCCGATTCTCAGCGGCAAGCGCCGCATGATCGGCCCCGAGTCCTTACCAGCCACGTTCAAAGCCCCTGCCCTATCGCCAACTCGGCGATCGCTTTCGCCATCGCATAGGGTTCCGGATCGTCCCGGTTGGTGAGTACGATCACGGTCAAGCGCCGCTGCGGATAACGCACGATCACATTGCGGAAACCGATGCTTTCGCCAGAATGCCATAACGTCTCGCCGGTGATGCGCCAACCGAAACCATAGCGAATATCGGGTTCATCCGTAACCACGTGCGGCGTGAACATCAGCTTGCGCGACTCATCGCTCAGCAGGCGATCGTCGTACAGCGCCGCGTCCCATTTGGCCAGGTCGTCGATGGAGGAATAGATGCCGCCATCGCCCAGCACCGCACTGGTCGTACTTTGATCGGTGCGAATCCAGCCGCCCGCCGATTCGCTATAGCCGTAGGCGCGATCCGCGATGGCCGGGCCTCCCTCCACGAAGGCCAGCGTGTGCGCCATCCCCAGCGGCTCGAAGATGCGCGACCGCAGGAAGTCGGCGAACGACTTCCCTGAGGCACGTTCCACGATCAGCGCCAATAGCGCGTAGCCGCTGTTGTTGTAGCGATACGCGGTGCCGGGCGCGAAATACGTTTTGTCCTGCGTTTCCAGCAGGCGCAGGACATCGGCGTCGTGCAGCTGCCCGGTGAAATCGGCCGGCATGACGTCCTCGTAGTCGATCAGGCCTGAGCTATGGGTCAGCAGATGCCGCAGAGTGATGGAGTCGGCCATAGCCGGCAACGATGGCAACCAGCGCCGGGCGCTGTCGTCCAGGGTCAGCTGTCCGTCTTCCACCAGCAGCATGATCGCTGCGGCGGTGAACTGTTTGGTGACTGAAGCCAGCCGATAGTTGGTGGCAGGCGTCGCTGCGATGCGCTGTTCCCTGTCCGCCAGACCATAAGCCTTGCGCAACAGCGGCGCACCGTCGCGCAACACCAGCACCGAAGCGCCAGGCGCGTCGCCCGCGTACCTCTCCATCATCCTGTCCACCGCATGGGCGGGGAATTCGTTCTCGGCAATGGCGGAAACAGGAGTCATAAGCAGGAGCAGGAGAACGAGACGCATGGAGGGAATTCCGCGCCGACCGGCAAGGCAGGCTATTCGATGGGAATGTCGTAGAGCAGCTGGGAATCGTGGGAGGCAAGCGTGTAGTGCCACCACTCTTGCGGATAATTCCTGAAACCTTCCTGCGCCATGGCCCGCAGCAGACGCTGGCGATTGTCGCGCTGCGCCGGGGTAACCTGCGGCGAATCGGTATTGGCGCGGGTATCGAAGAAATCGAACTCCGTCCCCATGTCCAACGGAACGCATTGACCGTCCGGTCCGCGACAATCCAGCAAGGTGAGGTCCAGGGTAGCCCCGCGGCTGTGGCCCGAGACCGGCGCAATGTAATCGCCCAGCAGCTTGGTCTTGTCCAGGTTCGGGTAGTAACGCGGCTTGGTGCGCTGGTCCTGCAAGTCGGCAGCCCAACGCACGAAATGGCGAACCGCGCGCGCCGGCCGGTAGCAGTCGAATACCCGCAGACGGAATCCATGCTGCCGCAAGGACTGTTCGACGCGCTGCAGAGCCTGCGCTGCCGGCTCGAGCAGGTAGCAGCGGGCTGCGCCATACCCTTCCACTGGCACCCCTACGAAGTTTTCCGATCCGGCGTAACGGATCTGCTGGGAGATGTCGGGTACCAGAGTGCGGATATCGACCAGACCGGTTTCGGCGAACGTACGCGCACCGGATACTTCAGGCGCCGAGACTGGAGCGGACGCGCAACCTGCGCATGCCAATACGATCCACGCGAACAAGGCGCCCTTTCGGAGCGAGCATTGCCGCCGCTCACTCACAGCCGCGTATCCGTTCGAAGGCCAGGTCTTCATAGTCGTAGCTGAAATCCGCGTCTGGATCGACTTTGGCCAGGGTCAGCCGTGCCGGTTGGGCTGAGTCGCCCTTGTGGAAATCCAGCCAGGCTTCCGCATCCACGCTATCGTGGTCCCAGTCAACCAGATACCGGGTGCCGCTGCGCATGATGCGGCCGGAGAGCATCGGTGACTTGGCCGAAACGAAGCGCACCTGCCCGCCTTCGGGACAGACACGTGCCTCGCCGAACCAGGGATCGCGATAGACGCCGAACCACTGCACGAATTGTTCCGACGAAGGTGCCGTACGCTCGATGGCGGATGATTGTTCCTCGGGTCGTTTCGATTCGGATTCGCGCGCGAGCTCATCGGCGTAATAAGCCACTCCCCGATCATCTTCCGGCTTGGTGAAGCGTTTCAGCAACACCTCGTTCAACACCGTGCGCGCCGCTTCCGCTTCGCCGTTGATCAACACCACGAAGCCCGATCTGCGGTCCGGCAACAGGGTCATGACCGAATACATGCCCGACAGAGTGCCGGTATGCGAAACGGTGTACGCGCCATCGACATCGGCGATGCGCCACCCGTAACCGTAAGCGAGCAGACGCGTGCCGTCCCAGGCCTGGCGGCGTGCGGAAATGGGCATGGGCGTGCGTGGAACCCAGGCAGCCTGCCGCTGCTCGGTCGACAGCCAGGCTTGCTGCGCGGCGTCCGGCGCCAGCCAGTTCTTCGCCCACACCAGCATATCGTCCAGACTGCAGCGGATACCGCCGGCCGCAGCCATAACCAGCGGGGTCACGGTGGCGCCGTCCGCCTTGACCACCACGTTGCGGCCATCGATGCGGTTGTGGGGCTGGGCGACATCGCCCACCTCATCGGGCCGCCATGCGCCCGCCCGGCAGCGCGACAATCCCAGCGGCTGGAACAGTTCCCGTTGAACCAGCTCCTCGTAGGAGGCGCCGCCCGCGACTGCGGCGACTTCGCCCGCCACCACGTACAGCAGGTTGTCGTAGGCATAACCGGAGCGAAAGCTGTAGGCGGGTTTGATATGCGCCAGACCGGCGATGATGTCGGCGCGGGTGAAACGATTCGGTTCCGGCCACAGCATCAGATCGCCGCCACCCTCGGGTAAGCCGCTGTTGTGCACCAGCAGGTCCTTGACCTGCATGTTCTGGGTGACCCATGGATCGTGCATGCGGAAAGACGGCAAGTACTTGATGACCGGATCTTCCCAGCGCAGCTTGCCGGCATCGACCAGCCGGGCGAGCACGCTGGCGGTCATCGCCTTGCTGTTGGAGGCGATTTTGAACAGGGTTCTGGAAGTGATGGGTTGGCCGGAACCGCTAGCTATCTCGCCGCGTGCTCCAAAATAGACAACCTTGCCGTCTTCGATCACGCCGACAGCGATTCCGGGAAGATGGTAACGGGCGACGGTTTCATCCAGGACTGCATCTAGCTCTGCCTGGCTCGTCCGTGCCTGGGAAGGAATCGCCGTTGGCGCGTCGCCGGCAATCGCCGGACAGGACGCGGGCAAGCCGGCTACGAACAGGCAGGTAGCAAGCGCCATACTGCACGCACTCGGACGGTCCTGTTCCGGCTTCATGCGGTTCTCCACGAAGCCGCCGCCTGTTCTCCCGCGATCATTTCTTCGAACGACTGTCTGCGGCGGACCACCGCGTAGCAGCCGTCGTCGACCAGTACTTCGGCAGCCAGTGGCCGCGAATTGTAGGTGGACGACATCGATGCTCCGTAGGCGCCCGTGCAACGGATGGCCAGCAGGTCACCGGCGCGGCACCGCGGCAACTGGCGTCCGATTGCGAAAGTATCGCTGGTTTCGCAGACCGGACCGACGATGTCGTAGACGGTGTCGGCGCGCAGGCCGTCCCGATCGAAATCTCCGGCGATCAGCTCGATGTCATGCCACGCATCATACAGACTGGGCCGAAGCAGGTCGTTCATGGCAGCATCGACGATGAGGAAATTGCGGGACTCACCCTGTTTGGTACGGACTACGCGCGTCAGAAGTATTCCCGCCTCGGCCACCAGATAGCGACCGGGCTCCAGCACGATACGCCCCTCGAACCCAGCCAGCGCTTCGCGGATGGTGCGCACGTAGCCCACCACATCCACTGGCCTATCCCGGTCCCCACGATAAACCACGCCGAGTCCGCCGCCCACGTCGATGCTGTTGATCGCGTGCCCGGCTTGCACCAGTTCGCGCCAGAACATGGACACATGACGCAAGGCCTGGCGGAAAGGCTCCAGCTCCAGGATCTGCGAGCCGATATGCACATGCAGGCCATCCAGCCGGACGTTTCCTGCGCCACTGTCTGCAGCGAACCATCGCCGGGCCTCGGCGATGCTGACGCCGAATTTGTTATCCGATTTTCCGGTAGATATTTTGTCGTGGGTACCTGCATCGACATCTGGATTGATGCGGACCGAAGCGAACACCGTCGCATTCCGCATCTGCGCTACACGCTGTAAGGCTTCCAGTTCCTCCGACGATTCCACATTGAAGCGCCCCACGCCCACATCGATCGCTTCGCCCATTTCGGCTTCGGTCTTGCCGACCCCGGAAAACACGATGCGCTTGGCGTGAATACCGGCCCTAAGGCTGCGGCGGAGTTCGCCCGACGACACGATATCGGCGCCGAGGCCGCTTTGCGCCATGATCTGCAGAACAGCGAGGTTCGGGTTTGCCTTCACTGCGAAGCAGATTGTGGCGTTCGAACCATCAAGCGCCGCCTGCAACCCCGCAATGCGCTGCCGTATCGCATTGGCGGAATAGGCATGGAATGGCGTCGGCAAAGCCGCACCCAGCGCTGCCAGATCCACACCATCGAAAAGCCGTACGGCCGGAGGCTCGAAAACCTCCTGGGAGAGTTCGGTCTGAGCGCCTACAAGATTCATATGCATCGGTCTCCGGTCGCCACAACGCCTCATTGTCCAGCCGGAATCTCTAGCCCGGGCACGTCCTTGCCATCAAGGCACTTTTCCACGAAGCCCGCAATACACTCCATGCGTTCGCGCCCGCCTGACCGGCGGGCGGGCGCAAACGAGCTCTCTCCACTACGCTCAGAAGTTCACCGAAACGATGAGCTGTGCGTAGCGCGGCGACTGGAAGCCATAACCTTGCCCGAAGAACTCATTCAACTGGGGAACGGTCGGGTCGTCTTCGTTCATGCCGACACTGGGCTGGAGTTCCTGGTCCACCCGGGTCGTGCGCTGATGGTCGAGCAGGTTGTAGATCGCAAATTTGACGCTGAGATCCGCGGCGCCGAACGATTTCAAGTAGGTCACGCTGGCGCCGAGGTCGAACGTCCACGGCATGCGTCCGTAGCCGCCCCGTGGGGACAGTTCATAGACTTGCTGGGTGATGTCCGCCGCATCGCAGTTGGCTACGCAGATGTAGTAGCTGTGGTATCGGGTCACGTCGTAAGGGTTGCCTGTACCGAAACCAGTGATCGGCCCGCCCGAGCGCGCGTCGAGCGTGCCTGCAACCTGCCAGCTCTCGTTGAGGGCATAGGATCCCCGCAGCTTCAGCTGATGCCGGTGATCGTTGGCCAAGGGACCCTCACCATTGAGATTAACCCACGGATCGTCGAAGTTTTCGGTACGGCCGGTATCGCCGAAATTGGTGTCCGAATTGACGGGGCCCTCGGCATTTCCCTCACTCCAGGACAACGTGTAAGAGGCGTTGAACTCCCACTTGTCGTCCCATGCGCGGTCTATCTGGAACTCCAGTGCCTTGTAGGTACGCTTGGGCTTTTCCCAACCACGTTGGCCCAGGTAATTATCGTTCTCGTCGTACATCGCCCAGCCTTCCTTGGAAGTGTCTACCGTTACCCAGCCATCGGCACTGCCATCGCAGTCGGTATCGCCCCACACCGTGACATTTTCTCCAGGGTTGGCCATGACCCATCCCACATAACCATCGGGACCGCACTGACCGGTAGCGCTAATTTCCATATCATCGATTGCGTTCTTCAAACGACGGTATATACCGCGGACGCCCCATGACCATTTGTCGTTGATCATGGTCTGGAAACCAAGAATCAATTCGTCCTGGTAGACCGGATCCATGTCCCGGTCCACTTCGGACCGCAGGTCTCCAACCGTGCCGTCGCCCTGCGAAACATCCACGGTTCCGATCTGCGGCCCCAGACGCGGAACCGCATACTGGTTTCCGTTGAGTTCGCGGATCTCCCAGCCATCGAACGCGTAGTACGTGCGTTCATCCAGCAGCGCACCTGCCTGCTTGATATTGATGACATTGGCAACCGGCAGGAAATAGCGGCCGATGTTGCCGAACACCTTGGTGGTTCCGTCGCCTTTCACGTCCAGGGAGAAGCCAAGCCGCGGCGCCCACATTTTGTCCATCTCAATATAGGTGTTTCCTTCCCCATCCTTGTTGTCGAATGCCTCGTTGCGCAGGCCGAGATTGAGCACCAGGTTGTCGGTTACTGACCAGTTGTCCTCTAGGTACCAGGCAGAATTGGTGCTCTCGAAAGTTCCGAATATCTCGTTCCTGCGCGCGCGCACGTAGCCCGAGTATCCAGCCGGGACCACACCGCCGGGCGGATTGGGGATCGAGCTTCCGGCGCTGCCGGGATACACATTGTAGAAAATGGCGCCGGGGCCGGCGTAGTACTGGATGTGGTCCGAAGTGTTGATCTCGTGGTCAAATCCGAAGCGCAACAGATGGTCTCCAAGCGACCATTCGAAATCGGCACGGGCCTGCTCGCGCGTGTCGTCGCGCGAGAACACCGTGGAATTGGTGCTGCAGCCCAGGGGAACCGAGGGCGCGGCGGGAGCACCGCTCGCCCTGACCACGCGGTTGCACTCCAGGTCCAGCAACGAGCGGGTGAAGGCGGAGCGCTTGTTCTCGCCGTACATCAATTTCATCGACAGGTTGTCGGTGAAATTGGAAGTCCAGGTCAATGCCCAGTTGTCGCCGCCGGTGTCGCTGTAGATCTCGTTCCTCTTGGTGCCGACCTGGGAGAGGTCGAAGTCGTAGCCGTATACGTCGCCGACAGCTTCGTTCTTGTTCGAGAACGCCATCAGGCTGAGGATGTTGCTGTCGGTGACGTACCAGTCGATGGTGCCGCCCCAGAACCCGTTTCCGGAATGGTTCTTGGTCAGCGTTGTGCCTTCGTCGTTTGTGTTCCATGGATCGAAGGCCCGCGCCTCGTACATGGCGAAGAAGAACAGCCTGTCCTTGATCAGGGGACCCGAGGCCCAGACATCCAGCTTGGTCGAGCTGTAGTTATCGCGGCTGTTGGTCAGATAGCGTTCGCCATTGAAATAATGATCCTTCGCTTCCGACTGCCATGCCCGTGGCTCGAAAGTCAGCTCCGCGCCGGATTCGAACTCGTTTCCGCCGGAGCGGGCCAACGCATTGATAACGCCGCCCGTGGTACGGCCGAATTCGACGGAATAGCCGCCGGTCTTCACCTGGAATTCCCTATAAAAACCAAAGGGCGCTTCGGAGAAGCCATTCCGGTTGTAGAAATCGGTGACGTTGAGCCCATTGATATAGGTCGCGTTTTCCGCCACCGACGAACCGCCGAACGAAATTCCGCCGAAGGAAGACTCGCCTTTGCTCACGCCCGGCGCCATCAGCGCTACGGAAGAAACGTTGCGGTCGACCGGTAGCCGGCGCAGTTCCTCGGCGGTGATATTCAAAGCTGACTCGGTCGAGCTGACGTCCACCGGGGTGACAATGCGCGAGCCGATCACTTGGACCGCAGCCATGTTGACCGCACCATCGCCACCGATGTTGACGGTGGTGGCATTGCCCAGGGTGACGGCAACCTGTACTGGTTGACCGATTGCCTTTCCATCCCGATTGGTCTGCAGCGAGTAATTTCCCACCGGTAATTGGGCGAGACGGTAATTGCCGCTGCTGTCCGCCGTGACGCTGCGGGTGAGGCCTGTTTCCGTATTGGTGATGACTATCTCATCACCGGCACTGGCGCGCCCCATCACCGAACCGGCGACGTTCTGCGCCCATGCCGTGGCCGGCACCATGGACGCCATGCATGCTCCGAGTGCGATACAAAGCGTGGCCTTGCGAAAAATTCTACCGTTCATCCCCGATCTCTCCTGCTGAGTTGGTTGGTGGGTTCCCGCCCCGCTATTCGGCGCTGCTCTTCAACGGCAGCATTTTCCATTCGAATCCGTAATCCCATTGATCGAAATAGAGATTGCCGCCTCTCCATTCCGCTTCCCCGCGCTGCAGATCCACCGTCTCCGACCGGAAATGCTGCTTGGCCGGAACCAGTTCGCGCGAATAATCGTCGTTGAACGCAATGCGGTAGGCGTCCTGTCCGCCCAGATAAAAGTCCGCGATCTGCGGATCCGCATCGTTCAAACGGCCGGTGGTGACATCCATCGGCACCCAGCCGTAAGGCGCCAGGTAAAGAGCGCCCCAATCGTGCAGGTTGTCGTAGTCGCCATCGGAATAAACCATGCCGGACTGCCAGCGCGCCGGAATGCCGTTGAGACGCAACAGCGTGATCAGCAACAGCGTCTGCTGCCCGCAATCGGCGTGGCCTGCATGCAGCGCGTAATCGCTGATGTTGGTGAGCGTGGAATATTCACGCGCACCGGCCCAGGGAATCTTGTCCACGGCCGCATAAAGCTTCTGCGCGATGCGGTAAGGATTCTTTTCGTCGCCGACCACTTTGCGTGAGAACTCGCGGATCGCAGGGGTAAACACCACATGCGGAGAACGCTCGGCTACGAAAGGCGCCAGTTCTGCAGTCAGCGGCGCAGGCACCACCCGCTCGGGATCGATGGCGTGGTATTGGCCGCGGATGGTCAATTCATAGGTGATGGAGAAAGCGGTGGGCGAACCTGCCTTCGCCGGTTTCTCCAGATACACCGTGCGCTGCAGCGCCGATTCCGGGGCGACGCGATGCGCAGCCGGTGCGCTTTCGATGAAACGGAGGTTCTCCTGCTGCCCTGGAATCGCGCGCGGATACGGAATCCAGGCGCGCACCGTTTCGCCCGCAGGCACCGCATCGGCATCGACGGTCAGCGACTGGGTGACGCGGATCCGGCGCGTGCCGGCATCGGCATCAGCCTTGCCCAGCGCCGCATCCCGCACTTGGCGATGATGCGCGTTGGCCGATTCCATCGGCCCGTCGACGAAAGGCGCCTGCTCTTTTCGCCGCGCCCTCGCCTCCGCGCTGATACGGAAAAGATTGGAGGGCGCGCGATTGAAGTAAAGCGTGCGGCCGTCGATCACCTGGCGCTCGATCAACCCGGCGGCATCCCAGCGGGCGAACTCTTCGTCGCTCAGATCCGGCACTTTTTCGCGCACCTTCGCCTTGGCGGTCTGCGGGTCGAGCGTGAAGTCCAGCAGGATCCTGCGCATGCGTTCGCGCTGGAACTGGAGCGCCGACTGGCCTTCGGCAGAAAGATTGCCCGCGGCCAGGCCCTTGGTAATCGCCGATTCGGCATCGGCGAATCGACCTGCGTCCACCAGCGTGATCACTTCCGCCAGGCTTGCATCGGCGTCTTGCGCCCTAGCCGGTCCGGCCAGCAGCATCGCCAACACCAGAGCCGCAGCGACGCCACTCCAGCGGGGCCGTTCGACCAATGCACTGAGGGACAACGGGGCCATATCGGGTCGCGACGCCTCTGAAGATATGTGACGGCAAGATGACTGTCTAACATGCGGATTCCCTCGCGTCAATAATTTATTCTTCGAGAATGTGCTATAAGAATCAGGTATTCCACATCGCGCCGACCGTCGGCCGGTACTGGCTTGGAAGGGGAAGCAATGATCCGCATCGCTTTGGCTCACGCTGGCGAACTTGCTGCCGGCCGCCGGCATTTCCGGCACCGGCACCTTCCATTCCCGGTCATGTCCCCAGCATCGCTTCGGGCGGGCTGATGGCGATGGCTCTTTCCCACTTGGCTTCAGCCTGAAGGTGAAACCATGCGAACCCTTCCTACGACTCTCGCCACCGCGCTGCTCCTGTACTGCGCGCTCCTGCTGCCGGCGCATGCGCGCGAACTTCCTCCATCGGCTCCGGGAACCGTTCCGCCGCATGGAGTAGTCGGTATGTCCGAGGCGCAGCTTTCGCCGGATTTCTGGGTGGACAAACTCAAGCAACCGGACCGCGTGATCATGAGTGTGCAGGCCATTGCCGCGCAGAACGAAAAGCTGATCCGCCTCGACGATTCGATGAATGACCTGGCCGCGTTGCCCGAGACGCTGCCCAGGCAAGCGATCATCGACTCGATCAACGGACTCTCCGCCCTACCCGATGAGCCTTTGTACGATGTGCAAGGCAATCCCGTACCCGCCGACACCTTGCGGCAGTTGGAGCAGTCGCTGGATCTGGATGCGGTTCCGGCGACGGTGCCCACGCAGTACGGGCTGGCGGTGAAGCGAACGGCATTGCGCAAATTCCCGACCGACCTGCGCGTCTTCAGCTCGCAGGGCGATACCGATATCGACCGCTTCCAGGAAAGCGCGCTGTTCCCCGGCACGCCGGTGGCCATCGCCCATCGCAGCCGCGACGGTCGATGGCTGTGGGGGGAGAGCCCCAACTACAAGGCGTGGGTGCTGGCCGAGGATATTGCGACGGGTACCAGGTCGGCAGTGTTCGGGCATCTGCAGAAGGCGCCTTACCGTATCGTCACAGGCGCCAAGGTTTCCACCGTATTCACCCGCGAGCAGCGGCAGCTTTCGGAGTTGCAACTTGATATGGGGGTACGGGTGCCTCTGGCCGGCGTCGCCTCCGACGCACTGGTCAATGGCCAGCATTCCTACACTTCCTGGGTGGTCGAACTGCCGATCCGCGACGCGCAGGGAACGCTGGCGTTCGCGCCTGCGCTGCTGCAGAAGAATCAGGACACGGCCGCCACTTATTTGCCGCTTACACGCGCCAACCTGATCCGGCAGGCATTCAAATTCCTGGGAGAACGCTATGGCTGGGGCCATTCCTACAATGGCCGCGACTGCAGCGGATTCGTCTCCGAGGTCTACCGCAGCATGGGCGTGGAGCTGCCGCGCAACACCAGCGACCAGAGCATCAGTCCGGCATTCGACCATACGACCTTCAGCAAAGACGACGGGCCTGGCCCGCGCAGGGCGGCGGTCGATCAGTTGCAGGTCGGCGATCTGATCTATATCCCCGGCCACGTGATGATGATGATCGGACGGATCGACGGCGCGCCCTACGTGATCCACGACACCAATGGCGGCTCTTTCCTGGACGCGGAGGGGAACATGCGCTCCATGCACCTCAACGCCGTTTCGGTCACCCCGCTGCTGCCGTTGAGGTTCAACGAAAAGACAACTTATGTCGACCGCATCACTAGCATCGTCCGCATCCGCCCCTGAGACAGCCCCTAGAATCGGCACAGAGCACAAGAACCGACCATGAAAATAACTGACATCAAATTCGGCATGCTGCGGGTTCCCCTGAAGACGCCGTTCAAGACAGCCCTGCGCACGGTGGACCGCGTGGAGGACATCGTGATCATGGTGCATACCGACACCGGCCACATCGGTTACGGCGAAGCTCCGGCCACCGCGGTGATCACCGGGGACACGCATGGTTCCATCGTCGATGCCATCCGCCATTACATTTCTCCGCGCCTGATCGGCGAGGAAATCGCCAACCTCAACCGCCTGACCCAGTTGATCCAGAACGCGATGGAGAAGAATTCCAGCGCCAAGGCGGCGGTGGAGATAGCCATCTATGACCTGTTCGGCCAGCTGTACGGCGCACCGCTGTACAAATTGCTGGGCGGCGGCGACCCGGTCATCACCACCGACATCACCATCAGCGTGGACTACATCGACAAGATGGTGGCCGATTCCATCGCTGCGGTGGATCGGGGCTTCGAGTCGCTGAAGATCAAGGTCGGCAAAGATATCGGCGTGGATATCGAACGGGTCAAGGCGATCTACGCCGCAGTGGAAGACCGCGCCCTGCTGCGCCTGGACGCCAACCAGGGCTGGACCGCCAAACAGGCCGTCTATGCCCTGCAGACGCTGGAAGACGCCGGCGTGAGGCTGGAGCTGGTCGAACAACCGGTGAAGGCGCACGACCTGGAAGGCATGCGCTACGTGACCGAACGCGTGCATACGCCGATCATGGCCGACGAAAGCGTATTCGGCCCCATGGAAGTGGTGGAGCTCATCCGCATGCGCGCAGCGGACATCATCAACATCAAACTCATGAAGACCGGCGGCATCTCCAACGCCATCCGCATCGCCGACATCGCCGCCATGCACGGTATCGAGTGCATGATCGGCTGCATGCTGGAAACCAGCATCAGCGTCGCTGCCGCGGTACACGTGGCCGTGGCCAAGGCCGACATCATCACCAAGGTCGATCTGGACGGACCTTCCCTTTGCCTGTTCAATCCGGTGGAGGGCGGCGTGATCTTCAACGAGTCCGAAATCACGATAACCGATGCGCCCGGCCTGGGCATCCGCGAGATCCGCGGCCTTGAACTCATCGAGTAACTCCGCCATGTCGCCACTGGTGAAAATCCGCTCCGAGCGCGACCAGATGTCGGCGATCGAACGCCGCATCGCCGACTTCATCCTGGAGAACGCGCAGCTGCTTCGCGACTATTCCTCCCAGCAGCTGGCCACGGCGCTGCGCATCAGCCAGTCCAGCGTGGTCAAGTTCAGCCAGAAGCTGGGCTTCAAGGGCTATCCGGACCTCAAGTATTCGATCGGCGAAGCGGTCGCGCGCGCCGACAACGGAGACGATGCCGTGGTGGCCGCCGCAGCCACTCAGGATGCCAACGGCGCCAGCGGCAGCCAATTGTGGCGCCGCAAATCCGAGGCCGAGGAAGAAACGCGCCTGATCAACCCACCCGAAGCGGTGCGCGCGGTCGCCGATGCGCTGGGTAATGCGGGAAAGGTCTTCATCATCGGCCTGGGTGAGGACGACATCCATGCGCGGGCGTTCGCCTGGAGGCTTTCGCTGCTGGGCATCCTCACCGTGCACAACTTCGATACCGCGCACATGATCGCCAGCGTTTCGGCGGCCAGCGCCGGCGATGCGCTGCTGGTGTTCTGCGAGGATGGCAAACAGACCACGCTTTCGCAGATCTGCCAACAGTTCCGTAAGGCCAAGGGCAAGGTCATCACGGTGACCCGGCATACTTCCAACGCCCTGCGCGCGCACGCCGATCTGGCTCTGCTGGTCTCCGCGCACGACGATCGCCCGCATATCGAACCCCTGCTCTACCACTCCGCATTGCAGCACCTGCTGGATGGCATCTACGTCATGCTTTGCGAGAGCAGCAAGAAGCGCTATGGAATACTGCAGGCGAATCTGGAGCGGATCCAGCCGATGCTCAAACCATGAATGAAGGGACGGCTTGCTTGAACGCGACTCGGGGGAAGACCATTGGAGGATCGCTGCTGATATCGATCATCGCCCTTTCCGCGCTGACGCTCGCCGGCTGCGCGCATCAGGCTTCGCGATCGTCCGACTTCGTGTGGAAAGAAGCCCGACAGGCAGTAGTCGTGACCACGCCGGACTGGAACGCCAACCACGGCACGCTGCGCACCTACGAACGTTCGAACGGCGCCTGGCGTGAAGTCGGCACGGCGCAATCGGTCACCCTAGGCCGCAACGGTTCGGCCTGGGGTTTGGGCCTGCATCCGGACGGCCTGCCCGGCCCGATCAAGCAGGAAGGCGATGGCCGCAGCCCCGCTGGTGTGTTCGGCATTGGCGAGGCGTTCGGTTATGCGGACAAGGCACAAACTTCCCTGCCCTATGAGGCCATGCAGGCATCGCACTACTGCATGGATGTAAGCGGATCTTCGCTGTATAACCGCATCGTCGATGCGAATGCGGTGGGCGCCAACGCGGTGGCCGGTTCTACCGAACCCATGCGCCTGGATCTCCGTACCCCTGGCGACCAGCGCTATCGGCTTGGATTCGTCATCGAACACAACCCGCAAGCCCGACCCGATGCGGGCAGCTGCATCTTCGCGCATCTATGGAAGCAACCCGGCGAGGCCACAGCCGGATGTACGGCAATGGCGGACCCGACCATGGATCGGCTGCTGGCGTGGCTGCGGCCCGAACAGCGTCCCGTCTTCGTACTGATGCCCGACACTCAATACCGCAACCTTCGCGCCGAATGGAACTTGCCCGCATTGGATGACCAGCCATGAAGCCCACTACCCGCGTGATGCTTGGCCTGGCGCTGGGCGCCGTCATCGGATTGACGCTTGCCTGGTCGGACACCGCGCTGGCGGCGAAGGTGGCCGCAGTAGTGCAACCCATCGGCAAGCTATGGCTGAACGCGTTGCAGATGACGGTGGTGCCCCTGGTATTGGCGCTGGTCATCATAGGCGTGACGACGGCCAGCGATACCGCGTCTTCGGGACGCACCGCGCGTCGCGCCCTGCTGGTGTTCGTGATCCTGCTGAGCTTCGGTTCCTTCTTCACCGCCATCGCCGCTCCCGCACTGTTGTCGCTGGTACCGCGCGATCCGGCCTTGGCGCAGGCCTTGAGCGGTTCTGCTGGAACGATGCCCGCGGTCGCCGCCACCGGCTGGAGCGATGCGCTGGTCGCCATCATCCCCAGCAACGCGATCGCCGCCGCTGCCGCGAGTGCGATGCTTCCGCTGGTCGTGTTCGCTCTGTTCTTCGGCTTCGCGCTGACCCGCATTGAAAAAACTCGCCGCGATCTGGTGGTCAATTTCTTCCAGGCCGTCGCCGACGCGATGATCGTCATCGTGAGGTGGGTGTTGTGGGCGGCGCCGGTAGGCGTGTTCGCACTGGTGCTGGCGGTATGTGCGCAATCCGGCCTGAGCATGGTCAGTGCATTGGGCGTCTACATCCTGTTGCAATGCGTGCTTTATCTGGCGGTCACGCTGATGATGCTGCCGGTCGCCGTCTTCTGGGGAGGGGAAAAGATCCGCAGCTTCGCCGCCGCGATCCTTCCTGCGCAGGTGGTAGCCGCCAGCACGCAGTCCTCTCTGGCTTCGCTGCCGGCCATGCTTGAAATCGCGCAGCGGCGTCTGGGATATTCTCCGCAAATCACTGCCCTTGTCCTACCGATGGCCGTATCGCTGTTCCGGATCAACAGCCCGGTGCAGTACGTGAGCGCCGCCGCTTTCATCGCCTGGGCCTACGGCATCGACCTGTCCGCAGCCCAATCGGCAACCGGCGCAGCGCTTGCGGTGATCATCAGCTGCGGCGCGGTTGGATTGCCGGGCCAGGTCAGCTATATGGCGACCAACCTGCCGGTCACCCAGGCCATGGGATTGCCGATCGCGCCCTTGGGCCTGTTGCTCGCCGTCGACACCATCCCCGATGTATTCGCCACAGTCGGCAATGTCACCGCCGACCTGGCCGCTACCAGTGTGGTAGCCAGGCAAGCCGGTAAGGATCTGCAGCCGAATGCCACGCCGGAAAGCTGACTGCGCCTTCGTCGGTAACGGCTAGGTAATCCGCGCGGTCGCTTGAGGGCATAGGAGACCGACGAGTCGCTGCGATTGGACTGGTGCAGGAAGCCGACACAGCAAACGGGCCCGCAAGCCATTTTGCATGTAGATTTTCATCAGCGCACCCCCATCTACTTACGCAATGCCCCCAAACGTATGTATCAATCCGCGACCCTGATCTCCACGTTGCAAGTGATGTTAGATGGCACTCACAGTCAGGAAAGCTCAACTGTGCTTACCGCTGCCACTTAGTCGCAACAACGTAAATATTTCACACACCCTGAACACCCAGCCCGGGCGTTCGTTCTGCGCAAACGGTGCCGGTGTATCGACCTACTATAGTTCACAGCAAGCTGAGTGTTCGGATAGCAATGCCGTTCTGACAGCTCCGACGATCTGTGACACGTCTCACACCAGCTCAAATTTTCCGCGATCCCGTAATAGCCGATATATTGCGCTCGGGGACCCGAACGGATTGGCACATGAGTGCGCACAATCTTGCATCGGAACATTCTTACATTTGGGGAGTTCACTTGCATGGCTAGAGCACGGCACGTCGTACGCGTGGCAGCTGCAATCTCACTAGCAGCGTTTTTTGTTTGCCCCGCGTCTGCTCAATCTGTCATGGAACAGTTCAATAAGGGGCTGAAACCGAGCATGGACATTGCCCCGTTAGGACCGGACCTTTTCGGCGAGCAAGTGAGCTTGCTAGACGGCTCCACATCGTTCGCGGTCAATGACGTCGTCATCAAAACGAACGGGCTCCCCGTCATCCTCGGGCGCAACCTAGACATTGGGGCGCAGGGGAAAGATCAACAAGGCAGAAATACATATCGCAGGAATGCGGCTTTCGGCGAAATGTGGGACCTAGACGTGCCGTATCTCAAGATAGTTAGTGACGCACGGCTGGGCTGGGTAGGTTGGGACGGCTCTCAGAATCGGTGCACGAAAGGTCCGATCCAACCTTCTATACAAGGTGTGCCGCCCTTCAGTAGCGTCACGTATCAGCCAGAAGATTGGCACTCTGGCGTGATAGCGAATATTCCAGGCTACGGCAAAGAGCAGCTCTTCTATGCGCACCCGGGCGCCACAATGCCAACAGACGGCAATACGTATAAGCAGTCTTCTCGTTCGCACTGGCGCGCGCGCTGCATCCCCTCCCCGATAAAGCGTGGTACTGGCGAGGGATTCGTGATCCTGCTTCCGGATGGCTCAAGTTATAAGTTCGATTGGCTGGTGGATAGAAACACTTTAAGCATCCTAGATTCGACATGCCCGGTCAGTGCGGCAGTAGTCTTTCCCAGTCCACAGGCTGCCGAGATGGTTTGGGGACAGACATGTACATACACGGTCGCTGTACCAAGGCAGGAATATTTTCTATACGCGACCGAAGCTACGGATCGCTTTGGAAACACGATCACGTACACCTATGACCCTACTAAGCCGTTGCAACTTTCTCAAGTTAAATCAAGTGATGGAGTAGTTGTAGACCTCACTTATTCGGCGGCCGGGCAAGTACAAACTATCTCGACCTCGGGTCGTACGTGGACCTATGTGTACGAACCCTGGGGAAGCTCCGCGCGACTAAAAAATGTGATCCTGCCTGATCAAAGCAAATGGACGTACGAATACGAGTCCGACATGGGCTTAATGCTAAATTACAACCCGAAATCCACTTGGGCAAACTGTGGCTTGCAAATAGGAACTAGAGCCTCTTCCATTGCTCCTGGAACCGGCGACGCGAGTTGGTTGCGGATGGAACACCCTTCCGGAGCAAAAGGCGAGTTCAAGTTTCGTCGATTAATGCATGGAACCAAGCAAACGGAAGGGATTTGCACCCTGGTCCCGATGTTCGGGATGAGTGGCTCGGGCAACACTTATACCGACCTTGGGGGCCCACCAAGTGCTTACCAGGTGGCTTCTCTCTATCAAAAAATCATATCGGGGCCTGGTTTAACGACGCAGACATGGGATTACGCTTATGCCCCGGGCTGGACAGCGCCCTACACCTCGCTAACGACAGTGACAGAAACCTCGGGCACCGTAAACAAATACAGATTCGGCGGCGACCGGCTTTCCAATTACGGTCAATTGCTGCAACGAACTACCGGCACTAGCACGCAAGTACTAAGAACCGAAAACTACACCTATGCCGGCAGCCCTGCCGGCCAGAATTATCCTTCAACTCCGGGGTCCGATTACACGACTGTCCAGTTCGGTTGGGCTGGGGGATTCCAGATGGAATATCGACCCTTGGTTAGAACCGAGATTGTCCAAGATGGGCGAAAGTTTATATCTGAAGTGAATACAGGTTGCCCGAATTCGACAGTCTATTGTTTCGACGGATTTGTTCGGCCAACTTCTGAGACCAAAAGGAGTGAGCCATGAACTCCCTTCTTCCGCTTAGTTCAAACCTCGTCAAAACGGCTCTAGTGCTAACCGTAGCCTTGCCAGCAAGCTTGCTTGCACAGACCTATAGCAAAGTTGAAACCACGGAGTATCACGACGATACCGTCCTGTGGGCTCTCGGCCAAGTTAAGCGCACAACCACAAGCGGCTTCGAAACGTCAAAGACAGAATTTGGCTGGAAAGCACTACCCTGGAAGACCTACGGCTTCGGCAAGCTGCAGCAGACCCTGACCTACGACACCATCTCTACCGTGGCAAGCGGCCAACTCGGTACGCTGAAGACAGTCGCCGATGGCAACAATAACGTCACTACGCTAACCAGTTGGAAGCGTGGCATTCCGCAAGCCATCCAATATCCAGCCACATCCGAGTCGCCAAGTGGGGCTACTCAATCGGCTGTAGTCAACGACGACGGCTGGATCGCCTCAGTCACTGATGAAAATGGTTACATAACCTCGTATACGTATGACGCTATGGGCCGACTGGCTAGCATCGCGTATCCAGCTGGTGATGTGCCGGCATCGAACCCGGTCACGTTTTCGTTCCAGCAGGTTAATGCTGCGGACAGAGGGCTTCCGGCGGGTCATTGGATGCATGTTCGCATGCAAGGTAATCGGCATACCCACACCTACTATGATGGTCTTTGGCGACCGGTGATGACGTTGGATTACGACATCACCGACCCAACGTACAACACGCAAACTCAGACTATCCAACGCTACGATTCGAGTGGCCGTTTGGCTTTTCAGTCTTATCCTAATCGGCATGTGGCGGATTTCAACCAGTCGCTGCCTGGTGTCTGGACCGTCTACGATGCTCTGGACCGCCAGATCTCGGTTTCCCAGGATAGTGAGCTGGGTCCGTTGACCACCACTAGCGAATATCTATCCGGATTCATGACCCGGGTCACCAACCCGCGGGGATACAAGACGCTCACCCGCTATGCCGTCTATGACCAGCCCGCTTATGACTGGCCGGTGACGATCAACCAGGCTGACAGCACCGCAGACAACGCCTCAACAGACATCGTTCGCGATGTGTTCGGCAAGCCGACTGCAATGCGTCGACGCAATGCAGATGGTAGCTTGGGAGTGTGGCGCAATTACGTGTACGCGTGGGACCAAAGCCTGTGCAAGGCCATCGAGCCCGAGAGCGGCGCGAGTGTGTTCTACAACGATGGTGCAAACAATCTGTTGTGGTCAGCCAGCGGCCTAAATCTGCCTTCACTGACCGACTGCAGTTTTTCGGAGGCCCAAAGCAGCGGTCGGGTGGTGACTCGTGCTTACGACAACCGC
Organism: uncultured Pseudoxanthomonas sp.; assembly: GCA_965650035.1. Lineage (GTDB taxonomy): Bacteria > Pseudomonadota > Gammaproteobacteria > Xanthomonadales > Xanthomonadaceae > Pseudoxanthomonas_A. The sequence goes on from CBFGMR010000021.1 coordinate 54,699, forward strand.
AGCCGGCTGACGGGGTTGCAGTTTCCCGATGGGCGCGGCAATCAATCGTGGGCGTATATGCCAGATGGCCTCCCCGCCAGCATCACCACGAACAATGCGAATGGTGGTGATACGGTCATCAACAGCTACAACTACAACAAACGCCGTCTGTTGACCGGTGAGTCAATCAGCCAGCCGGGCTGGTATACGTGGGGCATCGGCTATGGCTACGATGCCAATGGCAGCTTGGCGACCCAGACCTATCCGACCAATTTTTCGGTCAGTTTCGCCCCTAACGCCCTGGGCCAACCCACGCAGGCGGGACCTTACGCCACAGGGGTGCAGTACTACCCCAATGGCGGCATAAAGCAGTTCACGTATGGCAATGGCGTCGTCCACACGATGCTGCAGAACGCTCGTCAGTTGCCAGATCGAAGCACCGATGGTGCTGCTTTAGATTTGGAGTATCACTACGACGTCAATGGCAACGTCGAATTTATCGGGGACTGGGTTCCCGGTCAATCCCACCGCTGGATGACCTACGATGGATTGGATCGCCTCAGTTCGGTCGGGTCGGCCATGTTTGGCGGTGACCACTGGCATCGCTTTACGTACGACGCGTTGGATAACCTCAAGTCCTGGAAGTTGGGGGGAGTGAAGGACAATGCCGAGTACGTTTACGACTCCAAGAACCAGCTGACCAACATCAAGAACTCGGCTGGAGCCAGTATCGTTGGATTGAGCTATGACGTACAGGGAAACCTGTCCAATAAGAATGGTCAGGGCTACCAGTTCGACTATGGTAACCGCTTGCGAGAAGTGACCGGAAAGGAATGGTTCTATCGCTACGATGGGTATGGTCGCCGTGTGCTGAGTGGTCGCGCAGATGGCATTACCGTGTCGCAATACAGCCAATCCGGACAGCTGATGTATGCCGAACAGACCGGCAAGGGAAATTTCGAGCATATTTATCTCCGCGGCAGTCTTGTGGCAACTCGAAATAATGGTGTAGCTAAGTACCAGCACACCGATGCTTTGGGGAGCCCGGTGGCAGTGACCGATGCGGCAGGGGCGGTGATCGACCGCACCAACTACGAGCCCTATGGCGCGGCGATCAACAAGCCGGCGTACGATGGCATCGGCTACACCGGCCAGGTGATGGATGCCGCTACGGGGCTGACTTATATGCAACAGCGCTATTACGATCCCGCTATCGGACGCTTCCTGTCCGTTGATCCGGTTACGGCCAACTCAGGTACCGGAGCTAATTTCAATCGCTACTGGTACGCAAATAACAATCCATACAAGTTTACCGATCCGGATGGAAGACAATCCAAACCTTCTGATGACCTCGATGACGTCTATGAGACTGTACTGAGCGGAATAGACGCGAGCGTTACTCCGCCGACTATGAGCCCTGAGGAACGATTGGTCTCGGGAGTGTTTGGAGGGATGGATCTTGTCTATGGCGCCGCTTCGGTTGGAGGAGACGCTTTCGGTGTGACGGTAAGCGTCGCCAGCCCCGCGGATGGCCCACTTCTCGACGCAGCTTTCGCATTAAAGGCGGCCAAGGATAGTATGCAGACTGTTGATGGCTTTAGGGGACTCTTAAGCGCATTTGATGGTCGGGCGAGACCAAATACATTTGAACAAACTGGCGGCTATTTCGGCGGGGAAAAGGGAGCCTTTGTTGGTACAGTTGTATCCATGGGCCTAACATTCCAAGGCGGTGCAAAGGCGCTCAAAAGTATATTCTCAGAAGGTGATCGAACGATTAGGAATTTGGGAAACGCGCTTAAACCATACATAGATTCGGCCAAAGATCCAATGGAAGACCAATTACTTGATCAGCTGGAGAAACGATGATGACGACGATCAATAAAAATAGAATGCAACAAACTCAACGATTGGTAGCCGCGATAGGTTGGTCGGGGCTGTTCTTGTACTCGACATATTTGCTTTTGGATAAACTCCTCAGCTCAGAGTCTTACACAGTTATTCACGTTGTAGTCCCGTTCGCATTACTACTTGTCTCCATACGCGCAATCCGAAGATATCTGATCCATAGAAATTCGGAGCCGGTATGAGCTGAGCATTCAGTGCGAATCCATTCTTCAGGTTGAAATATCCTTGCTTTCCCAATAATGTCGCACACCGCTATCAACTAACTCCTTTACCTCGGGTGGCCGATTCTGGCCAGTAACGACGGCCCGCGAGATTGCGGCCAATCAGTCGTGAGCGCTTACCAAGGTGAACTGGCTAGCGTCCGTGCCAGACGATTGGCGTGGAATTCTTCGCTTGCGCCTCGGCGAGAATTCCCAGTCCACACGATCAACGACATAGAACAACTCTAGCGGCACGTGGTCAGATGCCTGGCGCGCGACTGCACAGGCCATGACGCGGACAAAACGAGGCGACATCGACAAAGCTGCGGTCAAGTCGATCGTGATCCTGACCAGCTTCGCCGCCGGCATCCCTTCCAGCCAGGCTAACAAGTCGATCGAAGCCATCACACAGGCCCAAGACGGACAAGACGTTATGCCTTGGGAATACGGCCCGAAGTAGTACCAAAGCTCGTCCTAGGGCCGCTTCAGGTTCCTCGGCCCGGCAGATTGGCTGGCAAGAAAAACGGGGTCAGGATCACTTCTCCGTATCGGCTTGCAGATTGCGATGCCAATGGGCAGCACGAGATCTCGTAGGCTGGCAGGGTGAGCTTCACCCCGTCGCTGTTCGCTCCAACGTCGCAACAACCCAATGCATGGCAAAGGTGGGCTTAGCTGGAATTGTCTAGTGGTGCCCGGAGCCGGAATCGAACCGGCATGGGGTTGCCCCCGGCAGATTTTAAGTCTGATGCGTCTACCAATTTCGCCACCCGGGCGGGACAGCTGCCCCGCCGTAGGCGGGTATGGGAATGATACGGGCCGCCGACGAAAAACGCCCGCGATGAAGACCTATTCCTGAACCTGCCGGACGTTGACCGCGGAAGCCTGGGTGCGCTTTTGCTGGTCCTATACACTGCGGCCATGCATGACCCCGCCCCCGGCATCCAGGTGTTCCTTGCCACGCCTGAAGCCCTTCTGGGTCCGCAGCCCGTGCACGACGCCCTGCGATTCCTGGACGAACAGGACCGCTCGCATATCGCACGCTTCCGCTTTCCGCGCGACCGGGACCTCGCCACCGCTTCCCGTTTGCTGCAGCGCCTGGCCGTGGCCCACTGCGCACGAATGGCGCCGGATACCGCAGGCGATATCCGCTTTTCCAGCGAGCCTGGCATGCGGCCCGTCGTATTGGAGCCGGCGCTGGCACAGGCATTGCGTTTCAGCGCGGCCAATACGCACGGAATGGTCGCCTGCGCAGTCTCCGGGACCAACAACATCGGCCTGGATGTGGAAGAGATCAAGCAAAAGCTCGCACCTGAACTGGTCGACCATTGCTGCACAGCGAATGAGCGAGCCGAACTCTGGTCCCTGCCGGAGGAAGAGCGCCGCAAAGCCTTCTTCCAACTGTGGACGCTGAAAGAGTCCTACCTGAAGGCGCGCGGCATCGGCTTGCAGGTTTCGCCGCATCTCATCGGCTTCACCGGATCAGGGCGAGTCGCCATTCCCACGCTTCATGCCGACTCCGGCACGGAGCCGTCCCCCGGACATTGGCATTTCCGGACGGTGGACGCAGGTCCCGGTCACGCTGCCGCACTCTGTATCCACGACGCCGCCGAACCGCGAACGGTCGACGTATGGCGGGCCCAATGGATCCAAGGCGAGTTGAGGCTCGTCGCGCAGGCCTGATCTGATCTTGTTGGATATTATTTCGCCGAGCTTGATTTCGTCGGCCTTGAATCGCGATTACGGCGTAGCCGCTTCCCATCCCTTGCACCAGCCAGTCACGCAGGCCTGCAATGCGGCCTGCGCCGAGAGCTCGGTGAAAGTATGGTTGGCGTCCGGAAAATAGACGCAATCCACCCTGCCCCTCAATTCCGGAAACGCTTCGAACAACTGGCCTTCGTGGTTGTACCGCACGCCCAGCGCGCCGGAGTGGATGGCGAGAATGCGGATGCCGCGCTGGACCAGAGCATTCAATTGCCGGCGGTATTCCTCTATCGGCGGCAGCTCCCGCCCGCCTTCGGCGGCCTGCATCGACGAGCGTGTTCTGAAAAGCTTCGTGTTGAGAACCTTCACACCGCGCCGCAAAGCCGCCAGCGCGACACGCATGGGCAAATGCAACCATGCCCGCCCTCCTTCCAGACGGCCTCGGGCATGCCGAAGCTTGGAACCCGGGGTGGCGTATGCCGGAGGATCCACCAGCACCAGGCCACGGATACGGGGATCCACCTGGGCCGCTGCCAACGCATTGTCCGCGCCCGAACAGATGCCGAAGAGGATGAATTCGGCGGAATCTCCTTCAACCACGAGACTGTCGAGCGTCGTCCTGATGTCCGCTACCGAGCTTTCGCGAAAGGTCATGCGGCCCGGCAGCGCGCGGCTGTCGCCGATTCCCGAAAGGTCCAGCCGTGCGACGCGATGCCCAAGGGCGGCCAGGCTGCGTGCGAGATGCACGTGCAGGCGGTGCGGCCCCACCCGGTGCAGCACGCCGGCGTTCAAGATCAGTACGCACGGTACCGGCCCGGGAGAAGAGGGTTCGGAAACGATGGCGACCAGGTTTTCCTCGTCGCCGAACCACGCTACCCGTTCCGTTACCACCGCTCGTTCTAGCGACATCGGTCATCAACCTTCGCAGGATCTGCGTGTATCGTACCCGCAGTCACGGGGAGCTTTCGATGAAAGTGGATTACTTCGGTGCCAACGGCCGGAGCCTGCTGGGTACGCTGCATTTCTCGCCGCGGCTTCATGCCGGCAGCGCCGCGGTATTGCTGTGCAACCCCTTTGGCGAAGAAGCCGCCCGCGTGCACCGCGCCTATCGGGTATTGGCCGGCAAACTGCGGGATGCCGGATACGCCACCTTGCGCTTCGATTATTCCGGCACCGGCGACTCCTCCGGCGAGCCGGCCGACTGTACGGTCGAGGACTGGCTGGACGACCTGGAAGCCGCCATCGGCGAATTGCGGCGCCAGTCGGGCAGCCCGCGCGTGGTCCTGGTGGGCTTGCGCTTCGGCGCTACGCTGGCCGCCCTGTGCGCGCAGCGCCAGCACCTGCGGATCGCGCACCTGGTGCTGTGGGACCCGGTAGTCCGGGGAGACCACTACCTGCAGGAACTGGCCGGTATGCATCGCGCTTACATGAACGAGGAAATGGGCGAGCGCTGGCGGACTCCTCCGTTCGGCGACGACACCCGCTTTCCCCCTGAAGCCCTGGGAATGCCGATCAGCGATTCCCTCGCCTTGCAAATGGCGGACATCGACATCGCTGGCACCCTGCCGCGCGCGAACCACGTCACCGTCCTCAGCACCCGCGACTCGGCGGACATGGAGCGATTGCGCTCCCGATGGGAAGCGTGTCCGGCCTTGCGCTGGATCGACGTTATAGGTGGGACTTCCTGGAATTCGGATGCGGCGCTGAACAGCGCGCTGGTACCGGCCAAGGAAATCGCAACCATCGTGTCAGGGGTCATGGAATGCAGTCCACAAAGCCGGGGGGCGGACTGATTGGAGCCGAAAGGCGACATCAGTCCGGTGATGGGAGCCACAACCAGACCAACTTTCGCCCTGAAGCGACGGTGCATGGGCTGTTCCGCGAGCGCGCCGCCGCGCACCCGGCGCGCCCTGCACTGGTCTGGCAGGGTGGCCAACTCGATTATGCAGGGCTGGACAGCCGCTCCGACGCCGTCGCACGCCATCTGATCTCGCTGGGCTGCAAGCCCGACCAGCCCGTCGCCCTGTGCCTGCCGCGCTCAGCCGGAGCCGTTATTGCGGCACTGGGCATCTTGAAGGCGGGGGGCGCCTATCTGCCACTCGATCCCTCCTATCCCCGCGCACGCCTGCAATCGATCCTTGCCGATGCCGGTGTGGAAATCGTGATCGCCGGCGACTCCGACCGCGGCTCACTGGAAGCGCTGTCGACGCATCTGGTTTCGCTGGAATCGCTGGAAACCGCTTGCCCCGACGAAACCCGCCCGCTGCCCGAAACCACCTCGGCCAATGGGCTGGCCTATGTGATGTACACCTCCGGTTCGACCGGCATGCCCAAAGGCGTGCAGATCGAGCATCGCTCCATCGTGCGCCTGGTTGGCGACGTGGACTACGTAACGCTGGACGCCGATACCTGTTTCCTGCATGCCGCCCCCTTGGGGTTCGACGCCTCCACGCTGGAGCTGTGGGGCCCCCTGCTCAACGGCGGGCGCTGCGCCGTATTCGGCGCACCGGTGCCTGACGCGCGTTCGCTGGCGGCCTGCATCGGGACTTTCGGGGTCACCGGCGCATGGCTGACCGCCGCGCTATTCAATTCCATCGTCGATGAAGATCCCCTGGCGCTGGCAGGTCTGCGCGAACTGCTGACCGGAGGCGAAGCGCTTTCGCCACGGCATGTGCGCGCCGCATTGCATGCCCTGCCCGAGCTGTCGTTGAGCAATGGCTACGGTCCAACCGAATGCACCACCTTCGCCACGACTTATGCGATACCGCACGATCTGCCCGCCGAGGCGACGGCCATCCCGATCGGCCGCGCCATCGCCGATACTTCGCTGCACGTGCTGGACGCAGAAGGCATTCCCGTCGCGCACGGTGAAACAGGCGAACTGCATATCGGTGGCCGGGGCCTGGCGCGCGGATATCTGGGGCGTCCGGACCTGGATGCCGAGCGCTTCGTCACCGACGCGTCCGGCCAGCGCCTGTACCGCACCGGCGACCTGGTTCGCTGGGGCCAGGACGGCACGCTGCAATTCGTCGGCCGCGCCGACCAGCAAGTGAAGATCCGCGGTTTCCGCATCGAACCCGGCGAGATCGAAGCCGCACTGTCCTCACATGCCAACGTGAAATCCTGCGCGGTCCTGGCCCTGCCAGGACCCGGCGCGGACAAACGGCTGGTGGCCTACGTGGTAGCGCGCACGGGAAATTGCGATATCGCCGGGCTGCGCCATCACCTGCAGCAATCGCTACCCGACTACATGGTGCCTGCGCTGTTCATGCCGCTTTCCTTCTTGCCGGTCACCACGAACGGCAAGCTGGATCGCGCGGCCCTGCCTGCCCCGGGCAACGAGCGGCCGGAACTGGCGCATCCTTACCGCGCGCCGCGCGGCGAGCTGGAGGCGGCGTTGTGCGACGCCTTCGCCGGCGTGCTGGGCCTCGAGCGCGTGGGCGCGGACGATGGTTTTTTCGAACTCGGTGGCGATTCGCTGCTGGCCATACGTGTGCTGCATCAGCTTCGCACTTCGGGCATTGCGGACTTCGCACCGATGCGTCTGTTCGAATCGCCCACGCCTGCCGGGCTGGCAAAAATGCAGGCCATCCTCATTCCGGAAAAGCAGACAGGCGCTTCGCTGCCCGACGAACCCATCGCCATCGTCGGTATGGCCGGTCGATTCCCGGGCGCCGACGATATCGAAGCGTTCTGGAAGAATCTCTGTGCGGGCATCGAATCGATCCGGAGGTTTTCGCCGGAGGAGATCGATGCTTCCATTCCGCCTGCCCTGCGCGACCATCCCGATTACGTGCGCGCCCGTGGCGTGCTCAACGACACCGCCGGTTTCGACGCCGCTTTCTTCGGTATTTCGCCGCTGGAAGCGCAGCTCATGGATCCGCAGCATCGTCATTTCCTGGAAACGGCCTGGCATGCCCTGGAACACGCAGGGTACGTGCCGGAAACCGCACCCGGACGCGTCGGCGTCTTCGGCGGCATGTACAACGCCACCTATTATCAGAAGCACGTATTGCCACGCCCTGAAACCATCGCGCGGCTTGGCGAGCTGCCGACCATGCTGGCCAACGAGAAGGACTACCTGACCAGCCGGGTGGCTTACAAGCTGGGGCTCAACGGCCCAGCGGTCAGCGTGCACACTGCCTGTTCGACTTCGCTGGTGGCTACGGTCATCGCGATGGAGAGCCTGCGCCGCGGCGATTGCGAACTGGCCCTCGCCGGCGGCGTGGCGATCACCTGCCCGCCAGACAGCGGCTATCTGTATCAGGAAGGCGCGATGGCCTCCCCCGACGGGCATACGCGCACTTTCGACGCCGACGCGGCGGGTACGGTTTTTTCCGATGGCGTGGCCGTGCTGGCGCTGCGGCGGCTGTCGGATGCTATCGCCGCCGGCGACACGGTCTACGCCGTACTGCTGAGTGGCGCCGTCAACAACGATGGCGCCGAACGCGCCAGCTTCACCGCACCCAGCCCCAGCGGCCAAGCCAGCGTCATCGCACTGGCGCACGACCGCGCCGGAATAGATGCGCGCAGTATTTCGTACCTGGAAGCGCACGGCACCGCGACTCCGCTGGGCGATCCCATCGAGATCGAAGGACTGACGCGCGCTTTCCGCCGGCACACGCAGGACAACGCCTTCTGCGCCATCGGCTCGCTCAAGAGCAACGTCGGCCATCTGGTGGTCGCCGCCGGCGCTGCCAGCCTTATCAAGACATCGCTGGCGTTGCATCGGCGTACGCTGCCGCCGACGATCGGCTTCGACAAACCGAACCCGCACATCGATTTCGCCGCATCGCCCTTCGTTCCGCAATCCCGATTGTGCGACTGGCCGCAAACTTCCGGTCCGCGCCGTGCCGGCGTCAGCGCCTTCGGCTTCGGCGGCACCAACGCGCATGTGGTGCTGGAAGAAGCCCCCGCTACGGCACCGCATGCCGACTCCGCGCGCACGGCGCAATTGCTGGTGGTTTCGGCGCGCACGCCCGAAGCGCTGGAAGCGAGCTGCCGACAGCTGGGATCGTATCTGGCCGATACCGGTGCAACGGAAAATGGATTCCCTCCCCTTGCGGATATCGCGCATACGCTGCGGGTCGGCCGGCGAGTCTTCGCGCATCGCCATGCCGTCGTTGCCGGTTCGGCTTCGGAAGCCTCACGACTGCTTTCCGAACCCCTCGCACAACGCGCAATCGACGAAACCACACCAGACCTCGCCTTCCTGTGCCCCGGCCAAGGCTCGCAGTACGCGGCGATGGGTCATGGCCTCTACCGGACCGAGCCGGCATTCCGCGCAGCCTACGACGAGTGCTGCGAAATATTGCAGACATTGACCGGAAGCGATCCGCGCCTCGAATTCTTCTCCAGCGACCCCGACGCGCTGCTGCCAACGCGCATCACCCAGCCGGCGATCTTCGTGCTGGAGTACGCGCTGGCCAGGCTGTGGATGCATTGGGGCGTCGTTCCCACTGCGCTCATCGGCCACAGCGTCGGCGAATTCGTCTGTGCGGTGCTGGCAGGTGTCATGCCGCTGCAGGACGCGCTGGCATTGGTCGAGCTGCGCGGCCGGCTGATGCAGGGCTTGCCCGCAGGCAGCATGCTCTCTGTCCGGCTTGCCGCCAGCGAGCTGTCCGCGCACCTGGAAGAGGGCATCGAACTGGCTGCGGAAAACGGCCCGCATCTGTGCGTCGTCGCGGGCCCCACTCCCGCCATCGAACGCATGGAAACGCGTTTGGCCGCAGCAGGCATCGCCGCACGCAGGCTGGTGACTTCGCACGCCTTCCATTCGGCCATGATGGAGCCGGTGATCGCGCCGATGCGCGAGCGCCTGCAATCCATCGCGCTGCAGGCGCCCAGGATACCCATCCTTTCCACCGTCACCGCCGAATGGCTGAGCGACGAGCAGGCGCGCGACCCCGACTACTGGGCGCAGCACCTGCGCAAACCGGTTCGCTTCGCGCCGGCGGTCTCGAAACTGGTAAGCGACCCTTCGCGCCTGCTGATCGAGATCGGCCCCCGCGCCACATTGACTACGCTCGCGCATCAGGCCGCGGTCGGCAAACGCAGGCAGACGGTGGCGGTCGCCAGCCTGTCGGATTCCGCGGAAGGCGAATCGGCCGCGATTGCCACTGCGCTCGGCAAGTTGTGGACGTTGGGCGCCGTGCCCGACTGGCAAGCCTACACGGCGCACGAATCGCGTCGCCGCGTGGCGGTGCCGGGCTATCCCTTCCAACACCAGCGCTACTGGCTGGATGCGGTGCCGGCGGTCGAATCGGGACTACAGGCCACGGCGCCGGCTACAGATGCCGCTGGGGAAGTGGAGACCGCGCCTGCACCGGTAGGCATGGCACCGGAGGCAGGACGCAGCGCTCTGTTCGTACAACTGCAATCGGTAATCGAGGAGGTCTCCGGACTGGAAGTGGAGGAGAACGAAAACGCCACGCCCTGGCTGGAACTGGGGCTGGATTCCCTGGCGCTCACCCAGCTTTCGCTGCAGGTGCAGCGCAGCTTCAAGGTCAAGGTGTCGTTCCGGCAGATGATGGAGCAGTACGGCTCGATGGCCAGCCTGCTCGACTTCCTGGCAACCGCAAGCGACGAGGCCAGGCCGGGCGCGACCGGCAATACGACAGCGGCGCTGCCGGCGAAGACCGCCACGACAATTATTGCCGGCGATGAAGAAGACGCCGACGGCAAGCCGCTCACCTACGATGTGAAGAAGGCGTTCGGCGCCATCGCCCGCATCCACAGCCAGACCGATCCGTTGACGCCGCTGCAACGCGAACGGCTGGACGCGCTGGTGGCGCGCTACACCGCACGCACCGGAAAATCGAAAACATACACCGCCAGACATCGCGGCCACATGGCCGATCCGCGCGTGGTCAACGGATTCCGTCCGCTCACCAAGGAGCTGGCCTACCAGTTGGTGATCGAACGCTCGCGCGGCTCGCATATGTGGGACCTGGACGGCAACGAATATGTGGATGTGCTGTCGGGATTCGGCATGAACCTGTTCGGCTGGCAGCCGGATTTCCTGCGCGAAGTCCTGCACCAGCAGAT
>CBFGMR010000022.1:0-62536 GCA_965650035.1 uncultured Pseudoxanthomonas sp.
GTTGCGCCTCTCCCCCCTTTCCGCCGCCCTGTTGCTGGTCATTTCCACCCCGGCCCTTGCCGATCTGGCGCCCGACAAGACCGCCACGCAGCTGGATGCCGTCGAGGTCCAAGGAACCAAGATCGACAAACCCTCGTCACCGAAATACACCGAGGCGCTGCTTGACACCCCCCAGACCATTACCGTGGTCAACAAGGCGACGATGGACCAACAAGGCCTGATCGGCCTGCGCGACGTGCTCAGCACCCTGCCTGGCATCACCTTCGGCGCGGGCGAAGGCGGCGGCGGCTACGGCGACAGCATCAACCTGCGCGGCTTCACCGCCAACAGCGACATCACCACCGACGGCGTGCGCGACAGCGCGCAATACAGCCGCACCGACAACTTCAATCTGGAATCGCTCGAACTGGTCAATGGCGCCAATTCGGTCTACTCGGGAGCCGGCTCGGTCGGCGGCAGCATCAACCTGGTCAGCAAGGCCGCGCACGAAGTGGATTCGCACGCCTTTACCCTGGGTGGCGGCACCGATGGCTACGGACGCGTCACCGCCGACAGCAACTTCGATCTGGACAACGGCGTCGCTGTGCGCCTCAACGCAATGGCCCATCAGAACGACGTTCCTGGCCGCGACTACGAAGAGTTCAAGCGCTGGGGCTTCGCGCCGTCGGCGGCGTTCGGATTGGGTTCGGACACCCGCTTCACCCTGAGCTACTTCCACCAGAGCGACGAAAACACGCCGCAATACGGCGTGCCTTACTACCGTAATGCGTTGTACGACGGTCCGTTGCCCGGTGTGGACTCCAGCAACTATTACGGCTACCACAACGTGGACAAGCAGGAAATCGATGTGGACATGCTGACAGGCGTGTTCGAGCACGATTTCAACGAACAGGTGACGCTGCGCAGTCTGGCCCGCTACCAGAAAGTCGACCAGGTATCGACGGTCGATGCCACGCAGGGCACCTGGTGCTTGCCGAACAACCTGACTCCGACCGGGACTTCGTGCAGGATCGGAACAGGGGCCGCCCAGATTGTCGTTCCCGTCGGCCAATACATGCCCACCGGTCCGCGTGGCTACATGCGCGATACCAGCAACGCCATCTCCATCAGTCAGACCGACCTGACCGCGCGCTTCAACACTGGTTCGGTCGAGCATGCGCTAGTCGCCGGTGTCTCGTTCTCACAGGAAACCTTCGACCTGGATACCAGCAACCTGTTCCGCAATGCCGACGGCAGCAACCCTTACCTTGCGCCGAACCATTTGCCGTTCATGGACATCTACAATCCTGATTCGCTCTACACCGGACCCATCAACAAAACCCTGGTTGGACGCACCACAGGCACGTTGAGCAACCAGGCGGTGTACTTGTTCGATACCTTGAAATTCAACGACAAGCTGTCGCTCAATCTGGGTGCTCGTTACGAACATAACGAAGGCGACAGCGGTATTTGGGTGGTCAACGCGGTGGCTGGCCCCACAGGTCCCATCGGTACGGTGAACAACAAGACAGTGTTCGAAAACGAGGACGACCTGTTTTCGTATCGCGCCGGCCTGGTGTTCAAGCCCGTACAGAACGGCACCATTTATCTTGCTTACGCCAACTCCAAGACTCCGTCCAAGGCTTCGGTCAACGGCGCATGCACGGCGGCGACGTGCGAAGTCGATCCGGAAACCGCGGTCAACATCGAACTGGGCACCAAGTGGGAACTGCTGGAAAGCCGCTTGGCATTGACTGCGGCGTTGTTCCGCAACGAGCGCGAGAACTACAAGGTGGTCGATCCCGACCCCACTGGCAACGGCGAGCAATCGCTCGATGGCCGTGCACGCGTGCAAGGCGTTGCCCTTGGCGTCGCAGGCAACATAACCCGTGAATGGTCGGTATTCGCCAATTACACCTATCTGGACAGCGAGGTGCTTACCGGTGTTTCGGAGTTCTGCCGCGACAACCCCAGCGCAGCTTGCGTCAACTCCGCCGCATATCCCGATCCGCTCAAAGGAAATCCGCTCACCAATACCCCGAAACACTCGGCCAGCCTGTGGACGACCTATCGTCTGAACGATTGGACTTTCGGCTACGGCGCGACCTACCAGGGCGAGTTCTATCTCAACAACAGCTATATCGTGGTCAGCAACAACGTGGCTTCGGAAACCGCGCTGTTCAAAACTCCTGACTACTGGACCCACCGCGCCATGGTCGGCTACCAGATCAACGACGCTATCGGCCTGCAGTTGAACGTCAACAATCTGTTCGACGAGGAGTACTACACGCGCATCCGCAACAACGGTTGGGCGACCCCGGGCGAAGGCCGTTCGGCCGTGCTGACGGCGACCTTCAAGTTCTGACCGGCGGTTGATGCAACACACTACGGCCCTGCCCATGCACAATGGGCGGGGCTTTTTTAATGGTCGAGGCGACTGCCGATGCTGCTGAACATTCCCGACGTTCTCGATGCCGAACAAGTGGCGGCTTTCCGCGCGAAGCTGGAGTCGGCCGACTGGGCCGACGGCCGCATCACCGCCGGCTATCAGTCGGCCAAAGCCAAAGACAACGCCCAGCTGCCGGAAGACTCCGCGGTAGCGCACGAGCTGGGCGGCATGGTACTGGACGCGCTGTCGCGCAACAGCACGTTCTTCTCCGCCGCCTTGCCAAAGCGGGTCTATCCGCCGTTGTTCAACCGCTATGGCGGCGGACAATCGTTCGGCTTCCATGTGGACAACGCCGTACGCTACGACCGCAGCCGCGGCGCGCCCGAAGCGGTGCGCACCGACCTGTCGGCAACGCTCTTCCTATCGGCGCCCGAGGACTACGACGGCGGTGAACTCATCATCGAAGACACCTACGGCACCCACAGCATCAAGCTGCCGGCGGGGCACCTGGTGCTCTACCCCGGCACCAGTCTGCACAGGGTCACGCCGGTCACGCGCGGGGCACGACTGGCCTCGTTCTTCTGGATCCAGAGCATGGTGCGCGACGACGGACAGCGCCGGCTGATGTTCGACCTGGACGTGTCGATACGCCGGCTGACCCAGGAACTGCCCGACCACCCCGCCCTGGTGCAACTGACCGGGGTCTATCACAACCTTTTGCGGCAATGGGCCGAAGTCTGAAGCGCGGGTCGAACAGCGCTCATATTAATTGAGAGTGATTCTCATCTGTGCTGTAATAGTGCTTGTTCCCCGCTCTCCCGGAACCACCGCTTGTCGCGCAGCCCCTCCTCCCCGGATATTTCCAGCAGCCAGCAACGTCGCGGCTTCTGGTTGCGCACGCTGCACCAGTGGCACTGGATCAGTTCGGCGGTGTGCCTGATCGGCATGCTGTTGTTCGCGGCGACCGGCATCACTCTCAACCACGCCTCCAAGATCGAATCGAAGCCGCAGGTCGTCAACCGGACCGCACAGCTGCCCGTTGCCTTGTTGTCGGGCCTGGGCGATCGCCATGAAGGGAACGCCCCGCTACCGGAATCCGCTGCGGACTGGTTGGGCGACCGCTTCGGAATTTCCATCGGTACGCGCGAAGCCGAATGGTCGGAAGAAGAAATCTACCTGTCCATGCCGACACCTGGCGCAGACGCCTGGTTCAGCATCGATCGTACGAGCGGCGCGGTGGAATTCGAGCGCACCGAACGCGGCTGGATCTCCTACTTCAACGACCTGCACAAGGGCCGCAACGCGGGGCCGGCGTGGGGCTGGTTTCTGGACATCTTCGCCATTGCCTGCCTGGTGTTCTGCATCACCGGTTTGTTCCTGCTGCAGATGCACGCCAAACAGCGGCGCATGACTTGGCCGTATGTCGGCCTGGGACTGATCGTGCCGTTGTTGCTCGCCCTGCTCTTCATTCACTGATTCCCCATCGAGCCATCCTATGTCCAAGATCAACGTCACCACCACGCTGACCATCGCCCTGAGCGGTTTGCTGGCGCTTCCCGCCTATGCGGCGGAGCTGAACCTCAGCGTCGAGATACCGCAGTTGAACGTCGCCGAATACCACCGCCCGTATGTCGCGATCTGGCTGGAAGGCGCCGACCAGAAGGTCGCCACCGACCTGTCTGTCTGGTACCAGATGAAGGACACCAAAGAAGGTCACGGCACCAAGTGGTTGCCCGACCTGCGCCAGTGGTGGCGCAAGTCCGGCCGCAGTTTGAAAGTGCCGGTGGACGGCGTGACCGGACCGACCCGCCCCGTGGGTAAACACGCACTGAAGTTCACCGATAAGCAGCCTGCCCTGGCGAAACTCGCACCGGGCAACTACACCCTGGTGGTGGAAGCCGCACGCGAAGTCGGTGGCCGCGAACTCATCAAGATCCCCTTCACCTGGCCTGCCAAAGCGCCGCACTCCGGCAAGGCGCAGGGCAGCAGCGAGATCGGCGCGGTGACTCTGGCCGTCAAGCCCTGATACGGAAACATTTCTGTCTATCCATTCCCATATTGGAGTCATCGATGAAACGCACCGCACTCGTACTGGTTGTTTCGCTCGCCGTCATGCCCTTCACCGCCATGGCCCACAAGGCCTGGTTGCAGCCGTCGGAAACAGTACTGGCCGGCGCCGATCCCTGGGTCACCGTGGACGCGGCGGTTTCCAACGACCTGTTCTATTTCAACCACGTGCCGCTGCCGCTGGAGCGCCTGGCCATCACTGCGCCCGACGGCAGCAAGGTCGATGCGCAGAATGGAGCGACCGGCAAGTACCGCAGCGTGTTCGACGTGCAGTTGAAGCAGCAAGGCACTTACCGCATCGCGATGGTCAACAGCGGTCTGTCCGCGAGCTGGGATGAAGGCGGCAAACCCAAGCGCTGGCGCGGCACTGCCGCGGCCTTCGCCAACGAAGTGCCGAAAGACGCCAAGGATCTGAAGGTCACCCAGTCGGTGGGTCGGGTGGAAACCTTCGTCACCAACGGTTCGCCCAACGACACCGCGCTGAAGCCGAGCGGAGAAGGCATCGAGTTGGTTCCGGTGACGCACCCCAACGACTTGTTCGCCGGCGAAGCGGCGAAGTTCAAATTGCAGATCGACGGCAAGCCCGCAGCCGGTCTGGAGTTGGAGGTCGTGCGCGGCGGCACCCGCTACCGGAATGCGCAGGAAGAGATCAAGGTCAAGACCGATGCCAACGGCGAGTTCAGCGTGACCTGGCCGGAAGCGGGCATGTACTGGCTGGAAACCGCCTCCGAAGACGCCAAGACTTCTCTGCCCCAGGCCAAGCAACGTCGTCTGAGTTACGTGGCTACCCTGGAAGTGCTCCCGCAATAATCCCGAAAAGGCCGCCGCCCTCGCTTGCTGGCAGGAAAGCAGGAGGCGCGGCGGCGATTGCCGATGACCATTGCTCCCACAAGCCAATCACAAACATCGGCTTCCCTCCACACGCTGCATGGCCAAACCATGGGGACGTCGTGGTGCGTGAAGCTGGTGGCGTCGCCGCGTGCGGATCTGCATGCGATGCACGCGGGAATACAGGCGCAATTGGATCGCATAGTCGCGCAGATGAGCACCTGGGAAGAAAGCTCGGACATCAGCCGTTTCAACCGGGCCGTTGCAGGCACTTGGCAGCGGCTGCCGCCGGAGTTCTTTGCGGTGCTTTCCTGCGCAATGGAAATGGCACGCGATAGCGAAGGCACCTACGACCCCACTGTCGGAGCCTTGGTGGAAGCGTGGGGATTCGGCCCTGCGCAGGGCGATGACGGCATTCCGGACGAAAGCGAGTTGGCCCCGGCACGGGCGCTGCTTGGCTGGCGACGCGTCATGCTACGTCCGCAGGACATGAGCGCACTGCAGCCTGGCGAAGTTCGCCTGGATCTTTCCGCCATCGCCAAGGGTTACGGCGTGGATATTGTCGCCCGTCATCTGCGCGATATCGGTATCGCGGCAGCGTTGATAGAAGTCGGCGGCGAACTGTACGGCTACGGCCGCAAACCAGAAGGCGGACAATGGCAGGTGCTGGTGGAAGCGACGCCTGATGCCGAACCCGATGGGGAAACAGCCCGCGTGATCGCACTCGACGGCATTGCGGTGGCCACCTCGGGCGACCATTGGCACGCATTCGAGCAGGATGGAACCCGCTATTCCCACACACTGGACCCACGAACCGGCAAACCGGTCGAATCCGCGGCGGCCGCGGTCACTGTCATCGCCGACGACGCCATGCACGCCGACGCATGGGCGACAGCGCTGACGGTGATGGGGGCCGAAGCCGGATACCGGTTCGCACAGCAACGCGGTATCGCGGCAAGATTCGTCGTGCGCGGCAGCGGTCATGAATTGATCGAAAGCACGACCGATGCCTTTCGCGCGCGGCTTTCCGTATGAGCGGCGGCATGGCTTTTTCTTCGCGTGCGTTCTGGGGAAACGCGGCATCGCTGGCGCTGTTGATGCTGATCGCCGCCGGACTCTTCATGCTGCAGCGTGGCGACTGGTGGCCCGCAATGCCGCGCGCGGATCGCTGGATCGGCGCAGCGATCGCATCGTCGGCATATTTTCTGTTCTGTGCTGGACTGCTCTGGCGATCTCGGGCTCGCAAGATCAGTGACGATACTTCCGATTCAGCCGCTGGGGATTCGTCCGTACTGGTCGTCTATGCCAGCCAGACCGGCTTCGCACAGCAACTGGCCGAACGAAGCGCGGAAAACCTGCGCAGTACGGGACTTGCCGTAAAACTCCGCGCCATTGGCGAAGTCGACAGCGCAATGCTGGCCGGCGCTGGACGTGCGCTTTTCGTCGCCAGCACCACTGGCGAGGGTGATCCACCCGACCAGGCGTTGGCTTTCGTGCGTGGCGCGATGGCGAAGCCCGCAGAGCTGAAAGATCTGCGCTACGCAGTCCTGGCCCTGGGCGACCGCGAATACGAGCATTTCTGCGGCTTCGGACACCAGTTGGATCGCTGGCTCCGGCAACATGGTGCACAAGCCCTCTTCGACATCGTCGAAGTCGACAATGCCGACGAAAGCGCGCTGCGCCACTGGCAACATCATCTTGGCCAATTGGGCGGCGTAACCGATCTTCCCGATTGGACGCAGCCGCGTTACGAGCGGTGGAAACTACTGGAACGCCGCGAACTCAATCCGGGCAGCGTCGGCGGCGGCGCCTTCCATCTGGCGATAGCTCCGCCTGCGGGAGCGAACCCCGCCTGGGTCGCGGGTGACATCGCCGAGATAGGTCCGCAGCACTCCTCCCAAGCGGTTGCGGCCCTGTTGGACCAGGCCGGTCTTGCCGCCGATACGCGCGTGGTGGTCGACGGCGGGCCGATGACGCTTGCCGAGCTTATGGCGCGCTCGCATTTGCCTGGCATCGACGAAATAAAAGGCAAAGACGCGCAGACCATCGCCGATGATCTGAAGCCGTTGCCGCACCGCGAATACTCCATCGCCTCGCTGCCCGCCGACGGCAGCCTGCAGATCCTGCTGCGCCGATTGCTGCGTCCCGATGGCAAACCCGGAATCGGCAGCGGCTGGCTGTGCGACTACGCGCCTGTCGGCGGCGAGATCGCCTTGCGTTTCCGCAGCAATCCCAACTTCCATGCGCCGGACCCGGCCAAGCCGATGATCCTGATCGGCAATGGCACCGGCATAGCCGGACTGCGTGCGCATCTGAAGCAACGTATCGCGGCCGGTTCGCGGCGCAACTGGCTGCTGTTCGGCGAACGCAATTCCAGCCGCGATTTCTTTTATGGCGATGAAATACTGGAATGGCGGAACCAGGGCCGCATCGAGCGTTTGGATCTTGCGTTCTCACGCGACCAGGCCGAATCCGTCTACGTGCAACACAAGCTGCTGGCGGCCGCCGGTTCTTTGCGTGAGTGGGCCGGAGCGGGCACTTCGATCTTCGTCTGTGGCAGCCTCGCCGGCATGGCGCCGGGCGTGGACAGCGTGCTGCGGCAGGTCTTGGGCGATGCGGCGGTGGAAAGCATGCTGAGCGAAGGACGCTACCGCCGCGACGTGTATTGACCATTGTAGGAGCGGGCCATGCCCGCGAGCTTTTCCTTCCTCCTCGTCAAAAGAGCTCGCGGGCATGGCCCGCTCCTACAAAAGCCTGAGCTTGATCGCGAGCAGTTCTCCGCCGCCTTCCAGCGCATAACGCCCGCGGCCTTCTCCATCCGCCAGCAATGCGGTGTCTCCTGTCCACAAAGGCGGCAATTGCGAAGCCTGATCGAACTTCGCCTGTCCTGCCAGCAGATGGATCGCCCAGGTCACTCCCGGCTCGGTGAAGAACAGCATCGGGCCGACCAGCGGGCGGTGCAGCAACTCGGCTGCCACGGCATCGCGCCGCCACATCAGATTGAAATCGTGGGTGGGGCCTTCCAGCAGCTCACTGCGCACTTCGCGCTCGCCCGCGAAACGGAGCCGCGCATGCGGCGGTTGCAGTTCGTACACTTCTCCATCCGAGAAGCGCAGACGCAGGCCATTGCCGCGTATCAGCACCAGCTCGCGGTCGATACCGGGAAATACGGAGAACGGTCCGTCCTGTTCGATTTCCGCAATCGAAAGGCGCCAGTCCCAGTCTCCTGTTTCGGGCACGCGGGCGATCTCGCGTGTCCAGCCGGTGCCGTTCTTCCATCTTTCGCGCCGGTACTCATTGGCTGCGATGACCCGCGACTCGTGCGACATGCGTGAGCTTTCCCGTTCCTCGTCCGGACAAGTCTACCCGGCCCAAAAGACATCGCCCGGCTGCACATCCTGTGTGCGGCCGGGCGATGGTGACTTCCTTGTAGGCTTCCCGCCGATACTGCGGCTTCCTGCCTCATTCCCTTGCGGACAACCAGGCCAGCTGTCCGTTAGTAGGTACATCCTTGTAGGCGTCCTTGCCGAGTCCCCCTGGCTTCCTGCCCCCTTTCGTCCCTGCCGTGCTTCCTGCACAAGCGCTGGACGTGGGGATGTTCTATCAGCGTCGCGCGACCGGCTTGGCCTTGGTGGCCGTGGCTGCGGCGGGCTTGCCCTGCGCGGCCGGCGTGCGGCCCAATTCGATGCGGTCGCGGTTCTTTTCCACCGTTTTCAGGCCGATGCCCTTGACCATGGCCAGCTCTTCGAGGCTCTTGAACGCGCCGTTGGCCTTGCGGTAATCGACGATGGCCTGGGCCTTGGCAGGACCGACGTTGAGCAGCGCCGTGTCGATGGCGGCTGCGTCCGCGGTATTGATATTGACCTTGTCGGCAGCGTAGGCAGTGGTAGCCAGCAGCAGCGACAGGGCGAGGGATTTGAGAATGATGGCGAACGATTTCATGGCAACTCTCCTTGTGGCGTTGGGTTGGGTTCCGCCGGGGCCGGAATCCTGTCCGTCCGCCGGTGTGAGCAGTCTCCGCTCCGCCGCACGGTCAAAATATCGCCTTACTGCTGCCGGCGATGCCGGTGGAAGCCTTATCGTGGCGTAGGAAAATTCTTACCCCGAGCTCTGCTTCAACGGCCCTCTACGCCCGCGGGCGTAGAATTGGCGGTCTTACAAAGGCTCTGGAGACTCCATGGATACCGCCAAGATCGACCGTTTCGTTTCCGGGTTGTGGGACGACGAAATCGTCCCGCAGCTGGTCGAATACATCCGCATTCCCAACAAGTCGCCGATGTTCGACAAGGACTGGGTAGCCCACGGCTATATGGACGATGCGGTCAAGCTGATGGAGTCCTGGGCGCGCAAGCAGCCCATCCCCGGCATGGTTCTGGAAGTAGTGCGGCTGGAAGGCCGTACCCCGCTGATTTTCATCGAGATCCCGGCCAGCGGTCCCGAGACCGGCACCGATACCGTGCTTCTGTACGGGCATTTGGACAAACAGCCCGAAATGACCGGCTGGGACAGCGGACTGGGGCCGTGGATTCCGGTACTCAAGGACGACAAGCTGTTCGGCCGCGGCGGCGCCGACGACGGGTACGCGATCTTCGGGTCGCTGGCCGCGATCCGGGCCCTGCAGGAACAAGGCCTGCCCCATGCACGCAGCGTGATACTGATCGAGGCCTGCGAGGAATCGGGCAGCTACGACCTGCCTGCCTATGTGGACCACCTGGCCGAACGCATCGGCAAGCCTTCCCTGGTGGTGTGCCTGGATTCGGGTTGCGGCAACTACGACCAGCTGTGGTGCACCACTTCGCTGCGCGGTATGGCCGGCGGCAATTTCTCGGTCAAGGTGCTGTCCGAAGGCGTGCACTCCGGTGATGCCTCGGGCATCGTGCCGTCCAGCTTCCGCATCCTGCGCGAACTGATCTCGCGCCTTGAGGACGAAGCCACCGGGAAAATAAAGCCCGAAAGCCTGTTCGTCGACATTCCTCAAGAGCGCTTGGAACAGGCCGCCAAAGTCGCCGGCGTGCTGGGCGACGAGGTCTACAGCAAATTCCCGTTCCTGCCGGGCATGCAGCCGATGTCCGACGACCTGACCGAACTGGTGCTCAACCGCACCTGGCGTCCCGCGCTGTCGATCACCGGCGCCGATGGCTTGCCACCGCTGGATTCGGCCGGCAACGTGCTTCGTCCGCAGACTGCGGTCAAGCTGTCGCTGCGCCTGCCGCCCACGCTGGAAGGCAAGCGCGGCGGCGAGATATTGAAGGAACTGCTGCTGCGCGATCCGCCTTATGGCGCTCAGGTCGAGCTGGCGCTTGAGAAAGCGTCCAGCGGCTGGAACGCGCCGGCGCTCTCGCCGTGGTTGTCCAGCTCCATCGATGCCGCTTCGCAGGCCGCGTTCGGCAAGCCGGCGATGTACATGGGCGAAGGCGGCACCATTCCGTTCATGGGCATGCTGGGCGAAAAATTCCCGGGCGCCCAATTCATGATCACCGGCGTGCTGGGGCCGCACTCCAATGCGCACGGCCCCAATGAGTTCCTGCACATCCCCATGGGCAAGCGGGTCACCGCCTGCGTGGCCAGGGTCATCGCCGACCATCACGCCGCCAGCGTGCGCGGCGAGACCGCCGGCGTGGCCGCGGTGGCCGGCGGCGACCAGCACGGTGAGCACGGCTGCTGCTGAATCTGACAGCGGTGTGGCGGACTGCTACTCTCCGCCACACCTAACCCAAGAGGAGTGCGTAATGGAAGGTCTGCTCGGTAGCGGTAGCTGGCTCTACATCGTCTTCATCGGTTTGATCGTCGGTCTGCTTGCGCGTTTCCTCAAGCCCGGCAACGACGGCATGGGCATCATCCTGACCATCCTGCTGGGCATCGCGGGCGCAGTGCTCTCCAGTTTCATCGGCCAGCAGATGGGCTGGTACGCGCCCGGACAGGCGGCGGGATTCATCGGCGCGCTTATCGGCGCCATCGTGATCCTGCTGATCGTCAGCCTGCTCCGTGGCAAGAAGCGCGGCGGCCTGCCTCCGCGCTGACCATTGCCACTCTGCAAAGAAGAACGCCCGCGCAAGCGGGCGTTCTTCTTGGCGCTCACTTGTTTTCGAGCTATCAGCTACTGCGGCCGTAGATATCGGAATAGCGGACGATGTCGTCTTCGCCCAGATAGGCGCCGGACTGCACCTCGACCAGTTCCAACCATTCCGTGCCTGGATTCTCCAGGCGATGTTTCGCGCCGATCGGAATATACGTGGACTGGTTTTCGAAAAGTTCGAATACGTCGTTGTCGCGGGTCACCCTTGCGATGCCCTTGACGATGACCCAGTGCTCGGCACGATGCTGGTGCGATTGCAACGACAGCTGCGCGCCGGGCTTGACCTTGATCCGTTTGACCTGATGGCGCGACCCCATATCCACCGAATCGTAGCTACCCCAGGGACGATGCACTTCACGGTGAAGCACCGCCTGGCTGCGCTGCGCTTCTTTCAGCCGGGCGACCACCTGTTTCACTTCCTGCACCTTGTCCTTATGCGCCACCAGCACCGCATCGTCGGTTTCCACCACCACGATATCGTCCACGCCCACCAGCGCCACCAGGCGCTGCGCATAGGCGTAACTGTTGCGGGTATCCACCGCGATCACATCGCCGTGGTGGGAATTCCCATCGGCATCGTGTTCGGCCACGTCCCACAGGGCCGACCAGCTGCCGACGTCGTTCCAGCCGATATCCACCGGCAGCACCATGGCGTCGGCGGTCTTCTCCATCACCGCGTAGTCGATGGAATCGGCCGGGCTGGCGGTGAAGGCTTCTTTGTCCAGGCGGATGAAGTCGCCGTCGCGCTGCGCGGACTCGAACG
This sequence comes from uncultured Pseudoxanthomonas sp., assembly GCA_965650035.1. Classification (GTDB taxonomy): domain Bacteria; phylum Pseudomonadota; class Gammaproteobacteria; order Xanthomonadales; family Xanthomonadaceae; genus Pseudoxanthomonas_A. The sequence goes on from CBFGMR010000022.1 coordinate 12,103, forward strand.
CAAGGGTGACCGCATCCACGATATCCGGTCGGTATTTGCGCAGTTCCTCCAGATAACGGCTGGCGCGGAACAGGAACATGCCGCTGTTCCAGTAATAGTTGCCTGCATCCAGATACGACTGCGCCGTGGCCTCGTCCGGCTTCTCCACGAAGCGCAGCACTTTTTGCGGGCCGGCGCCTTGCTCGGACTGGATGTAACCGAAACCGGTCTCCGGAGCATCCGGCACTATGCCGAACGTCACCAGCGCGCCGGCTTCGGCGACTGCAGCGACTTCGGCCACCGCATTGCGAAACGCGGCCGGATCGCGTACCACATGGTCGGACGGCAACACCAGCAACAACGGGTCCTGGCCTCCGGCCAGCGCCTGCAACGCCGCAGCCGCGATCGCCGGCGCGGTGTTGCGGCCCACCGGTTCAAGAATGATGGCCGGTACGGGCGCACCAATCTGGCGCAATTGTTCGGCCACCAGGAACCGGTGCTCCTCGTTCGCCACTATGATCGGAGGGGCGCTGGCCAGGGGCGCCACCCGGCGCCACGTGGCTTGCACCATAGTGTCGTCGCCGACCAGCGGCAAGAACTGTTTCGGATAAGCCTCACGCGATAATGGCCATAGGCGCGTGCCTGAACCACCCGACAACAAAACCGGCTGCAGAAGAGTCATGCATTTTTCTCGCTAGTCACGTGCGACGCAGTTTACCCTGTGGACCTTAACAGCCTTTTGACTTAGAAAAATCGGATGACGTTCGACTTCCAACATGACGATGAGCGCGAATCGGCCCGCCTGGATTGGGCACGGCGAGCGCTTGGCGATGCAGGAGCGCAATTGCAGCGCGCCTCGATAGACGCAGGGTATCGAAGCTACTGGCGCAGCACCGGTGCAGGCCCGGACCGCATCGTGATGGATTCGCCTCCGGGATTGGAGGACGTGCGGCCCTGGCTGCGCATGCACGATCTTCTGGAGAACGGCGGCGTGCGGGTGCCGCAGGTATTGGCGCGCGATGAGCAAGCCGGTTTCCTGTTGCTGGAAGACCTGGGCGGCCCCACGCTGGCCCAGGTGCTGGACCCGACCAATGCGGATGATTATTTCGACGCCGCGATTGGCCAACTGCTGCGGTTGCAATCGATTGTTCCGCCCGTGGGAATGGGCGAATTCGGCGAGGCGTTATTGCAGCGTGATGCGGGTCTGTTCGAAGAATGGTTTTTGGGCCGTCACCTGGGTCTGGTCCTGGATTGCGAGGACGCGGAAAAACTGCAGCTGGTGCAGCGCCGGTTGATGGACAATGCCCTGGCGCAAACGCAAGTGTTGACCCACCGCGACTTCATGCCGCGCAATCTGATGCCCACCACACCGGAGTTGGCGGTGTTGGACTTCCAGGACTGCGTACGCGGCCCGATCGCCTATGACCCTGTCAGCCTGTTCAAGGATGCCTTCCTCAGCTGGCCGTTGGCGCGCGTGGACGGCTGGTTGGCGCAGTACCACCAGCGCGCGCAGGCCGCGGGATTGCCGGTGCCGCCGTTGGAGCGATTCCAGCGCGATGCAGACTGGCTGGGCATGCAGCGCCATCTCAAGATCCTGGGCATCTTCGCGCGCCTGCACTATCGCGACGGCAAGACGAAATACCTGCCCGATGTGCCGCGATTCATCGTCTACCTGGAGGAAGTGTTGCCGCGATACCGGGAACTGCAGCCGCTGGCGGATCTGTTGGAAACAAAAATCAAACCGGCCTTGCGCTCGAAGGCTGCCGCATGAAGGCCTTGATCTTCGCCGCGGGCCTGGGCGAACGCATGCGCCCACTGACCGACCATACGCCCAAGCCGTTGCTGCAGGCAGGCGGCAAACCGTTGATCGTCTGGCACCTGGAAAAGCTGTCCGCGATCGGCGTGCATGAAGTGGTGATCAATACCAGCTGGCTGGCGGAGCAGTTTCCGCAGACGCTGGGCGATGGTGAGCGCTGGGGCCTGCGTATCGCCTATTCCTACGAAGGCAAAACGCCCCTGGAAACCGGAGGCGGCCTGTTCCATGCCCTGCCCCTTCTGGGCGATGCGCCGTTCCTGCTGGTCAACGGCGATATCTGGACCGATTGCGACTTCGCGCAGCTGCCGCGCGAACCGGAGGGACTGGCGCATCTGGTGATGGTGGACCGCCCGGTGCAAGCCACCCATGGCGACTTCGCCCTGGACCAGGAGGGCTACGTCCGCAGCGATGGCCCGCACCTGCTCACTTACGCAGGGCTTGGCGTCTACCGGCCGCAGCTGCTGCAGGATTGGCGCGATATCGTCGCCGATGCCGGTGCGCAGGATGAACCGCCGCGCTTCCGTCTGGCGCCGATCCTGCGCACGCATATGTCCTCCGGCGCGATCAGCGGCCAATATCACCCCGGTCGCTGGACCGACGTGGGCACGCCGCAGCGGCTCGCGGAACTGGAGCGGGAATTGGCCGGGAGCGATTGACCGTGGCCGATCGCTCCGGCTTGCGACGCAAACCGCCCCCTGACCGTATCCTCGTGCGATGCATTCCGCCCCAGAAGCCAATCCTGAAGAAGCCGCGCTGGTGCGCAAAGCGCGCTGGGGCGACCACGAAGCGTTCGCGCAGCTCTATCGCAGCCACGCGAAGGCCATTCACGCATTGGCGTACCGCCTGACCGGCAACGCCGCGGCCGCCGAGGACATCACCCAGGACACCTTCCTGAAAATGCTGGGTTTCCTTTCGGGATTGCGCGACGACGCGCCGCTGCGCCCCTGGTTGAAAAGAGTAGCGGCCAATGCCGCCATCGACAGGCTGCGCCGCGAACAGCGCTTCGTGGCCGAGGCCGATCACGATGCATGGCCCGACGACAGCAACGACCCTACCGAAAACGTGGAAATCCTGGGCATGCTGCAACGCCTGCCGCCGCTGGCGCGTACCGTAGTGTGGCTGCATGAAATGGAAGGCTGGTCCCACCCGGAGCTGGGGGAACGTTTTGGCCGCAGCCAAAGCTGGTCGAAATCGATAGTCTCGCGCGCGCTGGCGAAGCTGCGCGACGATCTGGAAACAGGAGTTGGCGATGATTGAACCTACTCGAATGCACGAACAACTGCGCGATCTTCCCGAAATTCCGTTGCCCGACGGCTTGTGGCAGCGCGTGGACGCCAAACGCAGGCAGAAACTCCAGCGCCGCAAACTCAGCGCCGGAATCGCCGCGCTGGCGCTTGCGGCAGTGATGGCGACCCCGTTGCTGACCCCGATGTTCGCCGGCGCAGACAGGGTGTCAGGCGAACAAATCGCCGCGCATTCGTCTCTGCGCGGGGAGCACGATGTGCAGGCGGAATTGCGCGCGCTCGACCATGCGCTGCAAGCCGCCTACGACCGCGGCGCCAGCGATGCCGAGATCGCTCCGATGTGGGTGGCGCGCGATGCGCTGCTGGTCGGTATCCAGTCCGGCGACTCCGCTTTCCGACGCAACCGAATCTGATTCGGAGATATAGATAGCCATGCCATTCCGCACTCTCCTTGCCGGCACGCTGCTCGGCGCATGGCTGCTCGTCGCTCCCCATGCAAACGCCGGGCAAGCCGTCGAGTCGGCTGTCGCCGGTGCATTGCAGGCCGGCACGCCCTCCGCTCAAGCGCACTATGAACTGGGCGCGGTGGTCGACGTGCGGCAGGCCAGCGCCAACGGAGTGACCATTCTTGCGGTCACTCCCGGAGGAGCGGCCGATCGGCTGGGATTGCGGGCGGGCGATCGGTTGCGCGCGATCAACGGACGCCGCCTGGACAACACACCCAAACCGTCGTCCACGCTTGAAAGCGCATTACAGGAAGGCAACGGCGCGCTGCGGGTGGAAGCCGTGCGCAACGGCAAGACGCTCGCGCTTTCGGGCCGTGCGGACGCCGCCGCAACTTCGGCGTCGCAGGCAGGCGCGCGATCTTGCGGCTATCTCAGCACGCTGGCGGGCGTCGCTCCCCGCAGCAAAGGCATATTTCAAGCCGAAATCACCCAGATCGACGGGAACAGCACACCGCTGCAGCAGCCCACCAACCGCCACCGCGTCAAAGCAGGCAAGCATGTTCTGGTGGTGCGCGAGTTCATCGATCCCGCGCGCCTGAGCTCCGCGCAATTGCAACAGATCTCCAAGATGAAGAAGTTCGCGTTGGCGCGCGCCTACAAATCGCTGGTGATCGATGTCGAGCCCGGCATGAGTTACCGCGTTGGCGCGCGCCTGCTCAAGGACAAGCTGGATACGCAAAGCATCCGCGACAATGCCTATTGGGAGCCGCTGGTCTGGGAGAAAGTCCCGGAAGCTTGTCCCTGAGCAAGGCCTTAAGTTTGCGCATCCATTACCTGGCGCAGAAAAGGCACCGTGATTCTCCGTTGCGCAGCCAGCGATTCGCGATCCAGACGGTCCAGTAAAGCGACCAGACTGGCCAGATTGCGGTCGGTACGGGAAAGCATCCAGTCGATGGCGGCCTCCTCAAGCACCAGACCACGCCGCTGGGCGCGATCGCGCAACACCTCGGCCCGGGAGACGTCGTGGAGCGGATGCAATGCGATGCGTGCATTCTGGGACAACCGCGAACGCAGGTCGGGAAGGACCAGATCCAGCGCATCGGGCATCTCACGCGCCGCATAAAGCAGATTCAAGCCGGCGCTGCGCGCGCGGTTATGGAAATCGAACAGCGCTATCTCGTCGTCGCGATGGCCTGCAACGGCCTCCAGTCCGTCCAATGCGACCACATCGTTGCCTTCCAGCGCATCCAGCGCATCGCGCAGCCGCCCGCTCGCCGCCATCAGCGGCAGATAAGCTGAGCGGCGGCCGGCCTGTTGCGCAGCGGCGCACAGCGCCAACGCCAAGTGGGTCTTGCCGGTGCCGGTGGCGCCCGCCACGTAAAGCCAGTCCGCGCCCTGCGCATGCGCAAGTTCGCGCAGTTGCGCGATGGCGCCCTGCGGCGCGGCGATGAAACTTTCCAGGCGCTGGTCGGGCGGGTAGCGCAATGCCAGCGGCAATTGCGGAACGCTCACTTCTGATCGGCGACCTTGGCCGGGGTTTCGACGACGATGTCCTTTTCCACGACATCTTTATCCACGTATGTATCCAGAATGATCGTGGCGTGTTCGCCGGCATAGAGCGTGCTCTGCGTGTAGCGTTCGTGCGCGTAGCGGAGCAGCACGTTGACTACCGCGGCCATCGGCAACGCCAGCAGCATGCCCAGGAACCCGAAAAGCTGGCCGCCGGCCAGCACCGCGAACACCACCGCGACCGGATGCAGACCGATGCGGTCGCCCACCAGCTTCGGGGTCAGCCAGTAGCTCTCGATCAGCTGGCCCACGCCGAACACCGCCAGCACGCCGGCGATATGCTTCCAGTCCCCGTACTGCATCAGCGCGGCCAGCACGCCGAGCACCACGCCGCTGGTCGGCCCCAGATAAGGCACGAAGGTCAGCAGGCCGGCGATGATGCCGATCAGGATGCCCAGGTCCAGGCCCACCGCCCACAGGCCGATGCCGTACATGATTCCCAGAATGATCATCACCAGGAATTGACCGCGCAAAAAACCGCCCAGCACATCGCTGGATTCGCGCGCCAGCCGGCTCACGGTTTCGATATGGTCGCGCGGCACCATCGAGGCCACGCGGCCCACGATCAGGTCCCAGTCGCGCAGGAAGAAGAAAGTGATGACCGGGATCAGCACCAGATTGGCCATCCAGCCGATCAGCGCGAAGCCCGAGCGCGAAACGTAGCCCAGCACCGTCGCCGCCATGCCACCGGCGCGCTCCCAGTTGCTGCGCACCAGCTCGATCAGATGGTCCAGATCCAGCCATGTGGCGATCTGAATACCGAAGCGCCCCTCGATCCAGGGAATGGCCACCCCGGTGACCCAGAGCCGGTAGCGCGGCAGCGATTCGATGAGGGTCGCGATCTGGCTCTCGATCACCGGCACCAGGATGATCAGCACCAGCGCCAACAGCAGTGCCATCAGCGTGAACACCAGGATCACCGCGGTATTGCGGGAACGGCCGGCCAGTTCCAGACGATCCACCAGCGGATCGCCCAGCCAGCCCAGCAGGGCCGCCACCGCGAACGGTGTCAGGATGGGCGCAAGCAGCCAGAGCAACCAGCACGCGCCTGCGCCCAAAGCGGCCCATTGCAGGCGACGCAGGAAGCGTGCGATTTCGAATTCGGGATTTTCGGTCATGCCAGGGTCACCTCAGATGGTAGACAGGAGGATCGCCCTCGCCGCCTTCCAGCGGACCGTCGCCCAGCATGCGCTTGAAGCCCGACAACCCCGTCAGCAACTCCAGATCCACTTCCAACGTGCTGCCGCTGGCACGCACCGGGGTGATCTTGCGCACCACGCTGATGCCCTGCAATGCGGCCGACAGACGCAGGTAATCGTCGGCGCTGTCGATACCGGTGAAGATCACACGGTAGGTGCCCGACGAACCTCCGCTACCGCGTTTTCCGTAGCGTTTCATCAAGGCTTCGGCCGCGCCGTCGGCGCCGGCAGCCATGGCGCCGCGCGCATCGGCGTTCTTGCTGGTCCATTTCGACAGGATCTTGCCGTTGTCCACGAACACCCAGTCAGCGACCCAGCCGCCGGCCTTGGCGCGGTAGAGCTTGCCCAGCAATTGCATCGGCGGGCTGTACTTGGCCGAAGCGCGCGCCACGGCGGCGCTGTCCTGACGCCAGATGGCGCCGACCAAAGCCTGTTCGGCGGCATTGCCGGCGGGCAGGCCGAGTTTATAGCCGCGTTCGACCGCGCGATTCAGTAAAGGCCGGGCCGCATTGGACTGCGGCAGACCCACCAGCCGCGGACCGCTGCCATCGTCGATGGCCAGCCAGACCACCGGCTTGGGCCGCGGCTGCGGCCACACCGGCAAGCCCAGTGCGCCCATCAGCGAATCGACTTCTGCCGGCGTGAAGCGCACCACCAGCGTGCTGCGGAAGGTGGGGGCGCCGGTGGGTGAAGTGCCCTGGTCCTGGCGGTAGTCATAGCTGGCGACGTAGTTCTTGGCGTTGCGCAGTTCCGCGCCTACACCGGGACGGCCCGCTGCGCTGCGATCGCCGCTGAGTTTGCCCAGCACCATGCTCAACGCACGCGCGAAAGCGCTGTTGCGCTCGGCTTCTCCCTGGCCGTTGACGGGCACTTCGGCGTCGTACACGCCCTGCGCGCCGGCGCGGTCGCCTTCAGTGCGCAGCCCGCTCTGCGCCCAGGCCGGGGAGGCCAGTAGCAAGGAAAGAACCGCGACCCACGCAAATCCAGAAATCCGGCGCATCTAGAGCATCCTTGTAGCCAGCGATTGCCTGGCGAACGAGGTGAATTGTTGCCCGAATGCGCCCCTCGCGCCAATCTGGGCCGTTCAGGACGGACGATTCGCCCGCGTATTCCCTTAAAATCAACGGCTCTTCCGCCCCGCAACGGCTCTTCCGTGACCCAGTCCACCCCGCCCGCCCCCGCCCCGATGACTTACCGCGATGCCGGAGTCGATATCGATGCGGGCAATGAGGTCGTAGAACGCATCAAACCGGCCATCCGGCGCACCCTGCGTCCGGAAGTGCTGGGCGGCGGGATCGGCGGCTTCGGCGGGTTGTTCGATCTGTCCGGCAAGTACAAGGAACCGGTGCTGGTTTCGGGCACCGACGGCGTGGGCACCAAACTGATCCTGGCCAAACAGCTGAACCGGCACGACACCATCGGCATCGATCTGGTCGCCATGTGCGTCAACGATGTGCTGGTGCAAGGCGCCGAACCGCTGTTCTTCCTCGATTATTTCGCTACCGGCAAGTTGGATGTGGCGACCACAGTCGACGTGGTGGGCGGCATCGCCAAGGGTTGCGAAATCGCCGGTTGCGCCCTGATCGGCGGCGAAACGGCGGAAATGCCCGACATGTATCCGCCCGGCGAATACGATCTGGCCGGCTTCACCGTCGGCGCGGTGGAAAAAGCCAGGCTGATCGACGGCGGTCGCGTCCGCGAGGGCGATGTGCTGGTCGGCATCGCTTCCAGCGGCCCGCATTCCAACGGCTATTCGCTGATACGCAAGATCCTGGCGCGCGCTGGCGCCACACCCGACAACGGCGGGCTGGACCTCGACGTAGGCGGCGTGAAGTTGGCCGATGCCTTGATGGAGCCTACGCGCATCTATGTGAAGCCGATGCTGGAACTGCTGGCCAAGCACGACATCCACGCCATGGCCCACGTCACCGGCGGTGCGCTGGTCGAAAAGATCATCCGCGTGGTGCCCAAGCCGCTGGGTTTGGAGATCGACCCCAGCGCGTGGCCTTTGCCGCCGGTGTTCGACTGGCTGCAACGCGAAGGCGCAGTGGCGGATGCCGAAATGTGGCGCACCTTCAACTGCGGCATCGGTTTCGTGCTGATCGTCGCTCAGGATCAAGCCGCCGTGCTGGAGGCCGATATCGAGCGCCTGGGCCTGGGCCATTGGCGGATCGGCGAAGTAGTGAAGTCGGACGGCGCCGAACGCTTGAAGATCGGCTGAGGCCTTTCATGTTCGCCGCAAAGAAAGTCGCCTTGGCGCTGACGCTTGCCGTGTTCGCGGCGAGCTGGATCGCGCCGCTCTGGCCTGCGGAACAGGCCCTGCACAGCAGCCTCACGGTGGTCGGATTGATCTGGCTGTGGCGGCACGACCGCCGTTGGCCGATGCTCACCTGGCAATTTGCCCTGATCTGCGCGTTCATCTGCGTGCACAGCGTCGCCGCGCGCTGGTTGTACTCCAACGTTCCGTACGATCAATGGATACAGGCAGTAACCGGATGGTCGCCGCAACACGCCTTCGGTTGGAAACGCAACAACATGGATCGGCTGATCCATCTTCTCTATGGCGTCTGTTTCGCTCCCGCGGTCCTGCACTACCTGCGCCAGCGCTGGCCGCTCACCCCGCGCCAGGCGTTCGTGCTCACGGTCGCGGCGATCATGTGCAGCAGCCTGCTGTACGAATGGCTGGAATGGGCCATCGCCCTGACGCTTTCGCCCGAGGCCGCGGAGTCGTACAACGGCCAGCAGGGCGACATGTGGGATGCGCACGCCGATATGTTGCTGGCCACGCTGGGCGCACTGAGCGCATGGCCGCGCGGCAATGCTCCCGCGATTCAAACCGCTCAAGCCGCAACCCCATGAGCGGGCGCATCGCCGTCCTGGTCTCCGGCCACGGCAGCAATCTGCAGGCGCTGCTGGATACGATCGCGGCCGGGCGACTGAATGCCGAAATCGTCGGCGTATTCTCGGACAAACCACAGGCGCCGGCATTGGCGCGCGTTCCGGAAGCCACGCGTTGGGCAGCCGATGCGCGCTCGTTTCCTGATCGCGCTTCTTTCGACCGGGTAATGGGCGAAGCGGTCGCCGCCTGCCGGCCCGACTGGGTGGTATGCGCGGGCTACATGCGCATCCTGGGCGACGATTTCATCGCGCTTTTCCGCGGACGGCTGCTCAATATCCACCCGTCCCTGCTGCCGAAATACCGCGGCCTGCACACCCACGCGTGCGCGCTGGAGGCCGGCGACGACCGCCATGGCGGCAGCGTGCACTTCGTCATACCTGAACTGGACGCCGGCAGCGTGATCGCCCAAGCCAGCATTCCCGTGCTGCCCGGGGATACGGCGCAAACCCTGGCCCAGCGGCTGCTTCCGCAGGAACACGCGCTGCTGGCGGCGGTCATGCGCCTGGCCGCCGCCGGGCGGCTCGCTGAACGCGACGGCGTGGCGTTCTGCGATGGTCAGCCCATATTTAGACCCCTGCGTCTAGATTCTGCCGGTAATCTGACGCCTCCGGACGCCGCATCTTCTCCATGACCCCCCTGCTCCCCCGCGGAATACTCTCCCGCGCATTGCTGACCGGTGTGCTGGCCCTGGCCAGCATGCCCGCGTTTGCGCTCGAACCTTTTGTGGCCACTTATCAGGCCTATAACGAAGGCAAGCTTGCGGGCAGCGCCAAGATGCAGGTGGTGCAGAACGACGGCAACCGCTGGCGCGTGGACCTGGGCATTCGCGGCACTCGCGGATTCGCGCACCTGGTGGGCTTGAACATCGAGCAAAGCACCTTGTTCGACACGGTAGGCGATACGTACCGCCCGCTCAGCCAGGCTACGGTCAAGCACGCGTTGTTCACCGGCAAGAAGATCTCCGGCACCTACGACTGGAACGCACTGAGCGCGCGCTGGCAAGGCGACGTGAAGAAGTCGCGCGCCGCGCCGGTGCCGCTACGCCTCGGCGACATGAGCTCGCTGCTGATGAATCTTGCAGTGATCCGCGACGCCCAGCCCGGCAAGTCGCTCGACTATCGGGTGGTCGACGACGGCCGCGTCCGCGATTATCAGTACGCCGTTGCCGAACAGACCGAGATCGTCGCCGTGGACGACCTGAGCTACGACGCCATGCGCGTGGCCCGCACCAACGGCGGCAACGACGAAACCATTTTCTGGGTCGCCAATGGCGTCCCTACCCCGGTCCGGATCCTGCGCCGCGAGAACGGCCAGGACACCATCGACCTGCGCCTGGTCGAATACCAAGGAGTGCAATAAGCCATGAAAATCCGAATCACTGCCGTTGTCGCCGCCGGTCTGCTGGCGGTGCCGAGTCTGCCGGCCGCTGCTGTCGAAGCGTTCTCGGCCCAATACCAGGCCAACGCGATGGGCATGCAGGGCGACGGGCAGATGTCGATCACCTCGCAGGGCGGCAACCGCTGGCAATACAGCCTGACCATCAAGAACCAGTTGGTGGACTTGAGCCAGAAGACGGTGTTCGACGAGCAGGGCGGCTGGCTGCGCCCTCTCTCCAGCGCCGATCTGTCGCGAGTGCTGGTGAAGAAGAAAGCGGTCAATGCGAACTTCGACTGGGGCAAGAACCAGGCGACTTGGTCTGGCGACGTCAAACCCGAACGCGCCGGACCGGTCGCGTTGAAGACGGGCGACATGGATGCGTTATTGATCAACCTGGCCGTGGTGCGTGACGTAGCCGCCGGCAAGCCGCTCACCTACCGCATGGTCGAGAACGGCAGTGCCAAAAGCCTGAGCTACCAGGTGGCCGGCAAGGAAAAGATCACTGTCGGCGGGCAATCGCGCGATGCCACCAAGCTCGTGCGTACTGCCGGCAACAAGCAGACGATCGTATGGATAGTGCCCAACATGCCGGTGCCGGCACGCATCTTGCAACGCGAGGACGGACAGGATTCGATCGACCTGCAGGTCAAGGCCTGGCACTGACGGGAACGTTCCCGTGCAAGGCCAAGCACCCTTGTAGAGCCTGCCCCTACTGGATACGGGGGCGGGCAGTGCCCGCCTTACGCGCTGCAGAAAAAGCCCGGCATCGCCGGGCTTTTTTTACTTCTTCTCCGGCTCGGCCGCCATGGTGGTCCGGCAATCGACACGGATGCCGCGCTTGTCCTGGCGCCAGTAGTACTCGCTGCATTCGCGCTTCCCTTCACTGGTCTTGGTGACCCCGACCGCATAGAACGCCTGCATGATTTCCTGCTGGGTGACCGTGCCGTCGGCGTTCCAGTCCATCTCTTTGGTAGGAATGCCGCTGATGCCGGCAGCGCCGGCGTACTGCAGCCAGCCGACCACGCCCAGGGCGATCGCCACCAACCCCAGCAAGGCTTTGCGGCGGGTCGAGAAACGGCTGCGCGGTTTGGAGAGATTTGCGTTCATGTCGGTCTGCCCAGGGTCATCCTGCTCAAGAGATCCGGCGGATCTTGGCGCCCAGCGCGCTGAGCTTTTCTTCGATGTTTTCGTAGCCGCGGTCGAGGTGGTAGATGCGATCGATGATGGTATCTCCTTCCGCCACCAGGCCTGCCAGGATCAGCGAAGCGGAAGCGCGCAGGTCGGTCGCCATCACCGGTGCGCCGCTCAACTTTTCGGCGCCGCGGATGATCGCCGTATGCCCTTCCACACGAATGTCCGCGCCCAGGCGCAGCAGTTCGTTGACGTGCATGAAACGGTTTTCGAAGATGGTCTCGTTGATCACGCCTACGCCATCGGCGATGCAGTTCATGGCCATGAATTGCGCCTGCATGTCGGTGGGGAACGCCGGATACGGCGCAGTGGTCAGGCTGACCGCGCGCGGACGCTTGCCGTGCATGTCCAGAGTGATGGTGTCTGCAGTGGTTTCGATGGAAGCCCCCGCTTCGGTCAGCTTGTCCAGCACCGCATCCAGGGTGTCGCCGCGCGCACGACGCGCGACGATCCTGCCGCCGGTCATCGCCGCGGCCACCAGGAAGGTGCCGGTTTCGATGCGGTCCGGCAGCACCGCATGGCGGCCGCCAGACAGGCGTTCAACGCCGCGCACGACGATGCGTGAAGTGCCCGCGCCTTCGATATCGGCGCCCAGTGCGATCAGGCAGTCGGCCAGGTCGGTGATCTCCGGCTCCATCGCGGCGTTCTCCAGCACGGTGGTGCCTTTAGCCAACGTAGCGGCCATCAGCACGTTCTCGGTGCCGGTGACGGTGACCATGTCGAATACGTAACGTCCACCTTTCAAGCGATTGGCCTTGGCCTTCACGAAACCATTCTCGACCGTGATTTCCGCCCCCAGCGCTTGCAATCCCTTGATGTGCTGATCGACCGGGCGCGAACCGATGGCGCAGCCGCCGGGCAGCGAGACTTCCGCCGCGCCGTACTTGGCCAGCAGCGGCCCCAGCACCAGGATCGAGGCACGCATGGTCTTGACCAGTTCGTACGGCGCCACGTGCTGGTTGACGCTGCGCGGATCCACCGTGATCGCGCTGCCCTTGGACAGCGTGCCCTCATCGATGCTGATGCCGGCGCCCAATTCGCCCAGCAGTTTCACCGTGGTCACCACATCGTGCAGGTGCGGCACGTTGGTGATTTCCACCGGCGCGTCGGCCAGCAGAGTGGCGCACAGGATGGGCAGCACCGCGTTCTTGGCGCCGGAAATGGTGACTTCACCGTTGAGCGGGTTGCCGCCGGTAACTACGATTTTCTGCATGGGTCGTATGGGCTCTGGAATTAGCTGGAATTAGGAAGCGGGAAGAGCGCGGCTCTTCCCTGATTGATCAGCGGGATTGCCCGGCTTCATCGGGCGTGACGGTCTTCAGCGCCAGGGCGTGGATCGCCCCGCCCATCAGATCGCCCAGCGTCGCGTACACCAGCCGGTGGCGGGCCAGCGGCAGCTTGCCGCGAAACGCCTCGGACACCACGCTGGCCTCGAAATGCACGCCATCGTCGCCCTGCACCTGTACTTCAGCCCCCGGCAGGCCGGTTTCTATCAGTTTACGGATGGTTTCGGCGTCCAACGTGCCTTTCCTTATAAAATGAACGGTCATTCTAACCTCCGCCCGGCGCCCGCATGCCCGAGTTGCTGCCACAAACCGCCCTACCGACCGACGCCAGCCTGGCCGCCAGCGGCCGCCGCGTGGTCGAGATCGAAGCCCAGGCGCTGCAGCACCTGGCGACCCGGATCGATGGCGAGTTCTCCGCGGCCTGCAAGCTGATCCTGGCTTCCAAGGGACGCGTGGTCGCTACCGGCATGGGCAAGTCCGGGCATATCGCGCGCAAGATCGCAGCGACGCTGGCCTCCACCGGCACCCCGGCTTTCTATGTGCATCCGGGCGAAGCCGGCCACGGCGACCTGGGCATGATCACCGACGCGGACGTGGTGCTGGCCTTGTCCTATTCGGGCGAGTCCGACGAGATCCTGACCCTGTTGCCGGTGCTCAAGCGCCAGGGCAATGCGGTTATCGCGATGACCGGCAGGCCGCAATCGACGCTGGCGCGCGAATCCGACGTGCACCTGGACGTCAGCGTGCCCGCCGAAGCCTGCCCGCTGGATCTGGCACCCACCTCCAGCACCACCGCCACCCTGGCCATGGGGGATGCCTTGGCCGTGGCACTGTTGGAAGCGCGTGGATTCACCGCCGACGACTTTGCCCGCTCGCATCCGGCCGGCAGCCTGGGCCGCCGCCTGCTGCTGCACATCACCGACGTGATGCATGCCGGTGACGATGTGCCGCGCGTCGGCCTGGGCGCAACGCTCAGCGAAGCGCTGATGGAAATGAGCCGCAAGCGCCTGGGCATGACCGCCGTGGTCGACGACTCGGGCAAGCTGATCGGGCTGTTCACCGATGGCGATCTGCGCCGCACGCTGGACGATGCGACGCTCGACGTGCGTACCGCGATGATCGCCGAGGTGATGACGCGCGGCCCCAAGACCATCGCCGCCGACCAGTTGGCGGTGGAAGCGGCGCGCCTGATGGAAACCCACAAGATCAGCGGCCTGATCGTGGTGGACGAAGCCGGCCGCGCCGTGGGCGCGCTCAATATTCACGACCTGTTGCGCGCCCGCGTGGTCTAAAGAAAACGCATGATCTCCCACTCCTCTTCCCCCGACGCCGATCTCCGCGCGCGCGCGCGCAAGATCAAGCTGGCCTGTTTCGACGTGGACGGCACTCTGACCGATGGACGCCTTTATTACGACGATGAAGGCGGCGAGTCGAAGGCGTTCCATATCCTCGATGGACAGGGCCTAGTGCTGTTGAAGAAGGTGGGCATTGCCGTGGCCTTGATCACCGCGCGCAACAGCAAGGCCGCCGAGAGACGCGCGGCCGAACTCGGCATCGAGGCGTTCACCGGCGCCAAGGACAAACTGAGCCAGGTGCGGGCGTTGTGCGAGCGCCAGGGCATTGGCCTGGACGAAGTAGCCTTCATGGGCGACGACCTTCCCGATCTGGCTCCGCTGCTCGCCGTTGGATTGGCGGCCGCGCCAGGCAATGCGCACCGCTGGGTCGCCGAACGCGTGCATTGGGTCACTACCGCGCACGGTGGCCAAGGCGCCGCGCGCGAGCTGTGCGATCTGCTGCTGGATGCGCAAGGCCGGACCGAAGCGCTGCTGGCGGAGTGGACGCGATGAACTGGCGCATGGCGCTTGGCCTGACGTTGCTGGCTGCTGCAATACTGAGCGGCTGGTCGGCATGGAAGCAGCGCGATGTCGCCGAGCCGGATGCCCCCTCCTCCGAACGCCCCGACTACCTCATGCGGGATTTCGAAGTGATCAGTCTGGACGACCAGGGCCGGGAATCGATCACCCTGCGCGCGCCGGAAATGCAGCGCAGTCCGAAGGACCAGACCTTCACCATCGCTACACCGCTATTCCTGCTTCCCGACAGCGAAGGGCATCACTGGGAAATGCGCTCCAAGACCGCCTGGGTCAGCGCCAGGGGCGATGAAATGCGGTTGTCGGGCGACGTCAAGGGAACCAGTCCCAAAGAAGCCGCCGTGCCCACGACTTTCGATACTCAACGGCTGAATGTATTCCCCCGCAAGAACCTGGCTTCCACCCACGATACGGTCACCATCACCCGTCCGGGTTCTATACTGAGCGGTGTAGGTTTCGAAACCAACACCAGAACCAGGCAATACACCTTCAAGTCCCAGGTCAAAACCCGATATGAACCTCATTCTGCGCGCTAGCCTTGTCATCGCCATTGCAGTGTCTTTACCGGTTCTGGCGTGGGCCAAAACAGGCGATCGCAATCAGCCGGTATACATGGAATCCGATAAGCAGGAAGGCGTGATGGACGGCAATAGCACCAGCGTCTGGCAAGGCAACGTGACCCTGAAGCAAGGCACGCTCGACATCGCGGCGCAACGCGCTGAATTGACCCAGCGCGATGGCGATCCCTCGAGGGCCGTGTTCATCGGCGTCCCTGCCAAACTCAGACAGCAGCAAGACGACGGCACCTGGATGGACGCCACCGCCAAGCGTATCGAATACGACATGACCTCCGATACGATCACGCTGACCGGCGACTACACAGTCAAATCCCCGCGCGGATCCAACAGTGGTCAGCGCATGGTTTACAACACCAAAACCGGCAATATGGAAAGCGGTGGCGACGGTACCCGGGTCAAGACAGTTATCCAGCCCAAGTCTGCCGCTGCCAAGAAGCCCGGAGCCACCAAGTAATGCTTTCCGCCCAAGGCCTGCGCAAGCACTACCGGCAGCGCGAGGTCGTCGCCAACTTCGGCCTGACCCTGGACGCGGGTGAAGTGGTTGGCCTGCTGGGCCCCAACGGTGCCGGCAAGACCACCTGTTTCTACATGATCGTGGGCCTGGTGGCCGCCGATGCCGGCAAGATCGAGCTGGACGGCCGCGACATCACCGGCGAGCCCATGTACAAGCGCGCCAAGCTGGGCGTTGGCTACCTGCCGCAGGAACCTTCGGTGTTCCGCAAGCTCACCGTGTCGGACAACATCCGCCTGGTGCTGGAGCTGCGCGAAGACCTGGATTCGGCCGGCGTGGACAAGGAGCTGGCCTCCCTGCTGGACGAACTGCAGATCGGCCACGTGGCCGACCAGCTGGGCGCCAGCCTCTCCGGCGGCGAACGCCGGCGTTGCGAGATCGCCCGCGCCCTGGCCGCCAAACCCAGGCTGATGCTGCTGGACGAGCCCTTTGCCGGCGTCGACCCCATCTCGGTCGGCGAAATCCAGCGGATCGTGAAGCACCTCAAGAATCGCGGCATCGGCGTGCTGATTACCGACCACAACGTGCGCGAGACCTTGGGAATCTGCGACCGGGCGTATATCCTCAACGAAGGCAGCGTACTGGCGCAGGGGGCTCCGGACGCGCTGCTGGCAAATCCGGACGTGCGTCGCGTGTACCTTGGGGAAACTTTCCGCCTCTGATGCGCGTCGCGCGGCTGGTGCCGTGCACACTGCCTACGGATTGCGGAAATGAAGCCACGCCTCCAGACATCGCTGGGTCAGCAACTGGTCATGACGCCGCAACTGCGTCAGGCGATCCGCTTGCTGCAGATGTCCGCCGCCGAACTTGAGGTCGAGATCACCGAGGCGGTGGAAACCAACCCCCTGCTGGATTGGGACGACAGCGTGCCCAGCGGCGACGATGCGGCGCCCGCCGACACCCCGCCCGAGGATCCGCGCGAAACCGTCGGCGACAACGAAAACGACGACTGGTCGCCCGACGAAGCTCCCTGGTCCATGGACGGCGTCAGCCACGGCAGCGGAGGCTCTTTCGACGACGACGACGATCAGGGCAGCGCGGCCGAACGCGTCGCCGAAACCGATACCCTGCAGGACCATCTGCTCTGGCAGCTCCATCTCTCGCATTTGTCGCAGCGCGACCGCCGCATCGGCGCTGCGCTGATCGACGCGCTGGAAGACGATGGTTATCTGCGCGAACCGCTGGCGGGCATCGCCGAAACGCTGCTTCCCGAAGTGACCGCCGGCGAAGACGAAATCCTCACCGTATTGCATCAACTGCAGCGCTTCGATCCGGTCGGCGTGGCCGCACGCACGCTGGGCGAATGCCTGCACCTGCAACTGGCGGTGTTGAGCGAGGACACCCCCGGCAGAGCGCTGGCCTTGCAGATCGTCGATGGCGCTTCGCTGGAGCGCCTGCCGAAAAGCGGCATAGCCGGGCTGGCGGCCGAACTCAAGCGGCCGGTGGAGGAAGTGGAGGAAGTGGTGCAGCTGCTGCGCTCGCTCGACCCCAAGCCGGGCGCACAGATCGGCGAACTCACCCATGACACCTACGTGGTCCCCGATTGCGTGGTCTGGCGCCAGCGCGGCGTCTGGCGCGCGGCGTTGGCCGGCAACAATCTGCCCCGGATCACCATCCACAGCGGTTACGAGCAGATGATCCGCAAATGCGGTGAGAACGACGCCGGCTACCTGCGCGGCCACCTGCAGGAAGCCCGCTGGCTGCTGAAAAGCCTGGAAGCCCGCGGCGACACCCTGCTCAAGGTCACCCGCTGCCTGTTGCGGCAGCAGGCCGGCTTCCTGGAATTCGGCGAGCAGGCCTTGCGGCCGCTGACCCTGCGGGAGGTGGCGACCGAAGTCGGCCTTCACGAATCCACGGTTTCACGCGCCATCGCCCGCAAGTACGTGCGCACCCCGCGTGGAACCTTGCCCCTGCGCGCCTTCTTCGCTTCCGGGGTCAGCACCGAAGGCGGCGGCGAAGCGTCCAGCATCGCTATCCAGTCGATGATCCGCCGCCTGATCGAAGGCGAGAACCCGCGCAAACCGCTGTCCGACGCCAAGCTGGCCGACCTGCTCAAGACCTCCGGCGTACCGGTGGCGCGCCGTACCGTGGCGAAGTATCGTGAAGCCATGGAGATACTTTCGTCGCATGAGCGCGTGCGCATCGGTTGATAACGTTCCCATAAGGAACCATGGTTCATGATGAATCCGAAACGCTGAACTCCTTTCAGCACCACTGCGAATTCTTTTCCAGGAGGTCGAACTTCATCCATCACTCGAGGTCACAAGCAAGGCAGTGTCAACCGCGAACAACGCGGCCCATCGAACCGTAAGGAGGCAAGCGATGCGTATCGAGACCCATGGCCAGCAGATCGAAGTCACCCCCGCGATGCGGGAATACGTCGAAACCAAGTTCAAGCGCCTTGAACGGCATTTCGACCAGCCATTGGAAGTCCGAGCCCAACTGGGCACACGCAAACCCGACTACCTCGCCGAGGCCACGCTCACCCTGGCCGGCCGTACCCTGCACGCCGACGCTGGCGCAGAAACCATGTATGCCGCCATCGACATCCTGGCCGACAAGCTGGACCGGCTGTTGTTGAAGCACAAACAAAAGAAGATCGACAAAGAACGCGGACCGCGCGGCGAAAATGCTGACTGACAGCATGTTGACCGACGGCATGTCGATTGACGACGCACGGATGAAAAGCATGGAGACAGTGGCCGTTGCCGCTGTCTCTTTCCCGCTTTTCCCGTGTTGTCGCACGCGCCCCTGACCCGCCCGACATGTCCCTCGCCGATCAGCTGGCGGACGTCCGCGCCTCGCTATTGAACGTCGCCGACCGCGACGCGGTGCTGGAAGTGGCGGCCGGCCTGCTGGCCTGCCGCCAGGCCGGCGCCGACGATCTCCGCGCCAGCCTGCAGGCGCGCGAAAACCTGGGCAGCACCGCCATCGGCCATGGCATCGCCATCCCGCATGGCCGCTCGCCTACCCTGGAAGCGCCGCGCGGAGTCCTGCTGCGGTTGCAACCGGCGGTCGATTTCCACGCAACCGACGGTCAGAACGTCGATCTGGTGTTTGCGATGGCCGTACCCGATCATTACACCCAGCAGCACCTCATGTTGCTGTCGGAACTGGCTGAACGCTTTTCCGATACGCGCTTGTGCACCGCGCTGCGCGACGCTCCCGATGCGCAATCGATGCGTAAGCTGTTGCTGGACGCCCCCCACTCACCCAAAGCCGCCGCATGACCACCAGCATCACCGCCCGCGAATTGTTCGACCAGCAGAAAGACAAGCTGGCCCTGCGCTGGCTCGCGGGAGCCAAAGGCGACCGGCGAGCGCTGGAAGCGGTGGACACCATCGCCCGGCGGCCCTCGCTGGCCGGCTACCTCAATGCCATTTACCCCAACAAGGTGCAGATCCTGGGCAGCGAGGAGCTGGCCTGGCTGGATTCACTGGATTCGCGGCAGCGTTGGGAAACCATAGAGAAGATCGTGCAGTACCGCCCGCTGGCGTTGGTGATCAGCAAGAACCAGTCCTGTCCTGAAGATCTGCGCGCAGCGGCCGAGGAATCGGAAACGCCCTTGTGGATCTCGCCCAAGCGCGGCCATGAACTGCTCAATCACCTTTCGTACCACATGGCCCGCACGCTGGCGCCGCGGGTCACGCTGCACGGTGTGTTCATGGAAATCTATTCGATCGGCGTACTGATCACCGGCGAGGCGGGATCGGGCAAGAGCGAGCTGGCGCTGGAACTGCTCAGCCGCGGCCATCGCCTGGTGGCCGACGATGCGCCCGAATTCACCCAGATCGCCCCGGACGTGCTCGACGGCACCTGCCCGGAGCTGTTGCAGGACCTGTTGGAAGTCCGCGGCCTGGGCGTGCTGAACGTACGCGACATGTTCGGCGACACCGCCGTGAAGAAAAACAAGTACCTGCGCCTGATCGTCCATCTGACCCGGCCCATGACCGAACCCAATCCGCACGGTTACGAGCGCCTGACCGGCGACAGCGGCAGCCGCCACGTGCTGGATCTGGACGTGCCGCTGATCACCCTGCCGGTGATGCCCGGCCGCAACCTGGCCGTACTTACCGAGGCCGCCACCCGCCTGCACATCCTGCGCACCAAGGGCATCGACCCGGCGGCGATGTTCATCGCCCGGCACAGCAATCTGCTGGAACGCACCACCCCATGAGCGGCGGACCCGTCGCCGAGGACGAATCGCGCCATCCGCGCGAAGAGGACCACGCCGAGACCCGGGCCGCCGGTCCGGCGCCGACCGTGGTGATCGTCAGCGGACTGTCCGGCTCGGGAAAATCGGTCGCGTTGAAGACCTTCGAAGACCTGGACTATTACTGCGTCGACAACCTGCCGGTCGAGCTGCTGCCCTCGTTCGTACGCAGCCTGATGCGCGATAACGCATTGCCGCAGAAGATCGCGGTGGGCATCGACGTGCGCAACCGTCACAGCGACTTGTCGAAATTGGCGCAATGGCGGGCCGGGGTGGCAGAGCTGGGCCTGCACGGCACCCTGCTGTTCTTCGACGCCAGCGACGAGGTGCTGCTGCGCCGTTATTCCGACACCCGCCGCAAGCATCCGCTGGCGCACTTCGGCCTGTCGCTGCCGGAGTCCATTTCCCGCGAACGCGAGATCACCGCGCCCCTGCGCAGCGAAGCCGACGTGATCATCGACACCACCGCGCTCAACGTGCATCAGTTACGGCGGCGGATCATCGCCGAGTTCGCATTGAACAACGGCTCTTCGCTGTCGCTGCTGTTCGAGTCCTTCGCCTACAAGCGCGGCGTGCCGGCGGACGCGGATTTCGTGTTCGACGCGCGGGTACTGCCCAATCCGCACTGGAATCCGCTGCTGCGTCCGTTGTCCGGACGCGATCTCGGCGTGCGCGACTATCTGGATGCGCAACCGGAAGTCAGCGAGTACGTCGGCCAGGTCAACGCCTTCCTCGACACCTGGCTGCCGCGCCTGCGCGGAGAGACGCGCAGTTACGTGACCATCGCCTTCGGCTGCACCGGCGGCAAGCACCGTTCCGTCTACCTGGCCGAACGTCTGGCCGCGCACGCGCGTGAGCAAGGCTGGGAAGAAGTGGCTACTTTCCATCGGGAACTGGACTGACTACGCTGCTCGTCCAATCCACCGATAGGCGCATCATGGAAGACCGCAACCCTTACCAAGCTCCGCATTCGATGCTCTACGGCAGTGCCCGTGCGTCCCGCCCGCGCCTCAGCGTGGACCCAGCGGGAAAATGGCGGCGCTTCTTCAACTGGTTGCTGGATTCGGCCGCGGCCTATTTCCTGGCCGCGGTCGTTGGCGCCGCGGCGGTGCTCATCGGCGGCGACCCTGCGACAGTCTGGCTGGAGAGCCTGGGTTTCTGGGGCGAGCAGGCGCTGGGCATGGTCATCATGCTGGTGTACTACATCCCTCAGGAAGCGGCCTTCGGCTTCACCTTGGGAAAACTCATCACCGGCACCAGGGTAGTGAATGAAAACGGCGAGAAGCCGGCTTTGATGCAGGTCATCCTGCGCACCGTCTGCAGGTTCATTCCCTTCGACGCGTTCTCAGTGGCGTTCACCGACCCGCCCCGCGGCTGGCACGATTCTCTGGCCAAGACTTACGTGGTCCGAAAGGCCTGACCGCGGCACAGCTTATGGGATGAGTCGTCCCAACGCTCCCGCTTCCAGCCCGTCACCTCCGTCTGCTAACGTTCCGGCATGGCCTGTGGCATTCTCCTGGTAACCCATCCCGGTATTGGCGCGTCGCTGCTGGCGGTCGCCACCGGTCTGTTACGGCAATTACCGCTGAAGACGGAGGCGTTCGAAGTTCCCTTCGACGCCGATTTCGAAGCTTTGCTGCCTCACGCTTCTTCCGCGTTAAGGCGTGTGGACAGCGGCGAAGGTGTGCTGGTGCTGACCGATCTCTACGGCGCCAGCCCCAGCAACCTGGCCGGCGAACTGGCCAGGCTGGGTACGCCGGTCAGGCGCGTTTCCGCGCTGAGCTTGCCGATGCTGCTGCGGGTGATGAATTATGCGGAACAGGGATTGGATCAACTGCCGGCGACAGCCGCCGCCGGCACACGCAATGGAGCCATAGTCGACGATGCTTGAACGCGAACTCACCGTTTCCAACCGCCTGGGACTGCATGCCCGCGCCACCGCCAAGCTGGTGCAGGTGCTGTCGGCCTATCGCTGCAACGCCACGTTGTCGGCCAAGGGACGCGAGGTCAACGCCAAGAGCATCATGGGCGTGATGCTGCTGGCCGCCGGACAGGGCACGCCGGTGATGGTGCGCGTGGATGGCGAGGGCGAGGCCGAGGCGCTGGAAGCCGTTGCGGCGCTGTTCGAGCGACGATTCGACGAGGAAACCTGACCGGTGCGCCTGCAACTCCCCGGTCATGGCGCATCGCGCGGCAGCGCGCTGGGACGGGCCCGGGTGAGGTTGCCGCATGCGCTGGAAGTGGTCGAGCAGCGCATCGCCGCCAACGCGGTAGAGAAGGAATTGCAGCGACTGCATGACGCGGTGGATTCCACCCGCGGCGAGATGCACACCCTGCGCGAACGCCTTCACGGCGCGCTGGTCAAGGAAGTCGGCGAATTCCTGGACTTGCACGCTTTGCTGCTGGACGATCCGGAACTGCTGCACGGTCTGGACGAATTGATCCGCGCCGGCCGCTACACCGCCGATTACGCCCTGCGCCTGCAGCGCGATCGTCTGGCCGCGGTTTTCGACGGCATGGACGACCTCTATCTGAAAAGCCGCATGGACGATCTGGACCATGTGATCGGCCGTATCCACGCGCATTTGCACAAGCGTTCCAGCGAACCGAAGGGCGTGGCCGGCGACATCCTGATCAGCGACAACGTGGCGCCCTCGGAGCTGGCCCAGCTGCAGGCCCAGGGCGTGGTCGCGATAGTCACTGCGGCCGGCAGCACGCTTTCGCACAGCGCCATCCTGGCGCGCAGCCTGCACATGCCGCTGGTGGTGGGTGCAACCAAGGCCCTGCAGAAGATCAACGATGGCGATGTGCTGATCGTCGACGGCGCCAGCGGCACGATCGTGATCGAACCGGGCCCCGACGATCTGCGCGCCTATCGCCAGCGCCTGCGCGAACTGGCCAAGGAGCAACGGGAACTCGGACGCCTGCGTTCCAAACCCACGCGCACCAAGGACGGCGTGGATATCGTCCTGCTGGCCAATGCCGAATCGGGCGAGGACGTAGCGCAGGCGCACTCTCTGGGCGCTTCCGGGCTGGGGTTGTACCGCACCGAGTTCCTGTTCCTGCAGCGCAACGAATTGCCCGACGAGGAAGAACAGTTCCGCGTCTACCGCGACGTGGTGCTGGGAATGAGCGGCCGGCCGGTGACCATCCGCACGCTGGATCTGGGCGCCGACAAGGCCGACCGCACCGGGCTGACGCTGGACAACGAGGACAACCCAGCGCTTGGCCTGCGCGGCGTGCGTCTGTCGCTGACCCACAGCGAACTGTTCGACACCCAGCTGCGCGCCATCGCGCGCGCTTCCGGTTACGGGCCCGTGCGCGTGCTGGTGCCGATGGTCAGCAACCGCGAAGAGATGCTGGCCGTGCGCAAGCGCCTGAAGCGCATCGCCGACAAGCTGCGCAAGCAGGGCGCGGAAGTCGCCGACGATATCCCGCTGGGCGCGATGATCGAAGTGCCTGCCGCGGCGATCGCCGTGCACACCTTCGTGGACATCGTGGATTTCCTTTCCATCGGCACCAACGATCTGGTGCAGTACTTGCTGGCGGCCGATCGCAACAACGATGCGCTGGGCGAACTGTATTCGCCGCTGAACCCCGGTGTGGTGCGGTTGCTGAAGCACGTCATCAATACCGCCAACGAGTACGGTACGCCGGTGGCGGTCTGCGGCGAGATCGCGGGCGATGCGGCGCTGGCGCCGTTGCTGCTGGCGCTGGGCTTGACCGAATTCAGCCTGCATCCGGCGACTTTGCTGGAAGTGCGCAAGGCCATCCGCGGCAGCGATCTGTCCGCGCTCAAAGCGCGCGCCGACAAACTGCTGCAGGCGCGCGACCGCGCCGGCATAGTGAACTGGCTGAAATCCGCATCCCTGTAGGAGCGGGCCCTGCCCGCGACGCTCTTACGTGGGATCCTGAAAAGCATCGCGGGCAGGGCCCGCTCCTACAACAGCCAATGCTCAAGGTCTTGCAGGCTGTCTATCTCCGCATCTACGGAGGATAATGGCGGCATGAACACCTGACCTGCCGCCTCCCGCACGGAAGTGGCTTCACCGCTACCGGGAGTTGCGCATGGCTGAAGCCGTCCGCCACGACAAGACCGCGCGCCAACTGCGCCTGCTGTCCGACGCACTGGACAGCGGCCGGCTGGGCCCTGTGCGGCGCCTGATCAACACCCTGGCCCCTGCGGAGATCGGCAACCTGCTGGAATCGCTGCCGCCCGGCAAGCGCGTGGTGGTGTGGGGACTGGTGGACGCCGAAGACGACGGCGAAGTGCTGGTGCATGTCGGCGACGAAGTGCGCGAAAGCCTGCTGGCGGACATGGACCCGGACGAAATCATCGCCGCGGTCGAAGACCTGGACATCGACGATCTGGCCGATCTGGTGGAGGACCTGCCCGATACGGTCATCGACGAAGTGCTCAAGTCGATGGACCGCGAGAACCGCGAGCGCCTCGAGCAAGTCCTGTCCTATCCGGAAGACACCGCCGGTCGTTTGATGAACCCCGACGTGGTCACCGTGCGCGCCGACGTCAATGTGGACGTGGTGCTGCGCTACCTGCGCCTGCGCGGCGAACTGCCCGACCACACCGACCACCTGTTCGTGGTGAGCCGCCGTCACCAGTATCTGGGGCGCCTGTCACTGGCGTCGCTGGTCACCCACGACGACAGCACGCCGATCAATCGCCTGATCGACGGCGAGCAGCCGGCCATCGCCGTGGAAGACTCCGCCGACGCGGTGGCCCGGCAGTTCACCGACCACGACTGGATCTCCGCGCCGGTCGTGGACGACAACAACATTTTGCTGGGCCGCATCACCATCGACGACGTGGTCGACATCATCCGCGAACAGGCCGAGCACCAGGCCCTGGGCGCCGCCGGTCTGGATGAGGACGAAGACCTCTTCAGCCCGGTCGCGCGCGCGTTCCGCCGCCGCCTGACCTGGCTGGGCATCAACCTGGGCACCGCATTCCTGGCCTCGTCGGTGGTCGGCCGTTTCGAAGGCACCATCGAGAAGATCGTCGCCTTGGCGGTATTGATGCCGATCGTGGCCGGCATGGGGGGCAATGCCGGCACACAGGTGCTGGCTTTGATGGTGCGTGGCCTGGCATTGGGGCAGGTCGGCGCCTCCAATGTGCGCGTCCTGCTGTGGAAGGAGCTGCGGGTGGCCCTGATGAACGGCCTGAGCCTGGGCCTGGTGCTGGGCGTCATCGTGTTCCTGTGGTTCCGCGACCTTCCGCTTTCGCTGGTGATCGGCAGTGCGCTGACCATCAATCTGCTGTCGGCCGCAACCGCCGGTGTGCTGGTGCCGCTGACGCTCAAGCGCCTGGGTTTCGACCCTGCCCTCGCCGGTGGGGTGATCCTGACCACGGTCACCGATGTAATGGGTTTCCTGAGCTTCCTGGGGCTGGCTACGGCGGTACTGCTGCACTGAGGAGGTCCATGTCCACACCGTTGGCGCCTGTCATGCTGCGCCAGCACAATCGGTCCTCCCGCCGCTGGCTAGAATGTCCCTGCCTTCATCCGAAGGCTACTCTTGGGGAGTTCGAACATGTTCTGGATTGGCGCGCTGCTCTGCATCGTCGGTGGCTTGTGGATCGTTGTGAATGCGTTCAAGGAAAGCATCTGGTGGGGCCTGGGCAGTCTGTTCATTCCCTTGGTAGGCTTGATCTTCGCCATCATGCATTTCGCCGAGAACAAGATTCCGTTGTTGCTGTACGCGATCGGCATCGTCGTGTTGTTCCTGGGTGGTGCATTCTCCGGCCAGGTGCCGGTGGCCGCGTCCTGATATCCCCGGCATCGCCCGCGATCCGGCTCATGATCGCGGGCGATGCCGCCAGACATCAGACTGAAGATCCCATCCGGGATTGCCGCCGGTTCACGCGCCGGTCTGCGGCTGGTGCAAACTATCGTTCCTACATGATTCGCTACGAAGGACCTCTGCATGCATGCCTTGCGCAATCGTTTCCTGACAGGACTAATACTGATGCTGACTCTCGCATTCCTTGCCGGTTGCGCAACCACCCCGACTCCCGCGGTGGGCGCACGATTTCTTGAGCGGGAAGTCGTCAGCGCCGGCGTGCGGCATCGCTATCAGGTGTTCGTACCTGCGGCGCATGCGCGCAAGGCCGGGAAACTCCCGGTAATCCTCTTCCTGCATGGCTCCGGCGAGCGCGGTTCGGACAACATGCTGCAGCTCGACGCCGGCCTGGGCCCTTATGTGCGCCAGCATATGGAGGACTTCCCTGCCCTCGTGGTTTTTCCGCAAGTCGAAGCAGACGGGGAATGGATGGGCGCCAATGTCGACATGGCGCTGGCCGCCATGGAAGCGACGACCAGGGAATTCAACGGCGATCCTCAGCGCACCTATCTCACCGGCTTGTCGATGGGCGGCTACGGCACCTGGGAAACCGCGCTCAAGGTGCCCAACCGATTCGCCGCGCTGGTCCCGATCTGCGGCGCCCTCCTGGTGCCTGGCGGCGGACGGGCGCTTTACGTCACCGAAGTAGCCAACGCGCCGGATCCCTATGCCGCCCTGGCGTCCCAGCTGAAGCATGTGCCGGTCTGGATTTTCCATGGCGCCAAGGATGATGTGGTACTGCCGGACGACGACCGCAAAACCTTCGCGGCGCTCAAAGCCGTTGGCGCGGATGTGCAATACACCGAATTCCCCGATGCCAGCCACAATTCATGGGACGCCACCTACAACCACGACGCCATGTGGAAGTGGCTGTTCGCCCAGCACAAGGATTGAGGCGGCACCCGGCCATGGCGGAAATCATTCGAAACTATTTCACCCCGGGCTGGCGGACTGACCGCATCGGCTGCGTATGCGGCTGGGAAGGCGACTCCAGCAAGATGCGGATGGAGCTGCACGAGGAAGTAACGGACTACGCCTGCCCCGCATGCGAGAGCACTTTGCTGATCGTGTCGCATCCGGACATCGATCAGGTCAAGCAGGCCGCGGCCGATGGCAATTCCGAAGCGCAACAGCAGCTGGCGCTGGTGGAGGAAGCGCTGGCCCGGCACGGCAAGGCCGATCACTGACGTTTCCCATCGGTATTCCGCAGAAGCGACGCAGGAACAACGCAGGAGCGACGTGAGTCGCGAAATCGCGCGCATTTCGGCCCAACATTCGCGACTCACGTCGCTCCTACGTCAGCGCTTTAGGCGAGCAACGATTCCAGCACGGCCATGCGGATAGCGACACCGTTGCTCACTTGGCGCAGGACCAACGATTGCGGTCCGTCGGCCACCTCGTCGGTGATTTCCACGCCCCGGTTGATAGGCCCCGGATGCAGCACCACCGCATCGCTGGCAGCGCGGCGCAGGCGCGCGGCGGTCAGGCCGTAGCGGGCGTGATAGTCGTCGATCGACGCCACCAGACCCTCCTCCATGCGTTCGCGCTGCAGGCGCAACATCATCACCGCGTCCACGCCTTCGAGCATGGCGTCGAAATCCTCGCCCCGGGTGCAGCCGGCGAGCGTACCGTCATCGGGCAGCAGCGAGGACGGCCCGCACACGCGGATCTCGCCCGTGCCCAGCGTGCGCAATGCATGCAGGTCGGAGCGTGCAACGCGCGAATGCTTCACGTCGCCAACGATAAGCACCTTGAGCTTCGAGAAATCGGCGCCCTTGGCCTGGCGCAGGGTCAGCGCATCCAGCAATCCCTGGGTAGGGTGCGCGCTGCGTCCATCGCCGGCGTTGATGATGGTGGTGCCTTCGCCCGCCTGCGCCGCCAGCGCCTCGGCCGCACCATCCTCGGGATGGCGCACAACGAAGCCGCGTACGCCCATCGCCTCCAGGTTCTTGAGCGTATCCAGCGCGGTCTCGCCCTTGCGCGCGGAAGAGGTCGATGCGTCGAAGTTGATCACGTCCGCGCCCAGCCGCTGGGCCGCTATCTGGAAGGAACTGCGCGTGCGCGTGGAGGGCTCGAAGAACAGCGTGCAGATGGTGGTGCCGAGCAGCGAATTGCGTTTCTGCGTGCGCCCCAATGCGGCATCGCGGATCTGGCCGGCGCGATCGAGCAGCCGGCACAGGGTTTCCTTCGGCAATCCCTCCAGAGTGAGCAGATGGCGCAGGTGTACGTCGGAATCGAGTTGTTGGGTCATGCATCAGTTCCAGGTCGTGAAGCGTATGTTCCTTCTCCCATCGGGAGAAGGTGGCGCGAAGCGACGGATGAGGGAATGGAAATTACTCGCCAGGGAAAGTTCGGTACAAGCTGATAACCCATTCCCTCATCCGCCCTACGGGCACCTTCTCCCGGTGGGAGAAGGGAAAAGCTAAATCCGTGTCGCATCGTGCGGAGCTGCCAGCCAGCGTTCGATGATCACCGCCGCGGCCACTGCATCCAACGCCACCGCGTCGCGACGGCGCTTGCGGCCTTCGGCGCGGTCCAGCGCGAAACGCTGCGCGGCCTCCACCGAACTGGAACGTTCGTCCACCATCACCACCGGCAATTTGTAGCGCGCCTGCAGTTCGCGCGCGAAAGCGTGGGCGCGTTGACGGATGGGTTGGTCGCCGCCTTCCAGGGTCATCGGATCGCCCACCACCAATCCGTCCGGTCGCCATTCCGCACGCAGCTTGTCGATCGCCTGCCAGTCCGGGCCATTGCCGTGCACGTCGATCACGGCCAGCGCACGTGCGCCGTTGCCGAAGGCGCTGCCTACCGCCACGCCGATGCGCTTGGCGCCAACGTCGAAGCCCAGCACCGTGCCGTCCAGCTTCATGGACGCCCGCTCATGCGTGCCCGCTGTAGTCGGTCACGCGGGTGATGTCGATGCCGATGCGCCCGCCCGCTGCCTGCCAGCGTTGTTCCAAAGGCAGTGCGAACAGCAGCTCCGCATCGGCCGGCGCGGTGAGCCAGCTGTTCTCGCTCAGTTCGTATTCCAGCTGTCCCGCGCCCCAACCCGCGCAACCCAGCGCGACCACGACATGTTCAGGCCCCTCGCCTTCGGCCAGCGCTTCCAGAATGTCGCGCGAGGTGGTCAGCGCCAGGCCCTGGCCGATGGTCAACGTGGAATCCCACTGGCGTCCGCCGTCGTGCAGCACGAAGCCCCGTTCCGGGTGCACCGGCCCGCCGCTGAGTACGATCTGGTTGGCCAATGCGGGGTCGCGCGCTTCCAGGTTCATCTGGGCCAGCACGTCGCCTAGGCTGTACTCCGAGGCGCGGTTGATCACCACGCCCATGGCCCCTTCGCTGTCGTGCTGGCAGATCAAGGCCACGCTGCGGGCGAAATGGGGATCGTCGAGCGCCGGCAGCGCTATCAGCAGCTGGCTGGAAAAATTGGCGGGTGTCGCGGACATGGGGCTTATTCTAGCCGCCTGCGCTAACCTACCGGCATGCCCAGTTACTGCGATTTCGCCCCCGGTCACCCTGTCCATGGGCCCTACCACGACAAGGAATACGGCTTTCCGCAGAGGGGAGAGTCGGAACTGTTCGAACGCCTGGTCCTGGAAATCAACCAGGCCGGCCTGAGCTGGGAAACCATCCTCAGGAAACGGGACGCTTTCCGAGCCGCCTACAGCGGTTTCGAGGTGGATAAAGTGGCCCGCTACGGTGAAAAGGACCGCGACCGCCTGCTTGCCGACGCCGGCATCATCCGCAACCGGCTGAAGGTCGATGCCGCCATCCACAACGCGCAGATCGTCCGCGGCCTGCGCAAGTCACACGGCGGATTCCTGCAGTGGCTGGAGGCGCATCACCCGCTGCCGAAGGCGGACTGGGTGAAACTGTTCAAGAAGACCTTCCGCTTTACTGGCGGGGAGATCACGGGGGAGTTCCTGATGAGTCTGGGGTATCTGCCGGGCGCCCACCGGGAGGATTGTCCGGCGTTCAAGCGCGCCGCCAAGCATAAGCCCGCCTGGATGCGCAGAACGTAGGGTGGGCCTTGGCCCACCATTGCCAAGCGTCAATTTGCATCGGCAATCATCGAAAAAACCCTCTCCATCTCGCAGACCGCATCGACGGCATGGCCAACCGTGCACGATTGTCGTTCTTAGTAGCGCCAGCGCCATGAGCGAGCCTTCGATCGTTGCCATCGCAAGATTGCGCATGGCAATGGTGGGCCAAGGCCCACCCTGCGTCGCTTCCGCATTTTCTCCAGGAATGCGCTTATTCCCCCTGCGTTCAAACTGTGGTTATGGTCACTAAACCTGAGATACTAATACCCTAGCCTCGTGCGTATTCCGGGGCCATCTTGCGATTCATTTCATTCTTAGAGTGCGGTCAGGCACGCTCGCTGAGCATGGACGCGAATGCTTCATCCTAAGGAAGGACAAGGTTCGATTATGAAGATCGTCACTTGCGCGGCCCTGGTGATATTTGCGGCCTTGACCGTTTTATTGGGGCTACAGAAAAAAGACCTCGCGGCGAAAAATTCCGAACTGGAAGCCAGCCAGTACTACCCAAAAAAAAGCGATTGGACTCCCTACATCGCCACCCAGGACATCGCTGGAAAACCCATCACGATAGGGGCGGGGACGGGCAAGCGGGAAGTGATCTTCCTCTTCACCACGCAGTGCAAGTTCTGCATAGCTTCGATGCCGTTTGTCGCTGAAATTGGGCGGTCCCTGTCCCGCTCCGGCATACAAATGGTGGGTGTTACTCCCGAAAAAGATGCGGCTTCCATAAGACGCTTCATGGGTAAATATTCCGCGGAATTCCCCGTGGTCTCGCTTTCCGACGAACGCCAGCTCGGGCTCCTTCAATTCAGAATGAGTCCGACGGTTTTGGTGATAAATGGGAGCGGGAAAGTCGAGTTCGCGAAAGTGGGGGTGATTAGGTCGGACAAGGAAGCGTTCGAAATCGTATCTGCGGCGCTTCAAAGGGATACAAAGCCCGCGGAACCAGCCCGTCAGGAGAGTTGATGATGAAAATTGTCTCGAGCAAAGTTCCTCGTGTTTTTTCGGCCGTCGCGCTTGCTGCATGCATGGCCTTCGGCGCACTACAAGCGTTCTCGGTCGGCGCGCAATCCATCGAGTATGAAAACGGCTGTCGCAGATGCGCGAACTGCAGCATCGTGCTGGGCGGCAGGGGATATAGCGGGAGCGATGACGGCTCCGCATGCATCTATTGCTGTCAAGTTCCATAGGCATCGGCAAGGAGTGGGGGCGGAAAATCGCCCCTGCTCCATAATTCAAACCAGAGCCCCCAAAGAAGCGTAGCTGTTGCGGGACGAACGCGCCCGCAGCCATGTCATCATCGATCCGCACGGCCGCGTTGATTGGCCACGAAAAAAGGCAGTCGCCTGCCCTTTTCGGTCCCGCGACTTCCTAAGAGATCAACGCGCCTCGGCGATCTCCACCCCGTCCAGTCCCTGCGCCAGCGTGCGCGCATCGCCGCCCTGGGCCAGCTTGATGCGCAGGCGCACCTCGTTCTGGGAATCGGCGAAGCGCAGGGCGTCTTCGTAGCTGATCTCGCCGGCCTGATAAAGCTCGAACAGGCTCTGGTCGAAAGTCTTCATGCCCAGATTGGTCGATTCCTTCATCACTTCCTTGAGCTTGTGGATTTCGCCCTCGCGGATGTAATCCTGGATCAGCGGCGTGCCCAGCATGATCTCCATCGCCACCCGGCGGGCCTTGCCGTCCGGGGTCGGGATGAGCTGCTGCGCCACCACGCCCTTCAGGTTCAGCGAAAGATCCATCAACAGCTGGCCACGGCGGTCTTCCGGGAAGAAGTTGATCACGCGGTCCATCGCCTGATTGGCGTTGTTGGCGTGCAGGGTGCACAACACCAGATGTCCGGTTTCGGCGAAGGCGATGGCATGGTCCATGCCTTCGCGGGTGCGCACCTCGCCGATCATGATCACATCCGGCGCCTGGCGCAGGGTGTTCTTCAGCGCGTTGTCCCAGCTGTCGGTATCGATGCCCACTTCGCGCTGGGTGATGATGCAGCCCTCGTGCTTGTGCACGAATTCGATCGGGTCTTCGATGGTGATGATGTGGCCGGTGGAATTCTGGTTGCGGTAGCCGATCATCGCCGCCAGCGAGGTCGACTTACCGGTACCGGTGGCGCCGACGAAGATGATGATGCCGCGCTTGGTCATGGCCAGCGTCTTGATGATCGGCGGCAGGTTCAGTTCTTCCACGGTGGGAATGCGCGCCTCGATGCGGCGCAGCACCATGCCCACCTGGTTGCGTTGGTAGAAGCAACTGACGCGGAAGCGGCCCACGCCGGCCACGCCGATGGCGAAGTTGCACTCGTGGGTCTTTTCGAATTCCTCGCGCTGCGCCGGCGTCATCACGTTGAGCACCAGATCGCGGCTCTGCTGGCTGGTCAACGGCGTCT
Source organism: uncultured Pseudoxanthomonas sp. (assembly GCA_965650035.1). Taxonomy (GTDB): domain Bacteria; phylum Pseudomonadota; class Gammaproteobacteria; order Xanthomonadales; family Xanthomonadaceae; genus Pseudoxanthomonas_A. Next base: position 44,567 of record CBFGMR010000022.1, read on the forward strand.
GCGTGATCGGCGAGATCTTGCCGTTCACCTTGATCGACGGCGGCATGCCGGACGTGATGAAAAGGTCCGACGCCTTCTGGTGCGCCATCAGCTTGAGGAACGAGGTGAAATCGATGGTGCTCATGGGTGGCTCCTGGAGGAGCCGTGATTCGTGATTGGTGAAGAGTGATTCGCAAAGCGGGACTTCCCGATTCCGTATTCCACCTATCACCTCATCCGAACCCCGGCTTTTGACTAATCACAAATCACGAATCACGAATCACCACTCACGGCCTCACTCGAACAACCGCTTGTCTTTGGCGTATTCCTTGGCCTGGTGGCGCGTGATCAACGAACGCTTCACCAGGTCCTGCAAATGCTGGTCCAGGGTCATCATGCCGTTCTGCTGACCGGTCTGGATGGCCGAGTACATCTGCGCCACCTTGTCCTCGCGGATCAGGTTGCGGATGGCCGGCGTGCCGACCATGATTTCCCACGCCGCCGTACGGCCGCCACCAACCTTCTTCAACAGCGCCTGCGAAATCACCGCGCGCAGCGATTCGGACAGCATCGAGCGCACCATCGGCTTCTCGCCGGCGGGGAACACGTCGATGATGCGGTCAATGGTCTTGGCCGCCGAGCTGGTATGCAAGGTGGCGAATACCAGGTGTCCGGTTTCGGCGGCGGTCAACGCCAGGCGGATGGTTTCCAGGTCGCGCAGCTCGCCGACCAGAATGATGTCCGGGTCTTCGCGCAACGCCGAGCGCAGCGCCTCGTTGAAGCCGTGGGTGTCGCGGTGCACCTCGCGCTGGTTGATCAGGCACTTCTGCGAGGTGTGCACGAATTCGATCGGATCCTCGACACTGAGGATGTGGCCGTACTCGTTCTTGTTGATGTGGTCGATCATCGCGGCGAGCGTGGTCGACTTGCCCGAACCGGTAGGACCGGTGACCAGGATCAGGCCCTGCGGCTGTTCGATCAGCTGCTTGAACAGCGGCGGGCAGCCCAGGTCCTCGAGCGTGAGCACTTCGGAGGGAATGGTGCGGAACACCGCACCGGCGCCGCGGTTCTGATTGAAGGCGTTGACGCGGAAGCGCGCCAGGCTGGGAATCTCGAAGGAGAAATCGACTTCGAGGAATTCTTCGAAGTCGCGGCGCTGCTTGTCCGACATGATGTCGTAGACCAGCGAATGCACCTGCTTGTGGTCCAGCGCCGGAATGTTGATGCGGCGCACGTCGCCATCCACCCGGATCATCGGCGGCAGGCCGGCCGACAGATGAAGGTCGGACGCTTTGTTCTTGACCGAGAACGCCAGTAGTTCGGCGATATCCATACGCTGCTTTCCCCAAATTGCTTGCGACAGCTGGAACGATACATCCCCGAGAGGCAGTATAGCGCCCTTGCCGCGATATCCAACGGTTGAAGGATTATGCTCGCACAACGCCTCAGCGCGACACTCCAAAGCCTTGAAAACGCAGCGATTGCGAGCGATCGGCCATTGCCGCGGTTGTTGGCGGTTTCCAAGACCCAAAGTGCGACGGCGGTCGCGGCTCTGGCCGCCGCCGGGCAGCGCGCTTTTGGGGAAAATTACGTTCAGGAAGCGCAAGCCAAGATCCGCGAATTGGCGCAGACGGGATTGGAGTGGCATCTGATCGGCCACCTGCAATCCAACAAGGCCGAAATGGCCGCGGACCTCTTCGACTGGGTGCAGACCGTGGACCGGATGAAACTGGTCGCCGCGCTCGCCCGTTCCCGCCCGCCGCATCGCCCGCCGCTGAATGTGCTGGTGCAGGTCAACATCGACGACGAGGCCAGCAAACATGGCTGCGCTCCGGAACAGGTAGCCGAACTGGCCGCAGCCATCGGGAAAGAGCCGCGCCTGATGCTGCGCGGACTGATGGCGATCCCGACACCGCACCCGGACCTTGAATCGCGCCGTCCCGCCTACCGCGACATGGCGACGCTGTTCCATACATTAACCGCCCGGCACAAGTCGGTCGACACGCTTTCCATGGGAATGAGCGACGATTTCCCGCTGGCCATCGCCGAAGGTGCGACGATGGTGCGTATCGGCACGGCGCTGTTCGGCCCGCGCGCCGCCAGACCCTGAGGAAAAGCATGCGACATTCGGAAAACATCGCCTTCATCGGCGGCGGCAACATGGCGCGCAGTCTGATCGGCGGCTTGATCACACGCGGCGCGCGGCCCGAAAGCATCCGGGTCGCCGAACCGGTCGAAGTCGCCCGGGAATCCCTGGCCAGGGATTTCGGTGTGCCCGTATTCGCTACCGCGTTGGAAGCCGTTGCCGACGCGGGCCTCTGGCTGCTGGCGGTGAAGCCGCAGGTCATGCGCACGGTATGTCAGGGCCTGTCCGCCCAGGCGCAGGAGCACGGCGCTTTGGTGGTGTCCATCGCCGCCGGCATCACCGCCGGGCAGATGCAGCGATGGCTGGGCGAAGGCGTCGCCGTGATCCGCGCCATGCCCAACACCCCTGCCCTGCTCGGGGCCGGCGTCACCGGATTGTTCGCCACCCCACAGGTCGATGCGAGCGGACGCGAACGCACCGAAGCCCTGCTCTCGAGTGCGGGCAAGACGGTCTGGATCGACGACGAGGCCAAAATGGACGCAGTGACCGCGGTTTCGGGCAGCGGACCGGCATACGTGTTCCTGCTTGCCGAAGCGATGGAGGCGGCGGCGAAACAGGAAGGCCTGAACGACCATGCCGCGCGCGCATTGGTGCTGCAAACCATCCTGGGCGCAGCACGCATGCTGACCGAATCGGAAGAAGCCCCGGCTGAACTGCGTAAGCGGGTGACTTCGCCCAACGGCACCACCCAGGCGGCGATCGAGACGTTTCAGGAGGGAGGCTTCGCCAAGCTGGTCGGCAAGGCGATCCATGCGGCCAGTGAACGCGGAAAGGAACTGTCGGCGGCGAACGACTGAAGCGGCTTGGAGAAAATCGGCATGAAGACTCTCGGGAACTCTGCAATGAAATATTTCGCTCTCTGTTTGTCGATCCTCCTTCTCGCCGCCTGTTCGGCGGCCGAAAATCCCCGTGCCGCCGAATTCGTTCCGCCCGCCGTGTCTTCCGCTGATTTCGGCGACTTGCGCGTGCACTACAACGCCTTGCCCACCCTGAGCCTCAACGAGGCCGTGGCGCGGGAATACGGCGTGACCAGGGATGCAGGCTCGGCAATGCTGGTGATCGCGGTAAGGCGGTTGCAGAACGGCGAGGAAACCAGTGCCGAGGCTGAGGTTTCGGCCGAGGCTTTCGACCTGCAGGGCGCGCGGCAGCACATCGGGTTCTCGGCGGTGAAGACCGGCCAGTACACCGATCACATCGGCGTCTTCGCCATCCATGCGCGCGACAGCTACCGCTTCGAGGTCATGGTCAAGGCCGATGGCCGCACGGAAAAAGTGAAGTTCCAGCGCAATTTCTGAATCGGTAGGAGCGGGCCCTGCGGGCCCTGCCCGCGACCGCCTTTGCCGATAAAGCCTGGTCGCGGGCAGGGCCCGCTCCTACAGGGAACGCTGGCGAGCGGACCAGGCCTGCACGATCCTTGAGATTTCGCGCACTCCGTCGGTCAAAGCCGCCGGTCCGGGCTGCAGGATCAGCGGCGACTTGATTTCATGCAGCTCGCCGTCGCGTACCGCGGGTATCGCCAGCCAACCCGGACGGGCGGCGACTTTCTCCGGCCGGAATTTCTTCCCGCACCATGAGCCCATGATGATGTCGGGCGCGCGGTGCACCACTTCGCCGGCATCGGCCAGGATGCGGTATTTGGCCAGCGATTCCAGCGAACGTTCGGGAAACACGTCGTCGCCGCCAGCGATGCGGATCAGTTCGGCCACCCAGCGGATGCCGGTGATGGGCGGTTCGTCCCATTCTTCGAAGTACACCCGCGGCCGCCGCGCCAGCATCGCAGCGTCGCGCTCGATCTGATCCAGGCCATCCCGCAACCGGTCGGCATAGGCATTGGCCTTGTCGCCCGCGCCGACCAGCGCGCCGAGGCGTCGGATGTAGTCCAGGATCCCTTCGACGCTGCGGTGATTCGATATCCAGACCTCGACGCCATGCTTGATCAACTCGGCGGCTATTTCCGACTGGATGTCCGAAAATCCGACCACGAAATCGGGTTTCAGCGCGAGTATTTCGCCGATCCTGGCGCTGGTGAACGCGCTGACTTTCGGTTTTTCCTTGCGCGCGACCGCCGGCCGCACGGTGAAGCCGCTGATGCCGACGATGCGGTGCTGTTCGCCCAGTGCGTACAGCGTTTCGGTGGGCTCTTCGGTCAGGCAGACGATGCGTTGAGGACCGCTCACCGCAAACCCCGGCGTAGGGGCGACGGTAGGAGCGACGTAAGTCGCGAAAAAGAACGTTTTGGGGAATTGGTTTCGCGACTTACGTCGCTCCTACGGTCGCTCATGGATACAGCATCCGCTTGGTCCATTCGCCGGCTGCGTCGCATTCATAGCGCCAGCGCTCGTGCAGGCGGAACTCGGCGCCGTACCAGAACTCCAGAGCCTCCGGAATCACCCGGAACCCGCTCCAGCCCTCCGGCCGCGGGATATCGCGCCCTTCGAATTCGGCTTCCACTTGGGCAATGCGGTCGTCGAAGTCGTCGCGCGATTCAAGGGTTTCCGACTGGGCCGAGGCCCAAGCGCCGATCTGGCTGGCGCGCGGACGCGACGCGAAATACGCATCAGCCTCTGCCTCTTCCACCACCTCCACCACGCCTTCGATCCGCACCTGGATACCTGCCGTCCGCAGGCTGCGCCACAGGAACAGCAATGCGGCGCGCGGGTTGGCCTCCAGCTCGCGGCCCTTGTGGCTATGCAGGTGGGTGTAGAAAACGAAGCCGCGTTCATCGAATGCTTTGAGCAGCACCGTCCGCGCCGAAGGCCGGCCGTCGGCGGTGGCGGTCGCCAAGGTCATGGCGTTGGGCTCTATCTCGACGCTGCTGGTCTTGGCCTCGGCGAACAATGCCGTGAAAGTGGCGAGTGCTTCTGCGTACAGGTCGGTCATCTTCGTTTTCCGCTCGGTATGGCGTGCGCTATTTGTGGTAGGTAAGCCCTGGAGCCGCCAAGAAAAATCGACCGTCATTCCCGCGAAGGCGGAAGCGCTTTTCAACAGCGAACGCTGGTCAACCCAGCGACTTTGCTCAAGGCATCAAGTCGCTGGATCCCCGCCTTCGCGGGGACGACGATCAAAAACAGGGGCGGGGTCCTTGTCTTCAGCCTGCGCTATTGTCGCCGCATGACCGCCAACACGCACGCGCCCCTACCGGGATTCGAGGAATCGATGGTCGCTTCGGCGCTGGAAGCGGCGCTCTCGCTTCCGCAGCCCACGCCCATATTCGCCCTCTCAGGCCTGCAGGGCAGCGGAAAGTCCACGCTGGCCGCGCAGGTGGCCGATCTTGCGGAAAAGCGCGGCCTTCGCGTCGCGGTGCTTTCCATAGACGATTTCTACCTGAGCCGGGAGCGGCGCCAGCGACTGGCACGCGATGTGCACCCCTTGCTCGCCACGCGCGGACCACCCGGCACCCACGACCTCGGCCTGGCGCTGGAAACCATGGAGAACCTGCGTGCGGGTCGTGCGGTGCGGTTGCCGCGCTTCGACAAGCTTGCCGACGACCGCCTGCCGGCAGCGCAATGGCCGACGACGGAGCAGCGCTGCGATTTCGTACTGCTGGAGGGCTGGTTCCTGAAAACGCCGCCTCAGAACTCCAGCGACCTGATAGAACCGATCAACGCGCTGGAACGCGACGAAGACCCCGACGGAAGCTGGCGCAGGTGGTGCAATACGGCGCTGGCCGACGACTACCCTCCCCTGTGGCGAACCATCGATGCGCTGTGGTTCCTGCAGGGACCAGGTTTCGAGGTGGTGCCGGAATGGCGCTGGCAACAAGAACAAACGTTGCGGGCCGCCGATCCGGGCCGCGCGGCGATGACGCGCGGGGAAGTCGGACGCTTCGTCCAGTTCTTCGAACGGGTGAGCCGGCAGGCGCTACGCACTCTGCCGGCGATCGCCGAGCGCACCGTGTCGCTGGACACGCAGCGCCGTCTCGCGCAGTAGAAAGCCTTACTGCACCACGAAGGTAATGCGCAGGTTGACGCGCCACTCGGTGACGTTGCCGTTGTCGTCGGTGACCACCTTGATTTCGTTTACCCAGGCGCCCTTGATGCCCTTGACGGTTTCCGAGGTCTTCTTGAGGCCGTTTTTGACGGCGTCCTCCATGCTGGTCTTGGAAGCAGCGTTGACTTCGATGATCTTGGCGATCGACATGGTGTGATCCTTGGTTTTGGCGGGTTGCGCCGGGCCCTGGAAGGTAGCGCCGCCGCCGTTAACCCAGCGCCAGCAATGCCGGCGGCATGAGCCGGTGATAGCATCTGTTCAACATGAATCCCGCCCCCAACCTGATCCTGGTCGGCCCCATGGGCGCCGGCAAAACCTCCATCGGCCGGCGCCTGGCCGAACGTTTCGGCCTGGAGTTCGCCGATGTGGACCAGGCGGTGGTCGAGCGCTGCGGCGCCACCATCAACACCATCTTCGAGCATCTGGGCGAAGCCGGCTTCCGCGAACGCGAAAAAGCCGCTTTGGCGCAGCTCCTGGCCGGCGAAGGAAAACTGGTCTCTACCGGTGGCGGGGCGGTACTGGATTGCGACAACCGGTTGCTGATGCAACGGCGCGGATTCGTCGTCTATTTGCGCGTTGGGGTCGAAGCCCAGCTCAAGCGCCTGGGACGTGACCGCGTCCGTCCCCTGCTGCAGCGCGGAGACCGCGAGCAGGTACTGCGGGACCTGACCGCCGTTCGCGAACCTTTCTATATGGAAGTGGCCGACCTGATGCTGGATACCGATGGCCTGTCGCCGGGCGGAGCGACTTCTACCCTGGCGCAATTGTTGACGGCCCAATGGCAGCGAAGCGAGTGTGCGGCATGAATGAGGTTTCGCGCATCGTCGAAGTGGGCGGCCAATCCCCTTACCGGATCGTGATCGGTCCTGGCACGCTGGCGGACGGAACCTCTCTGGCGAGCCATGTCCGCGGCCGGCATGTGCTGCTGGTGAGCGATTCGACGGTGGCGCCGCTGTATGTCGCCACAGTGCGCGAAGCCCTGCACGAAGCGCGTCCGGATCTGCTGGTGGGCACCTTTGTACTGCCCGCCGGGGAAGCCTCGAAGACGCTGGCCAATTTCGGCGCGGCGATCGAAGCCCTGGCCACTTTGGGAGCCACCCGTGACGCCTGCATCTTCGCGCTGGGCGGTGGCGTGGTGGGCGATCTGGCCGGTTTCGCCGCGGCCTGCTGGATGCGCGGGGTGGATTGCGTGCAGCTCCCCACTACTTTGCTGTCGATGGTGGATTCCTCGGTCGGCGGCAAAACCGCGGTCGATATCGCCCAGGGCAAGAATCTGGTCGGTGCCTTCCACCCGCCGCGTGCGGTGTTCGCCGACACCTCCACCCTGCGCACCCTGCCGGCGCGCGAGTTGCGTGCGGGCCTGGCCGAAGTCATCAAGTACGGCGCGATCCGCGATCCGCTGTTCCTGGAATGGCTGGAAGCCGAGCGCGAGGCGTTGCTGGCCGGCGACGATGCCGCCCTGGCCATGGCCATCGCACGCAGCTGCGAGCACAAGGCGGAGATCGTGGAACGCGATCCGCTGGAACGCGGCGAGCGCGCGCTGCTCAACCTGGGCCATACCTTCGGCCACGCCATCGAAACCGAGCAGGGCTACGGCAGCCCGCACAACGACAACCTGAACCATGGCGAGGCGGTCGCGGTCGGCATGGTGCTGGCCGCACGCCTGTCCACGACTCTAGGCCTGGCCGACAGCGCCGATGGCGACCGCTTGATCGCCTTGCTCCGATCCTACGGATTGCCCACCGAAATCCCGCCGGGCCTTGCGCCCGAAGCGCTGCTGGCGCGCATGCGCCTGGACAAGAAAAACCTGGCCGGCCGTCTGCGGCTGGTGCTGTGGCGCGGGATCGGACGCGCCGAGGTGGTGCCCGATGTGGACGAAAGCCGCGTGCTGGCGGTGCTCTCCGGCTAAAATGAGGCCATGCGCCTCTTCCTCCAGCAACGCCCGACCGCGGGCGAATCGCCCCGCTACGTGCAGCTGACCCTGCAGCCCGATCTGTTCGGCGGCTGGGAACTGCTGCGCGAAACCGGGCAGCTCGGCGGCCGCGCCCAGCTCAAACGCGAGCAGTACCTGCTGCAGGACGAGGCCACCGCCGCTTTCGAGAAAGCGCGCGACGGCCACATCAAACGCGGCTTCCAGGTCACCTTCGTGCGTGGCGCCGACGCGCCCAAATGAACGCACCCGCGGCCTGACCCCTTTTTCTTTTTCCGGATACACCATGACTGCTTTGAAGAACGACCGTCTGCTGCGCGCGCTCAAGCGCCAACCCGTGGACTGCACCCCCGTCTGGCTGATGCGCCAGGCCGGCCGCTACCTGCCCGAATACCGCGCCACCCGCGCCAAGGCCGGCAGCTTTCTGGCCATGGCCAAGAATCCGGAGATCGCCTGCGAAATCACGCTGCAGCCGCTGGCGCGTTTCGACCTGGATGCGGCCATTCTGTTCTCCGACATCCTCACTATTCCCGACGCGATGGGTCTGGAACTCTATTTCGTCGATGGTGAAGGCCCCAAGTTCCGCAATACCGTACGCAGCGCGACCGACCTGGAAAAACTGGGCGTGCCGGATATGGAAACCGAGCTGCGCTACGTGATGGATGCGGTGCGGGTGATCCGCCGCGAACTGGACGGCAAAGTGCCGCTGATCGGTTTTTCCGGCAGTCCGTGGACGCTGGCCTGCTACATGGTCGAAGGCGGCGGCAGCAAGGATTTCGCGCGTATCAAGGCGATGGCGCTGAACGATCCGGCCACTCTGCACGGATTGCTGTCGGTCAACACCGATGCGGTGATCGCCTACCTGTCCGCGCAGCGCGCGGCGGGTGCGCAGGCCTTGCAGGTGTTCGATACCTGGGGCGGCGTGCTCAGTCCGGCGATGTACCGCGAATTCTCCCTGCCCTACCTGACGCGGATCGCGCGCGAACTGGATCGCGGCGCCAATGAGGAATTCACTCCGCTGATCCTGTTTGGCAAAGGCAACGCTGCGCACCTTGAGGCGCTGGCCGAAAGTGGCACCGATGCGGTGGGCGTGGACTGGCTGGTGGAATTGTCCGAAGCACGCCGCCGCACCGGCGGCAAAGTCGCTTTGCAGGGCAATCTGGACCCAGCGGTGCTATACGGCTCTCCCGAAGCGATCCGCACGCAGGTAGGCAGCGTGCTGGCCAGCTATGGCCAAGGCTCGGGGCACGTGTTCAACCTGGGCCACGGCACGTCGCCAGACATGGATCCCGATCATGTGGGTGTGCTGGTGGACGCCGTGCATGCGCTGTCGGCGCGCAATCCTGCTTGAGTTTTTCCTTGCCTTGGATTCGTCCCTGAGCCCGCGCATGCAATATCGCCGCTTCGCTTTCGTCGTGCTGCTGAGCCTGTCCGCGCTGGCATGGCCCTGCCATGCGGAAACGCCCGAGCCGGTATTGCAATTGTCGGGAGGTGATTTTCCCGACCTGATCGTGCATCAACCCAGCTTCGACGATGCAGGCAACCAGTTGCCGATGGCCTGCGATCAGATCCGCGCCAAGCGCATCGACGAACTCGATCCGCTATGGAAACGCAGCGTGGATCGCATCCATCTGGAATGCGAGGACCTAAAGGCCGACGATGCGGGCTTCGACATGGTGGCCACTACCCTCACCGGCTTTCTCAGGGAAGGAATGGTGGAATTCGCCGGACAGTCCTTGGCCGAAGTGAGGCTGATGGATTCGGACTTATGGAGCGACCACCAGTACATCCTGCAGCGCCCCTACCAGGAAACGCGCGAAGCGCTGAAGCGTTTCATCGAATCGCGTTGCCTCGCACGACAGGACAACCCCGCCGAGTTGGTGGAGAGCAACTGCGCCATGGCCGAAAGCGAGGAAGGTCTGTACCTGGAAGCCAGCGAAATTGGCGGCATCTGGGTGCACGCCGAAGAAGGCTACCCGGATCGCACGGTCTATGCCGAGGCGTGGTCGGACTGAGGCAAGCGATCGCGCGACTCGTTGCGTTGCGACGCTCCTGCTTCCGATCAATTTTCGCCAATCAACGCGAGCCGGTCATCGCTTGCCAGCGAAAATATCCATGGTCGGCCATGGCCAGCATCTCATCGTCTTCATGGGTATCGCCGTAGGCGTACACCGCAGCGTAATCGTCCAGGTCGTAGCGTTCGCGTATCCGTCTGGCCTTTTCCATACCGACGCATTGCGCGCCCAGGTAACGACCGCTCAGCACGCCATCGGTCGCCGCCAGCCGCGAGCAGAGCAGTTCCAGGCCATGTTGCTTGCACCATGGGGACAGGTAAATCTCCAGCGATCCGGACACTACGACAACTCGATCCCCCTGCGCCTGGTGCCAGCGGATTCTTTCCATTGCCTTGGCTCGCAATGCGCCGGTAATGATGTCAGACGCGAACGCCTCGCCGGCACGTCGGATGTTCTCCTCCGGCACGCCACGGAAACCAAAACCCACGATGCCGGCCCTCACCGCATTGCCCGGAACGATGCCCAGCCGGTAGCCGGCGATGAACGGCGCAAGCAACACCTTGCCGCAAGCCAGCCTGCGCGGCGTCACCGCGAAGCGCATGAAATCGGGAAACATCTCCCGGGTGGTGATGGTGCCGTCGAAATCGAACAGAGCCAGGTTCAATGCGCCTCCGCTCAAGAAACACCGGTCGTGCGCGTTCTCAGGGGAACGGACTGGTTTCCCTTCCCGCCCGAAGGCACGCCGAATTCCAGGCGGATTTCGCGCATGCCCTTGGGCACCTCGGGATTCATGTCTTCGATAGGCCCGCAACCCGGAACCAGACGCCCGGTCATCGGCATGGCAAGGAACTGCATGACGGCGGCTTCCGAAGATTGCGCGTCCAGTACCTCGACCCGATCCGCATAAGCAATTGCCGACAGCGTGCCGTCCTTGCTGGTGGAAGCCAACTGCCCCGGCGCGCCCTCGGTCAGTACCGCCTTCTGAACGATGGGCGGTGGCGCCCAACAATCGCCGGTGCTGTGCAACGTCGATTTGCGCACCACCGCAGCCACGAACTTCTCCAGCTGTTTTTGCGTTTCCCGCCGCGACATGGATTTTTCCTCCACGCTGAACCGGCCTTTGATGAAGTACAGATCGCTGACCAGCATCACCATCGCCGAATGGTAGGTCTGGTCTTCGCGCACCAGCCGCATCGAAGTGGTGTACGCAGTGATTTTTTGCTTCTGCGCGCCGCTGCCTTGGGTGAACACGACCGGCTTGATCGGATCGATGTCGGCGTCGCTATAGCCCGCGGAGAGACGCATCCCTTCCAGCGTGCTCTCCATCACTTCGACCAACCGTTCGTTGCTCAGTATTCCCGCGGGATAGAAATACAAATCCATCCAGCGATCCTTCTGCAGGTTGTGTGTGTAGCGCACCGAGGCGCCCAATTCCTGCTGCTCGTACAGGTGCTCGCCCTGCGCCTGCCAGTCGCCTATCCGCAACGGATAGATCACCCGCGTTTCCTTCAGGAATCCGCCCAGGAACGGTGACTCGGCTTGGGCGCTCGCAGCATCTGGTGTCGCCGGCGACTGGGCCATGGCCATCGATGCGGCAAGCGCCATCAGCAGCGACAGGCCAAGTCGTGTACACGGGAAACTCATGCGGGCGCTCTCCAATTCGGTACGTATGATCGTGAACGCCTCAAGAGCGGTTGCGGGGTTGCATCATGGCCCGCTCGACAGCCGCGGCCAACATATCGCCGGTCACGGGCTTTCGCAGGAATCCATCGAAACCGGCCGCCTGCGCCAGAAGCTCGGCTTCCGCATCGGCGCGCGCGGTGACCGCAATCAACGGCGCCTCGAACGACTGGGCGCGCAATTGGCGGGCAAGGGCCAGCCCATCCAGACCCGGCAGATCCAGATCCAGCAACGCGATGTCGAACGCCTGCGCCGCTGTTTGCGTCAGCGCCGCCAGACCATGCGCCGCGTGGCTGACCTGATGGCCGCGCGCGCGCAACAGGCCGACGATCACTTCGGCCACCGTGGCATCGTCCTCGACCAGCAGTATGCGCAGCGACGACAAGGGCGCCGAAGGAACGGTGCGGGGTTGCCTGGGCACATCTGCGGCCGCAGCCAGCGGCAATTCCACGATGAAACATGTGCCCTGCCCCGGCGTGCTTTCCACGCTGATGCGCCCGCCCATGGCTACCGCCAGTTCCTGGCAAATCGCAAGACCCAGGCCGCTGCCGCCGTAGCGCGCTGCGGTGCGCGCACCCTCGGCCTGCTCGAAACGCTGGAACAGGCGGGTTTGTTGTTCCTCGTTGATGCCAGGACCGGTATCGCCGATCGCGAACCGTATTCCCTTCGGCAGGCAAGGCGAAACGCGCAAGGTCACCCCGCCTTTCTCGGTGAACTTGATCGCATTGCCCAGCAGGTTGAGCAGGATCTGCCGCACCCGCACCGGATCGCCCTGCAGTGCCGCCGGCACGCCCGCCGATATCTCATCGGAAAAGCTGAGGCCATGCTGCTCGGCCAGGGGCGCGGTCAATCCCGCCACTTCGTCCACCAGCGCGCGCACGTCGAAATCCTGTTGCTGCAATTCCAGCTTGCCGGCCTCGATGCGCGCTATGTCCAGCGCGTCGTTGACCAGACGCAACAGATGCGTGCCGGCATTCTGGATGGCGTGGGTGTAGCCGCGTTGCTTCTGGTCCAGCGGCGTAGCCAGCAGCAGTTCGCTCATGCCAAGCACGCCGGTCATCGGCGTGCGCACTTCATGACCCAGCGTGGCCAGGAAGCGAGTCTTGGCCAGTGATGCCTGCTCGGCCAGGTCGCGCTTGTGTTCGGCCAGCTGCCAGGCATTGCGGCGACGCAAGCGACGCCGGTACAGGGCGCCAGCGACGCCCAGCAACAGCAGGCCCAGCATCACGAACGACGCGATTCCCCATTTGCTGCGCCACCAGGGCGGCGACACCTGGAAGCGCAGGATGCGCTCGGCCGAAGCATTGCCCACATCGTCGAAAGCCTGCATATGCAATACGTAATCGCCCGGCGACAAGCTGGAGAACGCGCGCTCGCCACTGGCGCCCTGGTCCACCCAATCCTTGTCGAAGCCTTCCAGCAGCGAGCGATAACGGTTGACCAGCGGATCGTCGAAGGAAAGCAGCCGCGCGCTGATCTGCAGTTCGTGATCGCCCGGCTGCAGAGTGAACCCACCGGCGACCGGCAACACAACGATCCCGTCGTCGCGGCTGACCTGCAGCGCATCCAGCACCAGATGCGGCTTGACCGGCGCCGGGTCGGGCAAGCGCGTGTCCAGCAGCATCACCGAACCATCGGCCGCGCTTCCCGCCAGCACGCCGTCGCGGGTCATCAACAGGCCGCGATCATTGAATTCCTGGCTGAGCAAACCGTCGCGCACGCCGTAATTGCGCACCTGGCCGGTCCGCGGGTCGAAACGGAAAAGACCGCGCCGCGTCGCCAGCCACAGCCGTTTTTGCGCATCGATCTGCAAACCGGTGGATTCCAGCGCCGGTAGACCGTCCGCAGTGGTGACACGCTTTGCCAGTGTCCAGCCGCCGGAAGCATCCCGATGCCAAGCCTCCAGTCCGGACAAACGGTGCAGCCACAAGCGGTCTGGATTCTCGAACACGAAACCGAACACGCGCTGCTCGCCGAACGCGGGCAAGGCCACCAACTTGCGCTGCGCGGGTTGCCACCGCCGCATGCCTTTGGCGCCTGCCAGCCACAGCCCACCGTCGGGTCCGCGCGCCATCGCTTCCACATCCGACTGCGGCGAACCGTCGGCGTCCACCGGCATGGTGTCCAGCACCTTGCCTGTATCCAGGTCGCGACGCTGCACGCTACCCATCTGGGTGGACAGCCATAATCCATCGGGCGCTTCCACCAGCCAATCCACCGTGCTCTCGTCGGGGTGGGCGTCGTACGCGGCGTCGGTCGCCCAGTTGCGCATTTCGTGGGTCTTCAAATCGATCCGCATCAAACCCTTGCGGTAGCCCAGCCACAGACGGCCCTTGCTGTCTTCCAGCACCGAAATGAACCGCAGGTCCTTCAGCTGCTCTTCGTAAAGTCCCAATGGCGAGATTTCGCCGGTGCGGGTGTTGAGCCGTTCCACTTTTCCGATCGTGCTGACCAGCCAGATATGATCCGCACCCGCTGCAGAAAGACCGCGATAAACACCGCCGGCAAGGCCTTGGGCACGCGAGAAAGTGGCGATGCGCCGCCAATCCGAACGCAGATAGGCCAGCCCTTTGGCAGGTATGGGCACCCACATGCCCCCATCGGGTTGCAGCAGCGCGGCCTGCACCACGCGCCCTATGCCGGCGCCCAGATCGTCGTGGACAACCGGCGCCGGCGCGCCATTGCCTTCGGTCCGCCACAGACCGCCCTGGCTGGCCAGCCAGTACTCGCCGCTGCCGTCGCTCAGCATCGTCATTACGGCATTGGGCCGGGCGAACATCGGCGACCACTCCGGCGTCACCCAGCGTCCGTCGTCGCGCCACTGGAAAACGCCTTCGGAGGTGCCGACCCATTGCATGTCGTCGATGCGGGTAACCGAATAGACGATCAGGTCTTCACCGGCCGGTGTCGCGAGCCGGTGCACGGCCTTGCCATCGAAACGGGCCAGCCCGCCCATGGTGCCTATCCACAGGCCGCCTTTCTGGTCGAAGGAAAGCGACAGCACGGTGTCCGAAGGCAGGCCGTCGGGCGACTTCTCGTCGGCGCGGAAACTGGTGATCCGTCCTTGAGGCGACAGGCGATGCAAGCCGCCGCCGAAGGTGCCGAACCATACTTCCTTGCCCTGACTGGCGATGGTGAACACATCGTCGCTGCCCATTTCCGGATGGTCGGCCATGCGGTAATGGCGGAAACCCTTGCGATCGGCTCCCATCATGCTCAGGCCACCGTTCTCGGTGGCCACCCAAATGCGGTCGTCGCCATCGATGTGCAGCGCCTGCACGACGTTGCCGGGCAACGAAGCGGGATTGTCAGGGTCGTGCCGCCAGACCTGGAAACCCACCCCGTCGTAACGGGCCAGGCCGTCCCAGGTGGCGATCCACAGATAGCCTTCGCGATCCCGCGCCAGCGCCGGGATGGTGGTGGCGGGCAGGCCGTCGGCCGAGCCCAGCAGGCGGAAACGCGGAATCTCGGGCACGGCCGCCTGTGCGGCGGCGCACAGCATGGCCAGTCCCAGCAACCAAACCCATCGCCTCATTCCCTACCCCGCCTCACCTGCTTCCCTGTCCGGGCAGCATCGCAACGGACCGTTGCATGTGCAAGCGGCGTATCTTCAGCGGCACCCACCTAGAATTCCGGGCCTATGAACCCGTGCCTACCTCTTGGCTTCGCCCTGTTGCTGATGCCGCTGTCCGCCCTGCCGGCGCAGGCGGCGAACGCGGCTTACGAACTGGACCCGGTGCATACCCGGGTCATGATCGCAGTCGAACACGCCGGCTTTTCCAAGGCCATCGGCACCGTGTCCGGCAGCAGCGGCCGTTTGCAATTCGATCCGCAGGACTGGACCACGGCCAGCCTTGAAGTCAGCGTTCCCTTGCAGCGGCTGGATCTGGGCGATGAAAAATGGAACCAGGCCGTACTGGCGCGCAACCTGCTGGATGTGGAGAAATTCCCGACCGCCACTTTCGTTTCCACCCGGATCGAACCCATCGACCCCCAGCACGCCTCTGTATACGGCACGCTGACCTTGCATGGTGTTGCCAAGGAAGTGAAGCTGGACGTGACCCTCAATGCGCTCAAGCGCCATCCACTGCCGCCGTTCCGGCGTACTGCAGGATTTTCCGCCAATGCCACGCTCAGTCGCGCGGAGTTCGGCATCGATGCATGGAAGTCGGTGATCGGCGACAGTGTGGAGCTGCGCCTGGAAGTAGAGGCCACGCGCGCGCGCAAGGACGGCGACAACGACGAACATGACGACGGACAAACACCCGCCACGCCACCCATCACCCCTACCCAAACCGCGGAGCCAGCCACGCCATGACCTTGAAAAACACCGCCGACCGCTGGGGTCCGGTAAGCCAGGCCTTCCACTGGTTGATCGTGCTGCTGATCCTGTGCTTGGCCATCGTCGGCCTGACCATGGGCGAACTGCCGAAAACGCCGAAGTATTTCTGGGTCTATACCGCGCACAAGTCGACCGGCATCACTGTGCTGGCGCTGGTATTGGCGCGGTTGGCCTGGCGTCTTTATGCGGGCAAGCCCGAACCGGTGCCGGGCACTCCCACCTGGCAGGAGCGCATCGCCAACGTGACCCACTGGCTGCTGTACGCGCTGATCCTGGTCATGCCGATTTCAGGCTGGCTGTACGACTCGGCCAGCGGCCTGCGCCCGTTCCGCTGGTTCGGTCTGTTCAACATGCCCAAGCTGAGTCCGCCGGACGAAACGCTTCGCAATTTTTCCCACGGAGTGCACGAACTGGGGTTCTGGGTGCTGGTGGCGCTGGTCGCCGCACACGCCGGCGCGGCTTTCTACCACCACTATTTCCAGCGCGACGCCACTCTGGTACGCATGTTGCCGCGGCGTTCACCGCGCATGGTCGATAACACTCCCGTTGTCTCCGTCGCCCCCGCCCCTATCTCCCCCGCCCCTATCTCAAATCCCCCCGAGGAATCCCCGCATGTCCCGTGATTTCAGTAATCCCGCGCTCACCGCCGCAGCGCTGGTAGCCATGATGGCCACCGCCCCCGCCGCGTTCGCTGCCGACTACGTGCAGGCGCCCGGCTCGACCCTGGTCTTCGCCAGCAAGTACGACGGCGAAGTGTTCACCGGGAAATTCTCCAGCTTCACCACCACGCTGAGTTTCGACCCGGCCAAGCTGGCGACTTCGAAACTGGATGTGGTGATTCCGCTGGCCGGCACCAGCACCGGCAATGGCGACCGCGACTCCACGTTGTCCGGCGCCGATTTCTTCAACGTCGCCAAATTCGCGCAGGCCCGCTACACGGCGACCAAGTTCCGTTCGCTGGGCGGCAACCAATACGCAGCCGATGGCAACCTGAGCCTGCGCGGCGTCAGCAAGCCGGTCACTCTGACTTTCACCTGGACTCCTGGCGCGCAACCGATGCTGAGTGGCAAGGCGACGGTCAAGCGCCTGGACTTCGGCGTGGGCGGCGGCGACGACTGGGCCGACACCAAAACCATTCCGAATGAAGTGGCGGTGAGTACGAAGGTCGTGTTCAAGCCTGCCAAGTAAGTTTCCGCGAATATGCACATGAACAGCGCGCGCAAACGCAATGCCGTCCTCAAAGGGGCGGCATTGCTTTTTGTTTCACTTGGATTGTCCGGGCGTGCCTTCAGCGAGTTGATGGATCGCAGGTGATTCCGACAAGGAATTGGCGCTGCTCTTTACGGTATCCGCGCCAATCGCCCCGCAATGATCGAGCACGCATGGACGCGCCGATCCTGATTTTGAATTTAAAGATCACGAGCTGCTAATTTGTGAGATCGCTCACCGTTTTTTACATGCTAGGGTTGAGCCGCTGGCAATAGTCAGCTGCGCTGGCCATGGTGGTCACGCTTGATATCTAAAGGAGTTAGGCCCCTATGAGCGACAACGTCGATCTGCCTCTCTCTCAAGACGAAGCACTGGTGCTTTCGGAGCTACTGGCTCGTTTTGAGCAGACTGGCAAGCTGACGCTTACCCACAACGCAGAGTTTCTGGTTCTGTCACGGCTCTCTGCGCTACTGGATAAGGCGCTGGTGGATCCCTTTGATCCAAACTATTCGTCGCTGGTCAGCCAAGCTCAGGAAAGATTGGCAGCTGGCTTTGAAGGCTCTGCCCCTGGCGTTACCGGGGACGGGGCCTAACAATTCATTCAAGCCGAAGCCGCTTCGCGGCTCGGCTTAATTCAGCAACTGTCTTGTGATCTGATCTTTCAGGCGGCGATGGCATC
>CBFGMR010000023.1:0-60130 GCA_965650035.1 uncultured Pseudoxanthomonas sp.
GACATCGTCGATGAAGCCCATGCGCAGCATTTCGTCGGCTTCGTCCAGCACCAGGGTGGTCAGCTCGGACAGATCCAGCGTGCCGCGGTCCAGATGGTCGATGACCCGGCCCGGCGTTCCCACCACCACATGCACGCCGCGCTTCAACGCCGTCAGCTGCGGCGCGTAGCCCTGCCCGCCGTAGATCGGCAGTACGACGAAACCTGGAATCTTGTTGGCGTAGCGCTGGAAAGCTTCAGCCACCTGGATCGCCAGTTCGCGGGTCGGCGCCAGCACCAGCGCCTGCGGCTTCCTCTGGTCCAGCTTGAGGCGCGACAGGATCGGCAACGCGAAGGCGGCGGTCTTGCCGGTGCCGGTCTGGGCCTGGCCCAGCACGTCCTTGCCGGCCAGCAATGCCGGAATGGTGGCCGCCTGGATGGGCGAAGGGGTCTCGTAACCCACCTCGGTGACCGACGCCATGACAGGCGCGGAAAGACCGAGATCGGCGAAAAGCAGTGGGGTATCGGATTCGTTGGACATGCAGAAAACTCCGGCGCGCCAAGGAAAATGGCCTACGCAAGGCGATATTGTGCGCTCTGAGACAAGAGCTGTCGCCCTAAACCGGTATTTTACCCAGCCTGTGCGGATGACGCAGGGCGGGTTTCAACCCGCCATTGGGATGTCGCGATCATCCAGAAGGCGGGTTGAAAACCCGCCCACAGGAAGGCCGTCAGGCTAGCGCCTTGGCCCGATAGCCGAAGCCGACCATGCGCCGGGACTGCTCGTCCCACAGCTTGAGGCGGGCGCACTTCAGGCTGGACCACAACGTCAGGCGCGGCGCGGACTGCAGCAACTCGCTGGACTCGAAAGCCTCGCGCAGCCGGTAGTTGGGAATGCGGCTGGCCAGGTGATGGATGTGGTGGTAGCCGATGTTGCCGGTGAACCAATGCAGCACGGCGGGCAGGTCGAAGTACGAACTGCCGGAGACCGCGGCCTTGCCGGCATCCCACTCTTCCTTGTTGGTCCAGTAAGCGCCTTCGAAGGTGTGCTGCACGTAGAACAGCCATACGCCCATGGCACCGGCCATCAGCACGATGGGCAGGTGCACCAGCAGCACGGTGTGCCAGCCGATGGCGAAACCCAGCGCGCCGCCGACCAGCAGCAACATCAGGTTATTGAGCATCACGCTGGCCCACTCCTTCTTCCAGCTGAAAGGAAGATCGAACGGGAAACGATGCTTGATGACGAACTGATACAGCGGGCCGATGCCCAACAGCACCGGCGTGCTGCGGTAGAAGCGGTAGCAGAAACGGCCGAACCACGAGCGCGATTCGTACTCGGCCACGGTCAGGGTTTCGATGTCGCCCATCTCGCGGCGGTCCAGATTGCCGGAGGTGCCGTGATGGATCGCGTGGGTCTTCTTCCAGTAACCGAATGGGAACAGGGTGATCAAACCCAGGCTCGCACCGACGATATGGTTGGCGCGCTCGCTGGCGAAAAAGGAACCGTGGCCGCAGTCGTGCTGGATGATGAACAGGCGCACATAGAAGCCGGCCGCGGGAACGGCCATCAGCAACGTCCAACCGTAGCCCCATTGATCGACCACGCTCCATGCCATCAGCGCCCAGATCGCCAGCAACGGCGGCAGGGTATTGAGCAGTTGCCAGATGGCGCGGCTCAGGCGCGGCTTGGCGAAATGCGAGCACAACTTGCGCAGCTGGGCAGCCGTGGCGGATGCCTGAAGGTCGGAACTCAAGAAATATCTCCCATGGGAATCATGATTGTCACGGACATGTGAAGTCAGTGCAATGACATGCGCTGGCGTATGGCCTGTTTTGTTCATCCCTGCCCATTTTATTCGCGCATCGGGCGCGCCGGGCCGTGATTTTCCCCGCGCCGGTGCGAATCATGGGGCAGACCAGCACAATCGCACAGGTAGCTGAATGGGGCAGACGGCAATCATGGCAAGGGATACGCAACCGCGGGAGCGCTTCGGCGAGCTGCTGGAGCAGCATCGCAGGATCGTTTTCAAGGTCGCCAACACCTACGCCTTCCAGGCGGACGACCGCGCCGATCTGGCCCAGGAAATCGCCGCCCAGCTGTGGCGCGCTTTTCCCGGTTACGACGCCGAAAAGCCGTTCCCGACCTGGATGTACCGGATCGCGCTGAACGTGGCCATCACCCACGTGCGCGGCACCGCGCACCGGGGGAGGCACTCGGTGCCGTGGGACGAGGCCCTGCACGACATCGCCGACGACAACGGCGCCGATCACGAAACCGACCAGCAGGTGCGTGCCCTGCACCGCTTCATCGCGCAACTGGACAAGCTCAATCGCGCCTTGCTGCTGCTGTACCTGGAAGATCAGAGCTATCGCCAGATCGCCGAGATCCTGGGCATCAGCGAAACCAATGTGGCCACCAAGCTCAGCCGTCTCAGGCAACGCATCCGCAACGAACTCTGACCCGAAGACGATCATGGAAAACATCATGGAACTCGACGAACTGAAAGCCACTTGGCAAGCGCTCGATCGCAAGCTGCAGCAAAGCAACGCGATCCAGCTGCAACTGTTCAAGGATGGAAGGATGAAGAACATGCGCGCCGGTCTTCGACCGCTGTTCTGGGGACAGATCGTACAGATCCTCTTCGGCGTGTTGAACATACTGATTGGAATAGCTTTCTGGTCGGAGCATCGCGATGTCATGCATCTGTTCTGCACCGGGCTGATCCTGCATGTCTACGGCGTAATCACGATCATCACGGCAGGTTATACGTTGGGCAGAATAAGTAGCATCGACTATGCCGCACCGGTACTGGAAATCCAGAAGCGGCTCGCTTCGGTGCGCCGCGCCCACGTGGGTAGCGGCATCATTGCAGGCCACACCTGGTGGTTACTTTGGATTCCGTACACTGTGGTCATATTCGCCTATCTGGGTATCGACATCCATGCGGTTTCGCCAAGCTACATCTACATCAGCGTCGCCGTCGGCATAGTCGGGCTGCTGGCAATGCTGGGACTCCAATATTGGGCGAGCAGTTCACGCAGCGGGAAGTTCGGCCAGCGCTTTACGGAAAGCATGAGCGGCGGCAGCTTGCGAAGGGCACAGCGTGTTCTGGACGAAGTAAAGCAGTTCGAGACAGAGTGAGCGAGGGAGTCGGTGGGTGGGCCGCGCACTTATCGCTGGTCTGTTTTGAGCAACGCACTGGCAAATTTGGCCAACAGGGTTCGAAACGCTTCGTCACGCGGTACTCTGACCGCGACTCCACTGCGTGAAATACCCGGATCATGCCCGTCCTCGAATTCGAACTGGAACGCGACCACGTAGAACTGAACCAACTGCTGAAACTGGCTGGTCTGTGCGACAGCGGCGGCGCAGGCAAGGCGCTGGTGGCCAGCGGCGCGGTCTCGGTCGACGGCGTTACCGAACTGCGCAAGACCTGCAAGATCCGCGCGGGCCAGATCGTGCGGTTGGAAGACGTAACCATTCGCGTGATCGACCCGTCCCGCTGATCCGCGTGCGACGCCGGCAGCACTTCCCGCGATCGAGCCCGGGGCATAATCGGCCTTCTAATTCCAGGAGTCTGACCTTGGCCGTCCTTGCAGTGATCGTCCTCCTGGGAGCGCTGGCCCCGCTCGCACGGGCCATATCTGCCTTTGACCGCCCGGTGCGCCTGCCCATGCCCGGCGGTTTGTCGGGCAGCGGGAGCGGCGGCTCTTCCGGTGGAGGCGGCGGCCGTTGAAACCGCCGTCGTCCTGGCACGTCTACCTGATCGAATGCCGCGATGGCAGCCTATATACCGGCATCGCGGTCGACGTAGCCCTGCGCTATGCGAAGCACGTCGCGGGAAAGGGCGCGAGGTATACACGAGCGCATCCGCCACTGCGTCTGCTTGGCCATTGCGCGTACGCCGATCGCTCCGAAGCCAGCCGCGCGGAATACCGCATCAAGCAGCTGACACCGGCGCAGAAGCGAGCGTTGTGCGAGGACTGGGCGGTAAAAGCGTAGGAGCGACGTGAGTCGCGAAGCAAGGGAAAGTTCCGGTGTTACGGGTTCGCGACTTACGTCGCTCCTACGGCGCCCGTAAGTCGCTGCATCGGCACGCCGATCAAAGGTCGGGCTATTCGCTGCCTACATTGCCCACCGCCTGCCGCGTGTCGCCATGGGAGGAAAGCGGACTTTCGATGGGGCATTTGCCGTCGGGGAAGCCGAAGCTTTCCCGCAGCGCCAGCCCGCAAGCATCCACCTTCTCGGCGGAACTGTCGGGCAACTGGCATTCACGCTCGAAGGCGCGCATGAACTCGTCCTTGCGCCGCACGAAATCCTCGCCGCATTTGCGTGTGAGCCGAATGCGTTCAAGATCGTCCTGCACGGCATTGGTGCCGTCCAACCCGTATTCCACCAGTTCGTCCGCCGACAGCAGCCGCAGCTTGCGGTTGGGCACGGTCATCATCAGGTCCGCGACGGCCACCGATGCACCATTTCGCTCCAGGTATTCCTTCATTTTTTCGTAGACCTCACGCAGCTCCTGGCTGAGTTCGGCGCGCGTGGTGGCGGTGGAATCCACGCGGATCATCCGGTGTATGCCCACCTTGCCGGCGATCTGGCGGTCATCGCCTGCGGCCAGTATCAGCACACAGGCGCTGTGGCAGATGGCGTGTTCCCCTACACGTATGGTCCATTGCGAAGCGCCCATGGCGTCGCCCGCCTTCATGGCGTCTTCCACGTGGCCACCACTGGAATCCAGATCCAGAATGCGTCGTTCGATCTTCAGGCGCTCGGCGACGTTGCCCACGCGCTCCACCAGCGCGGTGAAGTCGGTGGCTATCTTGCCTTCGTAGTTCAACCGAAGAATTCCGGGTTCCTTGCACTTCTCCAAGGCGGCGATCACTCCCGCATACGACAGATCCGTGAGCGGCTGACCGTCCCTTGCTTCAATCGGACCTTTTTCTTCAATGGGACCCTTCCCTTCGACCGGATCGGATTCGCAGCTGATCGAAGCCCCGCCGGAAGTCAGCTCGACCCCCGGCCAATCCGTGCCTTTCAACACGTCGGTTTTGCGCGCGGCTGGCGCAGGCACCGGCGAGCCACCGCTGAGCGCGCCGCCCTGCCCTGCGTTGGCAGGCACATCGACGATGGTGGCCGGAACCTGGACAGGAGCCTTTTGCTGGCAGGCCGTCAGGCAGACCGCCAGAACGAACAGAAACCTTTTTGGGATGAGCATGCCGCGTCGTTTTCCGGTATGAGGGAGCGCTGGAGCGCAGCATCGCGATATCGCGACTAGTCCAGTCTAGTGCGTGCCCGGGAAACGAACAAAACCAAGGATGAATGCGTGCGCGCGTATTTCACGAAAGCGGACCGCTTCACTCGATCGCCATTGCCGCCAATCGGGCTACCGTGTTCATGTTGCGACCCGTCCCGTTCTTCGCTGCAGGAATCTTCAGCTTCGAATCGGCCATGCCGTCGCCGTAGTGCACATACAGCTCGCGTCTTCCCAAGACCACTTCTTCTCCATTGCGATGGCTGAGCGTGGCCAATGTGTCCGTTGGCGGTGCGTTATCCAGGAAGATCACCACAACGCGGTTGGGCGCGGCCTTGGGGAAGGGATTGGCGGCCGCGATTGCCGCCATCTCGGCGCCGGTGCGCACCAATACGCCTACCGGTTTACCGGCATACCGCGCCAGCGTCGCTTCCAACGTCGCTTTCACCTGCGCCGCGGTAGACGTGCTTCGCAGCACCACATTGCCGCTTGCGATGTAAGTGCGCGTGTCGTGGAAACCGGCCGATTCGCACATTGCGCGCAGTTCGGCCATGGGCAGCTTTCCGGTTCCACCGACGTTTACCGCGCGCAACAAGGCGATGTAGTTGTTCATGCGAACCTTTTTTGGAGGCCGAATCGACGGGCAATCGGGCTGGTGGGTTACTCTTTCTTCATTATCGAGGAAATGGCAATGAAAATAATCCTGCTGGGCGCCAGCGGAATGGTCGGACAAGGCGTGCTGATCGAATGCCTGCGCGATCCGCGAGTCGAACGCGTGCTTTCGCTGGGGCGCACCTCCAGTGGACGCAACGACGCCAAGTTGCAGGAGCTGGTTCATTCCGATCTGTACGACCTGTCGGCCGTGGAGGATCGATTGCGCGGTTACGATGCATGCTTCTACTGCCTTGGCGTGTCCTCGGTCGGCATGGCCGAAGCGGAGTACGCGCGCGTCACCTACGATATGACCCTGGCCGTGGCCAACAGGCTGGTGCGGCTGAATCCCGGCATGACTTTTATCTATGTCAGCGGCGCCAGCACCGACTCCAGCGAGCAGGGACGGTCGATGTGGGCCAGGGTCAAGGGCCGCACCGAAAACGCGCTGCGGCGCCTGCCGTTCAAGGCCGTCTATCTGTTCAGGCCCGGCGGCATCCAGCCCCTGCGCGGCGTGCGCCCCAAGGTGGGATGGATACGCGCCATCTACACGGCGACCGCGCCGCTATTGTCGCTGGCCGTGCGCTACGCGCCGGGAGCGATGACGACTTCCGAACGCGTGGGTTTGGCCATGATCAACGCGACCGCGCGCGGCGGACCCAGCCGGGTGCTGGAAAGCCGCGATATCAACGATGAGGCACGACCGGACTAAAACGCGCGATCCGGTTTTCGGGCGTCGCTATCGTCGCGCCGCAACGACCAGAAGGCGATATCGCGGCGTAGCTGGTATCCGTTCTGCTCGTACAGCGCCTTCGCCCTGGTATTTTCGTGGCTCACGTGCAGAAAAGGCGTCATCCCGCGGCGAAGGACGTCGTTGGACAACCAGACCAGCAGGCGTCGCGCATAGCCGCGGCCGTTGAAGTCGGGATGGGTGCAGACCGCACTGATCTCCGTGTATTCGTCCATGCCCATCCGTTCGCCGATCATCGCGGCCAGCCGGCCTTGCTGGTAGATGCCGAAGTAACGGCCCAGCTCCACCGTACGCGGCCGGAAGTAGTGCGGATAGACCAGCGCCGTCAGCGCCAGCACATCGGCGCGATGGATTTCAGTCAGTTCGATCAGGTCCGGGCCATCCACGTCGGCTATCGGCGCACGGCAGATCATCTGCGCCAGCAACGCGAGCTGCTGCAGTCGCCAGCCCGCCGCGATCTGCGGCGCACGCCCCAACAGCAATACAGTATCGTCCTCCGGCACCAGCGATCCCAACGCCGCGACGGCATCGCCGTCCTTTTCCGGCACTCCCAGGAACGGCGCGATATCGGGCGGATAGCGTGCCGCGACGCCTCGATGCAGCGCCAGAGACCGGTGACGGCTGTTCAGGGATTCCCAGATGGGATTGTCGAGGACTTTTTCCGTCACGGAAGCCATGATCGCCAAGAACGAAGGAGGGACGCGCGGTCGAAGCCTACGGCACCGCGATCCCGGCCGCGATACGCCCGACTTCGGCCAGCACCGAATCGTTCGTTTTCGGTGTCGCGGTGGATTCGGCGTAGTACGCCGTCGCCAGCAAAGGCGCGCGGCCGGGCGGCCACACGATGGCGATATCGTTGGTCTCGCCTTTGCCGCTGGTGCCGGTCTTGTCGCCTACCCGCCATCCTTTCGGCAGACCGCCACGGATGCGTTTGTCGCCGGTGGTGGTGGCGATAAGCCAGTCGGCCAGCTGCTTGCGCGAAGCGGGCGACAGTTTGCCGCCCAACAGCAGCGAGCGCATGTCGTCGAGCATCGCGGCCGGGGACGTAGTGTCGCGCGGATCTCCGGGAATCGATTCGTTGAGCTCGGTTTCCCAACGATCCAGCCGGGTCACGCTGTCTCCCAGCGAGCGGGCAAACGCGGTCAGGCCCGCTGGCCCGCCGAAACTGGCCAGCAGCAGATTGCCGGCGGTGTTGTCGCTGACGGTGACGGTGGCATGGCACAACTCGGCCAATGTCATGCCGGTGGCGACATGTTTTTCGGTCACCGGCGAGTACGCCACCAGGTCGTCCCTGGTGTAGACGATACGGCGATCCAGCCGTTCTTCACCGCGATCCACCCGTGACAGCACTTGTGCGGCGGCCAGGAACTTGAAGGTGCTGCACATCGGGAAACGCTCATCGGCGCGATGGCCGATGCGATCGCCGCTGCCCAAGTCGAGGATGCAGACCCCGAGGCGGCCGCCGTGCTCTTGCTCCAGCGCCCTCAGTCGGTCCTGCACGCCATTCTGGCGTTTGCCTTTGGCCGACACGCCAGCGAGCGGCGCCAATGAAGCGGCGCAGGCGATGGCGAACAGAACGGAGCGGCGCGTGGGATCGTGGGTCACGTTTTTTTCCCTTGTACGGACGGAAGAAAATATCACTTCGTCGCATCGAACGGACAGGGAGCTCGCATCGTTACGGGTCAGGCCACTGGCTTTCCAGTACCTGCATCAGCAGAACGTCCAGCGTCGTACCCGCGTCCAGATGCGCAAGCTTGCCGTCGAGTGCGAGATGGGCGAAACCGTGCACCGTCGACCAGGTAGCCAGCAGCGCCGCACGCGCTTGCGGATCGAGCGCTTGCCGGTCCGGTATGGAACGGACCGCGCGGATGGTTTCCTCAAGCCGCAGCAAGGCGCGCGCGCCCGCTTCCTGCAGCGCGGAGTGATCCGGGTTGAGCAGTTCGCGCCGGAACATGAGCTGGAACCGTCCCGGATAGGTCATGGCGAAACGCACGTAACCCATTCCCTGCAGCCGCAATCGTTGTGTGGGCGTTCCCTGGGAAGCATCGACCTGCAGGTTCTTCGCCAGCTCTTCGAAACCAAGCAAGGCCACTTCCGAAAGCAGCCCGGCGGCGCCGCCGAAATGGTGGGCCGGCGCCGCCGCCGAAACGCCAGCGCGCCTGGCCGCTTCGCGCAGGCTGAAGCCTTCCAGGCCGTGCTCGGCCAGGATCTCGTCGGCGGCGCGGATCAAGGCGGTTCTGAGGTCGCCGTGGTGATAGCGATCGGAAGTGCCTTGCTCGGGCGGCTGATTTTTCTTCATTCCCACATCTTTACACTGTTCAAATTATGAGATAGCCTCATGTTAACACCGTAAAGATTGGGCTGCGACATGAACAAATCCTCCGGACCAGCGAACCCGACGGCATGGACCCGCAGGGATATGCCCGATCAGGCGGGCCGCACCGTACTCGTGACCGGGGCCAATAGCGGGCTTGGCTATCTCACCAGCCTGGAATTGGCCAGACAGGGCGCGCACGTAATCATGGCGGTACGCGACCTGGAAAAGGGACGCCTGGCCCAGGCAAGGATTCTGGCCACGCGGCCGAAGGGAAGTATCGAGCTGCGGCAACTCGATCTGGCCGATCTGGACGAAGTAAAGGCGTTCGCTCGCCGCCTGCTCGACGAACACAAGCCTATCGACGTGCTGGTCAACAACGCGGGCATCATGATGCCGCCCCGCTCGCTGACGCCGCAGAGCCACGAATTGCAGTTCGGGGTGAACCATCTGGCGCATTTCGCCCTCACCGGCCTTCTGCTGCCGCTGTTGCCGAAAGGTCGCGACAGCCGGGTCGTCACTCTGAGCTCCGACCTCCACAAACGGGGTCGGATCCACTTCGATGATCTGGCTGGCAACCGCAAGTACGGGCGCATTGCCTTCTACGCACAATCCAAGTTCGCCAATGTCCTGTTCGCCTTGGAGCTGGACCGCCGCCTGCGGGCCGCCGGATTACCGGTCAAGAGTTTGCTGGCGCATCCCGGCTATGCAGCCACGAATCTGCAGATGAGCGGACCCAGCGGCGTACTCAAGCTTTTCATGCGCTTCGGCAACCGCTTCCTTGCGCAATCGGCGGAAATGGGCGTGTTGCCCCAGCTCTACGCGATCGCCGCACCCGAAGCGGAAAGCGGCCAGTTCATCGGACCCGATGGTGCGAGCGGAAAAAAAGGTTACCCCACCCAAGTGCAGCCCGCGGAAGCGGCGTGCGATCACAGACTCGCCGAACGTCTGTGGTTACTCTCCGAAGAGCTCACCGGCGTCCGCACTGATTTCGCGGGCATGAGGAGCACTCCGCCATGACGACGATGGATACCCTCGCCTTCTTCCGCACCTGGCTGTCAAAACCGTTGCAGGTAGCGGCGATCGCGCCTTCCGGAAGCGCGCTTGCCGGCCTGATGACGAAGGAACTGTCCGCCAAGAGTGGACCCGTTCTTGAACTCGGCCCCGGCACCGGCGTCTTTACCCGGGCATTACTGGCGCAAGGTCTGCGCGAAAGCGATCTCACCCTGATCGAGCACGACCCGGGTTTCGCCAACCTGCTCCGGCGGCGATTTCCTGCGTCGCATATCCACCGATTGGACGCGGCGCGGCTGGCCAAGGCAGGACTTTTCGAAGACAAAAGCCTGGGCGGTGTAGTCAGCGGGCTGCCATTGCTTTCCATGAAACCGGGGAAGGTGATGGCCATCCTTTCCGGCGCTTTCGATTCCATGCGGTCAGGCGCTTCGTTCTACCAATTCACCTACGGACCGAATTGTCCGGTGCCGCATCGCATTCTCGACCGGCTCGGTCTCAAGGCCACGCGCACCGGCCGCACTCTGTTGAATGTTCCGCCGGCGAGCGTGTATCGCATATCGAGGCGATCGCCGAGAAAGGAATACCTGTGACCCGATGTCTCAGACCCGATGTCTCTGACCCGGCGCACCGGCTCAGGCCAGCACTTCAACCGCATCGCCGATGCTTACGCTGCCCGACGAACGCGGGATGAGGTTCTGGCCGAAGGTGACGCCTTCGGGAGTGCGGCGATAGCCGATCAGGGTGCGCAGGGGTTCGCCGTCCGGATCGCGCTCGCCGCGCACCGGATCGACCGTGGTAAAGACGCAGCGCGTGCAGGCCTTGGCCACCTCGAACTCCACTTCGCCGATACGGATGCGTTTCCAGCCGTCTTCGGCATGCGCGGGCACGCCATCCACCACCAGGTTGGGACGAAACTGCAACATGGACACCGGCTTGGCCAGCCGGGCGTTCAAACCGTCCAGCGCAGCGCGCGAGATCAGCAACAAAGGGAAGGCGTCGGCGAAACTGACTTCATCGCCCGGCCGCGAATGCGGGTCGGTCATCGGCCGGACAACGCCGGCGTCCATGTGCACCAGACGTACAGCCTGTTGCAGGAATTCGCTTAACCAGGTGTCGGCCGTTACCTCGGTGCGCTTGGCGGCGACCTCGTTCTTCCATACATTGACCGGCACGGTCGTTTCGGTTTGCGGAAGCGGTACGGACAGCGATGGCATACCGGGCGCGTCCAGCGAAAGGCCCTGCGAATCCGGCCACGCTCGCACCAAGGTCAGACGTGGCAGCTGCCGTCCCGTGAGAAAACCACCCTCCTCATCCACCACCATCCAGCGGCGGTCGTGCCGAAGGCCGCGCGGTTCCACTACCGCCGTCCGCACATCGAGCGGAGCGGAGGATTTGATGGGGTAGAGGTAAAGACCGGAGAGCTGCATCGGGACGGTTTCAGGATCGAGGAGACCGCATGTTAGAGCCTGCTCAGGGCCTGCAGGAAGACCTCGTATCCATCTGCGGAATATTCACCCACGAAAGATATAAATGACTCGTCATCCATAGCGACCTGCCGTCTGTAATGACTCGTCGTCCCCGAAGGCGGGGATCCAGAGTCTTCGTGCCTGGACCGTAGGGTTTTGAAAGCCTAAAGTCGCTGGATCCCCGCCTTCGCGGGGACGACGAGCCGATTTTTCAGTGTCGACACCCAGGGTCATCTCGTTTACGCGCAAGGCCGGCTTATCGCTTCGCAATACCGGCGTCGCTTCGGCGGCGTGAATGGATACTCCAAGTGCCCTTGGCGGTATGAAGAACACGATGCAAACGCCTTTGTGACTCGGCATTAACCTGGCTGAGCGCATGTTGAGCGGTGCGGATTCCCAACCGCGTGAAGGAGACCAGCGATGCCCTACATCGACGGATTTGTGATTGCGGTACCTACCGCCAACAAACAGAAATTCATTCAGCATGCAAAAGACGGAGATTCGGTCTTCGTAGAGCACGGCGCCACCCGCATCCTGGAGTGCTGGGGGGACGACGTGCAGGACGGCAAGCAAACGGATTTCCGCCGCGCCGTAAAAGCGAAGGAAGATGAGACGGTGGTGTTCTCGTGGGTCGAGTGGCCCGACAAAGCCACCCGCGACGCCGGTATGGAGAAGGCGATGAAGGACCCCAGACTATCGCCCGATCAGAATCCGATGCCGTTCGACGGTGCGCGCATGATCTTCGGCGGCTTCTCGCCGGTGGTCGAACTCGGGTCCAAGGCCAGGACCAAGCACTGACAGAACGAACTTTCGTGCAGAAACGGGCGGGCCGAAGCGGCTCGCCCTGTTGTAGCTGCTCCGTGGACCGATCCTATTTCTGCCGATCCTATTTCTGCCGATCCTGTTTTTCGATCAAACGATAGACCCTGACGTAATCGATCTGCATGCGTGCGGGGAAGCTGTTGTCGTCCACGCCCTTTTGCCCGCCCCAATTCCCGCCCACAGCGATATTGATCAAGAAGTGGAAGCGCTGGTCGAAAGGCCATGCGGCCGGGCCATCGCCCTCGTTGGGAAACTCCAGCACCAGCTCGTCGTCGATATAGCCGCGGATTGCATCGGGTGTCCAATCGGTGCGATAGACGTGGAAGTTGCCGATGGCGCCGTCGACAAACCTGATGCCGGTGCGCTGCGTATTGATGGTGTGGTTATAGGCCTGAGTGTGCATGGTGATGTGCACCCGGTTGGGGTCGTAGCCGACATGCTCCATGATGTCTATCTCCCCTGACTTCGGCCAGCCACCGTAAGCCTGGTCCGTGGGCAGCATCCACAGCGCTGGCCAGGTGCCTTTGCCGGAGGGTAGTTGGGCCCTGATCTCGAAGCGGCCGTAGAGAAAATCGCCCTTCCCTTTCGAAATCACCCGGGCGGAAGTGTAGTTGCGGCCCTCCTTTTTTTCCTTTCGCGCGGCGATGGTCAGCACGCCATCGGCAACGAACGCATTGTCGGTACTGTCGGTGTAGTACTGCAGTTCGTTGTTTCCCCAGCCGTGGCCACCGATGTCGTAACCCCATTTAGCCGGATCCGGAGCGCCGGTATAGTCGAATTCATCCTGCCACACGGGAGTCGCTTCGAATTCCCAGCGCTTTTCTTCCGCCTGCGCAACGTTCTGGACAGCAACGCTGGCTGCGTCGGCTTGCCGGCCGAAGCAGTACGCGGCATGCAATGCGACCCAAAGGGTCAATCCACCAAGCACCATTCTTGAGCGTTTCATCGGAGTGCTCCTGGTTTCTGGAAGTGGTCAATCACGCCTAGAAAAAAGGGATACCCGGGCGCAACAACAGCTGGAAAACCAGAAGCAGCGCGATCGCCGCCGCTAGCGGATAGACCAGCGATATCGCCACCGGCTGTCCGACCGCCCTGACCGCGCGCAGACGCCAGGCGCCGGACTGGATCCAGAACATGCCGACCGTGGTGACGATCACCGGCAGGAATATCACTTCAAGCCATTCCCGCGGCACCCGGAACGGCAGGATCAACAGGATCGCCATCCATGCAGGCAAAGTGGCCGCGTGGAAGATGAAGCGACTGCGCGCCCCCACGCTTGCCAGCTCTGCGGGATTGGAGGCCAGACCCAGCAGGTGCCGCGAAAACTCACGCGCAAAAAGAGGAATGGCCGCCAAGGCCAGCAACGCGGCGATGTTCTTGGCGGCGGCGCTGAGCCGGAAGTAATCCATCGCCATACCCACGTCGCTGCCGGAACTCAGCGCACCCACCGCGACCTGGGGCAATGCCATGAACACGCCGCAGTACGCCAACCAGATCAGGAACAGCCGCGTGGCCGCGGTGCGCCCCGCTCCGCGCCGCAGCAGCAGCAAACAGGCCAGTCCAAGCAGGAAAGTGGCCAACGCGCCGGTGCCCTGGAACAGGCTGGCCAGCGCATGTTCGCCGTGCCAGCGATGGTTGTTGTGGAACAGGGTCGGCTGCAATCCGGGAGTGAACGCCTTCGGCAGCACCAGAAAAAGTTCCTGCACGAAGAAAACCAGATTGAAAGCCAGCGTATAGAGCAGGGCCGATAGCAGCGTGAGCCGCGTATCCCAGGCGACGACCGGCGTTGCCGGTTCGGTGCGCGCCCGCAACCATCCCGCCCAAGCGAGCAGCAGCGGACCCACAACGAGAATCAGCACGGCGGCGATAGCGATCATGCGGACACTTGCGGTTCCCTGCGTCTCGACAAGGTGCGATGGTGCCACAGGCTTGCGCGCCAGGACGCCCCCGCTTTCCTACTGCCGGATAAGTCAGGGTCTGCCGGGAAACAGCGATTGCTGGTTCTTGGGGCGCCAGTTCATGCCCTTGTAGTCGACTTCCTTGGCCGGAGCGGCGACAGGCGCGCCCTGCCGATTCGCGGAAGTCGAAAACGTTGCGCCTTTCAGCTTGGCGGCGATCCTTCCGAAGGCTTCGATGTCGTTGTAGGTGAAGGAATACTCGTTCCGGCAAACACGGTAGCGCACGTCCCGGGCGCTGCCGACGGCACTGGCCCATTCCGGGGTGACGTTCTGGCCGATCAGCTCGATCATTTCCCCATCCACGACCTTGCCGCGGTACGACGCAGGCCCGGCCGGCAAGGACCTGCCATCCACGAGCCACTCGATGTTGTGGCATGCGGAGAACCGGGAAGCCGGAGCACCCGACCCTTCGTTCGTGGAAACGAAGGCCAGATTGATCGTCGACGAAGACGCATCGCCGAAGAAAACGGCCTCGAAGGTGAACACCGGCAGGGTCGTATCCATGCTGCCGTCGGCGGTATAGGCGACCGTGCGCTCGCCACTGACGCGATCGAAATTTTCGCTGACGTTCTGCGCGGAAACCGGCGCAGCGACCGCCAGCGCGATTGCGAACAAGGCAATACGCATCAGCCGGCCGCCAGGCCGACGGCCGGTAATTCGAATTCTGGCTTCATCACACTCCCCAGTGTGTTGCGGCGTTCATGACGCTAGGCCGTTTGGCTTCCCCGCCATGACTTAGCGTGCACAGCTTGCCATTCCCGGCGTATCCGCGCACGTGTATGTGAGGAGTTGCTTCGTCCGATTGTGCGGTCGGTCACGCTGTCAGCAAATTCGCCCCGGTATCGAACCGACTCAAACCGTGGAGCGCAAGGCTTCGAGTTTTCATTGCGCTCAATCGCAGGCGCGCGGCCACGAGGAATCGGCGCCGGGCTCCAGATCGACCAGAAATAATTCGCCAGATTTCCCGTCGTCGGCCTGCGCGAACAATAGGCGCTTGCCGTCGGGCGACAACAAAGGACCGACCGGGAAGACATCCTGCCGCGCCGGCACCTGCCCGCGTTCTCGCCACGCATCCTCCACCCGTTCGTAGCGGTACAGATGCGAGCGTTCGCCGCGATTGGCTACCACCACCATTGCCCTGCCGTCGCGCGAGATATCGGCCTCGTATTCGTCGCCTGCAGTGTTCACTTCGCCGGGCAGTGGCTCCACCCGCCATCCACCTTCGCCTTGCGGCGTCGCCAGATACAGGTCGCGGCCACCAGGCCCGCCGGGCCGGTCGGACCCGAACAACAGGCGGCCATCGGCCAATTCGCGCGGCAACAATTCGCTGTGGATCGAGTTGACCGGTTCCGGCAAACGGATCGGTGCGCCCCATCGGCCATCGGCGGTGCGTTCGACCTTCCAGATATCCAGATCGTCCTTGCGGTGCCGGTCGGTGCCGTAATAGAGGCGGCGACCGTCCGGACTGAAGGCCGGATCGGTCTCCAGCACGCCTGGCGCGGCGGCGAAGGAGGGTTCGGTCGGCGCCGACCAGCGCCCGCCGACGCAGCGCGTGGACAGCAGGCGGTAATGATCGAACTGACGGTCGGCGCGGAAGAAAAACAGTTCGCGACCGTCCGGCGACAGACTCGGCGAAGATTCGTACTGATCGGTCGAAATCTCCGTCGGAGTCCATCGCTCGGGCGTGCCCACCTCCGCAAGCAACAAGCCCAAGGTCATGGCCGAAGCGGAGATCGATTGCAGCAACACGGATTGCAGCGGCATGCTCCCGCTCCCTGGGATCGGTTCGGAGAAACCGGGATACTGGACGCGCATACAGAACGCGGGAAGTGAATATTCCACAAACCAGGGTTGAACGGGAATCAAGCCGACAGCCGCATCGCGATGCGATGATCTGTCTTTGTCGATCCAAGGCCCGTCTGGTCGTCGTAGAGACAGAGGGGCTTTCCTCTGCCAACGAGAATCCAACATGACCACCAACACCGTGCGCCTCCACCG
Organism: uncultured Pseudoxanthomonas sp.; assembly: GCA_965650035.1. GTDB lineage: Bacteria > Pseudomonadota > Gammaproteobacteria > Xanthomonadales > Xanthomonadaceae > Pseudoxanthomonas_A. The sequence continues at coordinate 16,211 of CBFGMR010000023.1, forward strand.
TGTACTGCGAACCACCCCCGAGCGCCTCTACCGCGCCTTCCTGGATGCCGACGCGTTGGCCAAATGGCTTCCGCCGAACGGCTTCACCTGCAAGGTCCATCACCTGGACGCGCGGGTCGGCGGGACCTACAAAATGTCGTTCACCAATTTCTCCACAGGCAACGGACACAGCTTCGGCGGCACTTATCAGGAGCTGACGCCGAACGAGCGCATCCGCTACAGCGACCGTTTCGACGACCCCAACCTGCCCGGCGAGATGCAGACCACCATCACGTTGACCGAAGTGTCCTGCGGCACCGAGCTAAACATCGTGCAGGAAGGCATCCCCGAGGTGATTCCGGCCGAACAGTGCTATCTGGGCTGGCAGGAATCGCTGGTGTTGCTGGGCAAACTTGTGGAAGCCGAAATTCCGGATTGAAGAAGGCGGCACCCGGATCACCTCGCCATGAAGGCCGACACCTGCGCCTGCCCCCTTTGAAAAAGGGGGCGACAAGGCGCGACAGCGGTTTGTGGGGGATTTGCTCTTCGCGCCAAGAGCAAATCCCCCGTCGTCCGCTTCGCGGACGCCCGCCCCCTTTTGCAAAGGGGGCACTGGCATGGAACGAATACAAGGACGGCCGTATGCTGCCGGCATGAGCAGAAATTACCTGACGACACGGTTGTATCCATTTCCCGCACTCGCGGCCGTATCTACTCCGCTACTCAAATGGAGGCGGCTTCTATTACGGAGCGTCCTCTGTCTGCTGCCCGTCCTGTTGACCGCCTGCGCGACGCAGGGTCCGTTGGAACCAGGACAGCGCCCCACCGACGTGCGCGCCGAGATAGTACGGCGAATGCCGGCGACCACCGACCGGGCCGGCTGGGCGGCCGACATCCAGAGCGCATTCGCCGCCCAGCGCATCGAACCCAATAGCGAAAACATCTGCGCAGTGCTTGCCGTCGCCGAACAGGAATCGGGCTATCAGGCCGACCCGGTCGTGGCCGGCCTGCCGAAAATCGCGCGCGGCGAGATCGACCGTCGTGCGGCTTCCAAACACATTCCGAAATTCCTGGTGGACGCCGCGCTCAGCATCAAGTCCTCGGACGGCAGGTCTTATGCACAGCGCCTGCAGGCTGCGCGCACCGAGCGGCAGCTCAGCGAAATTTATGAAGACATGATCGGCCGCGTACCGTTGGGCAAGCGTCTGTTCGCCGACATGAACCCGGTGCAGACCGCGGGGCCGATGCAGGTGAGCATCGCTTTCGCCGAGTCCCACGCCAGCGATTACCCCTACCCCATCGAAGGCTCGATCCGCGACGAAGCGTTTACGCGTCGCGGCGGTCTGTATTTCGGCATCGCCCATCTGCTGGGCTACCGCACCCCATACACACGCAAGTTGCACCGCTTCGCCGACTACAACGCAGGCTGGTATGCCAGCCGCAATGCGGCCTTCCAGAACGCAGCCAGCCTGGCCTCGGGCATTCCGCTTGCGCTGGATGGCGATCTGCTACGGCCCGGGGCGCGCATGGACGATCCCGGCAAGACCGAGTTGGCGGTGCGGGCGTTGAGCGGGCAACTCGGCCTGGACCAACGTGCGATCCGCGATGCGCTGGAGCGCGGCGACCGATTGGATTTCGGCGATACCGATCTCTACGCCAGAGTGTATGCGCTGGCCGAAGCCCACGAGCGCAAGCCGTTGCCGCGCGCAATCATGCCGGGCATCAAACTGGAAAGTCCCAAGATAACCCGTGAGCTGACCACTGCATGGTTCGCGACGCGGGTGGACGAACGCTACCAGCGATGCATGCTGCGATAGCGGGAATTGCCGGCACCCGCTCTATAGGAGCAACTGGGTGGCTGGACTACGTTTCTTACCTCTCGCGAGATCCGATTCACGACGCATTCACTGCGTAATGAGTCGATCGTGTTCGAATCGAAACCACCTCAACGAAAAGCGGAAGAAGCATGAAACACCTTGTATTCCTGTGTTCTGTTTTTCTTCTTTTCGCGACCACACCCCTCATCGCCGCAGAGAATCCGCCGAAGCACTATGTCTACATCTATCAGCGAGGAGATGATGGCGCCGGCATCAGGGCGGACAAAGCGCTGCGCGATACCCGCTTCAGCGGGGCTCAAATCGTTTACACGTGGCGCCAACTCGAGCCTTCCAAAGACCGGTACGATTTCAGCGCGATAGAAGAAGACCTTGCCTACCTTGATTCGATAGACAAGCGGCTCTGGATTCAGATCCAGGAAAAGTCGTTTACACCCCGCCGCAACGTGCCCGATTACCTGTTGAACGACCCGCTTTATCGGGGCGGGGTGATCAAGCAGAGCATGCTTGGCGCGCCCGAGCGGGATCCGGACAAGCCGCCATCCGACGATGAATACGGGTGGTCGGCCAGGATGTGGGAACCCCCCGTCCGCGAACGCTACCAGAAGCTGATCCGGCAATTGGGCGCCGAGTTCGATGGAAAGATCGCTGGAATCAACTTCAGCGAGAGCTCCATGGATATCGGCACCGGGAACGCCGATGGCAGCACCACCTTTCCCGTCGATTTCGATCCCCGGGCTTATGTGGATGCGATTCAGGACAACATGCGCGTGCTCGCCGATTCCTTCAAACAATCCATTCCGATGGTCTACCTTAATTTCGTGCCCGGCGAGTGGCTGCCATGGAACGACAAGGGCTATATGCGCAGTCTTTTCGCCGAAGCCAGGAAGCTGAAAATGGGGGTAGGCGGACCCGATCTCATGCCGTACCGCAAAAGCCACATGTCGCAGACTTACGGATTCTTCAAGGACTATCCCGACGATCTGGTAAAAGGCATGGCGGTGCAGGATGGAAATCTTCGACAGATCAATCCCGAGACCGGCAAGAAAAACACGGTGCAGGATCTGCTTTCCTTCGCAGAAGGGTATCTTGGGTTGGATTACATTTTCTGGGTGGAGGAAGAACCCTATTTCAGCAACGAAGTGCTTGAGCAGCTACCGCCTCCGGAGCATCCGGGAGATCCGGATCGCAGATAGGGCGGGCTCAAGCCCGCCGTACGGCAAGCACGGCCCCCTTCGGGACCTACACCTTCGCCGTCTTCCACCTGCCGCGCGAGAACAGCCACAGGGTGAACAGGCCCACCGATGTCTCGGAAACGAACACGGCCCAGAACACACCCGACTCCTGCCAGCCCTGGCTGATGGCCAGCACGTACGACAAAGGAATCTGGATCAACCAGAAGAACACCACATTGATCTTGGTCGGTGTGACCGTGTCGCCGGCGCCATTGAAGGCCTGCACCGCGACCATCCACCAGCCGTAGACGAAATAGGAATACGACAGGATGCGCAGCCATTGGCCGCCGATGTCGATCACCTGAGGGTCGTCGGTGAAGATGGCGATCAGGCGGTGATGCAGGAAGAAGAACAATACCGAGATCAGCATCGTGAACGCCATGTTGTACCAGCCGATCCGCCATACCGAAGCCTCGGCGCGATCCGGTTGGCCCGCGCCCAGGTTCTGCCCCACCAGAGTGGCTGCAGCGTTGGACATGCCCCAGGCCGGCATCAGGGTGAACATCATGATGCGGATGGCGATGGTCGCACCCGCCACCGCCTCGCTGCCGATACCGGCCAGGATGCGCATCAGGAAGATCCAGGAGGTCATGGCCACGATCATCTGGCCCATGCCGCCCAGCGAGGTGCGCACGATGTTCCACATGATCGCGCCATGCCAGGCCAGCTGCCTGCCCACCACGCGGATGTGCTTGCCGCCGCGGAACAGCACCCACAGCTGGTACAGCACGCCCGTACCGCGGCCGATGACGGTGGCGACCGCGGCGCCTTCTATGCCCATTTCCGGGAAAGGACCGATGCCGAAGATCAGCAGCGGGCACAGCAGGATGTTCAGGCCGTTGGCCAGCCACAACACGCGCATGGCGATGGCGGCATCGCCCGCGCCGCGGAAGATCGCGTTGATGACGAACAGCAGGATGATCACCGCGTTGCCGCCCAGCATCCACTGCATGTAGGGATAGCCGTGTTCCAGCGTCCAGGGGTCTGCGCCCATCAATCGCAGCAGATCCTTGGCGAAGAAAATTCCGGCGATCGCGAACGGCACCGACATCAGCACCGCAACACCGATGGCCTGCACCGCAGCCACCGCCGCGCCCTCGCGGTTACCTTCGCCGATGCGCCGCGCCACCACCGCCGTAACCGACATCGCCAGGCCCATGGCGATCGCATAAAGCAGGAACAGCAGGCTCTCTGTGAGTCCTACCGTGGCCACTGCGGACGGGCCCAGCTTGGCGACGAAAAAGATGTCCACCACCGCGAAAGTGGATTCCAACACCAGCTCCAGCACCATCGGCACCGCGAGCAGGAACACGGCTTTGCGCATCGGAATCCTGGTGTAGTCCGCATTGGTGCCGCGGATCGCATCGCGCAGTTCGGCCCAGAGCGATTGTGCGGGCGCACCCGCCTCGATCTGATCGGTGGATTGCGGTTCCGTATTCATGCGCACAGGCCTCCCTGATTCGCGAAAACGCCGATAGTAACCGCAGAACGCAGCCCGTTCCGTCTCTGCATGCGGCTTGCACGCGGTGCGCCACACAGAATACTTTCAATGAACACGCAATCTTCGGTGTGGCACATGGCTCCTCCTGTGGATTGGCGATAAGGGTCCATGCCCATCGTCTCTCTCACTGCGACGAACGAGCCGGCCCCGAATCGACATGGCCCGAACAGCGCACCCCGTCTTGCAAGCACCGCTGGCGCATGAGTTACAGTCGAAACCCCGGCTCCCGCAGTCAGGACCTGATCATAGGAAACCTCCCATGCCCACCCTGCCTCACGCCACTACCCTCGCCCTTTCGCTCGTCCTGGCCTTCGGCGCCAACGCCGCCGAGCCGGGCCCTGCGAAAACCCTCGCCTACATCGACCAGGGATGGACCACGCTGACCCGCTCCATGGACGATTGTTCCTCGCTGCACGACGACAAGGTCAAGACCCGGCCGGTCCTCTATCTGCCCGCGGACCTGAAGCGCACCGCCGCCATCGACGCGATCGCCAAACGCTGCAAGGTCGATGTGCGCGTGCTGCCGCAGGCCATCGCCCAGATCGGCGAGCTCGATCCTTCGTCGCTGCCGCAGCAAGGTCTGCTGTATCTGCCAAATCCCTATGTGGTGCCGGGCGGATTCTTCAACGAGATGTACGGCTGGGACAGTTATTTCATTGTGCTGGGCCTGGTCGCCGACAAGCGCGAAAAACTGGCCCGCGACATGGTCGACAACTTCCTGTTCGAAGCCGGACATTATGGCGGCGTACTCAACGCCAATCGCACCTATTACCTGACCCGTTCGCAGCCGCCGTTTCTGGGCGAAATGATCCGCGAGGTGCTGGACGCTCCCGCCGGTTTCGCCAGCAAGAGCGACGCCGACGCCTGGCTCGCGAAGGCCTATCCGCTGGCGCTGCACGACTATGCAGTCTGGAACCGCCCCGAACACCGTGCAGGCGATACCGGCTTGGCGCGCTACTTCGACTACGGCACTGGCCCGGTGCTGGAAATGCGCGATGCCCGTTATCTGCGCGGGGTGATCGAATGGCTGCTGGCCCATCCGGAGCGCGATCCCGGCTATCTGGTGGAAGCGTCCGAGCACCCGGACGCCGCCGAGGCGCAACGGCTGAAGAAAACCAGTTGCGATGTGCGCGCCTCGGAAGTCTGCGCGCAGGCATGGGCCAAGGGCCGCCGGCTCAGCGCCGACTATTATCTGGGCGACCGTGCGATGCGCGAGTCGGGCTTCGACGTCAACTTCCACTTCGGTCCCTTCGCCGGTTCCACCCACCACTACGCGCCGGTCTGTTTGAACAGCCTGCTCTACCGCTACGAGATCGCCTTGCGCGATTTCGCCCTGCGCCTGGGCAAGAAGGAAGATGCGGAACGTTTCGCCCAGGCCGCCGCCGCGCGCAAGGCGGCAATGGACAAATACCTGTGGCGGCCCGGCGCCGGCATGTACCAGGACTACGATTTCGTTGCCGGCAAATCCGTTGCCGCGCCCTACATCACGACTTTCTATCCACTGTGGGCCGGCGCCGCATCGCCGCAACAGGCGGAGGCGGTGCGCGAAAAGCTGCCGTTGTTCGAACACAAAGGCGGCCTGGCGATGAGCGCGGACGAAAGCGGTGCGCAATGGGACGCGCCGTTCGGCTGGGCGCCGACCCATTGGCTGGCGGTCGCCGGCCTGGATGCTTACGGCTTCCATGAAGATGCCAGGCGCGTCGGCGGCAAGTTCGCCGCCACCATCGACCGCAGCCTGGCCCACGACGGCACCATCCGCGAGAAATACAACATGGTCACCGGCGATGCCGACGTAAAGGTCAGCGCCGGCTACAGCGAAAATGTGATCGGCTTCGGCTGGAGCAACGGTGTCTACCTGAAAATGCGGAATTTGCTGAAATCCAGCTTGTGAGCAAACAAAAAGGAAGCGCCCGCCAGGATCCCGATCTGTTGCGTCGCTTGCTGCGCGCCAAGGACCGCATGGACGCCGCCTCGCACGAGGCCTGGCCGGTGGAGCGTCTGGCGAAGGTGAGCAGCGTGTCGGATGCCCATTTCGCAAGATCGTTCAAACAAGCCTTCGGTCTCCCGCCGCACCGTTATCTGCTCACGCGCAGGATCGAACGGGCCAAGGCGCTGCTGCGCGACACGGATACGCCCATCCTGGAGATCGCATTGCAGACCGGTTGGAGCAGCCTGGGAACGTTCGGGCGCACCTTCCGCGACGTCACCGGCGAGAACCCCAGCGAACTGCGTGCGCGCGAGCAGGCCGCGCGACACGAACTGGAGCGGGTACCGGCCTGCTACGTCAGCGCCGCGTACCGGCCCGGGCTCACAACCGCAGTTTCGGAGAAGCGGCGGCAGCAGACCGGTGTTACAAATGAGCCCCCGCAGAAACCGGAGGCTGTATGAGTCAGGGTATTGGAGTAGTTGGGCTGTACGTTCGCGATCAGGACGAAGCCCTTGAGTTCTATGTGGAGAAGATCGGATTCCGCGTGCATACCGACGCGCGCAACGGCGACTATCGCTGGCTGACGGTACAGCACCCGGACCAGCCGTCCCTGCAGCTGGGCCTGTTCAAACCGCAGGCACCGGAGCTGGACGCATCGACGGCGCAGAGCGTGAGCGAGATCGTGGCCAAGGGCGCCATGCCGCCGCTGGTGCTAAACGTGGACGACTGCCGCGCGGCGTACAAACAGATGAGCGCCCGTGGCGTGGAATTCACCCAGGCGCCGGAGGAGCGCTACGGCAATGTGGACGCGAATTTCCGCGATCCCTCGGGCAACGGGTGGAAGATGATCGAGTCGCGGCGCGCACCGCACTGAGGGTCGGTTGTCGTCACCATGAGCCCGACTCTTTCGGGCTCGTCCCCAGAGGAGTTCGCAATGAACTGGAACAAGCGGATCCGTCAATTCCACCGCTGGATGTCCATCACCTTCACTTTGTTCGTCATCGCCAACTTTGCCGTCATGGGGCGGGAGAAAATTGCCCTTTGGGTGGGCCTGATGACGCTGTTGCCGCTTGCTTTGCTGTTGATCACCGGGCTGTATATGTTCGCGTTGCCGTATATGCGCAAGATGGGCGTCGCGCTACCTGCGGTGAGTGACGTCAGTCAATAGGCGCTGGTTTGCGGGGCGTCCAGACGTGTATGGCCACATAGGACCTCGTTGATTGTTTCCGCACCGGCCTGCATCCAGACCAGGCGGAACGCCGGCCCCTGGTTGCTACAGGGGCATTTGGCGGGAGCGTGAGAACTCCCCTTCTCGCCTTGTGGGAGAAGAGCCTGCCCCGTACTTGATACGAGGTGGCGCGCAGCGCCGGAAGAGGGGGCGAGCGGAGAAAAGGTCGTTGAGAACACGGGACGCACACAGCAACCGACTCGACCGTTGTCAGGCAAAGCAGGTCTGAAGCTCTCAGTCTCCGCTCCACCCCTCTCCCGCCGCGCAAACGCGTCGACCTCTCCCACACGGGGAGAGGTGGAACTGCCGATGGTTGAGGTATGCACCGAACGGCACGATCCCTTCTCCGCCTGCGACGCGTCGCATACCGTGTCGGTGGGTCAGGTTGATGCACTAATGGCCTAAGGCGAACTCAACCGCGTACGGCCAGATGGAATCACCCGCCCGCCGGATTCGCCATCGGCGGCGTCCTGCGACCACATAAGACGGAAGGCCGGGCCAGTGTTGCGCACGTCCAAGCTGGCCTTGCCGCCTTCGCTACGCCATTCCAGATCGACCACGCTCTTGCCCACGCGCACGTTTTCGACTTTCACCGAACGCCAGGCCTGCGGCGGTTGCGGCGCAAAACGCAGCACGTTGTGGCGAGCGTCCGCTTCCAATCCGAGCATGCCGGCGATGGCGGCCGACAGGAACCCGGCCGAAGACCAGGTCTGCTCCGGCACCGATTCGCGCTGCGGCGTGAACGCGGTGCCGGACTGTACTTCGTGCATGTGTCCCAGCGCGTCCTGTGCCGCCCATGGCACCAGGCGTTGCCATAGCGCCGCTGCCTGATCGGCACGGCCGGAACGCCACATGCGTTCCGATGCTGCAGCGGAACCCAGACCCCACACGCTGCCGCGCGAGTACGCTTCGGGATCGTAGTCTTTGGCGCTGGTCGGCTTGCTGCGCAGGCCCCAGGCGGTGAGGTATTCGGGCGAGGCAAGGTGGTCGAAGGCGGCGGCGGCTTCCTCCGGCGTGGCTACGCCCGATGCGATCGCCGCCAGATCGGCACGACTGAAGCTTTCGCCCGGTTCGCCGGATCGGTGGAAGCCGCTGATCCAACGCCCCGCTTCTGTGTCGCGGTAGCGGGTGCGGATGCTGGCGCGTGCGCGTTCCGCTGCGGTTTTCGCCTGCGCAGCAAGCTTGGCATCGCCCATCGCTTCGGCCAGCCCCGACATCGCACTGGCCGCATCCGCCCAGGCGGCGGATAAGGTCAGTTCGTCGGTCAGGCGATCCTGTTCGTTGCCGCTCATCTTGTCGTGCGGCACGCGCGGCAGGCCGTCGCCGGCGTCCAGCGTGGACAGGCAGTACTGATAGGCCTTCTGCACCTTGGACCAATGCTCGTGCAGGAAGGCGTCGTCGCCGCTGGCACGGTCGTATTCGGCCAGCACCTCGAGGAACTGGAAGGCGATGTCGACATGCACGTACATGTAGTCGTAGTCCTTCGCCCAATCCACGAAGCCGGCGCTTTGCGACATCTCGTGCCAGAGCATGCCGTTGTCGGGATGCTGGTAGCGCAGGATGAAATCCAGTTCCTCGGCGGCGCGCCTGTATTGGCCTTCGTGGACCAACGCACGCGTGGCGACCAGACCGTCGCCGGCGAAATACCAGGCGTATTGCGGACGGCGCGCACCGTGCGAGGGTCCGTAGCCGGCTACCAGTCCGCAGCCGAGCCGCGCGTTGCAGGTCCACGCCTGCTCCAGCGCGATCTGCGCCCAGCGCAGGGCGCGGTTGGTGTCGGCGTCTGGCGTGGTGATTTTCATCCGTTGGGAGAAATCGAAACGCTTCGCGCCTTCTTCGTCGGCGATTCCGGCCGAGCGCAACAGGGCGGCGGTCGTGGCGTGAATGTCCTCGTTCTTTTCGCTCTGCCCGGCGAAGATCAGGCTGGCGCAGTGGCCGACGACGCAGGGATACGGCTCGAGTTGCAGGAAGACAGGGCGGCCGAATTCGCTGTCGCGGCGGTCGTTGTCGGGTTGCGTGTGATCGCTGGCCTGCGGCGAAGAAACCAGCGCCTTGAATCGCTTGCCGGGTTCGCTCAACAGGAAACCTTTCGCGCCTTCGTCCCACGCGATTTCCTGGCCGCCGACCGCGGCCGGCCACATCAGGTTGAGCGAGGGGCGGAAGTTGGCGCGTATCCGCAAATCGCCGCTGCCTTCCAGTATCTGGAATTGGACCCACACCCCCGGTTCCCGTGCCTGCGTGGCGATGCGCTCGCGCACCTGGAAATCCGGGCCGGTGTAGATGCGGGTGACGCCCAGGGGATCGACTTCGACTGAGCTGAGCAAGGTGATGCCGGGCACGGGTTCGGCGCCGGGTTGGATAAAGTCCAGCGTGTAGCCGGAGGCGATCTGCAGGGGAAAGGTCCAGAACTCCAGGCCGTCTTCGGAGTAGCCGCCAGCGAAGGCGCGTAAGCCGTGGGCGGCCACATAGCGATCTTTCCGCGCCTGCGTCGTCGACCAGACTGGAAGATCGGACTCGGAACGGGAGGAAGCCGCAGCAACGTCATCGGCGGCAATCGCCGTGCTGCTTGCGCCGATGAGCACGAGAAGTACAGCCAGCGAGCGGAGCATGGATTGCCTCGGCGTGATGCTGTCGTGCCGGCGAAGAATCATGCACGGCACTCCAGCCCGGGTAGAGCGCTCTTCATGCGGACTACGTCACTCGCTCGCCGTGCTCCCGAGTTCGTACAGGTAATCGACGTACGACATCACTGCGCCGTCGAAGCCTTGCACCTTCGGGTTGTTGGACTCGATCAGGAAAAACTCGTCGGGTGCGTGCGCACCGCCACCGTGGCCAAGGCCGAAGTGGCCCGACGGAAGCGACAGGGGCGGCTGCGTGAACACGAAACCCGGGTACGAGCCCGCCAGTCGCGGCCACAGGAGCGGTTCGACGCCACTGCGGCGCAGCACCGCCAGTTGCGCCTGAATCAGGCGCGAGTCGGCATCGGTGGTGGTCGGGTCGTAGCCGCCGCTGACGTTGACGGCGACGTCGCCGTAGCCGCGCTTGGCCAGATGCGCCTTCAACGCCGCCACCGCGCCGTCCCGCGTCATCGGCGGCACCAGACGCATATCGATCTTCGCCACTGCGCGATACGGCAATATGGTCTTGCCACCCACGCCCGTGTAACCACCCACTAGACCCTGGATGTTGACCGTCGGCTGCGCGACAAGACGCTCGTTGGCCTTTTCCCAGGACAGATCGTCGATCCAGTGCGGCACGCCCAGCGACTTCTTTGCGGTGGCCTCATCGCGCGCGGCCACCGACTTGGCGATCATGGCGCGCGCTTCCGCGGTCAGCGGCGTAGGCGCGGGGAAGCCGTCGATGGCCACGGTGTTGCCGTCTTCCGATACCAACGTGTCCAACGCCTTGACCAGGCGCCATGCCGGGCTGTCGACCATCGCCTTCAGCGACGAATGCACATCTTTCGCTGGCCCGCGGCCCCATGCGTTGCCATCGGCCACCAGTTCCAGCTCGACCACGCCCTTGGCGCCGAGATTGACCGTCACCGAACCTTTGGGGTCCTGCAACCCCATCGGCATGAACACGCCGATGCTTTTCTTCAGCGCGGCCTGGATATCCGGCCGCAGCACCAGGTCGGCGATATTCGGCGAGCCAATCTCCTCTTCGCCTTCAGCCACCAGGACCAGGTTCACCGGCATCTTCTGATTGGCATCGCGGATCGCCTGCAGCGCTGTCAGGAAGGCCATCTCCGGCCCTTTCTGATTGGTCGCGCCGCGACCGACCATCGCCTTGCCCAGGCCCGGCTTGTCGACGAAGCGCGCTTCCAGCGGAGGCGACGACCATTCCGCGGGGTCGTATTGTTTGACGTCGTACATGAAATACACGCCGACGGTGTTCGGCGCACCCGCATCGAGCGTGGCATACACGCCGGGCTTGCCGCGGGTCTCGACAACCTCGACGTGTTGAAAGCCCGCATCGCTCGCCAGCTTCGCCATGTACTCGGCGCCCTGCTTCGCATTACGGTCTTCGGCCGCGATCGATGGCAACGCGATCCAGTCCTGCAACGCCTTCACCGCCGCATCGTGACGCTGGGTAATCTGCGCCTGGATCGCGGCGCGGTCCGGTTCGGCAGCCTGCACCGCGCCCGCCGTCAACAGGGCCAGCGCGGTCATTCCCAGTGCGCTGCAACGCGCACGCCGCCCAAAAACCGATGCTTCCATACCTCGTTCCCCTGCAGTGATGGTGGCCTGAGTCTACCGTCGGATCGGCCGGGTGGACCGTGAACGTCGTACCGGGATGAGCCAAAAAACCTGAAGACGCGAACCGGCGTTGCGAGATGCAGCGTTCTCGTTCAACGATGCGGACATCAGAACGAAGTTCGATCTTCGGCAGAACATACAGGGCGGGCTCAAGCCCGTCGCATGATGCCTAAGCTATGGGGCCCATGCCGCTCTTCATTCCAAAACGCGGATGTAATCCGGCTTGGCCACCATCACCTGCGTCTGGTAATAGTATTTATTGCTCCGCACGCCGCCGACGCTGAAATATATCTTCACCTGGCTGGCGGCGCCCAGCACGACGATGTCCTTGCCCTTCAGGAATTCATCCGGCGCACTGCCCTGCTTGCGCTTGAACGCGGACTCGACCTCCGGACTGAAGACCAGCGAAAGGTTGCGTGCGTCGCGATAGTCGGTTTCCGAATTGAGATAAAGATAATTGCGGTCGCGGCCGCTGGCCTGCACTTTCATCACGAACAAACCGGGCGCCCGGCCTTCTGCCTCGGCAGCCAGTACTCCCGCAACCTTGGCGGGAATACGTTCGCCTTCGCCGGTCAGCAGCATCGCTTCCAGCACGGGAAGCACGGCTTTGCCGCCCCCGCACATTTCATTGATCACCTCGGACGGCCCGTGGGGCAGCACCTTACGAGCGGCCGCAAATGGTTCGTCGGCCAGTTTGTTGCCATCCAGGGCCAGTGTGGCCCATTTGCGGTACAGGGCCGCAGCCAGAGCCAGCCGCGCAATACCGTAGTCCATGAGGTCGCGGGCCTTGGTCGCTTCGATGATCGCTCCTTCGGCATCGTCGCGCCAGCACAGCAGGAAGCCCGCATAGTCGCCATGCGCCCAGGCGCTGGCGGGGTCGGCCGCAATATTGGCTCGGTACAAGGCGTCGGCGTCGGCAAGCCGGTTGTTGCGCTTGTAGTACTTGATCAGGCCCAGCTGCGCCGCTTCGTTCGTGCGGGGATTGGCATTGTCCGCCAATACTTTCCTGTAGCGCGCCACCGCTTCGTCCTGGCGATTTTCCTGCAGCAGCAGGGCGGCCCAGTTGAGGTCCAGCCATGGATCGTCCGTTCCCAGCTGGCCGGCTTTCTGTAGCGCGGCCTTCGCCTGCGCGGGTTTGTCCATCAGGCGATAGACGTGACCTTGCAGGACATAGGCGCGGGCGTAGTCCGGTGCGATCTCCAGCGCCTTGTCCAGGGCCTTTTCGGCGGCCTCGAGAGTGCCGGGTTCGAACGATTCTCCGCTGCGGTGGCCGTCGATGAGGTAGTAGCTCGCATACAGCCGGTAAGCATTGGCCGAACGCGGGTCGTCGCGCAGCACGCGATCGAGCTCCGCCTTGGCTTCAACCAATCCGTCCCCCTGTCCGCCCCAGGAGTCCAGCAGCGATTCGGCGCGATCCAATCGTGTCTTGGACTCCGCAGATGCGCTGGGCGTTTCGGCTTGGGCGGCGGAAGCCACGCGCGGAAACATCGCTCCTGCGAAACCGGCCAACATCAACAATAGAAAGTACCGCAGCGACCCTTCCCTTCTGTTCGACATCCATGCATCCCCATGACAGACGGCGTCTAGAGTGGCTTGCGGCTCGTGATTGTCAAGCAATCAGCCCCAAGTCCGTCCCGGCTTAATGTAGCGACTGGGGTTAACTAGCCTTACGCGCGTTGTGTGAGCGCGCGGGAACACCCCTTCTCCCCTCGTGGGAGAAGAGCCTGCCCCGTACTTGATACGGGGTGGCGCGCAGCGCCGGAAGAGGGGGCGAGCGGAGAAGAGGTAATTGAGAACACGAAACCCACACAACAAGCGACTCGACTGTGATCAGACAAAGCAGTCTGAAGCCCCCAGTCTCCGCTCAACCCCTCTCCCGCCGCGCAAGCGCGTCGACCTCTCCCACAAGGGGAGAGGTGGAATCAGAAACAGATTCTGCGTGGGTGTGCAGTGCATAGGGCGGGCTCAAGCCCGCCGCATGATGCCCGAGCTACGGACCTGATAGACCGGCTGGATCGGCTCAACGACCCTAGCCCGACTTTCGCTGCGCTGGTCCCGGGCTACGTTACTGGCGTGCAGCCGCAACTTAGTGTCTGCTTCACACTCTTAGTCACCTTGCGAGGAACTCCATGCGAAACCGGATCGTCCACTTGGGCTGCGCAGTCCTGCTGACAGCCGCACTCGCTGGGTGTACGCGGGAAGATCCCGACTGCGCGGCTGCCGGCAAAGCGCTCTCCGATGCTGCGTATCGCGAGCAATTGAAGGCGACTGTCCAGCGCTTGTTCGATGCGGGGGAGCTCGGTGAGATCAACACGCTGGTGAGGCCAGGCACGCCGCCCGGCCTCCCCGGCAGGTACGGTGTCGCTGTCGCGCCCGAGTTCAACGCGGTGGCGTCCAAGCCCCTGTACCAGCGGACAATCTTCGACGCTCGCGACCACCTGGTTGCGGTGTTCGTGGGCTGGGCTGCAGGCAAGGGAGTGGTCGTGGACTTGGCGAACGAGGATGGTGTCGTGCCGGCGGGCACCCTCGCCCCGATGACCGACTACGGAGATGGCGTCCAGCTGGTTTGTTCTCCACAGGACTAGTTGCCGCGGCCTCGACAGTCTGTCGGCCCTGCGCCTTTCTTGGGGATCCATGCCAGCAAGGGGCCCGGGTTTCATCTATGGCTCTACCCGGGCTACGTCACTGTTGAATAAAGAGCACGAGATGGTCGGCAGTCAGTCGCGACCCACAAACTGCCTTGATCGGTCGTCGCATGCGGTGGGCCCGGGCCCACCCTATGAATCCCACCACCAACCGTACATAGGGCGGGCTCAAGCCCTCCGCATGATGCCCGACCTACGGGGCCTACGGATCTACACTTCATGGAGTTACCCGCTTTACGCGCATTGCCTATGGATCCGAACATCAGGATTCATTTCGCAAAAGCATCCAATAGCACCGAAACCAATACCGCCTCGAAAGAAGACATGTCGGCATAGTTGCGTACTCGCTCCACATCTCCCGCTTGATGAAGAACTGTGCCGATTGCAGCAATGAGGGCTACTGGTGTATCGGTACTCTGAGCAAGCCCAATTTCAAAGTAACAACTCGGACGTTCTAGTGAAAGATCCGCAATAACAAGCTCGCTTTTCTTAATATCTTTAAGTGCAGAAGCAACCGAAAAAGAGGGCCGACTATCCAACGGAAAGAAGAAGTCAACTTCGTGCAGGGCCGAGAGGTTGGCCAAAACCTGACGCTTCAGTGAGTAATCTGGATCACTTCGCACTGGAGAGATGTAGTAGACAAGCATTACGATGGTCCAGAGGCGGGGGCGCTTGCTGCAGCGGGGTCTACCTTCTTAAGGATGGGCGACGTTGTCCACCTTTGTGCAGCAACAACAAGAATGCAAACAAAAATTGCAGCGAACAGTACGAAAAAAGCCTTCGGAATGAAGTACTCGATGTTGGATGACTTTAAAGCAATCAGATTCGTCTTTCCCATCTCATGGAGCGCATTTAGTTCACTTAATCTCTTCCATTCCTTATCAAACGGACAAAAAGAAGTAACAGCACCAGGATTCGACGAGTCGAAAGCGATCCTCGGAGCCATTTCATTCAACACATCAAACTTTGCGTTGTTCAAGAATTTGAAGTCGCGAATCTGAGCGATCCAGAGCACACAAAAAAGAGTGGCCATAATGCACAGAAGCACATCGGCAGAAATCCCAACCCAGAACAGCTTAAAGTTCAGCAAGCTCCAATTCGATATAGTTGCTATGGCGACCAAAATGGCGATGCATATGGAGTAGTTCCAACGATTTGTTTCAATCCTACGGTCGGTAACTTTCTCTGTAGACTCGTAGTACAGTTTGAATTCTTCGAAAGAGTGCTGTGTGTTTTTCTGCTCTGTACTCATGACGCGGTGCGCTCCCAATTCCTTCGGTTGTTGCTGCAACGTATCCTCTTCTTAGCTATTGGCTCGAATGTCATTTCACCTATTTATCACACCAGCTGAACAGCTTCTACCTATTCCACCTTCAAACCGTCAATGAGTTAGGGGCAACGCGTGTAGGCCACCCCTACGGCTCACCCACCATCGGCAACTTCAACCCCATCTCTTTTGCACACTCCTTCGCAATCTCATACCCCGCATCCGCATGCCGCATAACCCCGGTCCCCGGATCGTTCCACAACACCCGTGCAATCCGCTTATCCGCTTCAACCGTACCGTCGCACACGATCACCACCCCAGAATGCTGCGAATATCCCATCCCCACCCCGCCGCCGTGATGCAATGAAACCCACGTAGCCCCGCCGGCCACATTCAACATCGCATTCAACAACGGCCAATCGCTCACCGCATCGCTACCGTCCTTCATCGCCTCCGTCTCACGATTCGGCGAAGCCACGCTGCCCGAATCCAGATGATCGCGCCCGATCACCACAGGCGCACTCAACTCGCCATTGCGCACCATCTCGTTGAACGCCAGCCCCAGCTTATGGCGCAGGCCCAAACCCACCCAGCAGATACGCGCCGGCAGACCCTGGAAACTGATCCGCTCGCGCGCCATGTCCAGCCAGCGGTGCAGATGCGCATCGTCGGGAATCAACTCCTTCACCTTCGCATCGGTCTTGTAGATATCTTCCGGATCCCCGCTCAACGCCACCCAGCGGAACGGGCCCACGCCCCGGCAGAACAACGGCCGCACATACGCCGGCACGAAACCCGGAAAATCGAACGCGTTCTTGCAACCCTCGTCGAACGCCATCTGCCGGATGTTGTTGCCGTAGTCGAACACCGGAATGCCCTGCTTCTCGAATTCCAGCATCGCCTCCACATGCACACGCATCGACTTCTTGGCCGCGTCGCGCACCTTGTCCGGATGGGTCTTCTGCTCCAGCAACCAGTGCTCCACCTTCCAATCGATGGGCAGATAACCGTGCACCGGATCGTGCGCGCTGGTCTGATCGGTCACCGCGTCCGGGCGCACGCCCATGCGCACCAGCTGCGGCAGGATCTCCGCCGCGTTACCCAACAGCGCGATGGACTTGGCCTCGCCCGTCTGCGTGTAAGCGCGGATGCGCGCCAGCGCGTCGTCCAGGTCGGTGGCCTGCTCGTCCACGTAGCGCGTGCGCAGGCGCATGTCGATGCTCTTCTGCTGGCATTCGATGTTGAGACTGCACGCGCCGGCCAGTGTGGCCGCCAGCGGCTGCGCGCCGCCCATGCCGCCCAAGCCGGCGGTGAGGATCCAACGCCCTTTCAACGAACCGCCGTAGTGCTGGCGGCCCATTTCCACAAACGTTTCGTAAGTGCCCTGCACGATGCCCTGGCTGCCGATGTAGATCCAGCTGCCGGCGGTCATCTGCCCGTACATCATCAAACCCTTCTTATCGAGTTCGTTGAAGTGCTCCCACGTGGCCCAGTGCGGCACCAGATTGGAATTGGCGATCAGCACGCGCGGCGCATCGGCGTGGGTGGGGAAAACGCCGACCGGCTTGCCGGACTGCACCAGCAGGGTCTCGTTGTCCTCCAGATCGCGCAGCGATTGCAGGATGGCGTCGTAGCAGGCCCAGTCGCGCGCGGCGCGGCCTATGCCGCCGTAGACCACCAGCGAGGTGGGGTCCTCGGCCACTTCCGCATCCAGATTGTTCTGCAGCATCCGGTACGGCGCCTCACTGAGCCAGGACTTGCAGGTGAGCCGTGAGCCGCGCGGGGCGCGGATGACGCGGGAGGGGTCGTGCCTGTCGGAAGCGTGGCGCGGGTCGGACATGTGGAAATCCAGTTGCAGATGTAACCCCATTATCGGTGGGAGCGCCGTCCCGGCGCGAGCTCTCCCCGCCCGGCCAAGGCAAAAGCTCGCGCCGGGACGGTGCTCCCACAGAAATGACGGGTGTCGTGGCAGACTTGGCCCATGCGCCCATCTATCCCGACCCTGCTGATCTCCCTCTCGCTGGCCCTCTGCCTGAACGCCACCGCGGCCCAGCCGCAACCGCGCGTGCTGGTCTTCACCAGGACCACCGGCTGGCACCACGACTCCATCCCCACCGCGATTGCTGCGCTGCAACGATTAGGCGCACAGGAGGGCCTGGCGGTGGACCACAGCGAAGACGCGAGCGATTTCAACGACAAGAACCTGCAGCGCTACCGCGCCGTAGTCTTCGCCAACACCACCGGCGACGTGCTGGACGCGACGCAGCAGGCGGCGATGGAAAGTTTCGTGCGCGCGGGCGGTGGCTACATGGGCGTGCATTCGGCTGCCGACACTGAGTACGACTGGCCGTGGTACGGGCAATTGGTAGGCGCGTGGTTCAAGGGCCACCCGCCGGGGCTGCAGACCACCAAGGTGGTGTTCGAACGCGACGGCGTCCCTACCGCGTCTGCGTGGACGGTGACCGATGAGATCTACAACTACCGCAGCAATCCGCGCAGCATGGTGCAAGTAACCGCCACGGTGGACGAGCGTGATTACCAGGGCGGCACCATGGGCGCCGACCACCCTATCGCGTGGTGCCACAGCTACGACGGCGGACGCGCGTGGTACACCGGCCTGGGACACGAGATCAAGCTGTACGCGGATCCGCAGTTCGAAGCGCAACTCAAGCGTGGGCTGCGTTATGCGGTTCGGCTTTCGGACGAATGCTGAGGGCTTGGGTAAGGCGACCACCCGAAACTTGTCATCCCGAGCGTAGCGAGGGATCTGCTTCACCGCTCGCGACAGCAGATCCCTCGCTGCGCTCGAGACGACGCTGCTTCAGTGAACCGCCGGATCCAGCCTGCGGATCGCGTCGCGCAGGTCGACGGCGCCTGTGCGGTCGATATCGTCGCGGTTGTACGCCCTGCCGGTGGCATTGGCGCACTTGCGGCCCTTGCCGTCGGCGCGGATCACTCGCGAGCCGGTGTATTTCAGGCAATTGCGGTCGGCGATTTCGTCCTTGGCGTCGGCCTTGTTCCGATGAGTCGGCATTTCTGCTTGCGCTTCAGTCGACGTGTCGGTGGAAGCCGCAGAAGCGGTCTGTGGAGCGGCGGGATTGGTGGCAGCGGGTGCCGCGGTCTGTGCGGAAGCGGCGAATGCCAGACCCAGCAGCGCGGCGGTAAGAGCAAGGCGTTTCATGGGGACCTCCTGCGCAGCAAGCGCACTGAAGTGATATGCATGGGTTATACGCGCCCAGGCATTTACCGGTCGCAACCCCCTCCATCCGCATTCATAAACGCCTCAGGCCGCAACGCAGGCCTTGCCGCTGCCTTGGCGGAATGCCTTCACTGCCGCTGCGTCTGCAGGTTCTGGACGATTGCCGTCGTCGAAGATCACCCGCCACGCGCCGTCCGCTTCCTGCTGCCAGACCGATCTGAAACGCCCATGCCGGATTTTTCCCGTCGCCGGATCCTGGTACAGCGCGGGCCCGGTTGAAAAAGCGGTACGGCCATCGCCGCCCACGGTTACCAGGTCCGGATACCACTCCAGCTTGATCGCACTGCCGTCGACTATGCCCTTCCACTCCTCAACGATCTTTTCGCGGCCGATGCTGGGTTGGCGCTCCACGCCGAACGCCGCCCGGGGATGCAGATGCTCGGCGAAGGCGGAAGCATCGTGGTCGGCGACCGATTGAGCGAAACTTAGCTCGCGTTGCCAGACCTGGCACCGTGCGATATCGGCGGGCGCGGAAGACGGAGCTTCCGCCGCCGATGCGAGCGGCCAGCACAAGGCCAGCACCGCCATGCAGGAGATCCTTCGAATCTGTGTCATGCGTGCCTGTGTCATGCGTGATACTCCAGAGTCTGCCAAGCTTGACGCATAAGATTCTCACGACGATCGCCTATGCACCCGCCATTCTTCAGGCTTGCGTGGCTGGCCGCTTTGCTGTTGTTGGCGGGCTGCACCACCACCCCGGCCCGAACCGCCGCCGCCCGAACCGCTTCAGAGCCCGCACCGTTGCTGTTGATTTCCATCGACGCCCTGCGCGCCGACTACCTGGACAAGGGCGACACGCCGCACCTGGACCGCCTGGCCCGACAGGGGGTTCGCGCCGAATGGATGAATCCCTCCTACCCGGCCCTCACCTTCCCCAACCATTTCACCCTGGTCACCGGTTTGCGCCCCGACCGTCACGGCGTGGTGCACAACACCATGCGTGAAGAAGGCCTGGGCAATTTCCGCGTCGCCGATCTGACCGCGGTGGGCGACGGGCGCTGGTGGCGGGCCGAACCGATCTGGGTGGGCGCCGAAAAAGCCGGCTTGCCGACCGCCATCTGGGCGTGGCCCGGCAGCGCGGCGCAGATCGATGGCGTACGCCCGACACGCTGGAAGCCGTACGACGAATCGGTGCCCGCCGCGCAACGCGCCGACGAGGTGGCCCGCTGGCTGGAAGAACCCGCCATCACCCGCCCGCGATTTGCCGCGCTGTATCTGGAAATGGTGGATGGCGCCGGCCACGAGCACGGCCCGCAAGCACCGCAGACGCGCCAGACCGTGCGTGAAATCGATGCGGCTGTCGGCCGCCTGATCGATGCGCTTGCGGGTAAAGGCCTGCTGGACCGGATGAACGTAATCGTGGTGTCCGACCACGGCATGGCGGCGGTGCCGCCCGGCCAGGTGGTAGCGGTGGAGGACATGGTGCCGGTGGAAGATGCCGTCGTTATCAGCATCGGTCAGTCGGTCGGCATAGCTCCGCGCGCCGGACGCACGGAGGCGACGGAAAAGCGCCTGCTCGGCCGCCATAACCACTACCAATGCTGGCGCAAGAGCGAACTGCCCGCGCGCTGGCATTACGGCCGCAATGCGCGCGTACCGCCGATCGTTTGCCAGATGGACGAGGGCTGGGACGCTATTCCGGCAGCCGCTGTGGCCAAACGCGCACTTGCCGGCACTCGTGGCTCGCACGGCTACGATCCTGCGTTGGCTTCGATGCGCGCGACTTTCATCGCGCGCGGGCCGGCCTTCCGCAAAGGCGTGGTGATCGCTCCCTTCGACAATGTGGATGTGTATCCATTGATGGCCAGATTGCTGGGCATACCGCCGCGCGAAAACGACGGCGATATCGCGCCGTTGCTGCCTGCGCTGGAAGCGGACAAGCAAGATCGCTAGGTATCGGTTTGGCAATCGTTCCCAACTCTGTCCGTGATGGGCCTGTCGAACTCCCGTTCATAGTGAGTTTCTTCAGATCCGTTCGAACGGATTTCTTATCCGGCTTCAGCACCCAGCATTGATGTCCGAAAACGGCGAGTTCGTCCCGCAAACCGATGCTAACCTGCCCCCATGGAAAACAACGGCGCCTTCACTGCACTGGACCCGCGCGTCTGCGAACAGGCTCGCCTTAGCCGCGATGCGCGTTTCGACGGACTGTTTTTCATTGCGGTGAAAAGCACCCGTATCTATTGCCGGCCTATGTGCCCGGCGCCGTCCCCCAAACCGGTCAACATCACCTATTACGGCAATGCGGCAGCGGCCGAAGCCGCCGGCTATCGTCCCTGCCTGCGCTGCCGTCCTGAACTGGCACCGGGCGACGGCGCATGGCGACGCGGCGATGAGGCCGTGGCGCGCGCATTGAAACTGATCGACCAGGGTCTATTGGCGGAACAACCGCTGTCGGCGCTGGCCGAACGCGTGGGACTGGGCGAGCGTCAGTTGCGCAGGCTGTTCACCGACCGCTTGGGCGCCGCGCCGATAGGTGTGCACGGCACACGCAGACTGTTGTTCGCCAAACAACTGCTGACCGAAACCGCCTTGCCCATCACCGAAGTGGCGCTGGCTTCCGGCTTCGGCAGTCTGCGGCGATTCAACGCCACTTTCCTGGAAGCGTACCGGATGGCGCCGCGCGATCTGCGCCGCCAGACCGTGATTTCGCAGGAAGGTACGCTGGTGCTGCGGTTGAGTTACCGGCCGCCTTACGACTTCACCGCAATGCTGGATTTTCTGCGCGGGCGTGCCTTGCCCGGCGTTGAATCGGTGGACGAACACAGCTATGCGCGTGTGATCGGTCCGGCCAGCGCGCCGGGGTGGTTGCGTGTGAGCGCGTGGCCGAACGGCGAACATGCCCTGAAGTTGGAGCTGCACGGCGTTGCGCCGACACGGCTGCTGGATATCGTCAATCGGTTGCGGCGCATGTTCGACCTGGACGCCGACCCGAACGCCATCGGTGCGGCGTTGTCGCACGATCCGCGTCTGCGGCCCCTGTTGAAGAAGCGTCCTGGTCTGCGCTTGCCCAGCGGCTGGGACGGTTTCGAGATCGCCATGCGCGCCATCATCGGCCAGCAGATCAGCGTGGCGGCGGCGCGCACGTTCACGGCAAGACTGGCGCAGGAATTCGGCGAAACGATGGCGGAGGGTTTCGCGCCCGGTTTGCGTCATCTTTTCCCCACCCCGGAAGTATTGGCCGATGCCGATCTCACCCGCATCGGCCTGACCCGCACGCGCGCCGACACCGTACGCACCGTTGCCCGCGCGGTGCTGGACGGACGTGTGGATTTCCGCAGCGAACGCATGCTGGACGATTTCATCGCCCGTTGGGTAGCGCTACCCGGGATTGGGCCATGGACCGCGAACTACATCGCCATGCGCGCGCTGGGGCACCCGGATGCGTTTCCGGCCGACGATCTGGTTCTGCAGAAAGCGGTGCCGACCGATGGATCGCGCATGACCGCCAAAGCATTGACCGCGCGAGCCGAATCGTGGCGACCGTGGCGGGCTTATGCGGTGATCCAGGTGTGGAAGGATTCGATGGGTGCGACCAAACCGCTGGCCGGGAACAAAATCGAACGCAAGAAGAAAAAAACCGTCATTCCCGCGAAGGCGGGAACCCAGTGACTTTCGCTCTTCGCGGCACTCATCATCACCAACAGCAAGCAAAGTCGCTGGGTTCCCGCCTTCGCGGGAATGACGGTTTCTCTATTCATTATGTTGGAGGATTGAAATGATCCGCTATCAATACATCGACAGCCCGGTCGACCCCTTACTGCTTGCAGCCGATGAACACGGCCTGCAACTGATCGAGTTCCACACGCCACGGCATCCCATGTCGCGCCTTGTGGAGTGGAGCGAAGGCGACAACGCAGTGTTGCAGGCCACCCGCGCGCAGCTGGAAGAATATTTCTCCGGAGCCCGCCAACAATTCGACCTTCCACTGGCGCCGCAAGGCACGCCCTTCCAACAGGAGGTCTGGCACACGCTGGCGACGATTCCTTATGGCGAGACCA
The DNA here is from genome assembly GCA_965650035.1 of uncultured Pseudoxanthomonas sp. Classification (GTDB taxonomy): domain Bacteria; phylum Pseudomonadota; class Gammaproteobacteria; order Xanthomonadales; family Xanthomonadaceae; genus Pseudoxanthomonas_A. Next base: position 39,347 of record CBFGMR010000023.1, read on the forward strand.
TCAGCTATGCGCAGCTCGCTCAACGCGTCGGCAAGCCTACCGCGATGCGCGCGGTAGGCGCGGCCAACGGACGCAACCCTCTGCCCATCGTGCTGCCCTGCCATCGCGTGATAGGCGCCGACGGATCGCTGACCGGCTTCGGTGGCGGTTTGCCGACCAAACAGTTCCTGCTGGAGCTGGAAGGCGCACTGGCGCGTGCCGACGACCTGTTTGCACATTAGCGGGTAGGTGCGAGGTAGGGGCGAGGTAGGAGCGACGTGAGTCGCGATTGGAGAGAGCCATGTGTTCGCGGCTCACGTCGCTCCTACGCCGCTCCTACGCCGACGAAGGAACCCGCAATCCGCGCTAAGCTCAGTCCGCAAGCAGGCCGGCCACGACCTGGCGATAACGCTGTGCGATGGCATCACGATCGAGGTGGCGACCGTCGGCCACCACCTGCCGACCTCCGACATGCGACTCGCGTACCGCGGGGCGATTGCCGCTGAAGATCCAGCGATCGATGACGTCGTCCGCCTGCGCTCCGGCGAAGATCGGCGCGTCGGTTTCCAGCAAGACGAAATCGCTCGCCGTGTCCTGCCTCGTCGCCTGCGGCGCACTGGCTAGCGCGCCGCGCAACAACGTTTCGCCGACGCTGCTGGAGTCGGCGCTTACCGCGATGTTGCGGTGGCGCGTGACCAGGCGCTGGCCATATTCCAGCCAACGCAGTTCTTCCACCGGCGATACCGAGATGTGCGAGTCCGAACCGATGCCCCAGGCGCCGCCCGCGTCCAGATAGGCGCGCAATGGGAACAGACCATCGCCCAGGTTGGCCTCGGTGGTCGGGCAGATCGCTACGGTGGCGCCGCTGGCCGCGAGCTGCTTGGTCTCCACCGGGGTCAGATGGGTGGCATGCACCAGGGTCCAGCGCGAATCGACTTCGAAATTCTGTTGCAGCCATTCCACCGGCCTTGCGCCACGCAACGCGAGGCAGTCCTGCACCTCGCCGATCTGTTCGGCGATATGGATATGCAGCGGCGCATCCACTGGCAATGTCGCCAGTACTTCGCGCATGGCCGCTTCCGGCACCGCGCGCAGACTGTGGAACGCGCAGCCGATGCGCAGCTTGTCGTTTTCTTCGGCACGCAGGATTTGCAGCAGGCGCAGGAAGGCCTCGACATCGTGACCGAAGCGCTGCTGGCGTACGGACAAAGCGCGGCCGTCGAAACCGCCGGTCATGTACAGCACCGGCAGCAGGGTCATCCTGATGCCGGTGTCGCGCGCGGCGGCGATCAGCGCGCGCGACATCGCTGCCGGATCGTCGTAGGGGCGACCGTCGGGCGCGTGGTGCATATAGTGGAATTCGCAGACGCTGGTATAGCCGGCCTCCAGCATTTCCGCGTACAGCTGGGTGGCCACCGCATAAGTGCTGTCCGGATGCATGCGCGCGGCGAACCGGTACATGGTTTCGCGCCAGGTCCAGAAGCTGTCCTCCGGATGCGTCTGGCGTTCGGCCAGTCCCGCCATCGCGCGCTGGAACGCGTGCGAGTGCAGATTGGGAATACCCGGAACGCGCCAGTGGCCCTGCGCGGTTTGCGATATCAGTGCAGACGGACTGGCAGGCGGTATGGACATGCGAGGTTCCCGATTGCCGGAAGGCGGATTGCGTTAGGCTAACGCGTCGCCGCTCTCCTGACACGCCTGTGAAACTACTGTTGTTCTTGCCGTTACTGGCGCTGCTGTGGCTTCTGGGGCGCGCGATGCGACGCAGCGGGTCCGGCGAGCGCTCTTCTTCGGAAACCGGCGCCAGCGGCGATGCCTCCGGCGGGTATGTCGGCGGTGCAGATAACAGCTGGGGCGACGGTGGTGGGGACGGTGGCGACGGAGGAGGCGACGGTGGTGGTTGATCGCCAGTCACCGGCACTCTGGGACGGCCTGATCCTGGGCGCGGACCTGGTTACGCTGGCAGGCGATGACGGATATGGAGTCATCACGCGCGGCGCCCTGGGCTGGCGCGACGGCGTGCTGCAGTTCGTCGGCGATGCCTCCACCCTGCCCGGTGACCCCGACCAGCTGGCGCGGAAAGTCATACAGGTCGAGGGCTGCATAACTCCCGGACTGGTCGACTGCCACACCCACGCGGTATTCGCTGGCGATCGCGCCGGCGAGTTCGAACAACGGTTGCGCGGCGTCAGCTATGAGCAGATCGCGCGCGATGGAGGCGGTATCGTTTCCAGCGTCCGCGCCACGCGCGAGGCAAGCGAGGAAGAACTGTTCGCCCAGTCGCTGCCGCGTGCGCGCGCCTTGCGCGACGATGGCGTGACCACGCTGGAGATCAAATCCGGCTACGGCCTGGACTTCGACAACGAACGCAAGATGCTGCGCGTGGCACGGCGCATCGGCGACGAACTGGGAATTACGGTGCACACCACGTTCCTGGGCGCGCATGCACTGCCGCCGGAGTTCCGGGGCCGGGGCGACGAATACATTGCTGCCGTCTGCGAATGGCTGCCGCGGCTGCAGGCGGAAGGATTGGTGGATGCGGTGGACGCCTTCTGCGAGCGCATCGGTTTTACGCTTGCGCAAACGCGGCGCGTGTTCGAGGCGGCGCGTGCGCTGGGCCTGCCGGTCAAGCTGCATGCCGATCAACTGAGCGATGGCGAAGGCGCTGCGCTGGTGGCCGAATTCGGCGGGCTTTCCGCCGATCATGTCGAGCATACTTCCGAAGCCGGCGTGCGGGCGATGGCGGCCGCCGGTACCGTAGCGGTGCTGCTGCCGGGCGCGTTCCACTGTCTGCGCGAGACCGTACTACCCCCACTCGATCTTTTCCGCCAACACGGCGTGCCAATGGCCGTGGCCACCGATTGCAACCCCGGCACCTCGCCTTTGCAATCATTGCGGCTGGCGATGTCGCTGGCCTGCACGCATTTCCGGCTGACGCCCGAGGAAGCCCTGCGCGGGGCCACACTCAACGCAGCACAGGCGCTGGGCTTACGCGATCGCGGAATGCTGCAGGTGGGCATGCGCGCGGACTTCGCGCATTGGAACATCCGTCAGCCTGCGGAACTCGCCTATTGGCTTGGCGGCAATTTGCTGGTTGCGAGTTACGCCGACGGAAAACCAGCCCACCTGTAGAGCCGAGCTTGCTCGGCTGCTGTTGGCGCTGAACACCAGGATCAAGAGCAGCCGAGCAAGCTCGGCTCTACAAGAGCGGGGGCAGAAACGAAAACGCGACGCCAGGCGTCGCGTTTTTGCGCATGACGGCGGTAAGCCGATCAGCTGGCTTTGGCCACCGTCTTCTTGGCCACGGCCTTCTTCGCCGGTGCTGCCGCCTTGGTCACGGTCTTCTTCGCGACAGGCGCGGCCGGACCGACGGCGACTTTGGAAACGTGCGTGCGTGCATTGCCGTAGCTAGCGATACTGCGCTTGCCTTTGGCGGTCCTGCGATCACCTTTGCCCATGGTTTGCTCCTGATTTAGCGGTTGCGCCTTGCGCGCGAGGCCGCAAAGCCTATCACGCAGGCCTCAATGAGCACAGCTGGCATCGTGTATATGCCAGTGGTTCAGGCGCAGATTGATGATGTGCGCCAGCCCCACCAGCGTACCGCCCAGGGTCATGACGATGGCGTGCACCACTACCCCATGATGCAGCGGCGGGTAGTAGGCGCCTGCCCAGAGCACCGCCAAGCCGACCAGCAACAGGCTGAGCGCCCGGAAAGCACGATGGCGGCGATAGCCCCAGAGCAGACTGAACAGGCCCAGCACGGTCACGAACAGCACGAAACCGCGCTCGAAACCGTCGCCCAGCCAGGCGGACAGCCCCAGCGACGGAATCGCCGCCAGCAAAAGCGGGGTCAGGGCGCAATGCACGGCGCAAATCATCGAGCCGGTGGCGCCAAAACGGTCTAGCAGGCTGCGGAAGCGGGAATCCATGGGTATCAGTATGACTTTCGGGAGGGGTCGTTTTCCAATATTGCTATATTATAACATCTGTCAACCCCTCCCACACCTCCGGAATAGTCCCGATGAATCCCAGCCCCGCGTACTCCCGCCACCGGCTAGCTATCGCCCTGGCCCTGGCCCTTTTCCCCGCCCTTGCCTGGGCCGACGGCGCCGATAGCGCGGAGGCGGCGGCCGCCGATGTGCCGCCCACCGATACGCGCCATACCGACGGCCAGCCTAGCGATCGTCACGTCAAGGACCTGGACAGCGTGGTGGTCACCGCCAGCCCCCTGCGGGACGCCGCCGACGCCTTGAGCAAGCCCGCGGAAGTCCTGACCGGCGAGCGCTTGGACGAAAGCCGCGCCGCCAGCCTGGGTGAGACCATTTCCAGCCTGCCGGGCGTGCAGAGCTCCAACTTCGGTCCCGGCGTCGGCCGCCCGATCCTGCGCGGACTGGACGGCCCGCGCGTGGCGGTGCTGAGCAATGGTTTGTCCAGCCAGGACGTGTCCACCGTCAGCCAGGACCACTCGCCGGCCGTCGAAGCCTTCCTGGCCGACCAGATCGAGGTGTTGAAAGGACCCTCCACCCTGCTCTACGGCAGCGGCGCCATCGGCGGCATCGTCAACGTGGTCGACGGGCGGATTCCCGAAGCGGCCATCGAAGGCGGCTTCAGCGGCCGCGCCGAAGTGCGTTTCGACAGCGTCAACGAAGGCAATACCGACCTGGTGCGCATTGACGGCGGCAACGACCGCTTCGCCCTGCACGCCGATGCCGTGTACCGCAACAACAAGGACTACGACACGCCGGACGGCAAGCAAGCCAATACTTTCATCGACACCAAGACCGGCGCGGTCGGCGGTTCGTTGCTGGGCGACTGGGGTTTCATCGGCGTGTCGGCTTCGCGCTTCGAAGACGATTACGGCAACCCCGGCGAACCGGGCGACTTCTTGGCCGCGGGCGAACGCGGCGTCTGGTTGAAGCTGCGCCAGGACCGCTACGACCTGAAGGGGGGACTGACCGATCCCTGGGGCGAAGGCAGCAGCCTGCGCTACAGCTTCGGCCACACCGACTACAACCACATCGAGTTTGAAGGCGAGGAAGTCGGCACCACCTTCACCAAGAACGCCAACGAAGGCCGCGTGGAAGCCGCGTTCGCGGAAATGTCGGGGTGGAAAACCGCAGTCGGCGTACAGGGCGGCCAGTCGACTTTCGCCGCGATCGGCGAAGAGTCCTTCGTCCCGGAGACCAGCACCCGCTCGCTGGGCGTGTTCGGCGTGGCCCGCAAGAATTGGAGCGATTTCCAGCTGGATCTGGGCGCGCGCATCGACAGCATCAAGGCCGATCCGGTCACTGGAACCGCCCGCGATTTCAAACCACTGAGCCTGTCGCTGGCCGGTGGCTGGCGGCTCAACGATCAATGGCGGCTGACCGCCAACCTGGACCACGCCGAACGCGCGCCGGCCGAGGAAGAACTGTTCGCCGACGGTCCGCACCTGGCGACCCTGGCCTATGAAATCGGCGACGCGAACCTGGGCAAAGAAAAGGCGAACCAGCTGGAATTCGGTCTGCAGTACCAGTCCGATTTCATGGACGCCAAGGCCTCGGTCTACTACAACCGTTTCGACGACTTCATCTACCTGGTCGATACCGGCGAGGAAACCGAATTCGAGGACGGCGAATTCCTCCCGATCCGCCAGTGGAGCCAGGCCGATGCGCGCTTCCGCGGCTTCGAGGGCGAGGCGACTTTCCATCTGGCCAACAACGACAACGGCGCCTGGGACCTACGCGTCTACGGCGACACGGTGCGCGGAACGCTGGCGGCAGGCGGCAATCTGCCGCGCATCGCGCCTTCGCGGTTCGGCACGCAATTGCGTTGGGAACGCGAGGGCTGGCGCGCTTCGCTGGGCGCGGTGCGCTACGACAAGCAGGACAAAGTGGCGGTCAACGAAACCCCCACCGCTGGCTACACGCTGGTCGACGCGCATGTCGCTTACCACCACGACCAGGGCAACACCGCATGGGAGCTATTCCTGGACGGCAGCAATCTGACCGGCGAAACCGCACGCGTGCACACTTCCTTCCTGAAGGATTCGGTGGTGCTGCCCGATCGCAACTTCTCGACCGGCATCCGATTGTTCTTCTGACGGCCATGCCGTGACTGGCGAGGCGGCTGCCCGAACGGACAGTCGCCTTTTTTTGTTGACAGTATAGGTGTATATACACTTAAATGACCGAATCGTACTGTAGGCGTATCCGAATGCCCTCCTCTTCCGACAGTGTCTGCACCTGTTTCCGCCTGCGCCGCGCCGCCCGCCAGGTGTCGCAGATATACGACCACGAACTCGCGGCGGCAGGCCTCAGCCTCAACGAATACTCGATCCTGCGCCACGCCGAGTACGGCGGCCCTCGCCTGCTGGGCGAACTGGCCGACTCGCTGGGCATGGAGCGCACCACGCTGACCCGCAATCTGAAACCGCTGCTGGAAGCGGGCTGGCTGAAGCAGGCGCGCGGCGAGGACGCGCGACAGCGGCTGATTTCCGTCACCGCCAGCGGACGCAAGCGCATCGCCAGCGCGAAGCCGCACTGGTTGCGCGCGCAGCAGCGCATCGAAGCCAGCTACGGCGCCGCTAGTACCGACCGTCTGCGCACGGACCTGGATCTGTTGGACAACGCATTGCGCCATGAATCGGAGAACGCCGCATGAACATCGCTACGAACGGACGCACCGCACCAGCGATGCACTGGGGATTGCTGCTGACCGCGGCGGCCATGCTGATGATCACCATGGGCGCGCGCCAGACCACGGGCCTGTTCGTGCAGCCCATCCACCAATCCACAGGCGTGGGTATCGCCGCGATCAGTTTCGCGCTGGCGATCGGCCAGTTCGTATGGGGCGCAGTGCAGCCTATTTTCGGCGCCATCGCCGACAAGCAGGGTTCGACGCGCATCCTGGTCGCCGGCGGCATCCTGCTTGCGCTGGGCATGGCGCTGACGCCTTTCATGTCTTCGCAATGGGGACTGATGTTCACCCTTGGGCTGTTGACCGCGGCCGGTGCGGGCGCGGGCAGCTTCTCCATCCTGATCGGCGCCACCGCCTCGCGGCTGGCGCCGGAGAAGCGGTCCTTCGCGGCCGGCTTCATCAATGCCGGCGGGTCGCTGGGGCAGTTCGTATTCGCACCGCTTGTGCAGCTGGCGATCAGCGCCGCGGGTTGGGGCGTGGCGATGTTCGGACTGGCTGCTGCTTCTCTGCTGACCTTGCCGCTGGCCTGGCCGCTGCGGCGCAAGCCTGCGGCTGCAGTATCGGGCGCAACCGATGCAGCCGCTGCGCCGCCGGCGGAAATTACCTTGCGCGAACAACTGCGCATCTCCTTGCGCGACCGCAGCTACTGGATGCTGCACCTGGGTTTCTTCACTTGCGGCTTCCACATCGCGTTCCTGGTCACGCATTTGCCGGGCGAGATCGCCTTGTGCGGTTTGCAACCGGGCGTGGCCGGCGCTTCGATCGCTTTGATCGGTTTGTTCAATGTATTGGGCAGCCTGGCCGCCGGCGCGCTGGGCCAGCGCTATCGGATGAAAATGATACTGGCGGCGATGTATGCGAGCCGTGGGGTGATGATCGTCATCTACCTGCTGTCGCCACCCACGCCGATGACGTTCTACATCTTCGCCGCCGCACTGGGTTTCACCTGGCTGGCGACAGTGCCACCGACGGCGGGCCTGATCGGCAAGCTGTTCGGCCCGCGTTATTTGGGCACCTTGTTCGGGCTGACGTTGCTGTCGCACCAGATCGGCGGATTCTTCGGCGCATGGCTGGGCGGCGTGGCGATAGAACGCTTCGGCGACTACACCTGGATGTGGTACGCGGACATCGCCCTGGCGTTGATCGCGGCGGTGGCGAACCTGCCCATCCGCGAAAAATCACCGCGATTGCAAGCGGCGATTGCCTAACACCGTAGGAGCGCCCCATGGGCGCGAGCTTTTTTGTCAGGTTCGATAGATCAAGAGCTCGCGCCCATGGGGCGCTCCTACGGATTTTCAGGCGGCGCAGCGGGCGCAGAGGCCGTGCACTTCCAGGGTCTGTGCCTGCGGCTGGAAACCGAGCGCTTTGGCGCGGGCTTCGAGCTGCGTGACCACTTCCCGGTCTTCCAGCTCCACCGCGCTGTGGCAGCGGTCGCAGATCAGGAACGGCACCGAGTGCTGATCGCTGTTGGGATGGTGGCAGGCCACGAACGCATTCACCGATTCCAGCTTGTGCACGAATCCGTTGGCCATCAGGAAATCCAGCGCACGATAGACGGTAGGCGGCGCATCGGCGCCCACGCCTTTCTGTTCGCGCACCAGCTCCAGCAATTCATAAGCCTTGACCGGCTTGCCGGCGTCGGCGATCAGCGAGAGCACGCGTGCGCGAATCGGTGTCAGGCGCAGGCCGCGTTCCTGGCAGGCGCGCTCCACCGCGGCGACGAAGCCGTGGGCGTCGTCGACGTGGTGCTTGGGATCGGTGCAGGAATGCTTCTGGGCCATGGTCGCAAGTAGGATTATGAGTCCACGGGTATCTTGATAAGCGCTGCATCGATGCGTTTCAAGGCCTGCTCGCGCCCGGCCAGGTAAACGGTCTGGGAAATATCCGGGCTGACCTGGGTGCCGGTGATCGCCACGCGCAGAGGCTGGGCCACTTTTCCCATGCCCAGACCCAGCGCGGCTGCTGTATCGTGGAGCGCGGCGGAAACCGACTCGACGGTCCATTCCACCGCGTTGGCCAGATGGTCGCGGGCGGCGACCAACGGCGCTGATGCTGCGGCGTTCAGATGTTTGGCGACCGCGGCTTCATCGTAATTCTCCAATGGCAGGTACCAGACCGCGGCTCTTTCGGCCATTTCCTTCAGTGTCTGCACACGGTCGCGCAGGGCGACGACGACATCGGCCGGCGCGGGGCCGTTGGCGGGCTCCAACCCCAGCTTGCGCAATTGATACTCCAGCTGCGGCGCGATGACCGCCGGGTCGTCGCTCTTGAGGTAGTGCTGGTTGACCCAGCCCAGCTTGTCCATGTCCAGGCGCGCGGCCTTGGAATTGACGTCTTCCACCGAGAACAGCTGGATCAGCTCCTCACGGGTGAACAGCTCCTGGTCGCCATGCGACCAGCCCAGCCGCGCCAGATAATTGATCAGCGCATGCGGCAGATAGCCGGCGTCCTTGTACTGCATCACATCGGCTGCGCCGGTGCGCTTGGACAGCTTGGCGCCCTCCGGATCCAGGATCATCGGCATGTGCGAGAACAACGGCACCGGCACGCCCAGCGCTTCATAGATATTGATCTGGCGCGGCGTATTGTTGATGTGGTCGTCGCCGCGGATCACGTCGGTGATGCCCATGTCGATATCGTCGACGACCACCGCGAAGTTGTAGGTGGGATAGCCGTCGGAACGGAAGATCACCAGATCGTCAAGTTCGCTGTTGCTGATCTCGATGCGACCCTTGATTCGGTCTTCGAACACCACGCTGCCGGCTTGCGGGTTCTTGAAACGGATCACGCGGTTGGGATCGTCGCGATGCGGCAGATTCAGTTCGCGCGCGCGGCCGTCGTAGCGCGGCTTGTCGCCGGCGGCCTGGGCGGCGTTGCGGATGGCTTCCAGTTCTTCCTTGGTCTCGTAGGCGTAGTAGGCCTTGCCGTCGGCGACCAGTTGCTCGGCCACTTCACGGTAACGGTCCAGGCGCTGGGTCTGGTAGATCGGGCCTTCGTCGTAGTCCAGGCCCAGCCACTCCATGGCCTCCAGAATCGCGTCGATGGCGCCCTGGGTGCTGCGCTCGCGGTCGGTGTCCTCGATGCGCAGGATGAAGTCGCCGCCGCGGTGGCGCGCCTCCAGCCAGCAGTACAGCGCGGTGCGTGCGCCGCCGATGTGCAGGTAACCGGTGGGACTGGGAGCGAAGCGGGTACGGCAGGTCATTTGAGGTCCAATAAAGCAGAATCCGGCAATTTTACCCTTGTAGGAGCGGGCCCTGCCCGCGACGCTCCACAGAGGTCTCATTAAAAGCGTTGCGGGCAGGGCCCGCTCCTAACAGGGGGCAGCCTACAATCTGTTCATGACTACTCTTTTCATCTCCGATCTGCACTTGGATTCCTCCCGGCCGGCCATCACCGAACTATTCGGCCAGTTCGTACGGCGCGAGGGGAAATCGGCCGACGCCCTGTATGTGCTCGGCGACCTGTTCGAAGCCTGGGTAGGCGACGACGATCCCTCCGAAGTCGGCGCTTATGTCGCCTCGGCGTTGCGGGAGGTGGCCGATGGCGGCGTACCGGTGTATTTCATTCGCGGCAACCGGGATTTCCTGTTGGGGCAGGATTTCGCCAAGCGCGCCGGTTTCCGCATCCTGCCGGATCCTGCCCTGGTCGTGCTTTACGGCAAGCCGACGCTGCTGCTGCATGGCGATCTGTTGTGCACCGACGATGTGGCCTACCAGGCCTTCCGCACGCAGACCCGTAACCCGGACTGGCAGGCGCAGTTTCTGTCGCAGCCCCTGCAAGCGCGTATGGCCTTCGCCGCGCAGGCGCGTGCGGCCAGCCAGGCGCATCAGGCGAAGTTGCGGGAAGGCGGCAACGATGTGCGATTCGAGACGGTGACCGACGTGACCCCCGCTACCGTGGAAGCGACGTTTGCACGCTTCGGCATCGACACCATGATCCATGGCCACACCCATCGCCCCGCCGTGCACGAGTTGCAGCTGGGCGAACGGGAGTACACACGCATCGTGCTGGGCGACTGGTACGAGCAGGGCTCGGTGCTGCGCGTCGATGCCGGCGGCTATCGCCTGGAGTCGCTGTAGGAGCGTGTAGGAGCGACGTAAGTCGCGAAAGCGTTCCTCTCTCGGCAATCGCGACTTACGTCGCTCCTACGCGCTTTGGGGCCAGTTGTTCCAGGGCAGCGATTTCCTCGTCGTCGAAACCGGCCTGCAATCTCGCGTGGTGGTTGAAGGGACCGCGCAGCACGGGGCCGGCGTACTGGGCCAGCAGCTCACGGAAAGTAGAACGCGGCTCCCTGCCCTCGCGTTCGCAGTACCAGCGGTACCAATGCGAGCCGGCGGCGACATGGGCCACTTCCTCGCGCAGGATCAATTCCAGAATCCCAACGCTGGCCGTGTCGCCCAGGTTGCGCAGCTTGGCGATCATGCCCGGCGTCACATCAAGACCTCTGGCCTCCAGCACGCGCGGTACCAGGGCCATGCGCGCCAACCCGTCGTGCGCGGTTTTCTCGGCCATTTCCCACAAGCCATTGTGAGCATCGAAGTCGCCGTAGTCGTGGCCCAGATCGCGCAGGCGGTCGCGCAGCAGCATGAAATGCCGGGACTCGTCGTTGGCCACCGACACCCAGTCCGCGTAGAACTGCGGCGGCAGGCCGCGAAAGCGATAGACCGCGTCCCAGGCCAGGTCGATGGCGTTGAACTCGATATGGGCGATGGCGTGGATGAACGCCGCGCGGCCTTCGGCGCTGCCGATGCCGCGTTGCGGCAGATCGCGCGGGGGGACGAGCTTCGGTCGAAGCGGGCGGCCTGGCATGCGGATGGGTTGCGGCGCCGGAGCGTCTGGATCAGCGCTGAGTTCGTCGCGGGCGAAGGCAGCGGCGCACTCCTGTGTCAACGCAACCTTGTCGTCTGGCGAAGCAGCATCAAGGCATGCGCGAGCGGCGTCGAAGAGTGACGAAAACATGAAAAATGAATCGTCATCCCAGCGAACGCTGGGATCCATTTTGACTTTGTTCTTGAACGCCGAACGGCAAAGGCAACGGCAAGATCAAGATGGATCCCAGCGTTCGCTGGGATGACGGAACGAGGGGAGATCGCTGGAGTAACGCCGGAAACGTCACGACACCCGACGCTTGCGCTTTGCTTCGTCCGAACGCAACGACTCGATGCGCTCGAAGTAACCGGGCTCTATGCCGGTCACGTAATCGCCATTGAAACAGGACGAATCGAAGCGCTGCAGGTCCTGATTACCTTCGCGCACCGAGGCTTCCAGGTCTTCCAGGTCCTGGTAGATCAGCCAGTCGCAGCCCAGGAATTTCTCGATGTCCTCGATGCTGCGTTCGTTGGCCACCAGCTCGTCCACCGCCGGCATGTCGATGCCGTAGATGTTGGGGAATCGCACCGGCGGCGCGGCCGAAGCCAGATACACCTTGCGCGCGCCAGCATCGCGGGCCATCTGCACGATCTGCTGGCTGGTGGTGCCGCGCACGATCGAGTCGTCCACCAGCAGCACCACGCGGTTGCGGAATTCCAGCGGAATGGGATTGAGCTTGCGGCGCACCGACTTAACCCGCTCGCCCTGCCCCGGCATGATGAAGGTGCGGCCTACGTAGCGGTTCTTGATGAAGCCTTCGCGGTATTTCACGCCCAGCACGTTGGAGATTTCCAGCGCCGCATCGCGCGAGGTATCGGGAATGGGAATGATGGTGTCGATGCCGTGGTCCGGGCGCAGGCGCAGGATCTTCTCGCCCAGCTTCACGCCCATGCGCATGCGCGCCTTATGCACGGAGACATTGTCGATCATCGAATCGGGACGCGCGAAGTACACGTACTCGAAGATGCAGGGCGCATGCTCCTGCGGCTCGGCGCAGATTTCCGCGAACAGCTCGCCACGCGCGGTAATGACGATGGCCTCGCCCGGCTGCACGTCGCGCACGCGCTGGAAACCCAGTATGTCCAGCGCGGCCGATTCGGAAGCAACAATGTATTCGTCATTGCCTTCGTTGTGCTCGCGCTTGCCCAGCACCAGCGGACGGATGCCGTGCGGGTCGCGGAAAGCGACCAGGCCCAGGCCCAGCACCACGCTGACCACCGCGTAGCCGCCCTTGACCCGGCGGTGCACGCCAGCGACGGCGCGGATCGCGGTTTCCGGCGAAAGCGTGCGCTGGCGGTCGAGTTCGTGCGCGAACACGTTCAGCAACACCTCGCTGTCCGAATCGGTGTTGATGTTGCGGCGGTCCTCGGCGAACACGTCCTGGCGCAGGGCGTCGGTATTGATCAGGTTGCCGTTGTGCGCCAGGGCGATGCCGTACGGCGAATTCACGTAGAACGGCTGCGCTTCGTCCAGGCCTTCGGAACCGGCGGTCGGATAGCGGCAGTGGGCGATGCCCACGCGTCCTTCCAGCGTGCTCATCGCCTTGGGGTTGAACACGTCGCGCACCAGTCCGTTGTCCTTGTGCACGCGCAGGCGCGTGCCGTCGGCGGTGGCGATGCCGGCCGCGTCCTGCCCGCGATGCTGCAGGACGGTCAGCCCGTCATAAAGCTGCCCCGCAACGTTCTGGTTGCCGACGATTCCGACGATGCCGCACATGGTTTGCGTACTCCGCTTGCTTATTGCGAATTGGGCCGTTTCTGGCCGGTGGGACGTTTCGATGATTCGAGGTTGGCGGGTTCGTCCGCCGGGTCCTGCCCGCTCGCTTCGATGTTCGCGGGTTCCTGCCCGCCGGCCTCGATATTCGCCGGATCCTTGCCCGCCGGGACGCTTTCCACCGCCTGCCGCTGCGACACGCCACCTTTGGCGGTGTCGATGACTTGCTGAACGACACCGTCCAGCAAGGGTCCGGACAATGCATCCGGGGCGCCATTATCGCCTGAGCGGAGGGCATTGCGAAAATCCATTTCCGGAACGGACCAGTTCGGCAGCTTGGAGCGCATCCAGCCCGCAGTGGGCAGCAATACCGGCAGAGCGCTGGACTGGTTCCAGGAAGCTTCGCGCGGCAAGGGCGTGAAGCCCATCAGCAAGACCAGAATGCAAGCCAGGAAAGCCCCGCGCAGCAAGCCCAGACCTGCGCCCAGCATGCGGTCCACGCCCGACAGGCCGACCGAACGGACCATCGATTTGGCCAGGGCACCGACCAGCGCTACCGCCACCATGACCACCACGAAACTCAGCGCGTAGCCGCCGAACAATTCGGTCATAGTCGGTTTGCCGCCGCCATCGGACAGCCATGAGGCGGTCTCCCCGCCGAATTCGAAAGTGACCCAGCCGGCCAGCAACCAAGCGACCGTCGACGCCAGCGTGCCCACCAACCCTCGGATCAGGCCGAGCAAAGCCGACCCGCCGATGATGATCAGTAGCACCAAGTCGATCATCGAGACGAATATCCCCTGTTTGCTGCTAGTCGGCCTTTCATCCCTGTGCCCCGATCGCGTGTCAGGCGATCACGGATGCGGGCGGACCATACCGTTGATACCCACCTTGGCAGCGACCTGCGCCTTCAGCTTGTCGGCATCGGCGCGGCTGGCGACCGGGCCTACGCGCACCCGGCTCAACGTGCCTTTGTCGGTCTTGACCTGTTCGACGAACGCGCTGAACCCGCCGGCGCGCAGTTTGTCGCGCAGGGCATTGGCGTCGGCAGCACTGGAGAAGGCACCGAGCTGCACGGCGAAACCTACGTTGGAAGCCGCCGGCTTGGGAGATTCAACCGGCTTGGCCACCGGCTCCGCGGGCTTGGGCGCGACGGCCGCCGGTTTCGGCGCCGTGGCCACTGGCTTGGGCGCTGCCGCGGGCGGGGTCTGTGCGGGTTTGGGCGATTCGGGCGAGGCCTGCGTGGTCACCGACGGCGGTGCGGTCGCGGCCAACGGCACCGAAGTCGATGCGGACGCTGCCGCAGGGGCGGCATCCAGCGTCACCACTTGCGCTTTCACGTCGCTGCGCACCTGCGAAGCCTGCAAGCGCACGGCTTCGGCATCGGAGCGCTCGGCGTAAGGCCCGATACGCACGCGATAGGCGGTTTTGCCGTTGATGGTGGTGGGCTCACGGAAAGCCGGAAGCGAGGACTGCTTGAGGCGCGAGATAACCGCGTCGGCGTCGGCCGGAGTGGCATAAGCGCCGAAATTGACTGCGTAGTTGCCGCCTGCGGTGCTGGCCGGCAGCATGGCGCCCGCTGTTGCGGCGGCTGGGGCAGTGCCGAGCGGAACGGCTTCGCTTGCGGTTGCAGGCGCGGCGGCCGGCTTCTCATCCAAGCCCACTACGCCGCCCGCCGGGGCATTGCCGGGAGTTACCAAGGGAAGCTCGCGGGTTTCGTATTGCCCGCCTGGCGCAGCCGGTACGTCCAGCGGCACATCCGATACGCCGCTGTCGGGTGCGGGGCCCTTGATCAGCATCGGCAGGAAGATCACCGCCAAGGCCACCAGGACGACGGCGCCGATCAGGCGTTGTTTGAGGGCGGTATCCATGCGGGCTCGCAAAACGACGCGGCGGGAATGCCGTGCGAATTATACGGTGCCGCGAAACGCCTTCCCCATCATTGACCTGAATGCAGGATCGCCAACGCTTCAGCGACGGTGTGGAAAGAGCCGAACACAAGTATCCGATCTTGCGCATGCGCCTGCGCCCGAGCTGCCTGCAAGGCAGCATGCACGTCGGCGTGGCGCGAGCCCGCGGCTGCAGCGCCGCTGACCTTCGACGCCAGCTCATCCACCGATTGCCCGCGCGCGGCCACGTTTTCCAGGCCGGCGAGAAACCAATCCGAGACTTCGTCCTCAAGCGCGTCAACCACGCCCTGCACGTCCTTGTCGGCCAGGGCAGCGAACACCGCGAGTGTGCGTCCAGACACAGGTTCGGCCCGCAACCAAGCCGATAGTTCACGCGCGGCTTGCGGGTTGTGGCCCACGTCCACGATCACCGGCGTGTCACGCAGGTCGAAGCGCTGCAATCTTCCCGGAAGCGTCGCCGACGCCACGCCTGCGACGAATGCGGACGTCGGCAGCTCGATATCCAGCGCGCGCAATGCCGCGATGGCGGTCGCCGCGTTGGCGCGCTGCACCGGGGCGCTGAGCCTCGGATTCGGCAGTTCGATCTCGAAACCGGCATCGCGCCAGCGCCAGTGAGACTCATCCACCGGTTCGTGGATGAAATCGCTGCCCAGCCGCACCGCGTTGGCGCCGATGGCATAAGCGTGGCGCAGCACGCTGGAAGGAGAATCTCTTTCACCCAGCACCAGCGGTTTCCATGCGCGGGCGATGCCGGCTTTTTCGAAGCCAATGCTTTCGCGGTCGTTGCCCAGCCAGTCGATGTGGTCGATGTCGACGGTGGTGATGACGGCGACGTCCGGGTCGACGATGTTGACTGCATCGAGGCGGCCGCCGAGGCCGACTTCAAGTACAGCCAAGTCGAGATCGGACTGCTGGAACAGCCATAGTGCGGCGAGTGTTCCGAATTCGAAGTAAGTGAGCGGCACGCTTGAGCCCTCCCCTTCAAGGGGAGGGTTGGGTGGGGATGGTTTTTGTCCGACATCTGGGGAATCCCCACTCCGCCGTACCCTCACTCCAACCCCTCTCCCGGTGGAAGAGGGGCCCAAGCGCGCGGCCTCTGCCGCCTCGAATGCTGCGACCAATTCTTCATCGCTCGCTTCACGCCCATCGATACGTACACGTTCGTTGTAGCGCAACAGATGCGGTGAAGTGTAGGTGCCGACTTTCAGTCCCGCCGCGCGGGCGATGGCTTCGATGAAGGCGACAGTAGAGCCTTTACCGTTGGTGCCGCCGACGGTGATGACGTGCGTCGCGGGCTTGTCGATGGAAAGGTGAGCTGCCACCTCATGCATGCGATCCAGGCCAAGCTCGATGGCTTCCGGATGCTGCCGCTCGATATAGTCGAGCCATTCGCGAAGTGATTGCATGCCGGAAACGATCAGGGTCGCCTTGGTGTGGGAGGGGTCGAGCCGCATCTGGCTGCCTCACAGGAGCTTGCAGGAATCTCCGGCCCGGCAGGATCGAAGCGGATCGTGACTGCGCTGACACCTTCAGATGTTTCCAGCCCGATTCTCCGTGGGCAAAACTGCCACTGTCTGACTGCTATTTCCGCGGCCCTGTCCAGGGCGCGCAAGCCTGATGATGCGACGACCTCGACCTGAGTAGTTTTTCCATCTGCCGCAATGCTTACTTGCATTCCGACTTCTCCGCCTTTGCCCGTGTCATACAGCCGACGCGGGTAAAGAGGCGAAGGGCCACACTTATAAGTGATATCGACCGAAGCAGGGAGATTCTCAGCCATGACTTCCCCAGGCGCCGTCATTGCCATTCCGGTCACCAACAAGGCCAGGGACTTCTGCATGAAGGTATACCTTTTTTTGCTCGGCAAAGACATGCTCAGAGCGCCCGATGCACCGCTTCGCCGAAGAACGGCGTGTGGTGCGCGCAATCGTTGAGGCGGACGATTTCCAGATGCTCCACGTCCGGGCCTTCCAACAGGTTGAGCGTCGTCGGCGCCTGACGGAAGGTCCACAGTTTGGACAAGGGCAGACCGAGGACGCGGCACAGGATCACGCGGTTGACCGCATCGTGCGCGACGACCAGCAGCGTATCGCCCTCGCCCAGGCCGTCGGCGGCGCGAGCCAGTCCCTGCCAGGAACGATCCAGCACCTGGCGCAGGGATTCGCCGCCGGGCATGAGCACGGTTTCGGGCTCTTCGCGCCAGGCGCGCAGGCGCGCTGGGTCTTTGTCGTTGATTTCGCTGGCCAGCAAGCCTTCCCATTCGCCGTGCGCAATTTCCTGCAGGTCGGGATCCAGGGCGAGCATCGGCACGCGCGCTTCGCCCAGGGCCAGTTCGGCGGTGCGGCGCGCGCGCGACAGCGGCGAGGCCACCGCCCTGGCGATGTCCACATCGGCCAGACGCACACCCAGCGCGGCGGCCTGCGACTCGCCCATGGGCGATAACGGGATATCGATCTGGCCTTGGTAGCGGCCTTCGGCGTTCCACGGCGTTTCGCCGTGACGGGCAAGCAGGATGCGCATGCAGGAGTGGTTCCGTGGGGGAAGTAAAGCCGGGCGTTCCAAGGGTTGAAACGACGACGGGAGCGAATGATACCGCGCCGCGACAAACCCAAAGTGCCATGACGCAAGAACGCGCCGCAGCGCGCCGACAAGCCAAAGTTCAGCTTCCGGCACTTGAGGCAACCAACCGCCATTGGCGGGACGACGCTCGTGTCAATCAGCGCGCGACGCCCATTTCCTTGAGCAGCCGCGGCGCCGGATAGACCTCCTGCATGATCCAGCGCAGGTAGCGGCCATCGACGGAAATCATGCGCGTCATCTCCGGATTGAACACCCAGTTGGAACTCACCGACTCCCAATTGCCGTCGAAGGCCAGGCCGACCAGCTTGCCCTGTGCATCGAGAACCGGCGAACCGGAGTTGCCGCCGGTGATGTCCAGGTTGGACAGATAGTCCACCGGCACCGTGCCCAGGCGCTTGTCCTGCAAACCGCCATAACGCTTGGCTTTGACTGCATCGAGCAATGCCTGCGGCGCATCGAAAGGCTCCGCCCCGGTCGCCTTGGCGGCTACGCCTTCGACTGTAGTGAACGGCGTGTACTCCACTCCGTCCTTGGGCCGGTAGCCGGTGACGTTGCCGAAGGTGATGCGCAGCGAGAGGTTGGCGTCGGGATACACGAACTCGCCCTTGCTCTTGCGGTAATCGGCCACCGCCTGCAGATAAACCGGCCGCACCAGCAAGGCTTCGCCAGCGCGTGTCTTGCGTTCCTCTTCAAGCTTGAGCAGGGCCGGCATCACCGCCACGGCATACTGGATGGCCGGATCGCTGCTGGACTCGAAAGCCTTGCGGTCGGCCCTGAACCACTTCATGCGCTCATCGGTGCCGCCCAGCCTGGTCTTGGCGAAGCGGTCCAGCGCACGGGTGAGGTTCTGCTCTTTGCCGCCGCCCAGGAACTTGTCGATCGGGGCCACTCTCTGCGCTGCAGGCAGCTGCACGTACTGGCGAAACCAATACTGCTGCAACTGCCGGTCCATCGCCGGCACATAGCGCCGCTCCAGCTGTTTCTGCGCGCCTTCGATGGAGGGGTAGTCGCGTTGCTGGTAACCGGCCTCGCGCTCGGCATCGGGTTTTTCGCGTTCGATCGCAAGACGGTAAAGCTGGATCGCCGTACCCAGCATCGCAGTGTTGTTGAGTTGGCCTACTACCAGATCGCGTTCGCGCGTGGCCTTTGCCGTCTCGCCAAGTTCGATCAGCTTGTCGTGCGCCGCCAGCGCAGTGCTTCCCTGCGCGCCACGGCCACGCAGCCACACCAGCACCGCTTCTTCATCGGCATGCTTCTGCCAGGCGGCATCGATGCGCTCGAAGCCCACCAGCTGGCCTTCGTAATTCTTGCTGGTGTTGTTCCAGCCGGCCATGGTGCTGGCGTACTTCACCTGGATATCGGGATTCTTCTTGCCCGCCGCGTCCACCAAGGCGATCAGGTTCTTGTAGTGCTTGCCGATGGTCGGATACGTCCAGCTTGCGGTGTTGTCGAACTCGCTCGCCAGCGCATAGCGATTGGTAGAACCCGGATAGCCGGCCACCATCACGAAATCGCCCTCACCCAACGCTTTATCGGCGAACTTCAACCAATGCCTGGGTCGGTAGGGCACGTTGTCGGCCGAATACGCGGCCGGCTTGCCGTCCTTGCCGACATAAGCGCGATAGAACGCGAAGTCGCCGGTGTGGCGCGGCCACATCCAATTGTCGATCTCCCCACCGTACTTGCCCACTCCGCTGGGCGGCGCGTAGGCAAGCCGGACATCCTTGATTTCCAGATTGCGGAACAGACGATAAGTGTTGCCGCCGGAAAAACTGAAGAGCCTGCAGCGAAAACCCGCTTCGGCTTCGCATTCGGCTGTGACTTTCTTGTCGAAGGTTTCCAGCGCGCGGGTCCGCGCCAGCGGATCCTCGCCGGCCGAGGCGATGGCCGCCTTGGCCTCGGCGGTGAGGTCCTTGATCGAATCCAGTACGTAGATGCGTGCGTTGGGTCCTGCACTGACTTCGTCGGCGGACGTAGCCGGGTTGAAGCCCTGCTTGATCAGATTCTTCTCGGCGGTCGAGTTCAACTGGATGGCGCCATAGGCGCAATGGTGGTTGGTGACCACCAGGCCGCCCGGCGAAACGAAACTGGCGGTGCAGCCACCCAGCGCCACCACCGCGCCCATCGGGTCGCCGGTCAGATCCGCCAGTTGCTTGGGGCTGAGCTTGAGGCCTGCCTTTTTCAACGGCCCGGAGATTTCGGGAAGCTGTTGCGGCACCCACATGCCTTCGGCAGCCTGGGCCACTCCCGTTTGAACCGCGACGGCGGCGGCCAGCGAAACAACCAACAGGTTCAAACGCACAGGCAATTCCTTGCAGATCATGGACTTCGGATTGTAGCCAGCCCGTCCGCGGACGACTCCATGACTTATGGCAGGGAGGGCCAACGGCCGGTCATGGGCAGCGGCGTATAATTCGCGCCCTCTCTCAAGGCAGGGCCTGCACCGTCATGGCGCAAACGATGAAAGCACTGGTCAAACGGGAAGCGGGCAAAGGCATCTGGATGGAACAGGTGCCCGTGCCCCAGCCCGGCCCCAACGAAGTGCTGATCAAGCTGGAGAAGACCGCAATCTGCGGCACCGACCTGCACATCTACCTGTGGGACGACTGGAGCCAGCGCACGATCAAGCCCGGCCTGGTGATCGGCCACGAGTTCGTGGGCCGCATCGTGGAGATGGGCCCGGGCGTCAGCGGCTATGCGCTGGGCCAGCGCGTTTCCGCCGAAGGCCACATCGTCTGCGGCCACTGCCGCAACTGCCGCGGCGGCCGTCCGCACCTGTGTCCGCACACGGTGGGCATCGGCGTGAACCGCGATGGCGCCTTCGCCGAATACATGGTGATGCCGGCCAGCAACCTGTGGCCGATTCCCGATCAGATCCCCAGCGAACTGGCCGCGTTCTTCGACCCCTACGGCAACGCCGCGCACTGCGCGCTGGAGTTCGACGTGGTCGGCGAAGACGTGCTGATCACCGGCGCCGGCCCGATCGGCGTGATCGCCGCGGGCATCTGCAAGCACATCGGCGCGCGCAACGTGGTGGTCACCGACGTCAACGACT
>CBFGMR010000024.1:0-56634 GCA_965650035.1 uncultured Pseudoxanthomonas sp.
GATATCCGCGTGTCCCAAGAGCTCCTGCACACCGCGCAGGTCGCCGGAAGATTCCAGGATATGGCTGGCGAAGCTGTGCCGCAGCATGTGCGGATGCACGTTCTTGAACATGCCCTGCTTCTGCGCCAGCAGTTTCATGCGGATCTGCACGGCACGTTGCGAAATCGGACCGCCGCCGCGCCCGGGGAACACCGGCGCGTCGCCTGCCGGTTTCTGTTCCTCGCGCCAGGCTTGCAGCGCCTTGCGCGCGTGCGAACCGACCGGCACTTTGCGTTGCTTGCTGCCCTTGCCCAGCACGGTGACGAAACCGCTGGCCAGATCCAGATCGTTCCAGCGCAGGCCGCACAGTTCGCTCAAACGCAGACCGGAGGAATAGAACAGTTCCAGCAAGGCGCGATCGCGGAATCCCAACGGCACGTCAGTAGGCACTTCCACCAGACGCGAAGCCTCGTCGGCATCCAGCACCTGCGGCAATTTGCGCGGCGATTTGGGCGCGCGCAATGCGGCAGCGGGACTAGCCGCGATACGGCCGTGCTTCAGCAGCCAGTTGAAATAACTGCGGCAGGCCGAAAGCCGGCGTTGCAGGCTTTTCGGAGACAGGCCGCGTCGGTGTTCGGCGGCGACGAAGGCACGCAGCTGCCCGGTATCGAGTTCGGCCAGGTTGTCCTTCCCCTGCCCGGCGGCCCAGTCGGCCAACGCGGTCAGATCGCGCCGATAAGCATCGAGCGTGTGCGCCGACATGCGGCGTTCGACTTGAAGGTGGGCGAGGAAGTCTTCGAACATCCGCACAGCTCTCAACTCGTCATTCCCGCGAAGGCGGGAACCCAGTGACTTTGCTCTCCTCCAACTCTGGCGGAAAGTTCAAGGTCGATGAAGAAAAAAACAAAGTCGCTGGGTTCCCGCCTTCGCGGGAATGACGGATGAGGGAACGAGTCGTTCGGCTAGGCATCGAACCGCTTCACCGCCACCGCCAGCGCCTCGCCCATCATGCGCAGGAACAGCGTGCCCATGCCCGGATAGAAGCGGTTGCCGTCGCGGCTGCCTACTGCGACCAGGCCCAGGCCGGGCAACGGCAACAGCGCGGACGACTGCACTTCCTCTGCGCGCGCTGCGTACAGCACGGCGTTCTTTTCAGGCTGCAGACGGCCGCACAGCGGCTCGCCGTCCTTCAGGCAGTCGCGGAACGAATTCAAGTGCG
The DNA here is from genome assembly GCA_965650035.1 of uncultured Pseudoxanthomonas sp. Lineage (GTDB taxonomy): Bacteria > Pseudomonadota > Gammaproteobacteria > Xanthomonadales > Xanthomonadaceae > Pseudoxanthomonas_A. The sequence goes on from CBFGMR010000024.1 coordinate 1,199, forward strand.
TGCTGTTTTCCGCCACGACCTGCAGCCACTCGGCATCGTCCAACCCCGCGACTGGCTCGAACAACACGATGCGCACCAGGTCGCCGTTGAAATCCTCGGCCAGCGACGCAGCCATCGCACGCAAGGTGTCCTGCGCGGTGTTCTGCTTCAACAGGGAAAGGGTCAGCTGGTGGGTACGCACCGCCAGACGCTCGTTTTCCTGCGCGTTGGCGAACAGGTCGTTGAGGCGCTTGGACAATTCGCGGTTCTTGTCGCGCAGCACTTCCAACTGGTAGCTAGCCAGCGAAGCGGTGGGGCCTTCCTCGCGCGGCACGATCAGGGTGAGGGCCAGATCGGGGAACTGCTTGAGGAAGGTCGGGTGCCGGCGCAGCCAGGCCGCGATCTCGTGGGCGCCCAGTTTTTCTTGTGCTTCGGTCATTGTTTCCATTCCCCTTCGAATACGAATGCCGCTGGTCCGGACATGATGACCTCGGCGGCGTCATCGGGCCAGCCGATCCGCAGATCGCCGCCAGGCAGCGAAACGATCACGGTTCTGTCCATCTTCCCGCGCCGCATCAGCACCGCCGCGGCCGCGCAGGCGCCGCTGCCGCAAGCCAGCGTTTCGCCGACGCCGCGTTCAAACACGCGCAGGCGCAGTTTGTCGCGGGCGACGACCTCGGCGAAACCGATATTGGCCGATTGCGGGAAGGCCGTGCTGGATTGCAGTGCCGGACCGAGTTCGGCGACCGCTGCGCTGTCGATGTCGGCCACTTCGATCACCGCATGCGGGTTGCCCATCGATACCGCGCCGAAGACGACGGTCTCACCGTCGAGTTCAATTTCGTAGCTGTCCTGAGCAGCGGCGAATCCCGCCAAAGGAATCGCAGCCGGCTCGAACTGCGGTACGCCCATCGCGATGGAGTAGCGATCGCCTTCCAGCCGCTCCACTTCATGCGTCGCCAGCGGGCTGTCGACACGGAAACGGTTTCCCTGGGCCACGCCATCGCGCACCAGCCAGGCCGCCACGCAACGCGCGCCGTTGCCACATTGCTGCGAAGGCGAACCGTCCGAATTCCAGATGCGATAGGAAGCCACCGCTCCGGCGCTGCGCGGATGCTCGATGGTCAGGATCTGGTCGCAACCGACGCCGAAATGGCGATCGGCCAACCGCGAAGCGAGCGCCGCATCCGGTGGCGGCATGCCGTCGCGCAAGTCGACCACGACGAAATCGTTGCCGGCGCCGTGCATCTTGGAGAAACGCAACGCTGGCACGCCCGGGGAAGCCTGGTCAGTCATTCTTGGCCGGCGGCACGGGATCGTCGACCGCGTCTTCGGCTTTCTGGTCGGCGGGGGTAGTGGTCGTTTCGTCGGTGGGTGCAGGCGTTTCCGGTACCGTTTCCGCGGGCGCTTCGATCGGCGCCGCCTTCTCCGGCAGGATCAGCGGGCCCTTGGCGCCGCAGCCAGCGAGGAGGGCGGATATGGACAGGGAAAGGGCGATGAGGATGGGTTTGTTCATAGCCGGAGTATAGCCAGATGAGCATGAACGGGCATGGCCGAAAGGCGCCGTTTTACGTGCGTATGCCGGGATTCCTTTGAACCGTTCGTGCCGAGCCTGTCGAACCACGCTCTTGGCGGAACATTTCGGATACCGACGGCTGCATTGTCATGCGAAAGGCGTGGTTCGACAGGCTCACCACGAACGGAATAAGAAGCACGAACGGAACAAGGAGAAGGGCCTAGACCGGTGGTTCCGGGCGCATCCACAACCAGGCCGATACCAGCGCCATGCAGGCGATCGGCAGCGCCGCCATCCACCAGCGGTGCGAGGCCACGTTGACCATGATCGCCACCAACACCGCCGCGCAAGCCAACATGGTCAGCGTGGCCGCCCACTTGGCGCGGCGCGACACCGCTCCGTGCGCCTGCCAGTCGCGAATCATCGGGCCGAAGCGGCGATGCTGTTGCAGATAGCGATGCAGGCGGTCGGATCCGCGCGAGGCCGCATACGCGGCCACCAGGATGAACACGGTGGTCGGCAGGCCCGGAACGAAGATGCCGACGATGCCGGTGCCCAGACTGACGTAGGCCAACAGCCACCAGGCCCAGCGGAAACGCGAACGTTCGGTCATGGCCACATCATAAGGCCAGGCGGTCAGCGTAGGAGCGGGCAGCCTGCTAGTTGGTTGCCGGTTCGGCCACGCCCAATTGGTCCAGCACGAAGGCGTAATACTCCGCCGCCTCGCGGTAGCGGCGGAAGCGGCCGGACTTGCCGCCGTGGCCGGCTTCCATGTTGATGCGGAACAAAAGCGGAAGCGTGCCGGTGTTGTCGTCGCGCAGCTTGGCCACGTACTTGGCCGGCTCCCAGTACTGCACCTGCGAATCCCACAGCCCGGTGCCCACGAAGATCGCCGGATACGCCTGCTTGCTTATGTTGTCGTAAGGCGAATAGGTGAGGATGTAGTCGTAGAACTCCTTCTTCTCCGGATTGCCCCACTCGTCGTATTCGTTGGTGGTCAGCGGGATGCTTGGGTCCAGCATGGTGGTGACCACGTCCACGAACGGCACCTGCGAGACGATCACGCGGTATTTCTGCGGCGCCATGTTGGCGATCGCGCCCATCAACAGGCCGCCGGCGCTGCCGCCGGACGCGGCGATGCGGTCCGGCGCCGCGTAACCCAGCTTCACCAGCGTGTCGGTGACGTCGATGAAATCGGTGAAGGTGTTCTTCTTGTGCAACAGCTTGCCGTTGTCGTACCAGTCGCGGCCCATTTCCTGGCCGCCGCGAATGTGGGCGATGGCGTACACCACGCCGCGGTCCAGCAGACTGACGATGGTCGAGTTGAAACCCGGATCGGTCGAGGAACCGTAACTGCCGTAGGCGTACTGGAACAGCGCGGCCTTGCCATCCTTCTGGAAACCCTTCCTGTAGACCAGCGATACCGGCACTTTGGTGCCGTCGCGCGCGGTGGCCCACAGTCGCTCGGTGGCGTACTTGCTGGCGTCGTAGCCGATCACCGGTTGCTGCTTGAGCTGTTTGCGTTCGCCGGTTTCCACGTTGAACTCGTAGGTCGTGGCCGGCGTGGTCATCGAGGTGTAGCTGTAGCGAAGCCAAGGCGTGTCGTGTTCGGAGTTCACGTCCAGACCCATGGAGTAAGCCGGCTCGTCGGCCTTGACGTACTCCTCCTTGCCATTGGCGCGCAGCAGGCGCAGGCGTTCCAGACCGTTGGAGCGTTCGCTGATGGCGGTGAAACCGTCGAACAGCTCGAAACCTTCGATGTAGACCTCATCGCTGTGCGCGACCCAGTCTTTCCACTCTTCGCGCGAAGTGGAACCGGAAGGCGCGGTCATGATGCGGAAGTTCTTCGCCTTCCAATTGGTGCGGATCACCCAGCGCCCGTCCAGATGGTCGGCGCTGTACTCCACATCGCGTTCGCGCGGCGCCAGCACGGTGAACCGCGACGGATCACTGGCCGGCGCGCAACGCTGTTCGGAGGAAACCGTGCTTTCGACGGAGATGCAGATGAACTTGTCGTCGCGGCTGCGGCCGATGCCCATGTAGAAGCTGTCGTCTTTTTCTTCGTAGACCAGCTTGTCACTGGAGACCGGCGTGCCCAGCACATGCGATTTCACCCGCACCGTGAGCAGGGTTTCCGGATCGTTTTCAACGTAGAACAGCGTCTTGTTGTCGTCGGCCCAGACCACATTGGCGGACACTCCGCTGATGGTGTCCGGATAGATTTCGCCGGTCTCCAGGTTCTTGAAGCGGATGACGTACTGGCGGCGGCCCACCGCATCGTCGGCCCACGCCAGCAGCTTGTTGTCCTGGCTCACTTCGGCGTCGCCGACGCTGAAGTAACCCTTGCCTTCGGCCATCGCGTTGACGTCCAGCAGGATCTCTTCCGGCGCTTCCATGCCGCCTTTGCGGCGCGCGTGGATGGGGTAGTCCTTGCCGGTCTCGAAGCGCGTGTAGTACCAGTAGCCGCGTTCGCGGTAGGGCACGCTGGCGTCGTCCTGCTTGATGCGCCCGACGATCTCGTTGTAGAGCTTCTCCTGCAGCGGCTTGGTCGGCGCCAACACCGCATCGGCGTAGGCGTTCTCCGCATTGAGATAGGCCAGCATCTCCGGATTCTTGCGGTCGTCATCGCGCAGCCAGTAATAGTCGTCGTTGCGGACTGCGCCGAAGGGAGCCTTGACCTCATGCGGTTTTTTGGCGGCATCCGGCGCGTTGGCGACCGGAGAAAGGGCGGAGCTGGGGAAAGTCGTCATCAGAAGGGTGGCCGCAAGCAGGAAATAGGTTGGTTTCATTACAAGTATGTCCTTGTTGGGCACTGCGCAATGGTCGGGAAACATCTTGAACTATCAATCGTCGTCCCGTGGCGGGGAAAAGCGGCCTGGGAGAACGATTTGTGCTGTGCTTCCAGTCGGCTCTTGCTCTTCCCTCCCGTGAGGCGCGGCGGGCGAATCGGGTAAACCCGAAGGGCGGCGCACAGGGATGTGCGCCGTTTCCGTAGGCGCAGGATGCGCCTTACGGAAATTCCCGATTCGCCTGCGAACCCAACGGCTTCATCGTTGGGCGCGCCGTTAGGGTGTGTTTCTTTGGTTACTTTCTTTGCACAAGCAAAGAAAGTGACTCGCGCAAAGCGCGAAACGCTTTTGCATTGAGTTAAAAGCAAAGGCAAGATCAAGAGCACCCCTCCTCAATCCTCCCCTGCGCTACGCGCAAGGGAGGAGGCAACAGCAACAACAAAGGCGACAGCAAAAAGCAGGATCAAGATGGATCCCAGCTTGACCAGCCATTCGGCTGTTGAAGGCCGCTGGGATGACCTCATGATTATTTTGTTGTTTAGGGCGAAAGACACTGGGTCTCCGCCTTCGCGGGGGATGACGGTCCCAAGGTCACTTATTGAGCTGCTGCCACAGGAACGTATACGCCAGCGCGCTCATATGCGCCGACTGCTTGTTGTTGGCCGCGCCGCCGTGGCCGCCTTCGATGTTCTCGTAGTAGCGCACGTCCTTGCCGGCGTCCAGCATCTTGGCCATCATCTTGCGCGCATGCCCCGGGTGCACGCGGTCGTCGCGCGTGGAGGTCATGAACAGCGTGGGCGGATAGGTCTTGGCCGGGTCGAACAGGTGGTACGGCGAAAACTTCTGGATGAACTGCCAATCGGAGGTGTCCGGATTGCCGTATTCGGCCATCCACGAAGCGCCCGCCAGCAGGTGGTTGTAACGCTTCATGTCCAGCAGCGGCACCTGCACCACGACCGCGCCGAACAGCTCCGGATACTGCACCAGCATGTTGCCTGTCAGCAGACCGCCGTTGCTGCCGCCCTGGATGCCCAGGCGCTTGGGCGAAGTGATCTTGCGCGCGATCATGTCCTGCGCCACCGCCGCGAAGTCTTCATAGGCTTTGTGCCGGTTCTGCTTCAACGCGGCCTGGTGCCAGCGCGGTCCGTATTCGCCGCCGCCGCGGATGTTGGCCACAGCATACACGCCGCCCTTCTCCAGCCAGCCCATGCCCACGCCGCCGGAATAGCCCGGAGTCAGCGAGATTTCAAAACCACCGTAGCCGTACAGCAGCGTCGGCGCGCTGCCGTCGTACTTCAGGTCCTTGGGACGCACCAGGAAGTAAGGCACCTTGGTGCCGTCCTTGGAAGTGGCGAAATGCTGCTCCACCACGTCCTTCGAAGCGTCGAAGAAGGCGGGCATGGTCTTGAGCGTTTCCACCACCGACGCAGGACCACCGGCTTCGGCCATCATCAGCGTGGTCGGGGTCAGGTAATCGGTGACGGTCAGCCACACCGCATCGCTGTCGTCGCTATCCACCGCGCCGACGCCGATGGTGCCCAGCGCGGGAGCGCCGGCGAATTCGCTCTGCTTCCAGCCGTCGTTCGAGGGCGTGAGCACGATCAGTTTGTTCTTGACGTCGTCCAGCACGTTAAGCACTACATGGTTCCTGGTCCACGTCGTGCCCGCCAGCGAAGTCGAGTCGGTGGGTTCGAACAACACTTCGAACTTGCGCTTGCCGGCCATGAAGTCGTCGAACCGGGTCGCCAGCAGCGAGCCGGCCTTGTAGGTCTTGCCGTCGACTTCCCAGGGCTCGCGCAGCTCCACGGTCAGCCAGTCGCGCACCACCCCTTTGCCGGTGGAATTGGGGACGTCGATCTTGGTCAGCTTGCCGTCGCTACCACGCAGATACAGTTCGTCGTTGTAGAAGGCGATGGTGCGGCTGACGAAATCGCGCTCGAAGCCGGGCGTGCTGTCGTGATAGGCCGCGATGTACATATCCTGGTTGGTGCCTTCGTACACCACCGTGGCGGTGCTGAGCGGCGTGCTGCGCTTCCATTCCTTGACGATGCGCGGATAGCCGGAAGGGGTCATGCTGCCGGGGCCGAAATCGGTGAAGACGTAGACGGTGTCCGCGTCTTTCCAGCCAAGAGCGCCCTTGGCTTCGGGACGGAAGAAGCCATCCTTGACCCATTGCTTGGTGGTCAGATCGAACTCGCGAGTGACATCGGCGTCGGAGCCGCCGCGCGACAGCGCGATCAGGCAGCGCACATAGTCGGGCTTGCGGCAATCGGCGCCGTGCCAGACCCATTTCTTGTCGTCCTGCAGGCCTTCGGCTTTGTTCAGCGCATCCACGTCGATGACCGTTTCCCACTGCGGCTGCGACTTGCGGTATTCCTCCAGCGTGGTCCGGCGCCAGAGGCCACGCTCGTGGTTCTTGTCTTTCCAGAAGTTGTAGTAGTAGTCGCCGATCTTTTCCACGCCCGGAATCTTGGCGTCGGAGTCGAGCATGGCCAGGATCTTGCCGTCCAGCTGCTTGAACTCCGGGGTCGAGGCGATTTCGGCTTCGGCCTTCGCGTTTTGCGCCCTCACCCACTCCAGTGGCTTCTGCCCTTCAACGTCCTCCAGCCAGGCGTACTTGTCATCGGTCACTGCGTTGGGCTCCTGGGCGAAAGTGCTGCCTGCGGCAGCGGCAAGACCCGCGGCGATGACGATTGTCCGGCAGGCATGGGTGAGTTTGGGCATGGGTACTCCGTGCGTGGATCAATTCTCCACGCTAGCACAGCCCGTCAACCCAACCCCCTGCCGAAGGTCAGGCCGCCCGGGGCAGGCGCTGCGCGGCGGGCATAGCGCGTCGGCGGGCCTGTGTGCCTGGACGGCGACGGCGTCGCGACGGGGCCAAGCCTGCGGCTGTCGCGTTGCCGGCCGGCAGACGGAAGCGATGCAAGGACCACAGCGCCATCGCCGGCATGCCCACCAGCCACATCGGCAGCCAGCCCAGCCACTCGCTGTGGCTGCGCGCGGCCGGCAGCAATACGACCAGGGCCAGTCCCGTCAGCAGGACCAGGCGTACGATGCGTTCGAGTTGCGGATCGGCCGGAACGGCAGCGTCTTTCCGGGATACGGGCTTTGGCATGGCAGTGGCTCCTTGGCTGGGAGGCCAGACTGCAGTGGCGCTATCTCAGGGGTTGCGACCGCGGCTGCTTCCCTTCTCCCTTTGGGAGAAGGTGGCGCGAAGCGATGGATGAGGGAGGGAGAATTCCAACCCACGGAGACCATCCGTCAAACTGGAAGTCCATTCCCTCATCCGCCCTCCGGGCACCTTCTCCCGATGGGAGAAGGGACAAGCGCTCAACGCCCGTAATTGCTCAACGCCAGCTCCAACAACGACTTGGCCTGCTCGCGCAGCACCGATGGCTCGATGATTTCCGCGTCCGCGCCGTAATGCAGGATATCCATCAGCAATTCGCGGGACACGCTATAGGGCACCTTCAGCTGATAACGGCCATCGGGCAGGAACTTGCCTTCCTGCTTCGAATGCCATTGCTCGTCGGCCACCCAGCGCGCGGTCTTGGCGCTGAACACGATGGTGGCCCAGCCCTTGGGTTCGCCGGAGAAGATGCCGTAGCTGGAAGCCAGATGCTGATTGAGCTCGGCGTCGGTCAAGTCGCGCGCCGCTTCGTCCAGCACCTTGGCGTTGCTGATGCGGTCCACGGCGAAACTGCGCAGGCCGGCGCGTTCGTGGTCCCATGCGTCCAGGTACCAGTTGTCGCGGTAGTGGGTGATGCGTTGCGGCGAGACCGTGCGCCGCGTGCGCTCGTCGGTGGAGCGCGCCCGGTATTCGAAATTCAGCTGCTTGCGCTCCAGCACCGCCGAGGCCACGCTGCGGAAACTGGCTTCGTCCAGCCGGCGTCCGCGGTGCGGAATCACCCGCACCCGCTCCACCGGCCAGTGGTCGACGCCAGCATGGTCGGCCAGCAGGCCTTCGATGCGCTTCTGCAGCGGCGCCAGCGCGCCGGCCAGCACGCCGCCGCCGGTGCGCATCAGCAATTGTTGCGCGGCCAGCAAGGAATAGAGTTCCTCCGAGCTCAGCCACAGGCCCGGCAGTTCGAAGCGTTCGCTTTCGCCGGCCTGGTAGCGGAAGCCGGCTTCGCCATCGCCTTCGATCGGGGCCATCAGCGCATCGCGCAGATAGGCCAGGTCGCGGTAGGCGGTGGCGCGCGAGCAGCCCAGCTCCTCCTGCAGGCGCTTGACCGTGACCGGGTAGCGCGCGGCCTTGAGGATGCGGTGCAGGGCGGTGATGCGTTCGATCTTGTCCATGCGCCGATTATGGCCGAGCCGTGGCCGTTTTCGCGATGAAGATGCCGTTGAAGCAAATATAGGGGAACCGGCTGTTCGGCAGCTTGGGCCCGTGCGGTGCCGGACACCGCTGCGCATTCACCCATGCACAGCGACCCCTCAACGCGCGGACCCAAGCTGCCGGCGTTTGCGGCGTTTCCGCAACCGGTTCCTAATGTGTGCTCTGCCCGCCCAAGCCCTGGAGTTCCGCATGACCCTACGTCCGCTCGCGCTTGGCTGCCTGGTCCTGGCGTTCGCCGCCTGCAAACCTTCCCCTTCCGCCGCTCCCACGGCGGCAGCCACCGCCCCTGCGGTGACCGAAGCCGCGGCGGCTGCGCTCAACCCCATGGCCAACCCGGAGGACGAGGTGAAGGCGTCGATGGACAAGTTCCTGAAAGCCAAGTCCTTCCATGCGGTGATGATCATGGAAGGCGCGCGCGGGATGACCAACGAGATGGATTTCGTGGCCCCCGACCGTTACCGCATGAAGATGCCGGTGGGCACCCAGATAATCGTAGGCGACACCATGTACATGCAGGCCGACGGCCGCTCGATGAAGGTGCCGCTGCCGAAGGGCACGCTGAGCCAATGGCGCGATCCGCTGAAGATCGAGCAGAACAAGGCGGGACTGAGCGTGGAAGCATTGGGCAGCGACAACGTGGAGGGCCAGGCGGCGAAGAAATACCTGGTCAAGAACACGCAACCCGAAGCGGGCCAGCCCGAACCCAACGAGCTCACTTTCTGGATCGGCAGCGATGGCTTGCCCCTGCAGTTGCTGCATCAGGGGCAGGCGCAGGGCAAACCGTATTCGATGACTTTGCGCTATTCGCGTTTCGATGACCCGACCATAACCATCGATCCGCCGCAATGATTTCCTAACTCCGGTTTAACCGGAGCAAGACGCCCGTCGCTGCCAGACTCCGCGCACTCAGTGGAGTCTGTATGCAGTCGAAGGAACGATCGGGAAGCGGTACCCAGGTGGTGGCATGGTTGGGTGTGCTGGTGGTGCATGCGGGATTGTTCTGGTTGCTGACCTGCCAAGGCCGGCTGACGACGCAGTCCGGAAGCGCCGAGCGATTGCGCTTGGTGTTCGTGCCGCGATCGCGACAGATGGCGCCTGTGGCGCCTTCGGATCCTCTTGTGCTTCCGCCGCAGCCGAGCCGACCGGTACCTCCCGCAATCCGGCCACGTCCCATTGATCTGGCTGCCCCTGCGGGGCCGCCTTTGTCCACGCCCAGCGCAAGCACGGCCGAAGCAACTCCATCATCCAACTGGGCGGAGCAGGCGCGGCAATCAGCACAGGCCCGGGAGCCGCTTTCTTTCACTGCCGACCCGCTACGCAATCGCCATGCGCAGCTGCCGGGCGGAGACGGACGCGGAAGATTCCGGATGAAGGAACCGCCGAGTCCGCGGAAGGTTCTGCAGGCGATCGGCGAAATGGCCGGCGGACGCGGCTACAGCCAATCCCCCTGTCCACGCATCGCTGCCAACCTTCCTGGCCTGCTGACCGCAACTTCCAACCAGGAACGTGAACTGCTGGAAGAAGAGCTGCGGCGCGACCGCGAGTACTGCCGACCCTGAACTATTGTTATCCAGGTCTCATAAATGTCATTTGGAACAATAACTTGCACTGGTATAGAGTGATTGTAGCGGGTATCCTGTAACCGATTTCACAGCATCCCCGACACCCGATATTCCTCTGACTTCCTTTTGCAGGTTCGCCCCCATGTTCCGTTACGCACCGCTATCCACACTTGTTTTCCTGGTCGCTCTGGCGCCCGCCGCCTGGGGCCAGGACGCCGACTGCAAGTGCAACGGCGAGGAAAAACCCGCGGAGGAGATTTCCCACTGGACCGGCGGCGGCGAGCTGGGCTTTGCCTCGGCCCGCGGCAACAGCATCAATGAAAGCCTCAACGGTCGTTTCAACGTGCAGTACACCCAAGGCGACTGGATCCACAGCGTGGATCTGTTCGGCCTGCGCGCCCGCGCCGAGTACCGGGAGGAGGACGAAAACGGCAACCTGACACGCGGCGAGGCCAAGACCACCGCCAACCGCTACACCGTGGGCGCCAACAGCGCGCTGAAGTTGGGCGAACATCGCCAGTTCACCACGGCCCTGCGTGCGGAGCAGGACGATTTCGCCACCTACGACCGGCTGCAGACCGCCAGCATCGGTTACGGCACGCGCATGATGGACGGCGAACGCACCAAGCTCGACGTGCAGGTGGGCCCGGGTTTCAGGCGCGCGCACAACGTAGAAGAGGGCGTGACCGAGACCGGCGTGATCGGCCGCGGCTTTGTGGGCCTGAAGTTCGACCTGACCGACAACACCGAACTGTCCAACAATCTGCTGGTCGAGTCGGGCAGCCACAACACCTATGCGCAGAACGACCTTGGCGTTTCGGTGGCGATGAATTCGCACCTGGCATTGAAGGCCGGGCTGCAGGCGCGCCGCAACAGCGAGGTCGAAGCCGACCGCAAGAAGACCGACACGCTGACCACCATGAACGTGGTGTACCGTTTCAAGTAGGCGGCATCGCGTTCTTGTAGAGCCGAGCTTGCTCGGCTGCTTTTATCGCGCGGCAAGAGCAGCCGAGCAAGCTCGGCTCTACAAGGTCGCCTAGAGAAACTCGCCCGCTCCCTGCGTCAGCAACTCCCGGGCCACAGCCTGTCCCAGCGCCTCCGGCGCATCGCTCGCCGCTTCGTCCTGCGCGCGCGCCATGCGCCCGTCGCTGGCCGAACCGACCAATCCGCTCAACTGCAGGCGGTCGCCGCGCAATTGCGCATAGGCCGCCACCGGCACATGGCAGCTTCCATGCAGGGCCCGGTTCATGGCCCGCTCGGCTTCCACGCAAGTCCGGGTAGGCGCGTGATCCAGTACCGAAAGCATTTCCCGCATCCGCGCATCGCCGGCGCGGCATTCGATCGCGATAGCACCCTGCGCCGGTGCCGGCAGCCACTCCGGCGCGGCCAGACGCACGCCGATGCGTTCGTGGAAACCCAGCCGTTGCAAACCCGCGCAGGCCAGCACGATGGCGTCGTAGTCGCCTGCATCCAGTTTGGCCAGGCGCGTGTTGACGTTGCCGCGCAGGTCCAGCAACTGCAGGTCAGGGCGGCGCGCGCGCAATTGCGCCTGCCGCCGCAGCGACGAGGTACCCACCCGCGCGCCTTGCGGCAGGGCCTCCAGCGAAGCGTGAAGATTGCTGATGAAGGCATCGGCGGGATCGGCGCGCTCCAGGATCGCCGGCAATGCGAACGGCGCGTCCAGCTCCATCGGCACGTCCTTGAGCGAATGCACCGCGCAGTCGGCCTCGCCCCTCAGCATGGCCAACTCCAGCTCCTTCAGGAACAGACCCTTGCCGCCGATCGCCGCCAGCGAGCGGTCCAGCACATCGTCGCCGCGGGTGCTCATCGGCACCAGGCTCACTTCGATTCCCGGATGCGCGGCGCGGAGCAGCGTGGCCACGTGTTCGGTCTGCCAGAGGGCCAGCGGGCTTTTGCGGGTGGCGATGCGGATCTGCTTCATGCGTCCATTATGAAGCCGGTATGGGGGGCTGGATAGGCAGCTCAAGATCCCGTTTCAGCATGCCGTTTCAATATCCGGTTTCAAAATATCCCGTTCGTGGTGAGCCTGTCGAACCACGCTTTTCGCAGGATGCGGAATTGCCACGATCTGGAAGAGTCCGCCAAGAGCGTGGTTCGACAGGCTCACCACGAACGGCTTTTTTTATTAGCTCGCCACGAACGGGATTTTATATACGAACGGAATGCGGGCTTCGCTAAAGGTTCTTGACCGTATCGCGCAATCCCGCCACGCAGCGGCGGCTGACCTCAAGCGGCTCCTTGCCGTGACGCAGGACCGCCTGCACGCGGCCATCGCCGATGCGTTTGAGCTCGGTGATCTCGTGCCGCGCCACCAGGCAGTTGCGGTGGATGCGCACGAAGCGTCCGTTGAACTCGTCTTCCAGCGACCGCAGCGATTCCTCGATCAGGTCTTCGCCGCGCGCATGGTGGACTACGACGTATTTCTCTTCGGCCTGCAGGTAGTGCACGTCTTCCACCGGAATCAGGCGCAGGCTGCCGCGCATGCGCGCGCACAGATGCGTACGCGGGATACGGCCCGGTAGCGCCGGCGCCTGCGTTTCGCGGCCTGCGATGAAGGTACGCGCACGCTCCAGGGCCACGGCGAGCCGTTCGGCACGCACCGGCTTCATCAGGTAATCGATGGCCGCGGCATCGAAGGCCGACAGCGCGTGCTCGTCGTAAGCGGTGCAGAACACCACCGCCGGTCGCGGGTCGAATGCGGTGAGATGGCGGGCGGCTTCCAGCCCATCGACGCCAGGCATGGCGATGTCCAGCAGCACCAGGTCGGGTCGGAATTCGGCACAGGCCTGCAAGGCGCTGAGCCCGTTATCGGCCTCGGCGACGACTTCCACGCCGGCGTGCTCGGCCAACAGCGCGCGCAGGCGCTCGCGGGCCAAGGGTTCGTCGTCGGCGATCACCACCTTCACGGTGCCTGCTTCCTCGGTTCTGCATAGAGATGCGACCCCATGGTAGCGACCGTTCCGTCCAGCGTCACCCTGCGACGCGGCGCACACTTAGGAGTGCGCGAACCGCTGTGTCATCCAGTCGCCCAGCGCGCTTATTTCCTCGGCGCAGACCTGGTGCGCCATCGGGTAACGGTGCCATTCCACCGCGAAACCGAACGATTGCAGCAGTTGCGCGCTGCGCTCGGCGTACATCAGCGGAATCACCGGATCGGCCGTGCCGTGGGCCATGAAGACAGGCTGGGTGGCGGAGCCTTCGCCCAGGGATTCCCCCGCGGCCTCGGCGCCAGGCAGATAGGTCGACAGGGCGATCAGTCCCCCCAGCGGGGTTTTCCGCCGCAGGCCCGCCGTCAGTGCGATGGCGCCGCCCTGGGAAAAGCCGGCCAGCAGGATCCGCTGCGGGTCGATGCCGCGTGCATGTTCGCGGTCAATCAATGCGCCGGTCTGCAGCACGGATTGGTCGACGCCGTCGCTGTCGGCGCGGGTCGGGAAATCCATGCCGACGATGTCGTACCACGCACGCATGCGCACGCCGTTGTTGATGGTGACCGCGCGCACCGGCGCGTGCGGGAACACGAAGCGCAGCGCAGGCCAATCCTGGCGCACCAGCTCCGGCACCAGCGGCGCGAAGTCGTGGCCGTCGGCGCCCAGGCCGTGCAGCCAGATCACCGACCATTGCGGCGACGGGCCGGTTTCCTGTTCTACGGTTTCAAGCAGATCGATGGCGTTGTCCATGGCCCATTGTGGCCGACCCGGCTGCCGCTTACAAAGTCGTTGTTGGGGGAAGCCGCAACGAAAGACCCCGGCCTGAGCCGGGGTCTGGAGTGCCAATCGATTTCCGATGACTCAGAACTTCTGCGAGAACCTCAACCCCACCGTGCGCGGCGGAGAGGTGACGGTGTAGATCTGCCCGTTTTCGTAACCGGGTACGGGCGCATGGTCCACGTTGCCGCACACCGATTCGGCGCATTGGGTGAAGCGGGCGATCTGCGGGCGCTCGTCGAAAGCGTTGCTGACGAACAAGTCCAGGGACCAGCTGTTCTTGGCGATGCCCACCGAGAAATCGGCCGTGGTGTAGGCTGGCAAGTCCCCCAGGATTTCCCGCTCTGCGTCACGCAGATCCGAAGTGCGTTCGCCGACATGCACTACCGCTCCCTGTACATAGGCATCGAAGCCGCCGATGTTGAAGAGGTAACGCGCGGTCAGGTTGCCCTTGAACTTCGGCGTCACCGGCAGCTGGGTCCCGCTGGACGCTTCCGGACCTTCGAATTCCTCCCCTGTCTCCGGATTGATGACTCCCACTGGGCACTCGGTGATCGGCTTGCCGGACGAGTCGGTCAGACCGCAGAAATTCTCGGTCAGCTTGGCGTCGTAGAACGCCGCACCGGCGGTGAGCTGCAGATTGTAGGTGGCGGCGAAATTCAGCTCCATTTCCAGACCGTTGATGCGCGCCTGGTTGGCGTTCTTGATTTCGGTCAGGCCGTTGGCGCCCAGAATGCTGAACTGGAAGTCTTCCCACTCCTGCCGGAACACCGCACCATTGAAAGTCAGGCGGTTGTCCATCCAGCTGGTTTTCCAACCCAGCTCGTAGTTGGTCAGGTAGTCCGACACGTACGGCGGCAGGCTGCCGCGGCGGTTGTTGCCGCCCGGGCGGTAGCCCTCCGACCAGGTGCCGTAGATCATCTTGGTGTCGCTGAACTCGTAGGTCAGGTTGAACTTGCCGATGGTGTCGTGCTCTTTCAGCTCCTTGTCGATGTTCACGCACGGCGAGTTCATGAACGGCGTAGCGGGATCGGCGCAGAAAGCATCGGTGGGATTGTCCGGATCGTCTTCTATGTAGCTGGCGAAACCATGAAAGCCTTTCAGCGTGTTGTCCACCCGGAACGAACGGAAGCCCGCCATGGCGGTCAGCTTGTCGGTGATGTCGTAGGAGAATTCGCCGAATATCGCCTCATCGTGGTCTTCGCGGATCTGCTTGGTCAGCCACAGCGTGCCCGGCCAGCCCGGCACCGAGAGATCGGTGGCCAGCCCGTCGATGCGGTAATCCTGCTGGATGTCGTGCTTCTGGTCCTGCCAGAACAGGCCGCCGACGAAGCGGAAGCGGTTTTCGGCCGGCGAGGAGATGCGCAACTCATGGCTGGTCTTCTTGTAGCCGTCCTTGCCCCGGATGTACTGAGACGGATTGATGAAGTCGCCGTTGTCGTTGTAGATGGAGCCGCCGTACGCGTACAGCGTGTCGTACCAGAACGAATAATCGCTGTAGTCCGAATCGGTCTCGTCGTCGCGCTTCAGGTGGGCGAAAGCGTAAGTGATGTCGAAGTTGCCGATCTTGCCCTCCACGGTCAGCGCCGCCTGCATCCACTTGTCTTCGGTGCGCTCGGGGTAATAGTGGTTCACGGCCAGGTCGCCGACGCTTTCGTCGAAGGCGAACAGGCCGTTGCTGGTGGAGCGCTGGCCCATCACGGTCGGACTGATGGTCCAGTTTTCGTTGAGGTCCAGCCGCAGCGCCAAGCGCGCGCCGGTGGTATCGACGTCGTTGTAGTTGTCCTTGGCGCGCCCGGTACACAGGAGCAGATCGGTGGAGGTGCAATCGCGGTTGCTGACCACGCCGCCCCAACTCGGTACGGCATCGGGGTCTGCCGGGTCGCGGATCGGGAACTGACGGTCGTTCTCGCGGTTGTCGATATACCCCGCGTCATGCTGGTTCCAGCCCACCAACCGGATCGCCGCCTTTTCGGACAACGGGATATTGACGAAGCCTTCGGCCACGTGTCCCGTGCCGCCATGGCTGACGCTGTTGGCTTCCAGGCTGTAACCGGCCTCGAAGCCGGTGGGATCGGGTTTGTTGGTGATGATGCGGATGGTACCGGCCTGCGAGCTTGCGCCGTACAGCGTGCCCTGCGGACCGGACAGCACTTCCACGCGCGCGATGTCGTAGATATGCAGATCCAGCGGACCCTGGATGGTGGTGACCGGCTGTTCGTCCAGGTACACGCCCACGCTGGGAAGCGGACCGGAATGGTTGCCGTCGCCGCCGCTGGACACGCCGCGCATGTAGATCTGCGCAAAGCCGGGGCCGAACGTCTGGTAGGAGACGCTGGGCAGGAATTTCACGTAGTCCTCGAAATCGCTGACGTTGAGCTCTTCGAGTTTCTCGGTTCCCAATACCTGGATGCTGATCGGCACCTTCTGCAGGTTTTCCGAGCGCCTTTGCGAGGTCACCGTGATGGTGTCCAGGGTGGCCGCTTCCTTTTCCGCAGGCGTCGGCGCGGGCGCGGCTTCCTGCGCGAAGGCCGCCGAACTCACCGCAAGATAGATAGCCGCCGCCAGCGGCAATCTTGCAAAAGACGACGGGGGTTTTCTTCGTTCGCTTCGTTTCGAATCGTATCTGCTCATCTGCGTCACTCTCTCCAGTGATTATTGTCGATGCTGCGATAACTACCTTGCCAACGGAAACTCCGGCACTACCGGATAACTGTCCAGGACCGGACCCAGCGCGCGTTTCAGCGGCCCCAGCCATGGATCGTAATTTCGCCAATGGTCCACGCCTTCGCGGTAGATCGGCTTGCGTACCTGTTCGGAACTGGCGGTGCGCACGGCGCGTTTGTTCTCGAAGAAGCGCAGGCAACGGTCCTCGAACGGAAGTCCGCAGTATTCGAGCAGGCGGCGCACCTGGTTTTCGGTATCGTCCACCATGTCCTCGTAAAAGACCCGGTGCACCCGCCCCGGCAGCACGTCGTCGAAATGCGCCATCAGCTCGACGTAGTCCGCGTAGTAGCGGCCGATGTCGTCCAGGCTGTAGGTGAAGCTCTGCCCGCGCGCGAAGTGCTGCTTGTAGCCGGAGAAGCAGCAGGCGAGCGGATGCCGGCGCGCATCGACGATCTTCGCGTTGGGCAGCATCAGCTGGATCAGGCCGATGTGCAGGAAGTTGTTGGGCATCTTGTCGATGAAGAGCGGCGCATCGGTCTTGCGCTGGATGCGGGTGTGCTGCAGGTAGCGTTCGCCGAGCGCGCGCAATTCGTCGGCGCCCATGGCTTCCAGCACGTCGTGATAGGGCATGGCCTGGCCGGCACTGCCCTGGCCGCGCAATTCGCGGGTGATGGAAGTGATCTCCGGCAGTTCCATGGTGCCTTCGACCGCCGAGTGGCTGGACAGGATCTGCTCCAGCAACGTCGAGCCGGCGCGCGGCAGACCGACTATGAAAACAGGGTCGGCGGCAACGGCGCCGTAACCGCGGCGCTGCTCGAAGAACTCGCGCGTATAGCCGCGCTTGATGCGGGCCACGCGCGATGAGGTGTCCTTGGCGCTGTACGCCAGAGTGGCGCCGCGCAGGTCGTTGCCCTGCCGGTAGTGCAGGAACGAAGCTTCGTATTCGCCCTCGTCCTCCAGTGCCTTGCCGAGGGCGAACTCCAGGTGCTGCCGGTGTTCGGTAGCCAGGTCGGGCTTGGCCAGTTCCTGCTTCATCACCGCCCGGTCGTCGCCGGAAAAGCGGAAAGTCTTCAGGTTGGCCAGGCTCCACCACACTTCACCCGAGCCGGGCTCCAGCTGCAGGCTGCGGCGGTAGGCCTCGATCGCGCGGTCCTGGTGGCCGGCGGTCTTGAGCGCGTGGCCGTAACTCATCCAGATCCTCGGGTGCTTGGGATAGACCTTGAGGATCTGCTGATACAGATCGATGGCGGGTTCGTAGTCACCGATACGGCATAGCACCACGGCCTTGAGATTTCGATAGCCGGGATTGTCGGGTTCGTGCGCCAGCAGCCGGTCGATCTGGGCCAGCGCTTCGGCGGGTTTGTTGGAACGGTGCAGCGCCAGCGCATAGTTCTGTCGCGCGGCGTGGAAACTGGGCGACAGTTCCAGGCTGCGCGCCAGCAGGTTTTCCGCGTCCTCGTTGCGGCCCAGACGCATCGCCACTTCGGCCAGCATGCGGATGGCGGCGACATCGGTGGGCGCGCGCTTGAGCTGTTCGCGCAGCAGCGCTTCGGCCTCGGGAATGCGCTGCTCGTGCAAGGCATTGGCGGCGGCCAGCAGTTGCGGATCGCGGGTGGAGTAGCGCAGGTGGTTGGCGTAAGCCGCATCGGCACCGTCGGCGTCGTCCATCGCCATCAGGTGATCGCCCAATGCCAGCCACGCCTGCGGCAGGTCGGGCTTGAGCTTTATCGCACGGCGCAATGCCGCCACTGCTTCATCGCCCTGCCGGGCTCGGCTCAGCGCGATGCCGAGTTCCAGCTGGGCCATGGCCGAATTGGGTTGCCCGGCCGCCAACGGCCGCAGGATTCCCAGCGCGCCGTCGATGTCGCCCCGTGCACGATGCGAAATTCCCAGCACCAGCAGGGCCATGGGGTGGTCGCCGACGGCCTTGATGATTTCCCTGGCTTGCTCGCCGGCCAGCGCGGGGTCCGTCGCCAGCAGGTGCGAGGCATGCGCCAGCGCGGTTTCGACAGAAGCGGTGACGGGCCCGGTGGCGGCGTTCATGCGATCCGGCCGCCGGCTTGCGATTGGCAGCGCGAAGCCGCCTTGCCGGCAGCATTCCCGATCGATTGTGTTGTTTCGCGCTTCATTGGAGCACCCTGTTCACGGCAGCCTGTTCACGGCAGCCTGTTCACTGCAGCCCGTTCAGCTCGTTCGCGGCAGTCCGTTCCGTCATAGCGCTTTCAGCAATCTATAGTTGAATTGAAGGGATTGGTAGTAGGAAGCCACCAGAATGCGTTCGTCCTGGCCGTGGGCACGGTCGTCGTCCACGTCGTAGGGCATGCCATTGAACACGTAGACCGGCATGCCGGCTGCGCGCAGGAATACGCTGTCAGTGGCGCCGGCGGACATGTAGGGCGAAACCGGCATTTCACTCCACACTGCTTTCGCCGCCTCGGCGATGCGGGCGAAGAGTTCGGCGTTGACGGGGGAAGGCGGGCTGGGATGGGGCTCGGCGACGCGGGCGACCTCAATGCCCGGATCGGCGAGCGCCCGCTTGAGGGCAAGATCGACCCCGGCCAGGTCTTCATCGGGCAGCACACGGCAATTCACCGTGGCCTGCGCCATCTGCGGCAGCGCGTTTTCGGCGTGGCCGCCTTTCAGCAAGGTGGGAGTGCAGGTCGTGCGCAGCTGCGCGTTGTTGTAGGTGGAGGTGGCCGCCAGCCGGGCCAACGCCGCCGGATCCTGCGGTTCGCGCGAAGCGGCCAGCATCCCGGCGGCGGCCTCTCCTGAATACAACTCGGCCAGACCGGCGTAGTAGCCGCGTGTGGCAGAGTTGGTGTGCAGCGGGAACTGCAACGCCGACAGTTTCGTCAGGCCATGCGCCAAGCGGTAGACGGCGTTGTCCGCGGTGGGCAAGGAGCTGTGCCCACCCGCGTTGCGCGCGGTAAGGGTGAAACTAAGATAGACCTTCTCCGCGGTTTCCACCGACAGCACCGCCGGCTTGCCGTTGCGGATCTCCGGCCCGCCGCCATCGACATTGAGGGAATACTCGGCCTTGATCAGTTCCGGGCGATGCGCCAGCAGCCACTGCACGCCGTTGTCGCCGCCGTCCTCTTCGCCAGCGGTCAGCGCCAGCACGTAATCCCCGCGCGGCACGAAGCCTTCCTGACGCAGACGCAGCAGCGCGGCGACCAGACCGGCCGCGCCGCCCTTGATGTCGGAAGTGCCGCGGCCGTAGAAGTAGCCGCCGTCCTCGGTCAGCCGGTAAGGATCGAAATGCCAATCCTCACGCTTGGCTTCCACTACATCCAGGTGGGCCAGCAACAGGACCGGTTGACGTTCCCCGCGACCGCGCAGCCGAACCACCAGATTGCGCTTGAGCGGATTGTCGCCCACCACCAGCACATCGGCCGGGTCGAAACCGGCGTCCAGGAAACGTTTTGCCATCGCTTCGGCAGCAGCGGTGGTGCTGCCGTGGTCCGGCGTGGTGTCGATATCGATCAGTTCGCGCAGCAGTTCGCGGCCGAGCGTCCGATGGGCAGCTGGCGTTTGCTCGGCCGCCAATGAGGTGAGCGGCAGCGACAACAATGTCGCCAAGCCAGTCAGGCGTATTTTCTCGAAAATCCGATGCTTCATTCCTGTTCCCGTAACGATGTTTTTTTAAGGACCCTGTTCAAGATCTTGGTCAAAAGAGCTTTTGCCACGGATCAGAGCGGAGCAACACGGATAAGGCAAGCTCGGTTATGCAAGGTCTCACTGAGGTACTTCCGTTTTTGCTTATCCGCGTCTATCTGCTCTGATCCATGGCAAAAAAAGCTCTTTGACCAAGATCTTGAACAGGTTCTAAGGGGTTTCCAGTGCGAGCGCCAAACCCTGGCCCACCCCGACGCACAGGCTGACCAGTGCGCGCCGCTGCCTATGCCGGCGCAGAGCGTAGGCCGCGGTCATGGCCAGCCGCGCGCCGCTGGCGCCAAGCGGATGGCCCAGGGCGATGGCGCCGCCGTTGGCGTTGACGTGTTCGGCATCGTCGGCCAATCCCAAAGCGCGGGTGCAGGCCAGCACCTGCGCGGCAAAGGCTTCGTTGATTTCGACGCGGTCGAAGTCGGCGAGCTCCAAACCCAGGCGGGCGCGCAGCTTGTGGATGGCGGGCACCGGACCCATGCCCATGATCCGCGGCGCAACGCCGGCCGAGGCCATACCGGTGATTCGCGCGAGCGGCTGCAGCCCGTGCTTGTCGACCGCCGCCTGCGAGGCGAGCAGCACGGCGGCGGCGCCGTCGTTCACGCCGCAGGCATTGCCGGCGGTGATGGTGGTCTCCGGGCCGAGCAAAGGCTCCAGTGCGGCCAGTCCTTCGGCCGTCGTCTCGGGACGTGGCTGTTCATCGGCCTGGAAAGCGAGCGACTGCTTTCCCTGTGTGGCGCGAACGGCAGCGATCTCCTCGACGAACCATCCCTGCGACTGCGCATGCGACGCCCGCTGCTGGCTGCGTAGCGCATACGCGTCCTGATCGGCGCGCGCTATGCCGTGTTCGCGCGCCAGGTTCTCCGCCGTCTGGGCCATCGAATCGACGCCATAACTGGCCTGCATGCGCGGATTGACCAAGCGCCAGCCCAACGTGGTGTCGGCCAGCTGCTGGTCGCGCGCGTGCGCACCGCCGGCTTTGGCCATGACGTAGGGCGCCCGGGACATGCTCTCAACACCACCGGCGATAACCAAGTCCGCTTCGCCGCAAACGATCGCGCGGGCGCCCTGCCCGATCGCTTCCAGGCCGGAGGCGCACAAGCGGTTGACCGTCACCGCCGGCACGCTTTCCGGCAACCCCGACAACAGCGCCGCCATGCGTGCGACGTTGCGGTTGTCCTCGCCGGCCTGGTTGGCGCAACCCAGGATCACTTCGTCCAACGCCGCCCAGTCCAGTGCGGGATGGCGTTCCCTCAATGCGATCAACGGCAGGGCGGCCAGGTCGTCGCAGCGCACCCCGCCGAGTGCGCCGCCGTAACGCCCGAAAGGCGTTCGCGTCGCATCGACGAGGTAAGCGCGGGTCACAGGCCCTGTCTCCTGTAAACGTGCGGGTCCCAGCCGCCCTGCCGGATCGCTTGCTCAATTTCGGGTTGTGCGGCGCGCAAGGCGGGCAGGATTTCCTTCAATGCCCGGCCCTGCGCCTTGTCGCTGTATTGCATGCTCACGTTGAGGCCGGCGACCACGCAGCCGTTGGCGGCGCGGATCGGCACGGCGATGGAACACAGGCCCAGTTCGAGCTCCTGCGAAACCATCGCATAGCCCTGCTTGCGCACCTGCAGCAGTTCGCTCTTCAGCGCACGCGCGTTGCGCAGCGTCTTGGGCGTATAGGGCTGGAATTTGTTCCCCTGCATCCAGGCATCCAGCTCGGCATCGGGCAGATCGGCCAGCATCACCCGGCCCATCGAGGCGGCGAACGCGGGCAGCCGCGCGCCCACTCCCAGCGCGATGCTCATCACCCGCCGCACCGGCACGCGCAGCACATAGACGATGTCGTAGCCGTCCAGCACCGCCAGCGAGCAAGACTCGCCGACTTTCTGCGCCAGCTGTTCCATGGTCTGCTGCGCCAACTCGTTGAGATCCAGCGAGGAGAGATAGCTGTAACCCAGTTCCAGCACCCGTGGGGTGAGGAAGAAATTGCGTCCGCGCGCGCCCACGTAGCCCAGGTGCTGCAAGGTCAGCAGGATGCGCCGCACCACCGCGCGCGACAGGCCGGTGCTGACCGCTATTTCCGAAAGGCTGGGACTGGGCAGGTCGTGCCCGAACGCACGCAGCACCTGCAGGCTGCGCGCGAGCGATTGCACATAGTCCGGGCTTTCTTCGAAGGGATTGGCTGCCATGCGCTATCGCGTGTGGATTGACAGCCCGAGCGTAGAAGGTTTCCAATGGGTTCGCAATACGAATTAGTGTTCGATTACCGCACAAATATCAGGGCCGGGGCGAATTGTGACGAATGAGCGCGACAACGTGCTGCATAGTTGGTGCGTGCAGTCCGAATGGCTGGCGCCGACCATTGTCGGCGGCCAAGGCGCACGCCTGCGTGACGACGCGGGACGCGAATACCTGGATATGAGCAGTCTGGCCGAATGCAGCAATCTGGGTCACCAGCATCCGCACATCGTTGCCGCCATCCGCGCACAGGCGGAGCGCCTGTGTTTCGTCACTTCGGCCTGGGGCGCGCAGCCGCGCGCGGAACTGGCCGGGATGCTGCTGGACAAATCCGGCTTCGACGGGGGCCGCGTGTTCTTCACCCTGGGCGGCGCCGATGCAAATGAGAACGCGGTCAAGTTCGCGCGGCAGGCGCGCGGCTTGCCGCACGGCAAGGTGATCACCCGCGACCGCTCCTATCACGGCGCCAGTTACGCGGGCATGGCGCTGTCGGGCGACTCGCGCACGCGGTCGCAGGTCGATCCTGAAATGTTCGACGTACTGCACGTTCCGCCGCCATACGCCTATCGCTGCCCGTTCGGCAGCGACAGCGACGAACAATGCGGCGAGCGCGCCGCCGCCGCGGTGGCCGATGCCGTCGACCAGCACGGTCCGGGCAACGTCGCCGCAGTGATGATGGAGCCCAACGCAGGCACCAACGGCATCGTCGCTCCGGACAATTATTGGCCGCAGTTGCGGGAACTGACCCGGGAACGCGGCGTTCCGCTCATCGCCGACGAAGTGATGAGCGGCTTCGGCCGCTGCGGCGAATGGTTCGCCTGGCAGCGCCACGGCGATCGGGCCAGGCCGGATCTGATGACGCTGGCCAAAGGCCTGACCGGCGCGCACTTGCCGTTAGGTGCAGTAGTCGTATCCGCCGCAATCGCGGCGTCGCTGGAGCATGAAATGCTCTACACCGGCCTGACCTATTGCGGCCACCCGCTGTCCTGCGCGGCAGGCGTGGCCGCGCTGCAGGCGTACGAAAACGAGAACCTCATCGAACGCTCGCGCTCGCTCGGCGCGCAGATGTTCGCAGCGTTGCGGAGCATGCAGTCGCGCCACCCGGTGATCGGCGACGTGCGCGGAGGCCAGGGTCTGTTCGCGGTGGTCGAACTGGTTTCCGACCGTGCCAGCCGTACGCCGCTGGCGCCCTGGCCGCAGATGGCGCCGGCGCTGAAGGCGCTGTTGCGCGAAGCGCTTGAGCAGGGCGTGTCCTTCGCCGCGCGCGGCAACCTGATCCTGCTGGCGCCGCCGCTGGTGATCGGGGAAAACGAACTTACCGACGCGTTGGACTTGCTGGACCGGCTCATCGGCGCGATGACCCATGCGCAGGCGGGCGATGTCGAACAGGAGCCGGCATGAGCTACAAGCTGACCTACGCCACGATGTTCGATCCGCCGGCGGATCTGCACACGCGCTTCGATGCCGCGCTGGCAGAAATCGAAGCGGGACTGGGCGCGTCGCATGCGCTGCATATCGACGGAGAAGAATGCGCGGGCGCCGATTCGGAACAACGCCGCAGCCCCATCGACCAGCGGCGGGTGCTGGGCCGTTTCGCTTTGGCGGACACTGCGCAGGCCGACCAGGCAATGAAAGCGGCGCATGCCGCCTTCCCCGACTGGCGTGCGACGGCCACGACCGAGCGCGTACGCCTGCTCAAACGCACCGCCGCGCTGATCGAAGAGCGCGTCTATACGATCGCCGCCGCGCTGACCCTGGAAGTTGGCAAGAACCGCATGGAAGCATTGGGCGAAGTGCAGGAGACAGCAGATTTCTTCCGCCTCTACGCCGAGGATTTCGAACGCCAGCAAGGCTTCGATCATCCGTTGCCGGACGACCCGCTTCCGGATTTCCGCTCCCGCAACCGCAGCGTGATGCGGCCCTACGGTGCCTGGGTGGTGATTGCACCGTTCAATTTCCCGTTCGCGCTGGCCGGCGGTCCGGTCGCCGCGGCGCTGGTGACCGGCAACACGGTCGTGTTCAAAAGCGCCAGCGATACGCCCTGGTCGGGCCGGTTGCTGGCCGACTGCTTGCGCGACGCCGGATTTCCACCAGGCGTTTTCAACTACCTCAACGGCAACGGCGGCGAGGTCGGGCAGACACTGGTCGATCATCCGCGCACCGCCGGCGTCACTTTCACCGGCTCTTTCGATGTCGGCATGCGCATCTACCGGTCGATGGCCGGCGGCGCTTACCCGCGGCCGTGCCTGGCCGAAATGGGCGGTAAAAACGCCTGCGTGGTCACCGCCCACGCGGATCTGGAACGCGCCGCCACCGGCATCGTGCGTTCGGCGTTCGGCATGGGCGGACAGAAGTGCTCGGCGCTTTCCCGTCTGTACGTGGAGGAAGCGGTCGCCGATGCATTGATCGAAAAATTGCTGGAGAAGATCCATGCGCTGCGCATCGGCGATCCGAGCCTGAAAGAGAACTGGCTGGGACCGGTGGCCACCGCCAATGCGCTGGCCAACTACCAGCGCTATTCGGCCCTGCTCGCCCAGCGTGGCGGGCGCGTGCTGGCCGGCGCGCGATGCCTGGCCGAAGGAGATTTGGCGCGCGGGTATTTCGTCGCCCCGACCCTGGCCGAAGCGCCGGCCGACCATCCCTTGTTCCGCGAAGAGATGTTCCTGCCCATCGTCATGCTGTGCCGCGTCTCCGGCCTTGAACAAGCGATGCGGCTGGCCAACGATTCGCCGTTGGGACTGACCGCAGGCTTTTACGGCAACGACGAGGAGCTGGCTTACTTCTTCGAACACATCGAAGCCGGCGTCGCTTACGCCAACCGCCCGCAGGGCGCCACCACCGGCGCATGGCCGGGCTATCAGCCTTTCGGCGGCTGGAAGGGTTCCGGCTCCACCGGCAAGGCCATCGCCTCGTTCTATTACCTGGCGCAGTATCTGCGCGAACAATCGCGCACGGTGGTGGAGTGAGCGCGCGCTTTCTCTCGCTGTCCGATGCGATCGCCGAACACGTGCACGACGGCGCCTGTGTCGCACTGGAAGGCTTCACCCATCTCATTCCCTTCGCGGCCGGCCACGAGATCATCCGCCAGCGCCGCCACGACCTGCACCTGGTGCGGATGACGCCCGACCTGATCTACGACCAGATGATCGGCATGGGCTGCGCACGCAAGCTGACTTTCTCCTGGGGCGGCAATCCCGGGGTCGGCTCCCTGCACCGCCTGCGTGATGCGGTGGAACGGCGGTGGCCCGCGCCGCTGCAGCTGGACGAACACAATCACGCCGGCATGGCGGCCGCCTATTGCGCCGGTGCGGCGCGCCTGCCCTTCGGCGTGCTGCGCGGCTACCTGGATACCGATCTGCCGGCGCACAATCCCGCCATCCGCCGTGTGCAGTGCCCGTACACCGGCGAAATGCTGGCGGCGGTGCCGGCGATCAATCCCGACGTCACCATCCTGCACGCGCAAAGCGCGGACCGGCACGGCAACATCGCGTTGCACGGCATCGTCGGCGCCGCGCGCGAAGCGGCGCTGGCGGCCAAGACGCTGGTGGTCACGGTGGAAGAACTGGTCGAGAACCTGGCGCCGGCCATGAACGCCGTCCTGCTTCCCCACTGGCTGGTGAGCGCGGTGGTGCACTGCCCCGGCGGCGCCTATCCCTCCTATGCGCAGGGGCATTACGAACGGGACAACGCTTTCTACCAGCATTGGGACACCATCGCGCGCGACCGCGAAAACTTCCTGGCCTGGATGGACGTGCATGTGCTGCGCTGCGTCGACCACCGCGACTTTCTGGGCCGCCTGCTGGAAGACGCGGCGTGACGGTTTGCACGCGCGAGGAGTGGATGACCATAGCGGCCTCGCGGTTGCTGTGGGACGGCTGCGTCTGCTTCGTCGGCATCGGTCTGCCCAGTGCGGCGTGCAACCTGGCCCGTCTCACCCATGCGCCGGAGATCGTATTGATATACGAGTCCGGCACTCTCGGCGCGCGTCCCGACGTGCTGCCGCTGTCCATCGGCGATGGCGAGCTGGCCCGCACCGCCACCTGCGTGGTTTCGCTTCCGGAAATCTTCAGCTACTACCTGCAGGCCGGTCGCGTGGACGTGGGTTTCCTGGGCGCGGCGCAGATCGATCGCTACGGCAATCTCAACAGCACGGTGATCGGAAGTTACGACACGCCGCACACGCGCCTGCCCGGCGCCGGAGGCGCGCCGGAGATCGCCACGCATGCGCGGCAGACCTTCGTGATGCTGAAAGCGACGCCGCGCAGCTTCGTGAAAGAACTGGATTTCCGCACTACGGCCGGTTATCTGCAGGGATCGGGCGCGCGTGCACGCAGCGCAGCACCCGGTGGCGGGCCGCGTTCGGTGATCACCGACTTCGGCTTGCTGAAGCCTCATCCGGACACCCAGGAACTGCAGTTGGCCGCCTTGTTCTCCGGTGTCGGCGTGGAAGAAGCGCGCGCCGCGGTCGGCTGGCCGCTGGCGCTGGCCGCGCATGTCGGCATCGTCGATCCGCCCGAGGCCAAAGAACTGGAGACCCTGCGCGCCCTGCATGCGCGTACCGGCCAGGCGCACGCCCGGCCGGTCGCCATTCCTCTCTGACGACCCTGCAACGAATCCATCCAAGGCCCTCAATGAGCAACCCGCACCTCAAGACCGAACTTCCCGGCCCCAAGGCCCGCGCCATGATCGCGCGCGACGCGGAGGTGATCTCGCCTTCCTATCCGCGCGACTATCCCTTCGTCATGTCGCACGGCCGCGGCACCGAAGTGTGGGACGTGGACGGCAACCGCTTCCTGGATTTCGCCGCCGGCATCGCCGTATGCGCGACCGGCCATGCGCATCCCCAGGTGGTGGCCGCGGTGAAAGCGGCGGCGGACGACTTCCTGCACATCTCCAGCGACTACTGGCACGAGAACATGACCGCACTCGGCGAGCGTCTGGCCGCGGTGGCGCCGATGCCCGAACCGGCGATGAGTTTCCTCTGCCAGTCCGGCACCGAAGCGGTGGAAGGCGCGTTGAAGCTGGCGCGCTACGTGACCAAACGGCCGCGCTTCATCGGCTTCCTGGGCGGATTCCACGGGCGCACCATGGGTTCGCTGTCCTTCACTTCCAGCAAGTACACCCAGCAGTTGGGCTTCGCGCCGACCATGCCGGGCGTGACCCATGTGCCCTACCCCAATCCGTATCGCCCGCTGTTCGCTGGCGACGATCAGGGCAAGGCGGTGCTGGACTACATCCGCATGCTGTTCGAGCGCAGCGTGCCTGCGAGCGAAGTCGCCGCGATCCTGGTGGAGCCGCTGCAGGGCGAAGGCGGCTATCTGGTGCCGCCGCCGGGCTTCCTGACGGGTTTGCGCGCGCTATGCGACGAGCACGGCATCCTGCTGATTTTCGACGAAGTGCAATCGGGCGTAGGCCGCACCGGCAAGATGTTCGCCTGCGAACACGCCGGCGTATCTCCCGACATCATGACCTTGGCCAAGGGCCTGGGTTCGGGTCTTCCGATCGGCGCGGTGGTGGCGCGGAAGTCGCTGATGTCGCAATGGAAGCGCGGCGCGCACGGCAACACTTACGGCGGCAATCCGATTTCCTGCGCGGCCGCCAACGCGACCTTGGATCTGGTGCGCGGCGGTCTGGTCGACAACGCGGCCACCGTCGGCGCGTATTTCATGCAGCGTTTGCGCGAACTCAAGCGCGACTATCCCTGTATCGGCGAAGTGCGCGGCCAGGGCCTGATGATCGGCATGGAACTGATCGAAAGCGATGCCGACAGGACCCCGGCCCGCGGCCTGTGCGACGAGGTGGTCACCCGTGCCTTCCACAACGGTCTGCTGCTGCTCTCCTGCGGCGTCAGCACGGTGCGCTTCATGCCGCCGCTGAACGTGAGCACGGAAGAGGTGGACGAAGCCATTGCGCTGCTTCGGATCGGCATGGATGAAGCCTTGTCGAGCGAGCACTGACGGCATGCTCAGATTTTCCCTGTTGCTGGCCATGGGATTGCCGTTCGTCAGCGCAGCTCAATCGCCCGAACCCCACCGTCGCTTCCTGCCCTCCGATCTGGCGCGATTGGCCGACGTGGCCGAACCGGAGTTCGCGCCCGATGGCGAAACGCTGGTCTATTCGGTCACCACCGCCAATGCGGCCGAGGATAAAAGCCAGTCCGACCTGTGGCGCGTCAGCTACGACGGCGGCGGACGCAGGCGATTGACCGATACGCCCGACAGCAGCGAATCGCGTGCGCAATGGTCTCCGGATGGACGGCAGATCGCGTTTCTGTCCGACCGGAAACGGGAAAACGGAAAAGAGGAAGATGCGATTACGCAGATCTGGGCGATTCCTGCGCAAGGCGGTAGGGCGCGCAGGCTCACTGCCTTCACCGATGGCGTGGAAGATTTCGCCTGGTCGCCGGACGGCGAGCGACTGGCGGTGATCGCGCTGGATCCGGAGTTTCCGCCCGGCACACCCAAACCGAAGAACCCCCCGCCCATCGTCACCGAGCGCTATCAATTCAAGGAAGACGGCGCCGACTATCTGGGCGCGCGGCGCAAGCATCTTTATCTGCTCGATATCGTCAGCAGCAAGGTCGAACAACTGACCTTCGGCGCGCATGACGAACTGCTGCCGGCATGGTCGCCCGACGGCAAGCTGATCGCCTACGTCACCAAGCGCGGACTGGACCCCGACCGGCACCTCAACTTCGATCTCTACGCGATCGAACCCAGGGCCGGCGCGAAGGAGCGGCAGCTGACCACTTTCCCCGGTTCCGATCTTGATCCGTATTGGGAAACGCGGCCCGCGTGGAGCCCGGATAGCCAGCGCATCGCCTATTTGCGCAGCGGTGAGGACAAGTGGATCTACTACGCCCCGTGGCAACTGGCGGTGGTGGACCTGGCCACGGGAAAGGAAACGATCCCGGCCGACATCGACCGCTGCTTCTACAAGCCGCGCTGGTCGCCCGATGGAAAAAGCGTCTACGCATTGGTCGAACAGAGCCTTGTCACCCACCTCTCACGCATCGACCTGGCCGACGGCAAAGTCACCGACATCACCCATGGCGACCGCTTCGACTACGACCTGGACATCTCCGCGAATGGCCGCATCGTGGTGCTTGGCGGCGACGACCATCAACCTTACGAGGTCTCCACCGTGGACGCCGATGGATTGCGTGCCTTGGGCAGGCATAACGAATGGCTGGCGGAGAAACAGCTGGCCGATGTAGAGAAGATCCGTTTCCGCAATAAAGAAGGAACGGAGCTGGAAGGCCTGCTGATGAAACCGGTCGGCTACGAGAAGGGCAAGCGCTACCCTACCCTGCTGCGCCTGCACGGCGGGCCGGTATACGAATACAGCCATGAATTCATGCCCGACTGGCAGGCGTACGCCGCGCAGGGCTACGCCATCGTGGCGGTCAATCCACGCGGCAGTTCCGGCAGGGGCTTCGACTTCGCCAAGGCCATCTATGCCGACTGGGGCAACAAGGACATGCAGGACGTGCTGGCCGGTGTCGACCACGTGGTGCGGATGGGCATCGCCGATCCCGAACGCCTGGGCATCGGCGGCTGGAGCTATGGCGCCATCCTCACCAATGCGGTGATCGCGCGCGATACCCGCTTCAAGGCCGCGGTCAGCGGCGCTGGCGCTTCCAACATGTATGCGATGTTCGGTCATGACCAATACGTCCGCGAATACGCGCTGGAGCTGGGTACGCCCTGGAAGGACCGCGAGCAGTACGATCGCGCCAGCTATCCGTTCCTGCATGCGGACCGGATCAGGACGCCGACGCTGTTCCAGTGCGCGGAGAAGGACTTCAACGTACCGTGCCTGGGCGCCGAACAGATGTATCAGGCGCTGCGCTCGTTGAACGTGCCCACGCAGCTGGTGATCTACCCGGGCGAGAACCACGGGCTGACGGTGCCGAGTTATCTGCGGGATCGGCTTGAGCGCAACTTGGCGTGGTACGACAAGTATCTGAAACCTTGAGCCGCATGATGTTCGGCTCAAGCAAGGTAAATAAGCCCTGTCATCCCGAACGCAGTGAGGGATCTGCTTGCCTGCGGCCGAGCGAAAGCAGAAGCAGATCCCTCACTGCGTTCGGGATGACAAGTATCTTTGGTGCAGAAACCCACTTTTACGGCACATGCCATCCGGCAGCGGACGCAGGCGCGCAGAGCGCGCACAATGCGGCTGCGGCGAGGAAACGGATCATTGGAAGGCGCCGCAAACGGGCCGGGCGGCACTGAAGCTGACAACCACGGGAGCACGCGATGCGGGCAGTTGATGCGGCAAAGGAACTGGAGTTGGCGAGCGCCTTGCCGGCGCGCTATTACTTCGGCGAAGACATGCTGGCGATGGAACAGCGTTCGGTGTTCGCGCGCAGCTGGCAGCTGGTGGCGCACCACAACCAGTTGGCCGAACCCGGCGACCACGTGGTCGAGAAGATAGGCGAAGTGCCGGTGATCGTGATCCGCGGACAGGACGGCGTGCTGCGCGCCTTCCCCAATGTCTGCCGCCACCGCGCCGGACCGTTGGCGCTATGCAATGGCAAGGGCGCGCGCGCATTGCATTGCAAGTACCACGGCTGGACCTACACGCTGGAAGGCCAGCTGCGCAGCGCGCCGGAAATGCAGGCCGCCGCCGACTTCGACGTAACGAACATCCGCCTGCCGCCGTTGCGCGTGCACGAATGGCAGGGGCTGGTGTTCGTGGCCTTGAACGAGGACGTTCCGGCTTTCGATGAAGTGTACGGCGGCATCGTAGAACGCATCGCCCCGATCGACCTGTCGGCGATGCGCTACCTGCGCCGCGATTCCTACGACATCGATTGCAACTGGAAGGTCTACATCGACAATTTCCTGGAAGGCTACCACCTGCCGCACGTGCATCCGGGACTATCCAAGGTGCTGGATTACCGCGCCTACGACACCGAACTGTTCCCGTGGTACTCGCTGCAGTCCTCGCCGCTGCGCGACGGTGGTGAGTTCTATGGCGAAGGCGAGGCGTTCTACTACCAGGTCTATCCCAACGTGATGCTCAACATCATGCCAGGCCGCCTGCAGACCAACCGCATCCTGCCGCTGGGTCCGGGGCGCTGCCGGGTGGAGTTCGACTATTACTACGCGCAAGACGACAAAGCCATGTCGCGCATCGCCGCCGACCAGGCTTTCAGCGACGAAGTACAGATCGAGGACGTGACCATCTGCGAAGCCGTGCAGAAAGGCCTGGCCTCGGGCTTCTACGAGGCTGGCAGGCTGTGCCCCAAACGCGAAAGCGGCGTCTGGCATTTCCAGAATCTTTTACGCGCGGCCTATGCCGGCGATACCGGAGCAACCGCATGACCGTTCGTGCTTCCCTGCTGCTGGCCGCGTGCTCGCTCTGCGCGTCCACGTCCGATGCGAACTGCGCCGAACGCACCGTAGTACGTGCCGGGCATCTGCTGGAGGTCGAGACCGGCAAGGTACTGGATGACCAGGCGATAGGCATCGAGAACGGGAAGATCGTCTCCATAACGCCTTGGAACGCCGGTTCCACCGGCGCCCGCGTCCTCGACTGGTCGGCCTACACCGTCGTGCCCGGCCTGATGGACATGCACACCCACCTGGCCGACGAGGGCCAGTCCGCCGATCCTGCTACGCCGCTGAAGAGCAACCCCGCGCGCGATGCCTTCATCGGCGCCAAGAATGCGCGCGACACGCTGCGCGCCGGCTTCACGACGGTGCGCGACGTCGGCGTATTCCGCGGCCTGGCCGACGTGACCCTGCGCGATGCGATCAACGCCGGGCTGGTGCTGGGCCCGCGCATGTTCGTGGCCGGCGCCTACATCACCATCAGCGGCGGCGGCGGCGAGATTACTGGCCTGCCCGCCGGCACGGTGGTGCCGCCGGAGTTCCGCCTGGGCGTCTCCGACAACGAGCAGGAAATCCGCAAGCATGTGGACTACCTGCTGGATCACGGCGCCGACTTCATCAAAGTCATCGCCACCGGCGCCGTGTTGGCCGCCGGCACCGAACCGGGCCAGTCCGAATACACCGAGGCGCAGATCCGCGCCGCCGTCGAAGAAGCCGCCCAGCACGGCACCTTCGTCGCCGCCCATGCGCACGGCGCCGAGGGCATCAAGCGCGCGGTGCGCGCCGGCGTGCGTTCCATCGAACACGGTTCGCTGATGGACGACGAGTCCATCGCCCTGATGAAGCAGCACGGCACCTGGCTGGACGCGGACATCTACAACGGCGACTACATCGACACCGTCGGCCGCCAGGCCGGCTGGTCCGAGGAAATCATGCGCAAGAACCTGGAAACCACCGACGCCCAGCGCCAGGGTTTCCGCAAGGCGGTCAAGGCCGGCGTCAACATTTCCTACGGCACCGACGCCGGCGTCTACCCGCACGGCGACAACGCGCGCCAGTTCGCCTACATGGTGAAGTACGGGATGACGCCGCTGCAGGCGATCCAGTCGGCGACCATTGATTCGGCCACGTTGCTTGGGAAAGAGAAGGAGCTGGGATCGATCGCCGTCGGCAAGTTCGCCGATCTGGTTGCAGTGGAATGCGATCCGTTGCAGGACATCGAATGCCTGCGCAAGGTGCGCGGCGTGGTCAAGGCGGGTCAATCCGTCTCGCTTGATTGAATCGATAGAGCATGACTCTGACGAAGCTCGCATGGATCTCCACCTCTCCCCTTGTGGGAGAGGTCGACGCGCTTCGCGCGGCGGGAGAGGGGTCGCCGGAGCCCGTTGCTCAATACGCCGTTAAGGTTTCCGAAGCCGCGACCAGCTGGACGCCACACTCGAAACTTCCATGCTCGGCAAGTTATTCGGGCTCCGGCGCCCCCTCTTCCGGCGCTTCGCGCCACCCCGTATCAAGTACGGGGCAGGCTCTTCTCCCACGAGGGGAGAAGGGGTCATTCTCATGCTTCACCCACTCGCACGAGCTCAATTTTCCAGGGTTCCCATGAACGATACGAAGAAGATCGGCTTCTGGACCTGCACCGCCCTGGTAGTAGGCAATTGCATCGGCATGGGCATCTTCCTGCTGCCGGCGTCGCTGGCGCCGTACGGGTTCAACGCGACTATCGGCTGGGGCATCACGGTGGTCGGCTGCATCGCGCTGGCGAGGGTATTCGCGCGGCTGGCGCGTGAACTTCCGAATGCCGACGGCCCTTACGGCTACGTGCGCAGTACTCTGGGCGAACTGCCCGCCTATATCGCACTGTGGTGCTATTGGGTCTCCCTGTGGATCACCAATGCGGCGCTGGCGACCGGCGTGGTCGCCTACATCACCGCCGTCTTTCCCGAGCTGGGCCAGCTGCAACCCTCGCTGTTCGCGTTGGGCCTGTTGTGGACTTTCGTGATCATCAATCTGTGCGGCGTGCGAACCGGGGGCGGCGTGCAGATCGTGACCACGGCGCTGAAGCTATTGCCGATGCTGGCCATCGCGGTGCTGGCCGTGTGGATGCTGATCGATTCGCCGCAGGCCTACGCAGCGCACACGCCGACCAAGCCTGTCACCCTGGGCGATACCATGGCGGCCTCGACTATCGCGCTGTTTGCGATGCTCGGAATCGAGTCGGCCACGGTGCCCGCTTCCCGGGTCGAGAATCCGGGACGCACGATCCCGCGCGCCACCATCGTCGGCACTCTGCTCACCGCGGCGATCTACCTGGTCGTATCCACCGTGCCCATGTTGCTGCTACCCGAACAGGAACTGGCGAATGCACCGGCGCCGTTCGCGTTGCTGATGGATCGTTTCGTCGGCGAGGGAGTGGGCCGCTGGCTGGCGTTGTTCGTCGTCGTCAGCGGGCTGGGGGCGTTGAACGGATGGACGCTGCTGGTCGGCGAGCTGACCCGCACCATGGCTGACAACGGCGTGCTGCCCGCCTTCCTTGCGCGCAACAACCGGCGCGGTGCCCCGGCCTTCGCGCTGGTCGTCACTGCGCTGCTCGCAAGCGCGATGATCCTGATGAACTACAGCAAGTCGCTGGTGAACGGCTTCACTGTCCTGACCCAGGTGGTCACGGCGGCCAATCTGCCGCTGTATCTGTGCTGTTCACTGGCGCTGGCGGTGCTGTGGTATCGCGGCAAACGCCTGGACGACAAAGCCGTACGCGGGCTGGTGCTGATCTCGGTGCTGGGAGCGGCCTACTCCCTCTTCGCCTTCATCGGCATGGGCCACGAGGCCTTCATGATGGCGCTGGTGCTGGCCGCCTGCGGCCTGCCGCTTTATATCTTCATGCGTGTGCTGCGCGCGCGACTCAACCGGTCCTGATCCATGGCTCGCGATCCACGCTACGACATTCTGTTCACGCCGATACGAATCGGCCCCGTCATCGCCAAGAACCGCTTCTTCCAGGTACCGCATTGCAACGGTATGGGCCATGCCATGCCGCTGGCGCACGCGGCGATGCGCGAGGTGAAGGCCGAAGGCGGCTGGGCGGTGATTTCGACCGAGGAATGCGAGATCCATCCCAGCAGCGATCTGACCCCGTACGTCGAAGCGCGCCTGTGGGACGACCGCGATATCCCCGCGCTGGCGCTGATGAGCGACAAGGTGCATGCGCACGGCGCGCTGGCGGCGCTGGAGCTGTCTCATAACGGACCGACCGCCTCCAATCTTTTTTCGCGCGAGGTGCTGATCGCGCCTTCGCACCAACCTTCCAAGTACGGCTACCCGGCGCAGGCCCGGGCCATGGACCTGCACGACATCCGCGAGTACCGGCGCTGGCATCGCGAAGCGGCGATCCGCGGTAAGCGTGCGGGCATGGACATCATCTACGTTTACGCCGGGCACGACCTGTCGCTGGCCATGCATTTCCTGCAGCGCCGCCGCAACCAGCGCACCGACGAATACGGCGGCTCTCTGGAAAACCGCGTGCGCTTGCTGCGCGAGGTGCTGCAGGACACCAAGGACGCCGTGGGCGACACCTGCGGTGTCGCCATCCGCTTCGCCACCGAGGAACTGCTGGGCCCGGGCGGCGTGGAATTGAACGAGGCGCGCGACATCGTCGGCATGCTGGCCGAGATTCCGGACCTGTGGGACGTGAATATGGCCGCCTGGTACAACGATTCCCTACCCTCGCGCTTCGCGGCCGAAGGCGCGCAGGAACCCTTCATCGATTTCGTCAAGAAGACCACCAGCAAGCCGGTGGTCGGGGTGGGCCGCTTCACTTCGCCCGACACCATGGTGTCGCAGATCAAACGCGGCGTGCTGGACATGATCGGCGCCGCGCGCCCGTCCATAGCCGATCCTTTCCTGCCGAAGAAGATCGAGGAAGGCCGCATCGACGACATCCGCGAATGCATCGGCTGCAACATCTGCGTCTCCGGCGACATGACCATTTCGCCGATCCGCTGCACGCAGAACCCGACCATGGGCGAAGAGTGGCGCAAGGACTGGCATCCGGAAACCATCGCCGAGCGGCAATCCGAATCGCGCGTGCTGGTGGTCGGTGCCGGCCCGGCGGGGCTGGAGGCGGCGCGTGCCCTGGGGCAGCGCGGCTATGAAGTGAATGTGGCCGAAGGCCGCAAGGAACTCGGTGGCCGCGTTACCCGCGAGTCCCGCCTGCCCGGATTGTCCGAATGGGCGCGCGTGCGCGACTGGCGCGTCGGCCAGATCGGCAAAATGGAGAACGTAAGCATCTACCAGGATTCGCAACTGACCGCGCAGGACGTGCTCGACTTCGGCGCCGAACATGTGGTGCTGGCCACCGGCTGCCACTGGCGCC
This sequence comes from uncultured Pseudoxanthomonas sp., assembly GCA_965650035.1. GTDB lineage: Bacteria > Pseudomonadota > Gammaproteobacteria > Xanthomonadales > Xanthomonadaceae > Pseudoxanthomonas_A. Next base: position 37,378 of record CBFGMR010000024.1, read on the forward strand.
GCGACGGCTACGGACGCAGCAACGGACTGGGGATAGCGGGATTCGCCGACAACGACCGCCTCTTCACACCCGACGACATCATGGACGGTCGCCTGCCGCAAGGCCGGGTGGTCATTTTCGACGACGACTATTTCTATCTGGGCAGCGTGGTCGCCGAAGCATTGCGCAAGCACGGTTGCGAAGTCGCTTATCTGACCGCCGACGACACCATCGCTTCGTGGAGCGTACACACGCTGGAGTACCGGCATATCCAGGTCCGCATGGCCGGGCTTGAAGTCGAACAGCTGGTGTCGCACAACCCCAACGGTTTCGAAGGCACGACGCTGTCGCTGGAACAGGTTTGGAGCGGTAAGCCGCGCGTGCTGGAATGCGATGCGGTCGTGGCCATCACCGCAAGGCTGCCCGATGATTCCCTCTACCAGGCGCTACTCTCGCGCCAGGCCGAATGGGCCGATGCCGGCATCCGTTCCGTGCGCTGCATCGGCGATGCGCATGCGCCGGGACTCATCGCACATGCGGTCTATGAAGGCCATCGCTACGCCCGTGAACTGGATGCCGATCCGACGGGAGAGGTCGCCTTCAAACGCCACTTCCACGCGGCGTAATCGCTGCGGGCCCGTATCCGGAAAGAAAGGCCGGACCATGACCGGAATGCCGGAAACCGACAGAATCATTGCCTTCGGTCGCGTGCGTTCGCGTGACGGTTACCCTCAATAGTAGCCAGACAGATTCAGGAACCAACCCCGGTTGTCGTACTCCAGGTCGGTAAGGTCGTCATCGAACTCGGTGAAGTTGAATCCAACGCCGATCTTGAAGTTGTCGCTGATTTTCCGGTCCACGCCCACCAGCCAACCCCGTTTGTCGCCGCCGTCGGTCACTCCGAGCCAGCGGTATTCCGCCAACGCTTCCCACTTGGCGATCAGGTGGTACCGCACCTGTACCGCTGCGAATTCCACGTCGCTGTTCAACCAAGGGCCGGTACCGCGGCCAATGCGATAGTCGCCCCGCCGGCTGGCCACCTTGCCCGCCAGTTCCCAACGATCATCGAGTTGGGCGATGCCTTCGAAAGACAGAATCTGCGAACGCTGGTCGTAACGGTTGCCGCCTTCCTGTCCCAGGGTGGCCACGTCGTACAAGTAGGTGTACTTGCCGAAGGCCGACCACCGCGTGTTGTCGTGCGGACGCCACGCGAATCCCACGTTGGCCTCCGCCAATTTCGCGCTCGCCGCCGAGCTCAGATCGTCCTGGGTGTCGGCGTAGTTGGCGCGCGCGGCGATGCGCCAATCTTCGTTGATCTTGAACAGCAGACGATTGGTGGTGACCCATTGCTCGCGCTGCTCGGCGCCACTGTCCTTGCGGTACTCCAGCTTGCTGGACCATTGCGTGCGCGGATCGGTCCGGCCGCCGCTGATGCTGTACGCCCTGCGGTCCACGTGTCCCGAACTCGAATCGAGGTCTCCGTCCATCACGGTAAAGCCCAGGTTCCATCCCGGCGAAGGCGTGAAATCCAGGCCGAAGGTGTGGGCAAGGCCCGCACTTTCGCTGTGCGTGTCCTTCAAGTACTGGCTCTCGTTGTACACGTTGGTCTGGTTGTTCAGGCGCCAGCGCTGGCCCAGGGTCCAGCCCGATTGCAGGCCGCGGTCGAACAGCGGGTCCCGCGAAGTGGTGTCCGTGCTGTAACTGTAGGCGCCGTACAACGTATGGTCCGGACCCACGCGCGTTTCCAGATCCAGCTTTCCGCCGTGCCCGCGACTGCCGCTGCTGATTTCGGCGCCTGCGCTGGAGCGATCCCCGAACAGATAGCGCGCACCCACCGTGGCCAGATTGTTGCGCGCGTAACGCCCTCCATCGTCGTCGAGGGTGTACTGGCCCACTCCATACAATTCGAGCATTTCGGTAACGTGGTGGCGGTAACTGACCGCGGCCAGCATGCCCACCGTGCTGTCGGCGGCAGTGCGTTCGTCCACGCGGCGAAGTTCGGCGCCGAAACTCCCGTCGCTTCCGATCCGCCAGTCGGCGGTCAGTTGAGTCTGCTCCAGCGACGCGTCCCCGCGTTCGGCGTAGGTGTAGCGCCCGAACAGGCTGAGGTTGTCGGTGAAATAGCCCAGGAATTCGGCGCCGTATTCCTCCGTCGCGGTCCCGGTATCGAAGCGCGAGACCGAGAATCCGGCATCGACGCTTCGCCACCACGCCGCTACGGTCCATTCCTGCTTCGTCCAGCCCAGCTCTTTCAGATTGACCCGCGCCTCGACCGCGCGGGCGTCGCCGGATCGCGCGCCTGCCGCTGCGTTGCGTTGGATGAAACTGAGTCCGCCGTTGTCGGAATAGAACAGCGGCGCTGCCGTCGCTTCGCTGCGGCTGGCCTCCAGTTTCAGATAGGTGCCCCGGCCCGCTTGCAGGGTCAGGTCGGCGCCGCGCAGCAGGTAGTCGTCTCCGCTTCGATTCTCATCGACATAGGTCGCACCCAACGCCAGGTGCTCGCCGAACCAGTGCCGGCCGCGCAAGCCCATGCTGACATCGTCCGCGTCGAATCCGACCGGCACGTATTCGTAATCCGCAATCAGCAGCTGTTCGTAGCCGTCCAGCGGAGTATCGCGGCTGAGCGTGCGCACGTTCTCGCGCGTCAGCTGGGCCAGCGGCCGGGTCAACAACAGCCTGCCCTGCAGCGCATCGATCTCGTAGTCCACGCCCTGGCGCAGATTCACCCGTGCTTCGGTACGGCCGGTAGTGGGATCGCGGACTTCCAGAACCACCTGTTCCGAACCGCGCAGCACATCGGTATGACGCAGGTAGTACAGACTGCCCCCGGTGCCCAGGAACTCGCTGTGGCCCAGTGCCGTCTGCGCCTCGGAGGCGAATGCTTTGAGCAACGAGCGCGGCTCTCCCAAGGCGGTGGCCGGACGCGAGCGCCAGTTCAATGCCGCGCCGTAGAGCGAGCGGTTGTACTGGCCGTATTCGGTGCCGGTGAAACCGGTGGCGAAATTTCCCCACAACGCCTGGCTCTGGTCCCAATCCACGCGGACGTAGAGCTTGCCCTGGGTATCGACATCGCGATAGGTATTGGAATCGTCGCCATACACCGGGTAGTACAGATCAGGATCGAGCCGGCGGAAGATGTCCTGCGGATCGGCGTCCAGGAACCCGTCGAACAAATGCTCGACGTCGCGCTCGCGCGTGTCGGCATGGGCGGTGAGCAGGAACCTGCCGCGTACTTTCCCCTTCAGATAGAACGCCAACCTGCCTTCGCTCAAGAAGCCGTCTTCGTAGTTCTCGTCTCCGGCCAAAGGTTCGACGTTTCCGCTTACGTCGTTTTGGGAAAGGGTCAGGTCGGCCATCGCCACCAGATAGGTATAGCGGCCGGTGACGTCCAAGTCTATGGCTCGCTCGACCGTGGCGTTGTCGGAAGTGGCGGCCACCAGATAGCGATGGGTGCCTACCGGCTCCAGGAACTCGGCGGCGAACTTGCCTTCCTGGTCGACCGGAATGTTCTGGCCGTTGATGCTCAGGCGTGTGCCGGTAGCGATATCCTGGCCCTGCAAGCGGATGCGCGAGCCGTTCAATGCGATGTTCTGCGTCCGCAGCGCGTTGCGTCCGTAGACCGCATTGCTGATCTGGCGGGACTGCGCCGAGTCCGCGTCCAGCGCCACGCCCAGGGTCTTTTGCGCCTGGTCCTGGGCGGACACGGCGTTGCGGGCGAGATCGGCGGGGGTGACCAGCCGCAAACGCTGGGCATGGGTTTCATCGAACGCGTTTTCTGCTCCGTAAGCGCGAGCCACATACAGCAGCTCATCGCCCAGACGCAGATTGATGCCGGCCGGCAAGACGCCGTCCCAATCGGCGCTGCCGACGATGCCGATAGGCACGGGTACCGTCGCCAGCGGAGCGACCAGATCGGTATCGCTACCGCGATAGATGAGCACCTCAAGGCGCTCGATGAATGCCGGATAGTTGCTGTAGGCATGGAAGCGAACCGGGCCCGCGATGCGGCCTTGCTCGAAGGCGACTACCGAAGCGCCCTGCACGTTGAGCACGGGCACGGCCAATGCCGGATCCTCGGTCGCCCACACCAGGCCGCCCTGCGGCAGCTCGATGCTGGTTTCCGCGGAGATCACCGCCCGGCCCTCCTCACCGACGCCGCTGGTGCCGCGATTGTCCTGCACTGCGGCTATCTGCACCCGGCGACTGGCCTGCAATGCGGACTCGTCGTCGCCGGCGCGAGCCGGTCGGGTTTCGCCATAGCTGTGGATACGGAAGATGAGATCGTCGCCGTTGCGGCAGGCCTCGGGGCCGCAGTCCGGCGCCTGCGCCTTGGGTGTTTCGGCAGACCATGCCGGCACGGCGAGCGGCATCGCCGCCAGCATCAGGAAAGCCAGAACGATCAATTTCACCGACGACTGCTTTGTGGTCATGATCATTTTCTGGCTCCTGCCGACATCGCCGGGGGCGTAGGGGTTGCGGACACCACCACGCGCAATCGCTGCCGCACCTGTTCCGAAATCAAGGCGGCGATCGCCCGGAAAACCGCATCGGCCCGTCGTTGGCTGAGCGCGAGGTTGTGCTCGACACTTCCGCGCATGTCGGCATGGCCGGCGATCTCTATCGTTCCTGTTCCCCGCTGGTTGATGTTCTGGGCAACCTGTTCGATCAGTTTTCGATACTGCGGCCGGATCGTCGCGCGGTCGGTATCGAACAGCAGGTCGCCCAGGACGACATTCGAATCCAGAGTGACGAGCGCTTCGGAGCTATCGATCTCGGTACGCAGTTCGATGGCCGTCTGCGCAGCGATGGCCGCGTCCAGCTTCTCGTTCAGTGCGGTGCGCACCGCCTGCGCTCTGCGCAGGGCGAGATCTTCGGCGTCGGCGTGGGCAGTAATCAGCAAGCGGCCGCCCTTGGCCGACTTGATGGGCTCGAGTATTTTCTGGAACAGATCTTCGTACTGCGGATCGATGGTCGCGCGTCCGGACTCGAAGAACACCTCGCCCAGCTCGACCATGGCCTTGGCGCTTCCACCGCCGATCCTGCCGTCGGGAATCTTCACCCCGAAGTCGAAGCGCACCGGGATGCCCGGCGTAATGCGGCGAACCCGCGGGTTTTCAGTGGTGAAGGTGCTGCCGGCCGGCAAAGTGGCCGTGTCCACCTTGAGGATGAAATTGCGGCCGCGGGCCGAAGCGCCTCCGCTGATGCCCACCAGATGGAAACGTCCGTAGGCGTCGGTTTCCATGATCAGGCCTTCCACCGAACCGATGCGAACCCCTGGCAGTCCTCGCTCGCCCGGCTGCTGCGTGCCGTTTCCATTGAGGTCGTTGAATACGGTGCCGAGGATGAGGCTGTCTTCCAACAGCGGATCCGACTCTATTTCCACATCGGCCGTGGCCACGTTGCTGATGGCCTCGCCGGCGGCATCCTGCATCACCGCACGATTGGTATGCACACCCGGACCGACGCCGGCACCGATCCGCAGGTAGTAGACGATGCTCGCGCGGCTGCCCACCGGTATGTCCAGGGCGTCGACGCGCATGGGCCGCGTTGCGACGACCGTGCCCGAATCGTCCAGGTCGTCCACTTGCACCTGGCCGTCCACCAGCGTGAATCCGGCAGGCGCGGCGTCGAGCAGGGACACGGCGATCGCATCGACTTCGCCTATGTTCTCGGCGGTCACCGTATAGCGCACCAGGTCGCCGATACGCGCGGTCCTCTGCCCGGCCTGCTTGGTCAACCTGATCAGCACCGGCGTAGCGAGCACGGTCACGGTAACGGTCGCCGAGTCGCACACCCGCACCGGCTGGGAAACATCGCAAATGCTGTAGACGAAGCTGTCCGGTCCGGAGTAGCCGGCGCTGGCGGTGTAGGTGCACGCGCCCTGCGCGCAAACCACGATGCCGTTCGCCGGCGCGGACGAAACCGTCAGCGAAGCCGGATCCAGGGGCGCGCCGGCAGAGGTGTCGTTCGTCAATATGGCAATGACTACCGGATCGGGCTGTACGGTAGTGGCCTGGTCGTCCACGGCCGTCACCTGGTTGGCCAGGACCACGATGTTTACCGTGGCGGTGGAGCAGCTGGAGGGCGCCTGGGTTTCGCAGACCGTGTAGTCGAACGTATCGGCGCCGCTGTAGTTGGCGTCGGGCATATAACTGACGACGCCGTTGCCGGCGATGGTCACGGTGCCGTGCGCCGGATCCGTGGCGGCGGTTATGGTCACCTGCGACGGTTGGACCGGCGCGTTGTTGTACAGATCGTTGCCAAGCACCGGCACGGTCAGGGCGACGTTCTGGGGGGTGGAACCGGCGTCGTCCACCGCTTCCACCAGGGTGGCGACCACCACGACCGTGGCGATGGCGTTGTCGCAACGGGAGGCATCGCCTGCATCGCAGATGCGATAGCCGGCGGTATAGGTTCCGGGCGGGGTTCCGGCGGCGACGTCCAGCGTGCCGTCCGCATTGATCGTGATGGGTCCCAGCGAGACGGGCGCCAGCAGCACGTTGCCGGAATTGGCGGGCGCGCCGCCCAGGGTGTCGTTGTCCAGCACGTTGATCAGCGCCGTGGCGCCTTGCGCGCCGCCGACGGGTCCTGCCTGATCATCGACTGCATCGATGACGGCAGCCGATACCGTCACCGTGACCACCGCGCTGTCGCAGTTCACCGGATTGAGGTTTTCGCAGATGCGGTAGCTGGCGCTGTAACTGCCGCCGGGCGTGCCGGCAGCGACGTCCACGCTGCCATCGGCGTTTATCGTCAGCGGCGAAACGTTGGTCGGGATCAGGGTAACCAAAGCCGGCGACAGCGGCGCGCCGTTCAATTGGTCGTTGGTCAGTACGTTTATTACCGCGATAGCGCCGGTGGCGCCGTTGACCGGTCCGGCTACATCATCGACGGCATCGATGGTGGCCCCGCCGACGGTGACATTGACGATGGCGGTATCGCAGTTGGCCGGGTTGAGGATTTCGCAGATCTGGTAACTGGCCGCGTAGCTGCCGGCGGCCGTGTTCGGTGCGACATCGACGGTGCCGTCGCCATTGATGGTGATCGGTCCGCTGTTGGTCGGCGTCAGGATGATCTGCGCCGGCACCACCGCTGCGCCGTTGAGCGTGTCGTTGGTCAGTACGTTGGTCACCGCCGTGCCGCCGCTGGCTCCGGGAACCGGACCGGCCGTGTCGTTGACCGCATCGATGGTGGCGGCCGAGACGCTGACCGTCACCGTGGCGCTGTCGCAGTTGGTCGGGTTGAGGTTCTCGCAGATCTGGTAGCTGGCCGTGTAGCTGCCGGCGGCCGTGTTCGGTGCGACATCCACCGTGCCGTCCAGGTTGATCGTCAGCGGACCGCTGTTGGCCGGCGTCAGGGTGATCTGCGCCGGCACTACCGCCACGCCGTTGAGCAGATCGTTGCCCAGCACATTGGTCACCGCCGTAGCGCCGCTGGCGCCATTGACCGGACCGGCCAGATCATCGACCGCGTTGATCGTGGCCGTGCTTACGGTCACCGTCACCGTGGCGGTGTCGCAGTTGGCCGGATTGAGGTTCTCGCAGATCTGGTAGGTCGCCGTATAAGTGCCCACCGGCGTGCCCGGGGCCACGTCCACCGTGCCGTCCAGGTTGATCGTCAGCGGACCGCTGTTGGTCGGCGTCAGGGTGATCTGCGCCGGCACCACCGCTACGCCGTCGAGCGTGTCGTTGTTCAACACGTTGGTCACCGCAATCGCGCCGGGTCCTCCATTGACCGGACCGGCGGTATCGTCGGCGGCATTGATCAGCGCCGCTTCCACCGCTATCGATACCGTGGCGGTGTCGCAGTTGGCCGGGTTGAGGATTTCGCAGATCTGGTAGCTGGCCGTATACGTGCCGACCGGCGTGCCCGGCGCCACGTCCACCGTGCCGTCCGGGTTGATGGTCAGCGGACCGCTGTTGGTCGGCGTCAAAGTGATCTGCGCCGGCACCACCGCCACGCCGTCGAGCGTGTCGTTGCTCAGTACGTTGATCACCGCCGTTCCACCGGCCGTGCCCGATACCGGACCGGCGGTGTCGTTGACCGCGTCGATCGCCGCCGCAGCCACCACCACCGTCACTACCGCACTGTCGCAATTGCCAGGGTTGGATTGCTCGCAGATCTGGTAGGTCAGGCTGTAACTGCCCGCTGGCGTGGCGGGCGCGATATCGACCCGGCCATTGCTGGTGTTGAGGACGACGCCGGCATTGCCCGGTGGAACAGTGATGCTGAGGACTACATCGACCACGCTGGCAACCGCACCGTTGAGGCTGTCGTTGGCCAGTACATTGGCCACGGCCGTTCCGCCGGCGTGACCGGCGATCGGCATGCCGCTTGCATCGTCGTCGTTGGCGACGATCACCGCGGCGGCCACGATGACGGTCACCGTGGCGGTATCGCAATTGGTGGGATTGAGGTTCTCGCAGATCTGGTAGCTGGCGGTATAAGTGCCGGCCGGTGTATTGGCTGCGACGTCCACTGCGCCATTCGGATTGATGGTGATGGGACCGTTGCGGGCCGGGATCAGCGTCACCTGCGCAGGCACCACCGCCACGCCGTTGAGCAGATCGTTGGCCAGCACATTGATCACCGCAACGCCGCCGGATCCGCCCGTTCCTCCGCTTACGGGTCCTGCGGTGTCGTCGACGGCGTCTATGGAAGCGGCGCCGACGGTGACATTGACGATGGCGGTATCGCAGTTGGCCGGGTTGAGGATTTCGCAGATCTGGTAACTGGCCGCGTAGCTGCCGGCGGCCGTGTTCGGTGCGACATCGACGGTGCCGTCGCCATTGATGGTGATCGGTCCGCTGTTGGTCGGCGTCAGGATGATCTGCGCCGGCACCACCGCTGCGCCGTTGAGCGTGTCGTTGGTCAGTACGTTGGTCACCGCCGTGCCGCCGCTGGCTCCGGGAACCGGACCGGCCGTGTCGTTGACCGCATCGATGGTGGCGGCCGAGACGCTGACCGTCACCGTGGCGCTGTCGCAGTTGGTCGGGTTGAGGTTCTCGCAGATCTGGTAGCTGGCCGTGTAGCTGCCGGCGGCCGTGTTCGGTGCGACATCCACCGTGCCGTCCAGGTTGATCGTCAGCGGACCGCTGTTGGCCGGCGTCAGGGTGATCTGCGCCGGCACTACCGCCACGCCGTTGAGCAGATCGTTGCCCAGCACATTGGTCACCGCCGTAGCGCCGCTGGCGCCATTGACCGGACCGGCCAGATCATCGACCGCGTTGATCGTGGCCGTGCTTACGGTCACCGTCACCGTGGCGGTGTCGCAGTTGGCCGGATTGAGGTTCTCGCAGATCTGGTAGGTCGCCGTATAAGTGCCCACCGGCGTGCCCGGGGCCACGTCCACCGTGCCGTCCAGGTTGATCGTCAGCGGACCGCTGTTGGTCGGCGTCAGGGTGATCTGCGCCGGCACCACCGCTACGCCGTCGAGCGTGTCGTTGTTCAACACGTTGGTCACCGCAATCGCGCCGGGTCCTCCATTGACCGGACCGGCGGTATCGTCGGCGGCATTGATCAGCGCCGCTTCCACCGCTATCGATACCGTGGCGGTGTCGCAGTTGGCCGGGTTGAGGATTTCGCAGATCTGGTAGCTGGCCGTATACGTGCCGACCGGCGTGCCCGGCGCCACGTCCACCGTGCCGTCCGGGTTGATGGTCAGCGGACCGCTGTTGGTCGGCGTCAAAGTGATCTGCGCCGGCACCACCGCCACGCCGTCGAGCGTGTCGTTGCTCAGTACGTTGATCACCGCCGTTCCACCGGCCGTGCCCGATACCGGACCGGCGGTGTCGTTGACCGCGTCGATCGCCGCCGCAGCCACCACCACCGTCACTACCGCACTGTCGCAATTGCCAGGGTTGGATTGCTCGCAGATCTGGTAGGTCGCCGTGTAGGTTCCGGCGGGAGTGTTCGGCGCAACGTCCACGCTGCCGCTGGGATTGATCGTCAACGGACCGCCGTTGGTCGGCGTCAGCGTGACTTGGGAGAGACTTGCCGGACCGCCGTCCACCGTGTCGTTGGACAACACATTGACCACGCCGATGCCGCCGGTGTTTCCGTTCAACGGTCCAGCGTTGTCGTCGACCGCCTGGATGACTGCGGGCGACACGACCAGGGTCACCAACGCCGTATCGCAGTTGGTCGGGTTGCTCCGCTCGCAGATGCGGTAGGTCAGCGTGTACGTCGCCGCGGGCGTGCCGGGTGCAACCGTTACCTGTCCATTGCCGGTGTTGAGCGATACGCCCGGGTCGCTGGCCGGGCTGACCAAACTCAGATCCACACCGGCGAGCGTAGCCACCGAACCATTGAGGTTGTCGTTGGCCAGCACGTTGGCCACCGCGATTCCTCCGGCAAGTCCAGGTACTGGACTCGCACTGGCATCGTCGTCGTTGGCTATCAGCGGATTGGCCAGCACCGCGATCGGTGGCGTGGTGCTGGTGTTGTCGCCAGGGTTGGGGTCGGTGACCGAGGGCGGCAGCAAGACGCTGGCTGTATTGGCGCCAATGGTTGCCGGAGTCGCCAGCGGAGCGGTGCCGGTGACATCAATGACGACGGCGCCGCCTACGGCGAGCGTCACCGACAAGTTGAGGTTGCCGGTTCCCGCAGCCGCGCTGCAGCTCGATCCTGCCGAGACAGGAGCGCATGTCCAGCCGATCGCGCTCAACTCACTGGGCAAGGTGTCGATGACGGTCACACCCGATGCCAGAGAAGGGCCGGCATTGCTGACCTGTATCCGATAAGTGACCTGGGAGCCGGCCAGCGCTGGCGAAGCGCTGATCAGCGTTTTCAGAACCGTCACGTCGGCCTGCAGCGCAAGCGCGTTGTTGTCGGTGGCGCTGTTGTTGCCGGCCGCCGGATCGGAGGTGTCCCCCGGCAGCGTCACGGTGACCGTGTTGGACAGAGTGCCGGGGTAAGTCTGGGCGAATGCATTGGAAGCTGCCGTCAAGGCGGCCAGGAATATCGAGGCCGCCACGGCGTAGCGCACAAGCAGAACGCTCGCGCCGGTGGATAGGGGTCGCGGTAGTGCAAGAGTGCGCTGTCGCATAACCGTGTCCCCGCCGTACGTGGCTACCGCGTTTTCCCTACTGGCCATTTGCGTTCCCCAATCCATTGCCTGTCGTTCTTGCGTAGGCCTGCTTCGAATCAATACGCTGCGGGGTCGGCGCTAAACGCAACGGGTACGGTGATCGTGGCTTGCCCGCCCGCGGCAAGGTCGACGGTGACGCTGACGCTCTGTTGTCCTGCAGCGCCGCCGCTGGCGGCAGCACAGGTGCCGCCGGTTGCGATGCAGGTCCACGGGGCCGAGAGCGTCGCGCCGGGGGGAAGGACGTCGTTGACGGCCGCACCGACGACCGCGTCGGGCCCGGCGTTGCTGACGGTGATCGAGTAGGTTGCGGTATCGCCCGGCGTGTAGGTGCCGCTGCCGTCGGACTTGGTGACCGACACATCCGCCTGGCGGGTCCGATTGGTGATCCTGCAGGTGATGGTGACCGGATCGGGCGTCAGCGCGGGAGCCGATAACGAGAAGCTGCTTCCGGTGCCGGAACTTATCTGGGTTCCGTTCTGGTCGGTGCACGCCCAGGTGCTGACATAGCGACCGAGCGTGGTGCCGGTGCCAGCGGCTTCCGCCAAGTCGTACGCCGCTCCCGGCGTGGTGACTGCAGGCGCGGTCGCACCGCCGTTGCCAACGTCGCTGGCCGATGCCACCAAGGTACCGCTCTGGCTTACGCTCAGATTGAATAGCCCGGGGTCTTCTACCGGTTGCAGCACCTTCGCCAAAGTCAGCAATGCGGCGCAGGACCGCGCAATGCCTTCGACCGTGAACACCGCGTTGCCTACGCGAATGCCCAGCAAGCCCAGCAGGTTATCGACCAAGCCGCCCAACAGCGCATTGAACACCGGTTGCAGCACTGCGGTGGCGGTCGATCCCAGACTGGCCTCAACTGCGCTGACCACCGAATTCAGGATCGGGACCAACGCAGGCGGCACGCCGATCGGCAGGCCCAGCAACGTCACCGTCGGCGTGCCGCTGGTGACATTGATATCCAGGGTGTTCAACAGATCCACGACCAGCGTTCCCGCACTCACCGTTCCGCTGCTTGCGGTACGGGTTTGCGGATAGGGTGCGTTGACGGTAAAACTCTGAAGCGAGGGAGATCCGGTTGCCGCTGCGCGCGCGGTCACCGTCAGTGGAACGCGCACCGCGACCAGGCCAACGCCCAACAGGTTGACGTTGAACCGAAGATCGAGATTGTTGATGGTGACGGGCGTGACCACCGCATCGGTGATCACGGTGGTGCGATTGAAGAACACGCTGTCGGCCACTGTGCCGACGTAGAAATTCACCAGGCCCGGACGGGCATTGAAGCTCACCGTGCCGGCAAGCGCATCCACGGCGGTGATGGTGCCTTCGGCGCGTGCTATGTCGGCATAGAGTTGCAGCTTGAGCACGTCCGCAGTCAGGGTGACGTTGGTCAGCCCCAGGCCCAGCGCATTGATCGCATTGGTGACCGCCGTCAGATCCAGGCCCTGCACCACATCGACGTTGAGCTTGACGCGTATGGCGCCGGTGTGGAACGAGACGCCTTGCGGCCCGCAGACGTAAACGGGAGGTTCCACTACCTGGAGCCACAGCTGCAGGTTGGCCAGGCCGGTCAAACCCAATGCTGCCGTGTTGACGGTGATGGGTTGCGGCGTAGTCAGAACGTTGCGGTAGTTGTAAAGCTGCGCCGCGCCGGTCACCAGATCCAGCAGGTCCAATTCCACCAATGCAAGCGAACCAGGCGGCAATGCGATCTGCAGTAAGTCCGAAAGACGAATGGTGCCGACCAGGCCTGGCACGCCCAGCGGCAACGCGTTCAGCGCATTGGCCGCTGCAGTGTTGCCATCGGCCTGCAAGACCTGCGCCATCGCCAGTTGCAGCTGGCCCAAAGTTATATCGGAATTGAGTATCTGGCTGGTATCGCTCAGGCCCAGGTTCACGCCCAGCTGCGCGATCAAGGCATTCAAGTTGATGTCGGACTGCGCCAATGCATTCCAGTCCAACACGCTCGCATTGACCGTGGTGCCAGGCAACAGCGTACTCAACAGCAAGTTGAGCAAAGGCCCTTGGGTACTGTCCACCTGCACCAGGCGCGGGCCTGCCGACACGCATGCGCCCGCCGTGCACCCAGTCTGGGCGCGAACCGGCGGCGAAACCGAAAAAAAGGCAAGCGCAGACAGGCAAGCCGTCAATGCCATGCGGACGAATCGTCCACGCGCGCACATCCCCATAACCGAACGATCCCTCATCGGCTCACTCCCCATGTAGTCGATGCCGTAGCGCCAGCGAGTCTTTCGCCGCCGGGAGGTACCGGTGCGCCGCTACTTGGGGGATTAATATGGCGGCTTACAAAAGCGGTCAACCTTCAATAACTGTGATTTGGGTTAGCACGCCTTAGCGTTGGATTCGACTACTATCGGCCGCAGGGGAAAATTGAACATGCGTCAGCGGTTGACTACAACTTTCGGTAAGAGTTGTTTAGCAGTCAGAATCGCTTACATCCGCACTTGGGGGATTGAATGATGTCGATGCCGTGCCGTATCCGTAAATTGCGGAACAGCGCCAAGCTGTCCCAGACCGAGCTTGCGCTGCTTGTCGGTGTCCAAAGAAGCGCTGTTGCCCAATGGGAAAGTGAGAATGGCACTCATCCCAGCGTCGAACACCTGTCGAAACTGGCGGTGGTTACCGGTGCGACTTTCGAATGGCTGGCGACCGGGAGAGGCCCCGATAACAGCAGTTTTTACGCAGAATCCGGTACCGCTGCGGTCGCGTGGGATTTCGCGCAGGACGATATCGAAAGCCGGGTGCTGGACCTTTTGCGCCAGATGCCGGTAAAAAAGCAGCTCGTGGCATGCAAGCTCCTGGAAGCCTTGATCGGTCCCTAGTGCCCAGCGCTTCCGTCGCGCCGCCATGTCGCAGACGCGTATTTGGATCGAGCCAATCCTGCATGGTGCGTGGCGCTTCCCGGCAACGTTGAATGCAGAGCCTGCCCTGTTTTCGGTTCTCGAACGGCATGGCCCGGCGCCTTTATTGCAGATTTCGCAATGTAAATATTTCACATCCCGGCAATCGGATCGTCGCGAAAATTCGGTGCTGCTCTTTGGATCGTTTCGAAAGGATTCTGTAAGGTCGATTACAACGCTAGACCGTTTGTCGCTTCATCGATGGCCACGGCATTGGCCCGACGTTCCTGAGGCGCAGCGTATGGTGCGCGATGCACTGGACGCCTACGTCGCACCGAAAGTCGAATCGGAACCGCTGCTGCCACCGGAAGTGATACGCCGGTACCGCGGCTGGACGCTCCGGATTTCAGCGAAAGCGCTCACAGCATCGACCGAAGAACAAGACTGTTTTATCGCGCCTTTGGCGAGCAGAATGCCGCCCCGCTCTATGGAGACACGCGATGAAGAACTGGCTCTTTCTGGCTATTGCAATCGTTGGCGAGGTGGTGGCGACTTCGGCGCTGAAAAGCAGCGAGGGATTCACCAGGCTGATGCCCTCGCTGATAGTTCTCGCAGGCTACAGTGCGGCCTTCTATTTCCTTTCCCTGGCCCTGAAGTCGATTCCCGTCGGCATCGCTTATGCGGTTTGGGCCGGGCTTGGGATTGTCCTGGTCGCAGCCATCGCATGGCTCTTCCACGGACAGAAGCTGGATTCGTGGGCGCTGGTCGGCATGGGCCTCATCATCAGCGGTGTCGCGGTCCTGAACTTGCTGTCCAAAACAAGCGCCCATTGAATAGCGCTATGCGACTGAAAGGCCGGAGTTGCTGCGAATGCAGCCCGATGTAGTATCGGGTCGGTTAATGGATCCGGTGCGGGCCCTGCCCGACAGCGCCGGTTCTTTCACCAGAAACTGGCGTACAACGCGCACAGGATCGCAACCACCGCCACGCTGGCGATATTGAACGATCCGCTGGTCGCATAACTGACGTCGCTGGTCTTGATGCGATCGCTGACGCCGGAGGCTTTGCTGGCCAGCGACACCACGATCGCCAGCACCAGGGCCAGTAGGAACACCAGACCGACGCGATCCATGAACGGCAGCGAAGGCCAGCCCAGCTTCAACACCACCGAGAGCGCGAACGAACCGATCGCCGCGGCCAGCGCACCGGCCTCGTTGGCGCGCTTCCAGAACAGACCCAGCACGAAAATCACCACGATGCCCGGAGTGAAGAAGCCGGTGTATTCCTGGATGTACTGGAACCCCTGGTCGAAGCTGCCCAGCAACGGACGCGCGGTCAGGATGGCCAGCAGTATGGACACCGTGGCCGCGATGCGGCCGACGCGCACCAGTTTTGTTTCGTCGTGGTTCTTGTGTTGCTTGGCGTAGAAATCCAGGGTGAAGATGGTGGCGACCGAATTGATCTTGGAAGCCAGCGACGCCACGATCGCCGCCACCAGCGCCGCGAACACCAGGCCCAGAATGCCGCTGGGCAGGATCGCCATCATGGTCGGGTAGGCCTGATCCGGACGCGCCAGGTCTTTGGCCAGCACGACGGCGGCGATGCCCGGCAACACAACGATCACCGGCATCAACAGCTTGAGGAAGGCGGCGAAAACCACGCCCTTCTGCGCTTCCTTGATGTCCTTGGCCGCCAGCGCGCGCTGGATGATGTACTGGTTGAAGCCCCAGTAGCTGACATTCATGATCCACATGCCGCCGATCAATACGCTCAGTCCCGGCAGATCCTTGTAGAAGGGGCTGTCCTTGGACAGGATCATGTGGAAGTGCTCGGGATGCGCCTGCCACAGCTTGCTGAAGCCGGCCACGATGCCGGCACCGTCGCCGATCTTGCTTAGCGTCAGCGCCGACACCAGCAGGCCGCCGAGCACCAGCAGCGACACCTGCACGATGTCGGTCAACGCCACCGCTTTCAGTCCGCCGTACAACTGGTAGGCCAGTGCGAATATGCCGAGCAGCGCCAGCGCCAGCATCTGGTCCATGCCGGTGACCTGCGCCACGGCCAGCGACCCCAGCCACAGGATCGAAGTGAGATTGACGAAGACGTACAGCCCCAGCCAGAACACGGCCATCAGCGTGCGGATCCTGGTGCCGTAACGCTCTTCCAGGAACTGCGGCATGGTGTAGATGCCGTTGCGCAGAAAGATGGGCAGGAAGAACTTGCCCACGATGAGCAGGGTGATCGCCGCCATCCATTCGTAAGAGGCGATCGCCAGGCCGATGGCGTAGCCGGAACCGGACATGCCGATGATCTGCTCGGCCGAGATGTTGGCCGCGATCAGCGAAGCGCCTATAGCCCACCACGGCAGCGATTTGCTGGCGAGGAAATAATCCTTCGCCGATTTCTGGTGGCCGCCTTTCTCGCGCGACACCAGTTGCGCCAGCACGAAAATGCCGGCCAGGTAGGCCAAGACGATACCGATATCGATCGGGGATAGTGTCATTTCAGCCTCAACTGGAAACCTGGTCGGCATGGACCCCGGCAGGATGTGCCGGGGAAGAAAACGCGTGACGAATCGCTAGGGCTTGGGGCACTCGAACACGTGTTCGGCCTCGTTGATAGCACCCAGCGCCACCCGCGACAACGAAAATTGCAAGGCGCCCGCAGTCTCCAGCCGCATCGGCTGATTCAATTTCGTCAGATCGGCGCCCGCCGCACCGAAGCACTTCAGCGGCACTCCCAACGTAGTCCATTGCTCTTTCGGCAACGCGGCCAAGGTGTCGTGCAAAGACACCGCGGCGGCACAGCCCTCGCCGCAGGCCACGCTCAGATTCACCTCCGCCTGCGGCACCGTTTCCGGACGCAGCGTCAATACCAGCATCACGTCGCCGTTGGATTCGCGCAGTACATCGAAGGGAGCATCGGCCAACAGGAACGCACTGGCCTTGCCGGTACCGGCCCAGGAGAAGCGCAAGGCATCTTCCTGCGCTTTGTAGTCCACCGCAACGACGCGAAGGCTGTTGTCTTGCACCGCGGCGGGCAAGGTGGTGACCTTGGTCGCATGGCCCTGCGCGTTTACCAGACGCAGGCTGGTTCCCGGCGCGGCGCGTCCGCGGGCGAAGTAGACGCCGGCGACTTTCTGTTCGCCCGACAATCCCGACACTTCCGGCAACGGTGCGACGTCGCCCTTGTCGGCATAGGTCAGGCCGTAGCCGAAAGCGAACTGCGGTGAGTAGTCCTTCTGCCCCACGTTGTTGGCGAACTGCGTAGCGGTGCGCGGCCAGGAGTAGCCCAGCTTGCCTTTGAAGTCGTGCGCCGCCTTGCCCTGCGCGTCGCGCAAAAGAACATCGGCGATGCCCGCGCCTTCCGATCCGGGCAGCCAGGCCGCCACGAAGGCATCGGCGGCGTTGATCTCGCGGTTCACCCACAAGGGCCGGCCGCTCAGGAACACCGCCACCACGGGAATGCCTTCGGCCTTCAGGCGCTTGATGAGTTGCAGATCGCTGTCGTCGCCGGACTTGTAGGACAGATCGGGAATATCGCCTTGGAATTCGGCATAGGGATTTTCGCCGAACACCACTATGGCGGCATCGGGTTTGCGCTTGTACTTTCCGTCCACCGCCAGTTCGGCATTGCCGCCCGCGGCTTTCACCTGCGCCTGCAAACCTTCCCAGATGGAATCGGCGTTCGGGTAGTCCGCACGCGTGGTGCCCGTGCCCTGCCAGTTCAATGTCCAGCCGCCGGATTGCTTGCCCACATCATTGGCGCCATCGCCGGCCACCAGCAGGGTCTTGTGCGGATCCAACGGCAACACGCCGCCCTGGTTCTTCAACAGCACCAGCGATTCGCGCACGGCCTGACGGGCCACTGCGCGGTGCTCGGGCGCACCCAGCAATTCGAACTTGCCGCCCAACGGCCGTTGCGAAGGCTTGCCGGCCTCGAACAGGCCAAGGCGGAACTTCACCCGCAGAATGCGCCGCACCGCATCGTCCAAGCGCTCCATCGGCAGCGTGCCGGCTTTCACCGCGGCCACCGCGGTTTCGTAGAAACCCTTCCAACTGTCGGGCGCCATCGCCATATCCAGGCCAGCGACAATCGTGGCCGGGCAGTTGTCGTTGGTGCAGCCCTTGACCTGGCCGTGGCCGTTCCAGTCGCCCACCACGAAGCCGCCGAATTTCATCTGCCCTTTCAGCACTTCGGTCAGCAGATGCCGGTTGCCGTGCATCTTCTCGCCGTTGACGCTGTTGAACGACGCCATGACGGTCTGCGCACCCGCAGCGATAGCGGGCGGATAACCGGCCCCATGCACGCGCGCCAGTTCGGCTTCGTCGATCCTGGTGTCGCCCTGGTCCTTGCCGTCGGTGGTGCCGCCGTCGCCCAGGAAATGCTTCACCGACACCATTACATGCGAGCCATCCAGGAAGTCCGGCGCACCGGCCTTGCCCTGCAGGCCTTCGACCATCTTGCCGGCGAAGCTGGCCACTACGTCGGGCGATTCGGAATAGCCTTCGTAGGTGCGTCCCCAGCGATCGTCCTGCGGCACCGCCACGGTCGGCGCGAACGCCCATTCCATGCCGGTAGTACGAGTCTCGACGGCAGTGACGTGGCCGATCTGGCGCATCAGTTCCGGATTGCGGGTCGCACCCAGGCCGATGTTGTGCGGAAACAAGGTGGCGCCGACGATGTTGCTCTGGCCGTGCACCGCATCGATGCCGAACAGGATCGGGATGGCATGACCGCCGTTGCTGGTGTCCATCGACGCTTCATAGAAAGCATCGGCCAGCGCCAGCCACTCGGCCGGCGACGCGTCGTACTTGCCGCCCGGATCGGAATTGCCGCCGGCCAACACCGAACCCAATCGATACTTGCGCACATCTTCCGGCTTCAGGCTGGCGATGTCGCCCTGCACGATCTGGCCGACCTTCTCTTCCACCGTCATCTTCGCCATCAGCTCATCGATGCGCTTCTCGATGGCGGGATCTTCGGCCAGCGGCCAGGCGACCGCAGGCCACGGAGACGATGCGGTTTTGGCTGTAGCGGCCGGCGCTTTTTCGTCGCGGCAGCTCGAGGCCAGCAATGCCAAGGCTACGGGAACGGCCAACAACAAGCTGGTCCGGAAACGGTAGGGCGTAGCGAGTGCGTTCAAAGTCGTGGCTCCATCAAGCGTGAATAAGATGAGGTGCAGGCCCGCCGCGTCGACGAGCTAACCCACCCCCAGACAGGACAGACCGGATGCGCGGAAGTCGCCGCGCAACCGGTTCCCCGCGTCGATCCTGTCAGCCTTCCATCTGTTCCAGTTCGCGGCCCTTGGTCTCATAGACGTACTTGAGC